>JAETRI010000049.1 GCA_021770245.1 Lachnospiraceae bacterium
CGGACGAAAAGGCTCCGCTTTCCGGTTTCCTTTAAGTATCGGCCCTGCCAACAAATATAGTGTGTGAAAATGTTGGCGAAGTGCCAAAGATACCCTGCCGGACCGGAACCGGGCCGACGAACTGATTTTCACGTCTGATGTGTCTTTATTATAGACCATCGTTTGAAAGGCCGCAAGCTTTTTTCTCATTTATGTCAAACCTGTGCCCGGCCACAGCGGATAAGGAACGGCGAATTTAATGCAGGCTAAACTTTTCTGCTGCCATTCTCTATTGTTTCCCCAGGACAGCAGGAACGGCCCTGCGGCGCAGGGCCGTTCCTGCTGTCCTGTCTGTTTCCCCCTTTTGGCGTCTGCCGACGTTACCTGGAAGAATGAAGGATCGGGCTCAGCTTCTTATATACCAGCATAGTCACCAGGGATACGATCCCACCCTTTAACAGGTTCATGGGCGCAACGGCAAAGATAACGAAGGTGGCGACGTTATTGATGGCCGGATTGATGGCGTGGCCCATTTCGATGATGTTTTCCAGAGGCAGGCCGTAGAGCTGGGCGAATTTGGGAAGCAGGTATACGGCGTTGAAAGCCGTGCCGAAAACGGTCATCACGAGCGTCCCCGCCACACAGCCTGCGACGGCGTTTTTCTTCGTTTTATGAAAAAGATACAGAATCGACGCCGGAAGCAGGAAGCTGCAGCCGATCACAAAATTGGCCAGATCGCCCACAAAGGCGGTGGAGGTGCCCTTAAACAGCAGCTTCAGGACGATCTTGCAGAATTCGATCATGACGCTGGCCACCGGGCCGAACGCGAACGCTCCGATCAGGGCCGGAAGCTCGCTGAAGTCCAGCTTGTAAAAGCCGGGGGCAAAGGGCACCGCGAAGTCCATCATATGCAGGATCGTGGCGATCGCGGAAAATACACCGATCATGGCTATCTTTCTCGTGGTCAGCGTCCGCTCGCTCCGGCCGCTCTTTTTCTTTTCCAGGCGTTCCGCCGCGTAGGCGATCACCACCATGGATACCACGATCCCCAAAAATTCCAGGACAAAGATCAGGTTTTCGGTTACTGTCTGCATTAAGCTGTTCATATCTGGCTCCCATCTGCGCGCTCCGGCGCGCGTACACATAAGGGGGCGTGAGCGATTTGACTCTCCCGCCCGTTTGGGAAAATCCTTCCGTCATCCTCCGGAACAAGGCAAAAAATCCCCGGAGAATAAAAAATCCCGGGGAACCTGCTCCCCGGGTCGATGTACGGCGTTTTCCAGGATTTCGCCGTCCTTCCCGACGGCAGGGCCGCAGAGGGAAACGGTTTGTAGATATCCTGGTATCTGCTCTTCTTCCATCCAGACTGTACTGTCGGTTCCGGATTCGCACCGGATCAGCCGCCATAAGCGGGTCGCGGACTTTTCCGGGACGCGCCTGCGTCCACGGCATCACCGCCGGTAGGGAATTGCACCCGACCCTGAAGAATCTTCCTTTATTCCAGTAGGTATTATAAATCTTTATAAGTCTTTATGCAATCACTTTTTTCATGAATATTTGATTGCAGCTATAAGCTGCGCTATGAAATAACAGTTTAAGTTGAGCGAGATTCTACAATCACAAAATGAGGCTGTAACACTCTATGAGGCTCATACAGACGTTTCAGGTTATTGTGTGGGAATTTTGGGCATCAAAATAAGCCAGCGGACAGCCCTTTCAGGTTATTCACTGACTTATTTATGTGTCCAAAATATTCAGTTTATAAATATGATCATATCTTTATATCAAAGCTCTTTTATCTTCTTTGGTGTAAAATTGATGTAAATCTATTCCAACAAATACGCTCTCCCCGGCCCTTTATCCTGCGGCCTCCTATTCCGAAACGGCCTCCGTGGGTTCTGCCAGATACTCGAAGAATACGATGGTTCCGGTGACCGTCACATTGCCCGGATTGCTCCCAAAGGAGGGGCCAAGATTGTCCCACAGAGCGAAGACCTGGCCGTCCCCGATGGAGATGTGAATGTCGTCCAGCATACAGCGGTAAGAGCTGTCGTGGAGCCGCTGCAGCACCGTCTTGGCGGACTCATAGTCCACGGTGTTGAAGACCATGGAAATTTCCCGGCGGACGATGGATTCCGTCGTGTCCACCGTCCCGAAGGTAAGGGTATAGTCCTGCGTCCCTGACAGGATCGAGTTCAGTTCGAACATCACCGGCTTGAGGTTGTCGTAGTCCGAAATGCCCAGGAGCGCCGGTGTTATTGAAAACAACTCTTCCAGCTCCTTTTCCATCCGGTTCTTTTCGTCCAGACGGTACTGTGCCGCCTCCGTCTCGACCCGGCAGGATTCCGCCGTCCCCAGGCACCGGTCACGCTCCGCCGTCATCGGCGTATAGTACAGCAGGATATAGCCGCTGACCAGCACCAGCACGCCCAGCACGCCCAGCAGCATCCATTCCCGGGCCGTCAGTTGTCTTCTCATCCCTCCTCCACCTCCTTCTGCAGCAGGATCGTTATGTTTGTCTTCACCGGCGCGCTGTAATCCACCGCAGAACCTTCCTCCTGTGTCGTGGACGCCGTGCTCACCATGGTGGAGGCCACAAGGGGCGACTCCTCCAGCCTTTTAACGATCTGCGCGGTCTCTGCCAGGGTCACGCCGGAGAACTCGAGCTGGACCGTGTCCCCGGTAACGGAAATGACCTGCATGGAGGCGGCAGTCCCCACCGTTTTGTCCAGCAGGGACAGGATTTCCATCCGGTCGATTAACGCACGCTCCTCGTCGGTGGCGGCATAACGGCAGTAGCGTTCTTTCACCTCGTCGTAGTCCGCAAGCTGGAGCATCACGTCGTTTAAACGTCCCTCTTCCACGGCCAGGGTATGCCGGGCCTCCTCGACCTCCACCCAGAGGTCATAAATCAAGAGTTTACTAAGCCCCAGCAGGCACACCAGGACGAACAGCACGTACAGCGCCACGGTGGCCGGCTTCGTGGTACGATCGGGTTTGTAGAAAAGGTTCATGGAGCTCTTCAGCCGATAGGCTTTCTTCTTCATCTCATTCCCCTCCCATGGCCGCGCCCGCGGCAAATATCCCTGCGGCGGCAGATTCCCCGGCCTCCGGCAGCAGATCCGACGGTTCCAGCAGGGGCAGATCCACCGCATTTGCGATGCTCTCCCGCAGCTGCGGCATGGCCGCGCCGCCGCCCACCAGGTAGATCCCCTCCAGCCTGTTGGAGCGGTAGGTGAACCGGTAGAAGTTGATCACCTTCAGGATTTCCACGGCTATCTGCTCACACACCTCGGCCACGGCGGGGAGGCCCAGCACATCCCGGAAATTCGAAACCTTATGCGTATTGGCAAGGAAAGGATCCACGCCCGTCTCTGCCGCCACGATACCATCCAGGTTCCGTCCGCCCAGGGCGATCTGCCTGGTGGCCTGGATCCGGTCCTTGTTGACGACGGTAATCCTTGTGACCTGGTGGCCCAGATCCACAAAGCAGAATTCCTCCGTCTCCCGGTTCCGGCACAGCTGTATCAAAGCCATCTCCTGGGGCAGGACGGTCTTCAGATGCAGGCCCGCCTGTCGGAACATCTTCGTATAGCCCGCCAGGATCTGCTTGGAGGCCACCGCCGCCATGACAGGCACGTTCCGTTCCTCTTCCTCCTCTTCGGAGGCGGCGCAGGCCGCATAGTCGCAGCAGTACTGGTCCGCCATGCCCAGGATGAAGTCCGAAAATTCATAGGGCAGGTTCATCTTGAGCTGCTCCTCGGTCATGCGCGGCAGGTTCACCAGGCGGCAGATCACCTGGCCGGGCGGAAGCACCAGGGACGCCCGCCCGCGTGGCAGGGACAGTTCCTTCCTGGTCTGCTTCAAAAACTGCGCAAAGGCATGGGGCAGAATGATCTGTCCCGAATCGTCCACCATATTCTCCGGCAGACGGACTTCTTCGACGCGGACCTCCTTTTTCCGAAGGACCGCGATTTTCAGGCTGCTGCTTCCGATGTCGAATCCCAGCCGCGTTTTTCCCATAGTTGGCTCCCATCCGCGCTTTCGCGCACATACAAATCAGGGGGAAGGAAAAGATCTGAAAATCCCCCTCCCTTCTCTCCTCTCAAAACAGGCTGAAGTACCAGGCCAGCACCGGCCCGCCGCAGCATACCGTAAGCACCGCCCCAGCCGCCAGGAAAGGCCCGAAGGGGAGGGCGGACCCCTTCCCGTGCCCTGTAAGCGCGGCCCAGACAAGGCCCAGCAGGCAGGCAGCCAGCAGGGTGAGCAGCATCTCCGCCCAGCCCAGATAGAGGGCCAGGATAAAGAGCAGTTTGATGTCGCCGCCGCCCATGGCTTCCTTCCCGGACAGTTTTTCGAATACCAGGACCAGGGCCAGCAGGGCAGCCGGGATGGCGCAGGCCGCCGCCGCTGCCAGGATCTCCCCTTTCCCCTGTCCCAGGAGTAAAAACCAGGCCGCCCGGTTTGCGGCCGCCGCAAGCAGCAGGCCGTCGGGGATGATCCGCTTCTCTCTGTCCGTGAGGCTTAAGGCCAGCAGGAGGGCGGCGAGGGCCGCCCACTGGGCCAGCTCCCGGGACGGGCCGAAGCGCAGGCCAAGCCCGGCCAGGGCCAGGGCGCCCGCCAGCTCGGAGGCCAGGCAGCCGGCAGGGATCCGCTCCCCGCAGTATCTGCACCGTCCCCGGCGGTAAAGGAAACTGAATACCGGGATCAGATCCCAAATCCCCAGCGTATGGCCGCAGGAGGCGCAGCGGGAGCGGCCCTTCAGAAATCCCGGTTCCCCTGCCGCCCAGCGGGAGACGGCGCAGTCCAGGAAGCTCCCCAGAGCCGCGCCGGATACGGCCAGCCAGAAGCAGAGAAATGCGGTGATGATCTGTTCTTCTTCCATAGGTTCCTCCTTTGGGTGAAGCGGGTTTGCACCCTGCCGGGCCCTCTATGGACAAGCTGCTTTCCGCACCGTCCGGGCGTCTTTGGGAAGGGAAATACCGGCATCCTATGGGGCGTTTTTTGAAAGTGACATTTTCCGTACCGCCTGGACAATCCATTTAGGCAGGGGACGGTCTCCGCGCGGTCCCGGACTTTCTCATTTCCGGCGTATGAGGCCGGAAGGAGGACAGGGGCAGTGCGGAGGACGCCCCCTGTGAGGCGTCCTCCCCCGCCCTGCGCCAACCCGGAGGGGGCGGGGGAGATGTGATGTGGGTCATACTTAAGGGGTGTTGATTGCTGTCATGCACAAGTTCTCTTGGGGATCACTGCCATCGTCTTTCACCCATTTAATATCCACAACAGCATTCGTATCAATCTTAACCTGTATAATTCTGTCCTCATGAGTTGAGCACTTTCCATATGCTGGGGCAGCGTCAGCAACATCCGTTTCCAAACAGCCGTCTTGGGCATTGTAATAGTAAGCCGTAGTGCCACCAGTTACCTCCCCCAGTAAGTACTGTGCAACAATCTCCGCCTTAGCGGCACGTTCATTGGCAGCGTCGGTGGCTTGGCGGGCTTTTTCCAGCGCGCTAGAAAAAATCGGGATGGAGATCGCAATCAGGATCGCAATAATGGCCACCACGATCAGCATTTCCATCAAGGTGAAGCCGCCCTGTTTCTTAAGTTTCTCTTTCAGATTGTTCATAAAATAGATACCTTCCTTTCAACCTTACTTGTCATTTTAGGTATGTATATCCACAGCCCCGGGTTGGCGAGGGCGGAATACCGAAATTTATATGCCTTGGTACATGCTGAACATGGGCAGATAGACGGCCAGCAGGATGATGACCACAAAGACAGACAGCACCACGATGATGGCGGGTTCCAAAAGGCTGATGGCCCGCTTGACGCGCACCTCCGTCTCGTTGTCGTAGTACTCGGCCAATACGTTCAGCGTATCCTCCATGGAACCGGAGGATTCGCCCACCGCCGCCATCTGCGTCAGCATGGCGGGCAGTTCTTTGGCATAGCCCAGACATTCCCCCAGCGGATGCCCTCCCTCCACCCCGGGCAGGGTATCCAGTACCTCCGCAGACATGCACAGGTTCGTCATCGTCCTGCCGGCCACATCGATGGCCTGCAGGATGGGCATCCCCGCCGTGAGCAGCATGCTCATCGTATGGGAAAACTGGCTGGAGTTGGACATGCGTACGATGTTCCCGATTACGGGCAGCTTCAGCTGGCACCGCGACAGGGCCAGCCCTCCCTTTTCCGTAAGGGCGTACAGCCGCAAAAGGAAGACGGCCAGCAGGATCAGGCCCAGCACCGCCAGGCCCCATTTCTGGACGAAGCGGCTGGTGGCGATGAGGATCCGCGTCGGCCAGGGCAGCTCGATCCCCATGGATTCAAACAGCGTCGTAAACGTGGGCACGGCATAGCCCATGATGATGGCCACGACGATCACCGCCACAAAGATGACGAAAGCGGGGTAGGTCAAGGCAGACGTCACGCTCTCCCGCGTCTTGTTCATCCGCTCGAAATAATCCGCCATACGTTCGAAGGAGGAGAGCAGGTCGCCCGATTCCTCCCCGGCCCGGATGGTCTCCCGGAAAGTGACCGGGAGGGCTTTGGCGCCGCGCTGTTCAAAGCTGTAGCTTAAGGACCAGCCGTTGGATACGTCCTCGGATACCTGGCGGAGGAGGGCGGAGAGGTTCTTGTCGGAGCACTGGCCCGCCGCCAGGTCCACGGCCTGTACCAGGGGCAGGCCCGCTTTGAGGATAATGGAAAACTGCCGGCAGGTGAGGGACAGGCTCTTGGCGTTGATCTTATGAAGTTTGGACAAAGGGTCCCGGGCAGCGGCTTTGGGGACCTCCTTAATGGAGAGGACGATCTCGCAGCTTTGGCGGATCTGGTTCACGGCGTCGGTACGGCTCACGGCCTCCACCACGCCGGAGACCCTTTCGCCGCTGCTGTAGCCGCCCTCATATTTATATGTAGGCATAAATCAGTCTCCTTCTTATCAGAACGGACGCTTCAGCCCGGGGCCGCGCATCCCTCCTGCCGGCGGCTGCGGGATTTTCCCGGAAGGCTGCGGGCCGTTTGCCCCGGCCTGGGACTGGTCCCGTATGGCCCCCTCGTAGGTCTTCCGGTCGATGGTACCGGCGGCGTACAGGGTTCCCAGCGCCCTGTCCATCAGGATGTTCCCCACGTTCCCGGTGGTCTGGATGGTGTTGGCGATCTGAGGCGTCTTCCCCTCCCGGATCAGGTTGCGGATAGCCCCGTCGGTCTTCATGACCTCACAGGCCAGCACCCTCCCTCCTCCCACCTTGGGCAGCAGCTGCTGGCTGAGGACGGCCTTCAGCGTCATGGACAGCTGCAGCCGGATCTGCTGCTGGCGGCCGGAGGGGAATACGTCCACGATCCGGTCCACCGAATCGGCGGCGGAGTTGGTATGCACGGTGCCAAAGACCAGATGCCCTGTCTCCGCAGCGGTGAGGGCCGTCTCGATCGTCTCCAGGTCGCGCATTTCCCCCACCAGGATCACGTCCGGATCCTCACGCAGGGCGGCGCGCAGGCCCGCGGCAAACGACTGGGTGTCCCTCCCCACCTCCCGCTGGTTGATGATACACCGCTCGGGCGTATAGACGTACTCGATGGGGTCTTCCAGGGTGAGGATATGCTTCGCCTCATTCCGGTTGATCTGGTTCAGCACGGCGGCCAGGGTGGTGGACTTGCCCGACCCGGTCTCTCCGGTGATGAGCACCAGGCCCTGGCTGTATTGGGGAAACTCTCCGACCACCTTCGGCAGGCCCAGTTCGCCAAGATCCGGGATATGGTCGTTTAAAAGGCGGATGGCGGCGGACCAGGCGTCCTGCTGGCGGAAGAGGTTCACGCGGCAGCGGATCCCCGCGACGGTCTTTGCCAAATCCAGCTCCCCCACGGCCTCCGCCCGGTCAAGCTGGGGCCCGGCCAGTTCCCGGGCCGCCGCCAGGCAGTCTTCCTGTGTTAACCGTCCGCTTCCCATCTCCCGGATGGATCCGTCGATCCGGAAACGGGGGGTAAGGCCGCACACCAGATGGACGTCGGACGCCCCATCCCTGCGCGCCTTTTCGATATATTCTGTGACTTTCATAGTCTCTCCTTATATGCCTCCCAGCACACGCTGGACCTCTTCGCCCGAAGTGACGCCCTCCAGTACCAGCCTGCGGCAGTTTTCTATCAGCGGACGGAAATCGGCGCCGGAAACGGCCGCCTCCAGCTCTTTCACGGACCGGCTGTGGACCGCATGACGGATGGCGGAGGTCATGGGCAGGATTTCAAACACGCCCGTCCGTCCCCGGTAGCCGGTCCCGAAGCACTCGCTGCAGCCTTCCCCTTTGTAGAAGGTATAGTCCCCGGGAGCCATGCCCAGGGCGGCCAGCTCCTCCTGCGAGGGTGTATAGGGCTTCCGGCAGTAGGGGCAGACCTTGCGCAGCAGACGCTGGGAGATGATGCCCTTCACCGCCCCTGCGATCAGGTAGGGTTCCACGCCGATGTCCAGGAGACGGTCTATCGAAGACACCGCGTTATTGGTATGTATCGTGGAGAGCACCAGGTGTCCCGTCATGGCCGCGCGCATGGCGATCTCGGCCGTCTCGCCGTCCCGGATCTCGCCGACGGCGATGATGTCCGGGTCCTGGCGCAGGACGGAGCGCAGGACATTGGCAAAGGTCAGGCCGGTCTTGTCGTTGATCTGGACCTGGCAGACCCCTCCGATATGGTATTCCACCGGATCCTCCAGGGAAACGAGGTTGACCTCCTCCCTGTTGAGCCGGTTGATGATGGTATACAGGGTGGAGGTCTTACCGGAACCGGTGGGCCCGACCATGAGGATGATCCCCTCGGCGGAGTGGTCCACCAGGCTGCAGAAGCGCTCCAGGTTCTCCCCCTCCAGGCCGATCCCCTCCATGGTCACCAGCTCCGGGGCCTTGCGCAGGAGACGGATCACCACCTTTTCCCCGTGGATGGTGGGCAGGGTGGAAATACGCAGGTCCAGCGTTTCCTGCCGGACGGTGACATTGGCCCGGCCGTCCTGGGGGAGCTGCTTTTGGGAAATATCCAGGCGGGCCATAATCTTTAAACGGGAAATCACGGAGCTCTGCAGCTCCCGAGGGACCGGGATGATGGTCCGGAGGGCGCCGTCAATACGCATACGGATCGTCATGCTGTCCTCCCCCGGCTCCATGTGGATATCGCTGGCATCTTCGGTGCAGGCCCGGTCGATAATGGAGTTCACCAGGCGGATGGCGGGAGCGGCTCCGGCTTCTTCCTCATCCACGGCCACGCTCTGGGGCTGTACCACGGCGCCGCCGCCATACTGGCTGCCCAGAAGATCCCTCTGCATCTCTTCAATGGCCAGCATGGCCCCCTGGTTGCTGTAGAGGTTCTGGACCGCCCTCTCCACTGCGGAGGCAGTGGCGATCATGGGGATGACCTGCCGCCGGGTGAGCGCACGCACTTCCTCTACGGCCACAAAGTTCAAAGGGTCGGCCATGGCCAGGTGGACGTCCGTCCGCGTGGCGCGCACCGGGACCACCATATGCTTCTTTGCCGTGCCCTTGGGCAGAAGCTGTGCCATTTCCGGAGGGATCGCACAGCTGTTCAGGTCGATAAACTCCACCCCCAGCTGGCTCATCAGCGTGTCGATGAGCTGGTGCTCCGTAATGAAGCCGTGCTTTTGCAGGATAGAACCCAGACGTTCACCGCTGTTTACCTGGAGTGCCAGGGCCTCGTCCAGCTGGGCCGGTGTAATGGCCCCGCTCTTGACCAGCAGGTCGCCGAGTTTCTCGTATTTCATCGTGTCATCTCCTCTTTCTTGCTTTTCTTCTTTCCGGGTATTTCTTTTGCCCCGTTTCCGGCCTGCCGGTACTTCTTTTTCCCGTTTCCGGCCTGCCGGTATATCCTTTTCCCATCCCCGGCCTGCCGGTATTTCCTTTTCCCATCCCCGGCCTGCCGGTATTTTTCCCCGTTTCCTTCCTTCTTTCCTTACTCTGTCCTCAGCGGGTTCAGGCAGCGGACAGAGACCTTCGCACTTTGGGAGATGCTGCTCCCGTAGACGCCGTACCCGGGAGCCGTAGGCTTAACGGTTACTTTCAGGTCGATTTGAAAGCAGTTTGTATCGGGATCATAGGTAATGATAGTACCGCTGTCTCCCGGTTCTGCCAGGTACCTGCCTTCGTCCCCGTAGGCGCCGTCCGGCAGAAGCGGTTCCCCATTGACTTTAACCTTGCCATCATCCACCGTAACGTCACCGATGCTCCAGGATAAACTGCCTCCTTCTTCTTTGGTCACCACGGTATAGCGCAGCTTGTCGGCCAGGGCGTCACACAGGCTGACAAGCAGCAGCTCGGTTTCCGACTCCGAGGTCAGCGCATAATAATTCTTCACAGTCAGTTCGATGCCTGTGTTTATCATCAGGCACAGCAGGATCAGGATCACCACCGCGCACAGCGTCTCCACCATCGTGAGGCCGCCGGTGCTTCTCAGTTTTTCTCTCATATCCGGGATTCCGGTTCCTTTCCGTTTTTTCTCTTAGATCCGGGCTGCAGGCCTCTTTTTTGTTTTTCCTCTTAGATCCAAGCAGCCGACATTTTTTCCTTTTTTTCTCTTAGATCCAGGCAGCCGGCCTCTTTTCCGTTTTCTCTCACGGCGACGGAAGCGCATAGGACAGGGCGCCCCTGCCTCCATAAAGCTTAACGGTCATCTCCTTGTCGCCTCCCGCGGCAGAACCGTCCGCGGCAGCGGTATATGCCACGGTTACTGTGGCGGTAGCGGTAGAAACGGCGGACGCCTTCCGGGCATCCGCATTTTCCAGGCTGGTGCGGAAGACATCGTCCGAATCCTGTGTGCCCGCATTCATGGTCCAGGAAGACAGGGCCGCGCTAAAGAGCAGCGACACGGCCAACGCCCCGATCAGGATCGCCGAGAGGGCCTCGATAATGGTTTCCCCACGTTCCTCTTTCCATTTTCTCTTCATCATCCCTCCCCCTTCTTAATCCAGTTCAGCTTCCATTTCATGGGGGTGTGGCCGGGCTCCCCGGCGATCTTTTCCGTGTAGAGGATTGTGCTGTCATCTTCCGTCCTATACGTCACCTCTACCGTGACCTCTTTATCATTGATCTCCATCTGCTTCTTGCCCGGCGGCGGCATCGTCTCGCCCTCGGGAAGCGTCTTCCTGCCCGCCGGTGCGTAATCAAGGACAGGGGCCGTACCCTCCACAGCCACCAGTTCCGCAATCATGGTGCTGGCGGCGGGCGGCTTCACCCCCGTCCCCAGCCAGGCGGTCAGTGTGATGTGGCGGGTCTCATGGTTCAGCACCATTTCCACGGTAACCACGTTGGAGACCTCATAGTCCGCCGGAACCGATCCCGGCTTAGGATATCCATACTCATCCAGGCTATCCGTATCCAGGGTGACGGTCAGGGTGCGCATGGTGGAGGGCTGCAGGTTTATGGGATCCAACGCTTTATAGCCTGTGCCTCTATCCGTAAACTGCCTGCTGAAAATCTCATCCAGTTCTTCTTCCAGCCCCTCCTGCAGGAGAGGGATAGCGTTCAGATCCCCTTTTGAATACGTCCCTTCACTTTGCTCGCAATAGAAAAAAGATTCCGTGGTAACGGTCGTAATCTTGACGGGGTTAACCGGGTCCGGATCGATTGTTTCAACGGTCGTCGTCTCCACATCCCATTCATAGAGCCTGTACTTCCCCTGGTATTCCGCCGCCATCAACTCGTCGCAGACAAGCTGGAGGGCGGACGAGAGGGTCAGATACTTCTGCTGTTCCGCCCGGTTGCTCATGGCTTTGCCCGCGTTGGAGGCCGCCGCCGCCAGAACGGAGGCCGCTGCCATGACGCATATCAGGAACATCAGCAGGGCCAGCAGGATGGAGGCCCCGCTTTGACTGTGCAGTTTTTTATGCAGACGCTTCACAGGGCATCCCTCCTTTCGTTACGGAGTCAGGCTCATGTTATCGGTACCGTCAGTCCTGCGGGGGCCGCTGCCCGCCGGAAACCAGTATAAAACCGCACCACTGTTTGACAGCAGCACGGTCACAATGATCATCATTTCAAACAGATTTTATACCCCTGCTGCCATTTCACTCGACTGACGATTTTTATTCCAAAAAACTATAGTTTTTTAGAACAGACAGGAATCGCCGGCCGGGAATCCACAGAGGATCCCCGGCTTTTTCAATCCGGAAAATCCGTAATCAGTTCATCCACCCCGCAGGCTCCCGGCGTCCGGGAGCCTGCGGGGCGGATGAACTGATATGAAAATCCACGATGAACGCATCTTTCATATTGATACTTCCTTCCCTTTCCTATATAATTTCCATATACGCAAAATCCACGGCGCCTGCCGCAGGCCGGCGCCGGAGATTACAGAGGAAGGGGGAAACGGCATATGGATTTACGGCAATTATACGCCTCCATAGACCTGCAGCCGGAAATCGCAGGGAGGCTGGAAGAGCTCCAAAGCGGCTTTCTGCCAAAGGGCGCCGAAGTATATCTGGAGCAGCTCACACGCCCGGAAACCGCCGCCGGGGCCTACCGCTTACTCGACGCCTGTCTTTCGGACGACCCGGACCATCTGAAGATGCTTTACTGCCAGCTGGAATGCGCCTGCCGCATTTTTCCGACCTATCAGGAAATGGGGATCGCGGAGTCCGTCTTTACGGACACCATGAAGTGTTTTTCTCGTTTCATAGCCGAATGCGGCCGCAGGAACGGCAGGCTCTTTTTCGACCGGGGATGGTGGACCTACAGGCAGATCAGCATGAGCCTGTTCCGCATCGGGGCATTGGAATACGAATTTACGCGGCATGAGGGGAAGCGGGTCATCGGTATCCACATCCCTTCGGATGCGGATTTTGCCGAAAGCAGCGTAGACCGTTCCCTGGCGGACGCGGAGGCGTCTTTTGGGGCGCATTTCCCGGATTACCCGCGCGATACCTGGATCTGTGATTCCTGGCTGTTGTCCGGCACATTGCGGATGCATTTGCGGGAAGGTTCCAACATCCTGTCGTTTGGGAAGCGTTTTACCATTCTGCAGGAGGATCAGGAGGGGGAATGCCTGGAATGGCTGTTCCAGGTTCCGGACCATACGCCCGCAGACCGGCTGCCCGAGCACACCGCCCTGCAGCGCTCCGTCAAGCGGTTCCTTTTAGACGGCGGGAAAATAGGGACTGCATTGGGGGTTTTGAAGGAAAAACCAAAAACATTTTTTTAAAAACAAAGGGGGATCCAAATGGATACGAAAACAATGTACAAGTTAACCTATGGCCTTTTTGTCCTCACCTCCGGGCTGGACGGCAGAGACAGCGGCTGCATCATCAACACGGCGGGACAGGTGGCCTCCGAGCCCAACCGGATCAGCATTTCGGTGAACAAGGCCAATTTCACCCACGATCTGGTCAAAAACAGCGGAAAGTTCAATCTTTCCATCCTCAGCGAAGAGGCTTCCTTCGACACCTTCCGCCATTTCGGCTTCCAGTCCGGACGCACGGTGGATAAATTTGACGGGTATGAAGCCTGCGTGCGCAGCGCCAACGGCCTCTTCTACGTGACCGCCGGCACCAACGGCTATATCAGCGCCACGGTGGAGCAGTCCCTCGACCTGGGAAGCCATACCCTGTTCATCGCCTCCATAGACGATATGGAGGTCCTCTCTTCCGCCCCGTCGGTCACCTACGCTTATTATCAGTCCAACATCAAACCCAAGCCGGAGAAAACCAAAAGCGACGGGAAGACGGTGTGGCGCTGCCGGATCTGCGGGTATGTCTATGAGGGGGAAGAGCTTCCCGCGGATTTCATCTGCCCGATCTGCAAGCATCCCGCTTCCGATTTTGAAAAAGGAGGCGTTCAATGAAATTCGGTTACTTCGATGACGCTGCCATGGAGTACGTCATCACCACCCCCGAAACGCCTCTGCCCTGGATCAACTATTTGGGCTGCGGGGATTTTTTTACCCTGATTTCCAATACCTGCGGCGGATATTCTTTTTATAAAGACGCCAAACTTCTCCGTCTGACCCGTTACCGCTACAACAACGTGCCCTACGACAACAACGGACAGTATTTCTATATCAAAGACGGGCAGGACGTATGGAATCCCGGCTGGCAGCCTGCCAAAACGCCCCTGGATTCCTATGAATGCCGCCACGGCCTGGGCTACAGCTCCTTTGCGGGAAGCAAAAACCGGGTGAAGGCCGAGGCGCTCTCCTTTGTCCCGCTGGAGGACGCCTGCGAGGTCACCCGTCTCACCCTCACCAATGAGGGAAACGCGCCAAAGGAACTGATCCTGTTCTCCTATGTGGAATGGTGTCTGTGGAACGCGGACGACGACATGAAGAATTTTCAGCGTAATCTGAGCATCGGGGAAGTGGAAGTGGAGGGATCCACCATTTACCATAAGACCGAATACCGGGAGCGGCGGAATCATTATGCCCTTTATTCCGTGAACTGCCCTGTGGACGGCTTTGATACCAGCAGGGATTCCTTCCTCGGCTTCTACGGCAGCCCGGAAAACCCGGAGGCGGTGCAGCGCGGCTGCGCGGGCAATTCCGTCGCCCACGGCTGGGCCCCCGTGGCCTCCCACCAGATCAACGTGAGCCTGGCTCCCGGGGAAAGCCGTTCCTTCGTGTTCGTCCTGGCCTATGTGGAGAATCCCGTGGAGGAAAAATGGGAGGCGCCCGGCGTCATCAACAAAACCAGGGCCCATGCCCTGCTTTCCCGCTATCGGGACGAGGCGGACGTCCAAAAGGCGTTTGACGCCCTGAAGGACTACTGGAAGGAACTCCTGTCCGGCTATCGGATCGATTCCGGCTGTGCGGAAGTAAACCGCATGGTAAACGTCTGGAACCAATATCAGTGCATGGTCACCTTCAACATGTCCCGGAGCGCTTCCTATTATGAATCCGGCATCGGACGCGGCATGGGCTTCCGGGATTCCTGCCAGGATCTTCTGGGCTTCGTACACCTGATCCCGGAGCGGGCCAGGGAACGTATCCTGGATATCGCCGCCATCCAGTCGGGCGACGGCAGCACCTACCATCAGTACCAGCCCTTAACCAAAACCGGAAATGCGGATATCGGAGGCGGCTTCAACGACGACCCGCTGTGGCTTATCGCCTGTACCGCCGCCTATGTGAAGGAGACGGGGGATTTTTCCATCCTGGATGAAACGGTAAAATTCGACGACGGGGGCCAGGGGAGCCTTTTTGACCATCTCACCCGTTCCTTTACGTTTACCGTATCCCACAAGGGCCCCCATGGCCTGCCCCTCATCGGGCGGGCGGACTGGAACGACTGCCTGAACCTGAACTGCTTCTCCGCGCAGCCCGGCGAATCCTTCCAAACCTTCGGCCCCAGCGAGGGCCCTGTGGCGGAATCCGTCTTCATCGGCGGCATGTTCGTCAAATACGGGGAAGAATACGCCCAGCTGGCCGAACAAACGGGCCGCGGCGAACTCGCCGCCCGGGCGCGCAAGGAGGTATCCTCCATGTATGACGCCCTGCTGGACGCGGGCTGGGACGGCGCCTGGTTCGTGCGCGCCTATGACGCTTACGGCAAGAAGGTGGGAAGCGCGGAATGCGAGGAAGGCCAGATCTATATCGAACCCCAGGGGTTCTGCGTACTGGCCGGTGTCGGCGTGAAAGAAGGCCTGGCCGAAAAGGCCCTGGACAGCGTGAAGGAACGGCTGGATACCAAATACGGCGTGGTGCTCCTGCAGCCCGCCTATTCCCGCTATCACCTTAAGCTGGGGGAGATTTCCTCCTACCCGCCCGGATATAAAGAAAATGCCGGTATCTTCTGCCACAACAATCCCTGGATCTCCATCGCGGAAACCGTGATCGGAAGGGGCGAGCGGGCTTTTGAAGTCTATCGGAAAACCTGCCCTGCCTATCTGGAGGATATCAGCGAAATCCACCGCACCGAGCCCTATTGCTACTCCCAGATGGTGGCCGGAAAAGACGCTCCCACCTTCGGCGAGGCGAAGAACAGCTGGCTCACCGGTACAGCGGCCTGGACTTTTGTGAACATCTCCCAGTTCATCCTGGGCATCCGTCCCGAATGGGAGGGCCTGCGCGTGGATCCCTGCGTACCCGGCGGCTTCGGCGATTTCACCGTCACCAGGCGGTTCCGCGGCACGGTCTATGAGATTACGGTCCAAAATCCCGGCCATGTGGAAAAAGGCATCGTCAGCCTGCGCGTGGACGGCCGGGAGGTGGAAGGGAACGTGATTCCCTTCCAGGAAGGGAAAACTCTCTGCCATGTGACCGCCGTGATGGGATAGGCCTGTCAATCGTTTTGATACAACAAATACATGCCGCCATACAGGGCTCGTCAGGGCCGTGTGCGGCGGCAGAACGGTGGCTTTATGAAACGGATTATAAAACCAATGGAAGACAAATACCGCCTTCCCTCCCTGGATTTGGTGGAAGAGGTATTTACCGAATATCAGGATGAGAAAGAAGGGAAAACCGTCCGGCGGCTCGTGGAAGAAATACGGGCGAAAAAGTACTATCTTCCGAAGCTGGAACTCATCATGACGGACGAAAACGATATCGTCATCGGATATGCCATGTTTTCCAGGTTTCCCATCGAGGGAAGATATGAAAACGAATTGCTTCTGCTCTCGCCGGTGGCCGTAAAAACAGCGCTTCAAAGACAGCATATTTCCAAGGAGCTTTTGGAATATGGTTTTATCAGAGCAAGGGGGCTCGGATTCCGGGCAGTTCTTGTGGAAGGGAACCCGAGGAACTATAATCCCAGGGGATTCCGGCCCAGTTATGAATTCGGGATAGAAGCCGGGCCCAAGATCAGGCTTCCCCATCCGGACTGCCTGATGGTGAAGGAACTGGAAGACGGGGCCCTGGATCACATAAACGGCCTGGTCGATTATTCGTTTTATGAAGCGCTCCACGAGGGTTAGAAGGGCGGCAGCAAAGCCGGAACGCCGTCTTTTAGAAGGCGTTCCACACAGGGCAAACGCAGGGGCGGCCCAGCACCCGTCCATCAGGGGCATATTAACGGAGGTGCAGATTGAAAAATAAGCCCGATGGCTTATTTTTCAATCGCAATTTGTGCCGCAGGCGGCCCAAATTGAATCGCAGATGAGAAATCGCATCCGCGATTTTTCATCGCGTTGCCGCATAGGATGCGGCATGGAGGATTAGCATGGTAAATTTGTTGATTTATTGGAGGTGAACGCTGATGAGCGATTACAAACCTCCATTTCACATGACGGATAAAATGACATTCCTGATTGCGGAGATCAGCGAACAGGTCGGCCGCATCACTGTATTGCAGGAGAGAACTATCAGTCCGCACTTACGGCGAGAGAACCGCATTCGGACAATCCACTCATCTCTTGCGATTGAACACAATTCGCTCTCACTGGAACAGGTGACGGCGATTCTCGACGGCAAGCGTGTCCTTTGCAATCCGAATGAAATCAAAGAAGTACAGAATGCTTACGAGGCATACGAGCTCATGCTGCGGTTAAACCCGTCCTCCGTGGACGATCTCCTGAAAGCGCATAAACTGATGATGAATGGGCTGGTTCCAGAGAATGGAAAATTCCGCTCCGGCGGTGTAGGTGTCTTTGACGGCGAAGTGCTGATCCATATGGCTCCTCCGGCAGAATTTGTGCCGGAGCATATCCACAACCTGTTTGCCTGGTATCAGCATTCAGAGCTTCATCCACTGATCAAGAGTGCGGTTTTCCACTATGAGTTTGAATTCATTCATCCTTTCGCAGACGGCAACGGACGAATGGGACGAATGTGGCACAGCCTCCCCCTCGGTAAGTGGAAAGAGCTGTTCTTTTGGCTTCCGATTGAGGAACTGATCCAGTCTCGGCAGAAAGAATACTACGATGCCCTCGGCGCGGCTGACAAACAGGCAGACAGCGCAGGATTTGTTGAACTGATGCTTGAGATCATCAGAGACAGTCTGAAAGAGGTCACTGTTGTTGGTCGCTCCACCGATCAAGATAGAGACCAAGTAACCGACCAAGATAAATCCCCGGTTGGCCGTCTGCTCTCCGTTCTCGGCAATGATATGCTTTCCGCTATGGAGATTATGGAACGGCTCGGTCTTTCACACAGACCGACTTTCCGTAAAAACTATCTGAATCCCGCTTTGGAGCAGAATCTAATTGAGCGCACGATTCCAGACAGACCGAACAGCAAAAATCAGAAATATCGAAAACGCAAATAAGCAATTACACCATACAGGCAGGAAGCCGCGGAACGTTTCCCGCGGCCCTCACCAATTTCCGTAAGGGCAGCGGTTCGTCCCCACGGCGGCCCGCAGCTCCACAAAGCAGCCGCAGGCCCTGCACATCCCGTCCCAAAGAAGGTCACACTGCCGGCAGCAATCAAGCCTGTCCCGGTAGACAGGCTCTGCCGCCCGGATCTCCTCCTCCAGCCCGTCGATGTAGGCATAGAGGTTCTTAAAATATCCTTCCCGGTCCGTCTCCCGCAGCAGACATCTGCGGCAGTGCCTCCGTCCGTCTTTGCCCGAAGCGGCCGGGGCGCCGGATGCCGCGGACCGCTCTTCTGCATCCGTTCCGGGAAGCACAGTCAGTTTTCCTGTTTCTTTTTTTATACCCATCTAAGTAAAATCATTTACCTTTCCGCAATCCGCAAAAGCACCACACTACAGGCGGGAACGGTGAGTTTCAGTCCCTTATCCGTGATCTCAAAGGCGGAAAATTCCTCTTCCCGCACCCGGTCCGGCTCATCAAAGGTATTATAGGCGTCCATCCGCTGGGTAAGGACGGACGCGCTCACCCTTCCGGGCCTGCTTTCGGCAAATACCACCTCCGCTTCCTGTCCGTCCGTGGCGGACAGATTGTTCAGCGTCAGGTTGATCATGCCGTCCTCGGAACGGGAAACGGATTCCTGCAGGGAAGGAACCAGATATGCTTCCTCTTCGCCGATCATTTCCGCTCCTTCGATATAACTGTCCAAAAGCTGCGCGCCCTGGTGATATCTGTACATATGGAAAACATGATAGGTAGGTGTCTTCACCATCTTCGGCCCCTCGGTGAGGATCACCGACTGGAGCACGTTCACCATCTGGGCGATACATGCCATCTTCACCCTGTCGCAGTGCCGGTTGAAAATATTCAGGGTGATTCCCGCCACCAGGGCGTCCCGCATGGTGTTCTGCTGGTAGAGGAAGCCCGGATTGGTGCCCGGTTCCACCGTAAACCAGTCGCCCCATTCATCCACGATCATGCCGATCTTTTTCTCCGGATCATACTTATCCATGATCGCGCCGTGGCGTGTCACCAGCTCTTCCATGTACATCGCCTTGGAGAGGGTCTTGTACCAGGTCTTTGCGTCAAACTGCGTGGCGCTGCCCTTTATCTCCCAGCCCTCCGGATGTACATAATAATGCAGGGACAGCCCGTCCATGAAACGGCCCGCATCGGGCGAACACCCTGCCAGTACCTTTTCGGTCCAGTCGTAGTCCGCCACGTTGGCCCCACAGCAGATTTTATAGACCGGCTCGTCCTGATGATACTGTCTCACATAGGTCTGATATCTGCGGTATTCGTCCGCATAATACTCCGGCCGCATATTTCCGCCGCAGCCCCAGTTTTCATTCCCCACCCCGAAGTAGTCCAGCCGCCAGGGAGCCTCATGGCCGTTTTTCTTCCGCAGATCCGCCATGGGCGACACCCCGTCAAAGGTGATGTACTCCACCCATTCCGACATCTCCTGCACCGTGCCGCTGCCCACGTTGCCGTTCACATAGGCCTTGCACCCCAGCTGCCTGCAAAGCTCGAAAAACTCATGGGTGCCGAAGCTGTTATCCTCCACCACGCCGCCCCAGTGCGTGTTGATCATCTTCTTCCTGTTCTCCTTCGGGCCGATCCCGTCCTTCCAGTGGTATTCGTCCGCAAAGCAGCCGCCCGGCCAGCGCAGCACCGGGATCTTCATCTCCCGCAGCGCTTCCACCACGTCCGTCCTCATGCCGTTCTCGTTGGGGATCTGTGAATCCTCCCCCACATACAGCCCTTCGTAAATGCATCTGCCCAGATGCTCGCTGAAATGTCCGTAAATCTCCGGATTGATCTTCCCCTTTTCATGCTTTTCATTAATATAGATCTTAGCCATTCCTGCTCCCCTCCGCGCGCCCGGCGCGCATACAAATTAAGAAAAAAGAGACTCCATTCCATCCACGAAATGGTGTCTCTTTATCTTCTCTTAAACCGTTAAGCCAGCTTGCTCTTCGCCAGCTCTGCCAGCGTGGTAAAGCCTTCCGCATCGTTCACGGCCATCTCGGCCAGCATCTTCCTGTTGATGTCCACATCCGCCTGCTTCAGGCCGTACATGAACTTGCTGTAGGAAAGGCCGTTCAGTCTCGCCGCCGCATTGATACGGGCGATCCAGAGTTTACGGAACTGGCGCTTTCTTTCCTTACGGCCGGCGTAGGAAGAGGTGAGGGCTCTCATAACGGACTGCTTCGCAACCCTGTACTGTTTGGATCTCGCTCCCCTGTAGCCCTTTGCGAGCTTCAATACTTTATTATGCTTTCTTCTGGCATTCATGCCGCCTTTAATTCTTGCCATCTCTTAATACCTCCTTGCCAATTATAAATAGGGTAAAATCTTCTTCATATTCTTAACGTTGGTCGCATCCGTAACCGCCGGCTGCCTGAGATTTCTCTTCCTCTTGGTGGATTTCTTGGTTAAGATATGGCTCTTGTAGGCCTTTGCCCTCATTAATTTCCCGGTTCCCGTAACCTTAAAACGTTTTGCAGCAGATTTGCTTGTCTTCATTTTCGGCATGGCTGTTTCCTCCTCTTTCTCCAAATTTCTACAAAATCTATTTTAACTGTACGTTTTAACGTTTTTCAGTTAAAAACATTGTCATTGTCCGTCCTTCCACCTTCGGGGCTTTCTCTACCACCGCAACGTCGGAAAGCATCTGGGCAAAATCGTCCAGAATATGCCTGCTGGTCTGCATATGCGCCATTTCACGTCCGCGGAAGCGGAGGGTAACCTTTACTTTGTTCCCCTTGGTGATAAATTTCTTCGCGGCTCCCACCTTTGTGTTCAGATCATTGGTATCGATATTGGGAGACATACGGATTTCCTTGATCTCGATGATCCGCTGTTTCTTCTTCGCTTCCTTCTCCTTACGGGCAAGCTCATACCGGTACTTGCCGTAATCCACGATCTTACAGACCGGAGGCTTCGCACCAGGTGCGATTTTCACCAGATCCAGCCCGGCCTCTTCCGCAAGCCGCAGGGCTTCCCTCGTCGGCATTACGCCCATCTGGGAACCGTCCTCCCCAATCAAACGTATCTCTCTGTCTCTGATCTGTTCGTTAATAAATAAGTCGCTAATTGTCTTGCCCTCCTGAGAAATAAATGAATCACCTGTCCGCCGCGGCAGAACCGGAATAGCAGTCTCCTTCTGCGCAGCTTCCCGCACCTTCGTGCACGTCAAACTTCAGCTCCCTGCTCATACCCTGTACGGCGCACAAAAAAAGCGGACAGCATACCTATCCACTCTGTCTCTCCCGCAACACAACGGTCTGTTCCAGGAATTTATTAACACCTATCAGCCCGATTGCCATAGGGTGAGAGCGGATCCTCTGCTTTGTTTTCCTGTACTCACGTACTTAAATAACATACCACAAGTTATGTGCCGCGTCAAGTCTTCCCGAATTTTTTTTGGCAAACGCAGCGAGGCGTTCAGCCGCATTCGCCTAAGCCGCCCTGTACAGGAAATACCTGGGTCGCCTGAAATGAGCGGTCTGCTGTCGTGGGAAACTGCGCTCCTTACGAATTGGTATGAGTTTTCTGCTTGATAAATTCCATTTGTTTTTATCACATGTTTCTATTGTTTTCAGCACATAATTATGCTATAATTATGTCAAAGAAAGGAATGAAGCATTATGCCTCTTATTATGCCTATTAAGGATTTACGTAATACAACCGAAATTTCCAATATTGCACACAAAGAGCAGGAGCCTATTTTTATTACCAAAAACGGATATAGTGACTTGGTTGTAATGAGTAGTGAATTGTATGATAAATTCGCAAGGATTAACCGCATTGACCAAGCTATCTACGAATCCGAACAGGAAATTGCAAACGGAGCAGAGGCAGCCGATGCAAAGATAGTTTTTGCGGACTTGGAGAAAAAGCATTTTGGATAAATACAAGGTAATGATTAACCCCAGAGCGATACGTGAATTAGACAACATTTACAAATATATTGCAAATGAGAAATTGGCTCCCGAAAATGCAAAAGGACAGGTTGACCGAATTAAGAAAGCTGTGTTAAGTTTAGACACTTTTCCGCAGTCTCATCAAGAGCGAAACGAAGGCAGATATGCAGGAAAGAGTTACAGACAGTTGTTGATTGATAACTATATTGTTATCTTCCGCATTGACGAACCACACAAAACGGTTTATGTGGTAACGATACAGTATCAAGGAAGAAATCTATAAGATAAGCGCCAGATGACAGAGTAAATCATTTGGCGCTTTCTTCCATTTAAGGATTATTTACCATATTTCTGATGAACCCTCTGCATCCACCCACATTGGAGAAATTAAGAAAGTATTTCAATCAGTTCTTCCTGCCCAATTTATTCTGTATTATAATTTATCCCTGCAGCGGAAGCCGCACCGCGCCGATCTGCCTGATTCTCATGGGAAATACGTTCTTACTTCCCACAAATCCTGCCATGTAATCCACATATGCTTCTTCCTTCTTCAGGGGAAGAACGCACAGGATCACCCCGGCGAAGCCGCCTCCGTGCACCCGGCACGCCCCGTCCCCGATTCGATCCAGAAACAGACGGGTCAGCGCCAGAGCCAATGCCACCTTCTGTTCACCGGCAGCCTCCTGTGTATAGCAGTTCTGCAGCCATTCCCAGGATGAATGGCCCGACTCGTCCAGCAGCTGCAGCAGCCTGTCCGTACGGCCTTCCTCCATCGCCCCTGCCGCTTCCTTCACCCGTTCGTTTTCCCGGAAAAAATGCATGGCCCGTAAAACGGCCCTGTCATTGGGAATCCTTCCCCAGGCATCCAACAGTTCCTCCAGGCTGGATTCGCAGAGCCTTTCTACGCCGAGGGCTGCCGCCGCCTCCCCCATTTCCAGCGGAATACGGGAATATTCCGGGCCGAGATCGCCATGGCCCCTGCCCGTATTGACGATCACCAGCCCATAGCCCGCCTCCCGAAGGGAAAACGGGATCCTGCTGTATACCGGCTTTTCCTTGTCTCCAAAATCCAGACGGATCATCCCTCCCACGGCGCAGGCCAGCTGATCCATCATTCCGGATGCCTTTTTCCAATATACGTTTTCCGCATATTGGCCGGCCCGCGCGCAATCGGCGCAGCTCATGGTATCCGCATTGAAGAAATGATTTGCCATGGCGCAAAGCAGCATTTCAAAGGAGGCGGAAGAGCTTACGCCTGCGGCGGAAATCACATTGGAGGATACATAGGCATCAAACCCTCCGATCCGAAATCCCAGCCTTTGGATCCCCTCCGCCAGGCCGGCCGCCAGAGCCCGGGTGCCCTGTCGCCTTTCCACCGCCTCCGGATTCGACACATCCACCAGGATCTCTTCTTCATATCCCTCGCTGCGGAGGCGGATTGTATGGCTGTTATTGGGCCATGCCGCCCCGATCGTATCCATGTCAATGGCGGAGGCAATCACCTCTCCCCCATTGTGATCCGTATGGTTTCCCAACAGCTCCATCCTGCCCGGCGCGGAGAAAAATTCCGCCTGCTTTCGGTGATATACCCGGGAAAAATTCTCCCCGAGAAGGCGGTAGCGCAACAGGCTCTCCTCACCCTCTCCATAGATTTTCTGCAGCTCCTTTTGACTCGGTAGTTTCATTTTACTCCTTTCATGCCGCGCCCTTTGCGGCACCGCAACATGAATCTTCGATTCATGTCTGAGAAATTGCGAATGCGATTTCTCGTCTGTGATCCCATTTGGGCCGCCTGCGGCACAAATGCCGGGTTGAAAAAAGCCATCGGGCTTTTTTTCAACCTAACCTCGCATTCTGCCGTCTTGTTCGGCCTTCCCCTTCATTCTACCCTTCTGTTCGAAAAAAACCTTGAATATTTTCGTCCAAAAGGAGAATATCTTGCGCTTTATTTATATTTCATTGTATTATATGGGTAAAATATTGAGGCAAAAGAAAGAAGTACAGAACAAACACAGAGGGCGGCCAAGCGTCTGTCCCGGACACGGGCCGGCCTCGCCTCTGTCCCGAAGGGAGCAGCATATGCAGATCATCACCAATTCTTTTCAAAAAGAAACGAAGAAGCACGGAAGCGACGGTTTCCCCTTCCTGGTAAGCCATGAAAGGCTCTCCCGGTATGAATCCGGCTCCTTTCGGTGGCACTGGCATCCGGAAATCGAAATCACGCTGGTGGAGGAGGGCAGAATGACTTATCGGGTCAATGATCATCGTTTTTCCCTCAAAGCCGGGGATCTGCTGTTCGGAAATACAAATGTGCTCCATGCGGGCTTCATGGAGGATGGGGCAGACTGTATTTACACCGCCATCACCTTTTCCCCCAGGCTCATCTACGGCTTTTCCCAAAGCAGCATCCATACGGACTATGTGGAACCCCTCCTGCAGGACTTCTCCCTTCCGGCCATCCGTTTCGACCCGTCGCACAGCCGTCATGATTCCTTTGGAAAAATCGTGGAAAAGCTTCTGCATCTGGACGAACAAAGGCCGCCCTTTTATGAACTGGAGATCACGGCCGAGCTGCTGCTCTTCTGGAAGGAGCTCCTCTCTCACCGGCCCTTTGCGTCTTCCTGCCCCTCCCACAGCCGGACAGAATATGAACGCATCCGGAAAATACTCGGCTACATAGAGAAAAATTACAGCCGCCAGATCCGCCTGAAGGATATCTCAGAGCATATCCATCTGTGTGAAAGCGAATGCTGTCGGCTTTTTAAACGTTATATGAACCAGCCCCTTTCCTCCTTCCTGCAGGAATACCGCATCGAACGAAGCCTGGAGGCCTTGGCCTTTGGAGACATGCCCATCGGACGCGTATCAGAGGAAGCGGGCTTTTCGGACTCCAACTATTATACGAAGGTCTTTCAGAAAAAGATGGGATGCAGCCCCCGGCAATATCGTCAGAGGAACCGGGAAAGAGCCTGAAGGGCCGCCTATTTTTGTGCCTTCCGGGATTGCTGCCCGTTCATCCGATACAGGGTGTATCCGAACATACCGAAGGTACCGAAAAGGAATGTGAAGTAGACGGCCGCGATCGGGGTGGAGGTTTTCACACCTTCCACATTCGCATACAGCTTTCCATCGGACAGATAGGCCTTGACCGTGCCTCCCTCCGGATAGCCCGCAAGGCCGTGGACATTGTGCAGTTCCTGCTCCCTTCCTTCGTATTCCACCATGACCTCATAAAAGGTAGTACGGTTTCCCGTCGTCTTGTTAACCAGCGACCGGCTTCCCGCGCTTACCACCGTCGCCTTCACTTCCTCGTATTCCGGATTACTCCTATCCATGGCAAACCACAGAAACACCGTGGCCACCAGACAGAGCGCCGTGAGAAGCCACAAAACCGAAATTTTTATTTTCATGATAATCCTTTCATGCCGCGTCCTATGCGACAGTATCAGCAATCCCCAGCTGCCCGTAGATCCAGTTATCCGTCAGATAGTCCTCCAGCGCCTTTTCCATGCGCCGCCTGCGTCCCTGTTCTCCTGCGGCCAGGATATTCTCCATATATTCGGCCAGATAATAAAAATAAGACGCGTAACAGTAATAGCAAAGGCGTTCCAGTCGCAGCGCCCGGCCCGGGCCCTGCTCCTCCAGCTGTCGGCTTATGGCCGCAATCCGTTCCCCGTCACACAGGAAAAACCAGGCGTCCCGTTCCGCCGGAGCCAGCTTGACGCTGTCCCAGTCCATGATCACGAACCTGTCCCCGTTCAGGATGCAGTTTCCGCCGGCATCTCCGTGGGTAATATGGAAATCGGCAGACTCCTCCTTTCCCGCCGTGCACCGGCCGGAAAAGAGCTTCAGCCGGCCGACGTAGCCCGTAAGCCGCTCCTTCCTCCCCTCGATCCCCCTTTTCACGCTGTCGGGCAGCCCCTTTGCATCCCACAGGTTCTTAAGACGGTCCAGGATTTCCGTCCCGAAGGTTTCCTCCTCCAGCCCAAGCCCGGACGCATCCAGCCGGTAGATCGGGATAAGATGGGCAAACAACCGCTCTACGGGATAGTCCTCCGTATGGATGCCCTCCTCAAATGTGAACACTGCCAGGACACCGCCGTCAAAGCTGCAGGAAAGCCGTCCGTCCACGGTCTTTCGCAGCGCCGGGATATGGGAAATCCCCTGGGCGGTCATATAGGCCATGGCCTTCAGGCTCCTCCTGTAGCTTTCCTGGTGATACCTCCAGCGGTCTATTTTCAGAAAATAGCAGCCGACAGCCGTACGGACCTTCCAGGTCTCCCCGAAAAACCCCCTGGGTGCAGCCGTGATCTCCAAAATCGGGAGGGCGTACTCGTCGGACAACAACCTGCTCAGCCGTCTCAAATAGGCGGGACTGCCTTCCCCTGCGGATATTTCCCGCATCCTTTCTCACCCCTTCCACGATAGATACAGGACAAACGCACAAACGGCCCCGCACCCATCTGCCATTCCCGGACATTTCAGTCAATAACCCCGCCGCAAGCAGCAGGGCATGGAATTTGAAACGCCCCAAGGGGCGGGGTATTGACCCTCGCGGCATTCGCCAAGCCAATGAAATTGGCTTTATGCTCGCGCAAGCGCGGCACTTGGCTCATTGCTCGCGGCGCCTTCCCTCCTGCCTGGGATAGGAAAGGCTGCCCGGATTGATGGCCGTCACTTCCCTGCCGATATCGATCAGGGGTTTGTGGGTATGCCCGAACATCACGATATCAGCCTCCCGGGCGGCCGCCTCCTCCTTCAACACGGTATTTCCCATAGATACATAATAATTGTGGCCATGGGTAAGCCATACCCGGTAGTTTCCGATCCGGAACTCCCGTTCCTTGGGCAGGCCGCAGAAAAAATCATTGTTTCCTGCAACGATTTCCATCGGGCAGCCCGCTTTTTCCATATAGAAGAGCTCTTTTCCCTCGCAGTCCCCGCAATGGATCAACATATCTATGGGCTTCACCCGTCCGATCAGCCGCAGGAAATTATCGTCCCTCCTGTGGGTATCGCTGATTATCAGTATTTTCATCCGCCGTACCTGTCTTTCCGCCGTCTATTTTTCGTTCATATCAATGACGCCAGACGTTCCTTCATCAGGCGCAGGGCATTTCCTCTATGGCTGATCCGGTTCTTCACCTCGCTGTCCAGCTGTGCCGTGGAACAGCCGTATTCCTCCACATAAAAAATGGGGTCATAGCCGAATCCGTTGCTCCCCCTCTCTTCCCAGCCGATATAGCCCTCTATCGTACCGCGTACCACCAGTTCCTTCTTTTCTCCGTCCGCAGACGGCACCACGGCGGCTACCGCACATACAAACCGGGCCGTACGCTTTTCCTTCGGTACGCCTGTAAGCCGACGGATCAGCTCCGCGTTTTTGACCCGGTAGGAGGTATCCTCCCCCATATACCGGGCGGAATAGATCCCCGGCTCTTTGTTCAGATAATCGATCTCCAGGCCGGAGTCGTCCGCCAGCACGATTTCTCCCCCGGAAGTATGCTCCGCCACCGCCCGCGCCTTGATCAGGGCGTTTTCCTCAAAGGTGGTTCCGTCCTCCACGATATCCGGCGAAATCCCCGCCTCCTTCATGGAAAGCAGCTCCACATCCATATCTTCCATGATCATGCGGATTTCCCGCATTTTCCCTTCGTTCCCGGTGGCAAACAGGATTTTTTTTCTCATTTCGACCCACTCCTTCTCGGCGGTTTCGGCCCCGCATACTGATAAAAATAGGTTTTCATCATGCCGTTATAGATCTTCCTGTTTTTATCCGCCTTTCTGCCGATATCCCTCTGTGCGTTCTCATAGGCGCTGATCACATACATCGACCAGGAATCCAGCGCACGGAAACGCTCTCCCAGCTCCCGATACAGCCCTTCCAGCGCTTCCTTTTCCTCCAGACGTTCTCCGTAGGGCGGATTTGTGATCAAGAACCCGTATTTCTTCGGATGGCTCATCTGTGCCACCGCCCTTCTCTGAAAATGGATTTTCCCTTCCACGCCGGCCAGCCTGGCATTTTCTCTGGCAATGGAAACCATCTTATCGTCGATATCATAGCCCTGGATATCCGTGTCCGCGTCCCAATCGATCTGCTCCTGTGCTTCCTCCAACGCGTCCTCCCAGAGCGCCTCCCCCACCACATGGGGCCATTTGCGGGCCGTAAAGTCCCGTTTCATTCCCGGCGCCATGCCCATGGCCATCATGGCCGCTTCGATGGGAATGGTACCGCTTCCGCAGAACGGATCCACCAGGATCCGGTTCCCCCGCCAGGGCGTTAACAGGATCAGTCCCGCCGCCAGATTTTCCGCGATGGGCGCCTTGGCCACCAGCTTCCGGTAACCTCTCTTATGTAGGGAATCCCCGGTGGTATCCAGACCCACCGTCACCTCATCCTTCATCAGGAAGACGCGGAGCGGAAAGCTTTCTCCGTCCTCCGCGAACCATTCCGTATGATGGGTTCCCTTCAGCCGTTCCACCATCGCCTTTTTCATAACGGACTGGATATCCGACGGGCTGAACAGCCGGCTCTTCACACTGGCCGCCTTGGCTACCCAGAATTTCCCGTCCGACGGGATATAGTCCTCCCAGGGGAGCGCCCTCGTCCCCTGAAAAAGCTCCTCGAAGGTTTCCGCGCGAAAAACACCCACCTGAATCAGGATCCGTTCCGCGCTGCGCAGGAAAATATTGGCCCGGCACACCGCTTCCTCGTCCCCGAAAAAGGTGACGCGGCCGTCCTCCACCCTGGTAATGTCATATCCCAAATCAATAATTTCTTTTTTTAATACAGACTCCAGGCCAAAGTGGCAGGGAGCGATCAATTCAAATTTTCTCATAGGTATATATTACGTTCATTTTCATACGGCGTCAATCACAATCTGCCGGGAATCCAGGACAAACGCATAAAAACCCCTGCGTCCCATGCGCTGCGGGGCAAGGCAGGGGTGCGCATGGGACGCAGGGGCTTTCAAGCGTTCGCCACAGCCATCGACACAAAGGCCGGGACAGCCGCTTTCGCGCGGCCGTCCCGGCCTGTTGCGGTGCGCCCTGCGGCGCACATCTCCAGAAGCCGCCCCGGCCAAGCCGGGGACGGCGTTATGCAGCCCGATTAATAGTTGTCGTGGCAGTTGGAAGAACTGTTCTGGCTCTTGTTCTGGCTGGAGTTCTCAGACTTGTTCTTCTGGCTCTGGTTGCTGCTGTTCTGGCTGTTGTTCTGGCTGTTGCTGTTCTGGCTCTTGTTCTGATTGTTGTTCTGGTTGTAATCATTCTTAGACATCATTCATTCCTCCTGATTCTTTTTGGTTACAGGAGTATTATTTGAATTATTTCTTTTTTTATACATGAAAAAGAATTGTTTTTAGCGATGCACAAGGATACAATGAAGATACGAATGGAAAGCCGCCCGTTTTGGGCAGAAAGGGAAAAAATATGGGAGAAACCGTCTATTATCAGGATGCCGCAATCCGCATCCGCGATATGCAAAGCGCCGATATCCCCATTATCGTCAGGGAAGAGACCGCCCAGGGCTGGCACGCTTCCCCCGAAAAATATGAACGAAGGCTTCTCGATCAAAAGGCCGGAAGGGCTGTGAGCCTGGTGGCCGTAAAACACGGCTGCCCGGCCGGATATATCAATGTGTACTGGTCGCCGACAGCAGGCGCCTATGCGGGAAGGGGAATTCCGGAAATCGTGGATTTCGGCGTTCTGGAAAAAGATCAAAACCAGGGCATCGGCACCCGTCTGATGGATGCGGCGGAACGAATTGCCTCTTCCCGCTGCTCACGGGTCTGCCTCGGAGTAGGACTGCACAGCGGTTACGGAAGCGCCCAGCGCATGTATATTAAGAGAGGCTATATCCCGGACGGATCCGGTGTCTGGTACCGGGATGAGGTCTGCGCGCCCTATGGACCGTGCCGTAACGACGACGATCTGGTTCTATATCTGTCGAAGGAATTGCCGCCCTCTGATAACCCGTTCCGCTGATTAACCGTATACCTGCCCTGTCCGCCATACCGGCCGGGCGGAATGCCGCAGGGCCGGCGCGCCGGATAAAACCTTCTGCCTTTATTCTGTCAGCGCCTCCGAATCAGCCTGACGATATAGACCACCGCGATCACCGGAAGCGCATAGGGCAGCAGCACCCATACCAGCGTCCCTACTACCCGGACCGCTACCGTCAAAAGCACCACTGCCACAAGAAGGATCAGCCAGCCCGGGATCCGGACCGTCTGATCCTGCCCGCTTCTCCCGCGTCCCGTTTCCTGGTAGGCGTCCCGGGCAGAACCGTCGGTCGTACGGTATTGGGTTTCGTTGGCCTCCTGCGCATAGGCATCGCCGCTGCGCTCCGCCGCATCGATCAACGTCCGCGCCAGAATCCGCGCATCCCCCAGCTCCTGTGCGATCTCCGTTTCGCTCCTGCCCTTTGCGGCTTCCGCGGAAAAATAACTGTCGTAATACCGGATGTTGTCCTCCACAGAGGAGGCTGCCATGTTCCCGTTCAACGCGCGCCGCAGAGTTTCCAGAAATTCCTGTTTCATCGTCGGCTCCCATCTGCGCGCTTTGGCGCGCGTACAAGTCAATAACCCCGCCGCAAGCAGCGGGGCATGGAATTTGAAACGCCCCAAGGGGCGGGGTATTGACCCTCGCGGCATTCGCCAAGCCAATGAAATTGGCTTTATGCTCGCGCAAGCGCGGCACTTGGCGGGCACAAATTCAATAGTATGAAAGCGCACTTCTTTCATACTTATACCCATGCCTTTCCCGTTTTGGGTCTTCCCAAAACGGGAATAGGCCCAAATCCGTAAGATTGAAAATTTTAATTTTCAATCTTCCTCACATTCTGCCGCCGCCCGGCGGCACCTGCTTTTTCCCGGATACTAATCGTATCATACCCCACGCCGCGCCACAATACAAGCAAACGAATGATTAAAATGATAAAAAATTTATTAAATATGATTCCCCGCGCTCCTATCCGACCGTTACCGTCACCTCCCTCGTATCCTTCTCCACCGCCAGTATGACCGATCCTTCCTTTCTTTCCACAGACACATTTTCCGCCCGTATATCGTCGGCCGTCATTCCGTGCAGCTCCAGCCACAGCCCCTGCATGGTGGCATCGGCCGTAAACCGGATCCGTTCCCGGCTCCGCTTTGCCTCCACCCGGCATACGTGCGCCCCTTTTTGATCCACCAGCCTGCAGAAGCAGGACGCTCCCTCCGCCAGTTCATACAGATGAAGGGTTGCGCCGTCCCGGTAATCGTAGTCAGGACGCCGGGAAACCGCGCCTGTGGCGATCAGCGTATTCGGGCGCACATAGAGGGGCAGTGAAAAGTAATCGTATACGCCCTCATAATACCGTCCGCCTTCTTTCTTTTCCCCCGTGAAGAAATCCGTCCATCTTCCTTCCGGCAGATAATATTGAGCTCTTTGATCTTCACGAAACACGGGGGCGACCAGCAGGGCGTCTCCCAGCATATATTGAGTTTCCAGCCAGGCCGCCGCCGGATCGGACGGGTATTCAAAGACCATGGGACGCATCATGGGCGTCCCCTCTTCATGGGCCTCCACCGCCTTGGAATACAGGTAAGGCATCAGCGTACATTTCAGCCTTGCGAAATAACGCAGCACGTCACAGGCTTCCTCATCGAACAGCCACGGCACTCTGTAGCTGCCGGAACCGTGCAGCCTGCTATGGGACGAAAGCAGCCCGAACGCCGCCCAGCGTTTGTAGAGATCCGGCGTAGCCGTATTTTCAAACCCGGACATATCGTGGCTCCAGAAAGAGAAACCCGACATGGCAAAGGAAAGGCCGCCCCGCAGCGTCTCCGCCATGGAAGGATAATTTGCCGAGCAGTCCCCTCCCCAGTGCACCGGGAACTGCTGTCCCCCTGCCGTCGCGCTCCTGGCAAACAGCACGGCTTCGCCTTCTCCCCTCACTTCCTTTAAAAGGCCGAATACGCATTTATTATATAAATAGGTATAATAATTGTGCATGCTGCCGGGATCGCTCCCGTCATACCAGGCCACATCCACCGGGATCCTCTCGCCGAAATCGGTCTTAAAACAGTCCACCCCCATATCCAGCAGGGTTTTCAGCTTATCCGTATACCACCTGCAGGCATCCGGATTGGTAAAGTCCACCAAGCCCATTCCGGCCTGCCAGTTATCCGTCTGCCACACGCCTCTGCCGTCCGCCCTTCTTACCAGATAGCCCTTCCCGGCTCCTTCCTTAAAAAAAGGCGTCCCCTGGGCAATGTACGGATTGATCCATACACAGATTTTCAGCCCCTTTTCGTGATACCGCTTCAGCATCCCCGCCGTATCCGGGAAGACGCGGTCGTCCCAGGTAAAATCACACCACTGGAATTCCCGCATCCAGAAACAGTCGAAATGGAATACCGAAAGAGGGATCTCCCGGTCCGTCATTCCCCGGATAAAGGAGCCGGTGGTCGTTTCGTCATAATCGGTGGTAAAAGAAGTGGACAGCCATAAACCGAAGCTCCAGGCCGGAGGCAGCGCAGGCCTCCCCGTGTAGGCGGTATACGTTTTCAGGATTTCCTTCGGCGTAGAGCCCGCGATCAGGCAGTAGCGCAGTTCCTCCCCGGGGACGGAAAAGCCCACATACTCCACCTTTTCGCTCGCCACCTCAAAGGAAACATTGTCGGTATGATCCACATAGACACCATAACCCTTATTGGTCATATAGAAAGGAACACTCTTATAGGCCACCTGGGAAGCGGTCCCCCCATCCTCATTCCAGGTCTCCACAACTTGTCCGTTTTTCACAAAAGCGGTAAAACGCTCTCCGAAGCCGTATACGTTCTCCCCCACCTGCAGGGAAAGCTCATTCACCATATAGGGCTTTCCGTTTTCCGCCAAATAATGCTCCTCGGGAAACATGGTGGAAGGCGTCCTTCCCCATCTGGCATACCCCAGGTTGTGGAAACCGCACCGGGTCAGCACCCGTCCGTCCGCCTCGAACTGGTACCCCCAGGATTCCCGGTCAACCCGCACCCGTACCCGTCCGGCGGTCATCACCGCCTCCTTTTCCGTAATCTCCACGCTCACCGGCTGAGGATCCGGCGCCTTTTCGCAGGTAGGTTCCTTTTTCTCATACCCCTCATGATGCCATGCACGCACCGCGATCACATTCTCCATAGGCGAAGTGAATTCCACCGTAATGGTGGGCATGTTCAGCGTAGCCCCCCTGGAGGTGACCGGCATCACCGGCGCCAGCACCCGCATCCCCCCGTCGATCGGACGCACGTCATAGGCCTGCGACGCATACAGCAGATTGGCCCGCTCGCTGCGCAGCCAGTATCCTTCCGTAAACTTCATCCCAATCCTCCTCGTATTCATTTTTTGTTAATTGTAACCGATTATTCTATCCCCAACGCCTAACCCAGCACAGCCAGGGAACTAAGCGCAGGCTTTCCCAGTGCGATAGAGCAGAGCGCAATTAAGGTTGGCAGAATGATTCCTTAAACAATTCGGTAACTGCCTTGGTAAACAGGCTGCAAGTTGGTCGCAAGCTAGTTTTAAGTTAGTTGCAAGTTAATCGCAAAATATATTTTAAGTTGCTTTTACATCACTTAATGGCAAACCACCTTGCAGCACTGGTTTTGCCTTTACAAACCACTTTTCCATCCTCTTTGAGTTCCCGCATCAACACTTGTATCTGGTTGCGACTATGGCCCGGCAAAACTTTCTATACGGCCATCCATTTTCAGACAAAATACAGTATAGCACATGAGGGTGTTAAAAACGAGAAAATTTTAGTGGACACCTTAATATATTTAACAAAGTCATCAGTTTTTCGGTCTTATCAAAGAGTACTACTTTTGAATTCAAAATTATGCCGCAAAGCACAAAGCTATGCCGAGTACCTCCCGATATGACAAATGGTGAAAAAACCTTAAAAATCAAAACGACATATTTCCTGCATTTTTGACATTTATCTCCATTTTTTCAGTATACATCCCATCTATATGCATTATTTCCTGCATTACTGTCAAATTTTCCTTCGTACGAATCAAATCAGCCACCCACAGGCTTCGGCTGGGTCCTGCCTATGCACCATAACGGCTGGGAGCCCGCGAGTGGCTGATCTGTTACTTTCACCCTGATTTTTCACGCGTGATTTTTCACGTCAGCTCTGACGCTTAAAAATTTTTCGCAAAAAAACCTCCCATTTTATGGGAAAATGCGGGATAATAGAAGTGACAAAACAAACTATTTCTTCGCACACCCATAAAAGAGAGGAGGT
>JAETRI010000007.1 GCA_021770245.1 Lachnospiraceae bacterium
AATATCCATCTCTGAGCATTTTCCCATGCTGATCAGTTCATGGACTGCAGCAACCGGGAAAAAGAAAAAGCCCACATCCTTCTGACATGGGTAGTTGTAGTCGAGTGCGGTATTATACTTTTTCCATCCGGTAATGCAGAATTTGATGAGATGGCCTCTGCCAAGGCGGGTATAGGTAATGTAATTCTGGTTCTGGAGAAAATCCAGAATGGACAGTGCCTGGTGCTGGAACCGTGTGCGGAACCATCCCGAAAGCTCTGAAGTCTTGCAGATCCATTCTCCGGGGCCGATCAGATAGGAGATGCCCTCCAGTCTTTGATAGGAAGAGCGGAAGTTTGCATAGGAGCAGAGTATCATGTAATAAAAAAGATAGGAGCTTCCATTTGTGCGGATGTTCCTATCTTCCATGAGCGTGCGGATGAATTCCCGGTAGATGCGGCACCGGGGATAGTCCACAATTTGTTTGATTTCTAATTGATAGTCCATGTTGGCCTCCTGTTAATATTGCAGGAAAGAAACTGCCATAATAGAATCCACCCGCATAAATCCATTGAATTATGCGGGCGAAAATGCTATAATTTCTTTGGAGTTGAGCGATAAAGTGGCCTTTTCGCGATAAGGTGGCGATAAAGTGGTCACATGAGGCGGCAGACGGCTGGAACCGTGATGAAATAAGGGTTTGAAGAAGTAGTGGCATACGTCTGCAACACCAGTACGCACCGGTTCAAATCCGGTCTGCGCCTCTCAAAAACCTCTGAGTTTCAGAGGTTTTTATTTTTTGTGTTGTATTTCGTGTTGCATTATTCTTTCGAAGTGCTGGTTAGCAATCTTATTCATATCTTCTTGGCGATCATTCATTGCATGACGATAAACACTTTTTAAAACTCCGTCTGAGCTCCACCCACCGCGCTGCATGATATTATTTTCTTGTCTGCGTTCAGGTCTGGTCATGGTATCAACTCCTTTGTGAAAACTTTTTCCGGATTTTACCATGAACTGCCTTTAAAGTCTGGGTCTATAGGTTTTTTTGTGCGAAAAAAATCACCTTTCAGAGCTGATCGCAATGTTGTGCCATAGAGTGAAAAGGTCTCATAGACCTTGACATCCGATGGAAATTCAAGTAGAATAATCGCAGAAACCAAGAAACAAAGAATATTATTTCTTTGATTTGTATATGATAGAGGAGGAGAATATAGTAATGCCAGCAACGACGAAGAAAGGTAGAGTTCCTATGGAAATAAAAAAATTGAGTATTTCTGCGAAGCGGCAGATTACAATCCCACAGAAATTTTTTACTATGCTGGGATTTGGTACAGAGGCAGAATGTACCGTGCGTGGAAATGAACTGGTTATTCGTCCTGCCAGAACCAATACGGGAGGAGAGTTTGCGGAGCAGATTCTGGCGGACTTGATTGCCAAGGGATACAGTGGCAATGATCTTCTGGAGCGCTTTAAAAAAGCACAGGGGCAGGTACGTCCTGCGGTGGAAGCAATGCTTGTGGACGCAGAGCAGGTTGCATCTTCAGAATCTGGTCATATATCTTATGAAGATGTTTTTGGTACGGAGGATGAGGAATGACAGACGTGCGTTTTCTTCCTCCTGCAGCAAAATTCATCAAAAAACTAAAAGATAAGAAATTGAAGATGCTGTATCAGAAAGCGATTGATAAGATAAGAGAGGACCATACAGTCGGGGAAGCAAAAACAGGAGATCTGTCTGGTGTATATGGGTATGATATTTATTACAATAAAACAAATTATGAGTTGGCATATACAGTAGAGTATCTGGAGGATAAAGTGATAGTTGTGATTTTGGCCGGAACCAGAGAAAATTTTTATGACCAGCTAAAACAGTATATGAGAAAATTATAGTGTTTTATGTAGTAATTTGATATAATCCCGTTTTCGACACTTAAATAATTGAAAGGAGCCGGCAACCCGCATAAAATACAGGGATTGTCGGCTTTCCTTAAGCATAAAAATGTTGTATGTGCACCCGGTTGTCCGTAATTACATGGGTACCCTGTCCCTGTTTTTAGGATTTGCAAGCGCTGTATTTACCGTCGCCGCGAATCTGTTCATGGGATTTCCGGGACTTTCTGCGGCATCCGCATGGCAGACCTTTGTGCAGATGATTTTGAACTGCCTGTTTTTGTATATTGCGGTCATGCCGGTGATCGCGGCCGCAGCCCGCATACCGAACGGACATCTGATCGGCACGGTCGTTGCGTTTGTCTATGGATATGGGGGTATGTTTGCCGCAGGGAATATGACACTTGCCAGTCTCTATCCGATCACAGCCAGTATGGGACTGATCCGGTATCGGAGCTATGATGAGGCGGTTCATTGGAATACGCCGCTGTGCGGGCTGAGTATGATGGCTGCTTTTCTGATTTCTGCAGTTATCGTGGCGACTGCGAAAAATGCTTCACCGGCAAAATTGGCTCAGAAGCAGAAAAAAGTCACTGCAAAAAAAGGTTGGTGAGCGGCTTTGTGAGGAAAGACGGGACGATTTGAATGAAAATTAACCGGAGATGATATTGATGAAGAGGTGTTTTATTGATGCATTGAAACAAAGAAATTTAGAGAAAATCAGGGCCTGCCCAAAATCCGACCTACATAATCATTTTGTATTGGGTGGGAGCCGACAGTATCTGCGGGAAATGACAGGGCGAAAAATAGAACCTGTTAAAACTCCGATATCATCCATGGAAGAAATGCATGCATGGAACCGGAAAAACCTGGGAGAAAAGTTTGAGACCACAGAAATGAGAAAGCTCTTAATCCGGGCTGCTTTTTATCAGGCCAAAGAGGACGGCGTTACCGTGCTGGAGATTGGAGAAGATGTCTGGGGGCTTTCAGAATATTTTCATAAGGATATTGATGAACTGATTGAAGCATTTACCTCAGCACAGAGAGAAATTGCGCCGGATATCGAATTGCGGCTGCAGATTGGCCTGTCAAGGCATTGTTCCATAGGATATCTGGAAGCCTGTTTGTCCCATTTTTGGGGCAACAGGGCTTTTTACTCCATTGATTTATATGGAGATGAATTTGCGCAGCCGATCGAAAACTTCAAATCCATTTATCGCAGGGCAAAGAAGGAAGGACTGTGTTTAAAAGCACATGTCGGCGAGTGGGGCTCCGCTGAAGATGTGAGAAGGGCGGTAGAGGAACTGGAACTTCATGAAGTCCAGCATGGCATTTCCGCGGTTCACGATGAGAGTGTTGTCCGATTTTTAGCTGAACATCATATCCGCCTTAATCTTACCCCAAGCAGTAATATATTGCTTGGAAGGGTTCCCGATATGTCAAGCCATCCAATTGGTCGTCTTTACCGCAGCGGCGTAGATGTCACAATTAACTCGGATGATATTTTGATTTTTGATTCGGATGTATCCAAAGAATATTTACGGCTGTATGAATCGGGATGTTTATCAGCAGAAGAATTGGACAGCATCCGTCAAAGCGGACTGACAATCAGACAAGAAGAAAAGAGAGCGCAGAATGATTTAGAAGCAGATTCAAGACCAAAACCACAGGGACAGATATAACGCAAATAAGCCGCATCTGCCCGTGCTTAAAACAATTTATTTCACGATGTATATCAGCAGGGGTATCAAATAACCGGATTGTTTAGAAATTGTTTAACCTGAATAGCGGCCTTTATTTAAAATTTATTTTTATAATCCTGAAATAAAGGAGGTGGCTATATGACAAAACAATGGGAGCAGAGAGCAATCCATATGAATTTTAGGAAATCAGTAATCCTTTTACTCATCGCATGTTTTGCGCTGATGATTTTGGTTCCTGCGGCTCTGTACGGAAATTTTCAGAACAGAATTGCCGAGTGGGAGCAGATCAGAGAAACGGACAGAGAGCACAGGGAGGAAGAAGAATCCTTCCGGGAAAACGAAAGGGACTCGCGGGAGAATGATGAATCCGGCTCCGATGACAGAGAACGGGATTCTAAAGAAAGAAAAGGGAAAGATCCGGAAGAGATATACAGAGATTTCCATTTGTCCTGGAGGGACCGTGCGCTTCTGGCAGGCTGTGTTGTAACAGGGGTGGCCCTTGGGATCTGGTATTGGCTCCTTGTTATGATCTGGGCTTACCGTAAAGCGTATCGCATGGGCGTAAACGGCAGACGGGCAGTACTGGCGGCGCTGTTTTTCAACCTTGCGGCAGTGGCGGTTCTTTATCTTTATGGCATACTGAAAGGGACCTGTGCAGACTGCGGCAGAGTAAGAAGCGGAAACGGAAAATTCTGCGACAGGTGCGGAAGGCCTCTGAAGAAAGAATGCCCGCACTGCGGACAGGAAATGAATCCGTCATCGGTCTATTGCAGTAACTGTGGCGAAAAACCGGATGAAACCGAAGAAACCGGAAAATAAAAGAGCATTCGTTGATACGACTGACAACGAACGGTATATATCGTATAATAGAACCTGCCGGGAAGGAAATCATTGAATTGCCTTCCCCATCGCAGGTTTTTGGAGGTTCACGGTATGGGAAAACAGACGGTGAGAAGGCGGATTTTTTGTCGAATGCGCTGATGGTCCTGGTAACGCTGGTTATTTTTTTATTGATCAATGCGGCTGCGATCAAAATGTATTCCGAGTCCGTCGAGCAGGACCTGGAAGATACTATAGGAACTGTGGCGGATGAGGACGATCTGGCGGATATTATTGAGGGATTTACCGTTCGTAGGAACGAATTCATCCTGTTGTTTTTGCTGGACGGGACTGCCTGCATCGCAGTCCTTTTTCTGGTAAGTCTGATTTTTACCAGAAAGCTGGCAGGCCATATCATGGAGCCGTTGACGGCCCTGTCAGATGGAGCGGATCGAATCCGGAATCATAATCTGACACAAGACATTGCCTATTCGGGAGATATGGAATTCGAGAATGTCTGTCATAGCTTTAATGAAATGCGGGAGGCAATCCTTATAGGACAGGAAAAAAATCGAAAGTACGAAAAAGCCAGGACGGATATGGTTGCCGGGATTTCGCATGACCTGCGGACGCCTCTCACGGCCATCCGGGGAACCATCAAGGCTTTGCTGGACGGGGTGGCGTCCACATCGGAACAGCAGAAGAAGTTCCTGGAGACGGCTTACCGGAGAACCGGCGATATGGACGTTCTATTGAATCAGCTGTTTTATCTATCAAAACTGGAGACCGGAAATATACCGCTTACTTTGAATACCATAGAATTGTCTGCTTTTATCGGAAACTATGTAAAAGGAAAGCGGGAACTCCTGGAAAATGAAGAAACGGAAGTGACTGCAGATACCCAAGGAATCACGGGTTATGTATCTGTGGATGTCAAGCAGCTTCAGAGGATATTCGATAATCTTCTGGAAAACAGCAGGAAGTACGCAGGAGTAACGCCGCTGCGGATCAAGATCAGCCTGCAGCGGACAGAGAACGGATTCTCCATCTGTTTTTCGGACAACGGAGTGGGTGTGGCGGAAGAAAAATTACCCTATATTTTTGACGAATTTTACCGTATCGACGAATCCAGGAACCAAAAGGAAGGGAACGGACTTGGCCTGTATATTGTCAAATATCTGATAGAAGCCATGGGCGGCAGCGTCCGGGCCGAGAATGCAGACGGGCTTTTGATTTCTATGGAGATCAGGGAGGAAAAGCAGAATGGCAGATGAAAAGCGTGTGTTGATCGTGGAGGACGACGAGGATATCAGCATGGTGGAAGAAGCCTATCTGAAGTCGGCAGGGTTTCAGACCGTGATCGTCGGAAACGGGGCGGATGTTTCCTGTCTGCTGCAGAAAGAATCCTTCGATCTGATCCTGCTTGATTTAATGCTTCCGGGAAAAAGCGGCTATGAGGTATGCAGGGAAATTCGGGACAAGGTGGACATTCCGATCCTGATGGTGACGGCAAGGACGGAATCTGTGGATAAGATTCGGGGACTTGGACTCGGGGCAGATGATTATATCGCAAAGCCCTTCGATCCGGCGGAGCTGGTGGCGAGAGTCAACGCAAATATCAGACAGTATGACCGGATGCTCCGGAAACTCCCCGAGCAAAAAACAGCGGAACCGGAAGAGATACGCATTGCCGGTCTGCGGATTCTGGCGGACGGCTGGAAAGTTTATAAAGGAGACAGGGAGATCCGGTTCCCGAAGCGAGAGTTTGAATTGCTGAAGTTCCTTGCGATGAACCCCAATACCGTATTTTCCAAAGAACATCTTTTTGAGAAAATATGGGGATATGATTATGTAGGGGACAGTGCAACAGTGATGGTGCATATTAACCGCATTCGGGAAAAAACCGAGGATGACAGCAAAAACCCTAAAATTCTGGAGACGGTGTGGGGAGCAGGATATCGTTTCAATAAATAAATGGTACGTACAAAACACGGTTAATTTAGGATTTGTTTATAAAAACCCCTTCTGTTTGTTTCATGTGGATTGATAAGATAACCGCAGAAAACAGGACAGGAGGGATTTTTGATGTTAAGAGAAGGAATCAATGGATTCTGTATGGCATTGGCGGACAGTGTGCCGGGAGTGTCGGGAGGAACCGTTGCGTTTATCATGGGATTTTACGACCGGTTTATCGGTTCTATCCATGATCTGGTATTTGGAAGACGGGAAGAAAAAAAGTCCGCGCTTTTGTATCTGGCAAAGCTCGGCGTAGGATGGACGGTTGGAATGCTTCTGGCAGTGGCTGTTCTGTCGGCGTTATTCGAAAGCCATATTTATGTTGTCAGTTTCCTTTTTTTCGGATTTATCCTTGGTGCAGTGCCATTGGTTATGGAGGAAGAAATGGAGGGCCTGCGGAAAATGCCGCAGGGCTTTGTCTTTACCCTGATCGGACTGGCAGTCGTCGTTTGTATTACGATGGCAAATGGCAGATCAGGAGCTGCGGCTATGGATCTGGCGCAGTTTTCCGTTCCTGCGGCGATGAAACTGTTTTTGATCGGGATGGCTGCCGTTTCGGCGATGTTTCTTCCGGGCATATCCGGTTCCACCCTGCTTTTAATCTTCGGAGCGTATATTCCGGTAATGATGGCGGTGAAGGGAGTTTTATCTCTGGACTTTTCCTGCCTCCCCTCCCTTATGTTCTTTGGGAGCGGCGTACTTGCCGGGGCGGCAACCGTGGTAAAAGCGATTAAAGCATGCCTTGAGAAATTCCGTCCCCAGACAGTCTATCTGATTTTGGGGATGATGATAGGTTCCCTGTATGCGATCGGAATGGGCCCGACGACACTGGAAACACCGCGGGATCCTTTAAATGCCGGAAATTTTTCTCCCATTCCGGCCGTCATAGGCGCCCTGCTGGTCTTTGGAATGCAGATAATAAAGGAAAGAAGGATAGAAGATGATCGGAACATGAAGTGACAGACGGAATCTTTATTACTGAGGGATTATGCTGAACGGGCTAAGAGGGTTAGTCTGCCGTTTCCTGCCGGTGGAAAATATCATTCCCCGGCAGTGCCGTGAAAGGACAGAAGTGAGAAAACATAAAGACCGTAAAGATCCGATGAAACTCAAAATCGGTTAATAGAAAAGAAAAAGGGATTCCTTCTTCTTTAAGCCATGTTAGAAGCTTTTTAGAGACTACTCTGATAAAATGGATCAAAATCCGCACAGATACGGTATAGACTGTGGATTTGAATGTTATGTGAGAGGAGAAGAACATGGGAAAGAAAGAAGGAAAAATGCTCTTATTGGCAGGGGTACTATGTACCTTGGGCATCGCAGTATGTGCCTGTGGAAAGGCGGAGGAAGCGTCGGATGAGCGGGAATGGCAGGTGGTTTCAGGAGAACCGATTCCCAAAGAGGATACAAAAAGCGATGCTTCCGATTCAGAACCGGAGGCATCCACAGAAGAGACCAATACTGGAGACGGACAGAACCCCCGGGAGGCAGAGACGGGACCAGGCGAAAACCGTAACGAAGGAGCGGACAGCGTGCAGACTGAGCAGGCGGAAGCACAGAGTACACCTACAGGATGGACAGACAGCGAGCCCAATTTGGTGGGGGATGTCAAAGACCTGAAGGAAGGACAGTTAACGGTGGTGGAAGCCATTATGGAAAAAGCGGATAACGGTGGGGATATCATGGTGAGCCCTGCCGAGGGAGGAGATGATTCGAAGTTTAACAAGGTTGCGGTTACATACGATGAAAATACGCTGTTTGCCATACAGATGATCTATGATGGAGGAGCCAGATTCGAAATGTTAGAAGCAACAGCGGCAGATCTGGCATCCGGACAGCTCATTCATGTATGGGGGAGCCCTTCGGGCAGCGGCCTGAAAGCAGCGCAGATCTGCATCGTAAAGGTGGCGTAAATCATTTCCGCCCTTCAGAGTAAAAAGGATCAGGAATGGCCCTGTGCCCCCTGTCCGTCTATCTCATACGATACCTCTTGAAATGGCTGAAAAATCAATGTATTCTATGTACTATAGGGTGCTGCCGGGTAGTCCGGTCAGTAGGCAGAAAGCCGGGAAGCCGAATAGACAGCGGGCTTTGCGGCTTTTCGTATAGGGGCGCTGCCTTTTGCTGCCCCGCTTTAAATAACAGGAGGCTATGTGTATGAAGATTACCCGCATGAAAACAAACCGTATCCAAAACCCGCTGGGATTTGACCTGGGGATCCCGTCTGTCTCGTGGACCGTCTGCAAAACAGAGGCGAAAAAGCAGACTGCCGCGAGGGTCGAGGTTTCTAAATGCCCGGACTTTTCCGAGCTTGTCTTTGATACCGGCATATCGAAAACTCTTTCGTCCCTCGGTGTGAAGCTGGAGTTTGCGCCGGAGCCTCGTACGCGTTATTTTTGGCGTGTTTCTGTGACGAACGAGAACGGGGAGACCGCTGTGAGCGGCCCCGCGTGGTTTGAGACCGGTAAAATGGACGAACCGCTCTGCGGAAAACCGATCTCCCCGGACCTTGCCTTCGACATTGCGCCGTATTTCAGAAAGACTTTTACGATCCCCGGCAAGGTGCTTCGTGCACGAGCGTATTTCACGGGGCTGGGGATCTACGAGCTCTATGTAAACGGCCAAAAGGCCGGCGGGGAATTTCTCGCGCCCGGCTGCACCGCTTACGACAGATGGGTCCAGCTGCAGACCTATGACGTGACAGAACTCCTGCATGAGGGGGAGAATGTCCTCGGCGCGATCGTCGGAAACGGCTGGGCCAAGGGCCGCTTTGCATTCGAAAGCGAGGCCGGTAATTATGAGACAGGATTTTCCGGTGAGCCGGCGGATAATTTCACGAAAGAATATCTGCTCTTCGGAGAGCTTCATGTCTGGACGGACGTGGGGGAGATCATCATCGCAACGGACGAGACCTGGCAGTCTGCTCCGTGTCCTCTGACGTTTGGGAATATCTATGACGGCGAACGCTACGAGCAGGCGCTTGAAATCGAAAACTGGGCGTCAAAGGAATGCGCCTATACAGGCTGGCGCGGGGTAAGGATCAATACCTCGACGAAGCTCGGGCAGATCACAGACCGGCTTTCGCTGCCGGTCGTGGTAAAGCACAGGATCGTCCCGAAGGTCATTACGACGCCGAAGGACGAGCTGGTACTCGACCTCGGGCAGAACATCACCGGCTGGCTGACGTTTACCGCCGACCTGCCAAAGGGCACGGCGCTGCGGCTGCAGTTCGGCGAGCTGCTGCAGGATGGCTGCTTCTACCGCGACAATATGCGTACTGCCCTCGCGGAGTACCGTTTTGTCTCCGACGGGCGTAAAGGTTTTGTGCGGCCCGTCGCCACGTTCTATGGGTTCCGGTTTGTAAAGTTCTCCGGTATCGAGAGCTTTGACGGCATCACGGACGCGGAGGCATGGGCGATGTACTCCGATCTGGAGGCCACGGGAGAAATCGTGACCGGCAGCGAGAAGGTCAACCGGCTCTTCCTGAATTCCGTCTGGAGCCAGCGGGACAATTTCCTCGACGTGCCCACGGACTGCCCGCAGCGCGACGAGCGCATGGGATGGACCGGAGATGCACAGGCGTTTTGCCCGACTGCGAACTACAACATGGACTGCGAAGCGTTCTATACGAAATATATGCGGGATCTGCTCATCGAACAGGAGAGAAATGAGGGCAGAACGCCGGACGTCGCGCCAATGATGGTGTGCGAAGAGTACCAGAAGACGCATCCCATGCTTTCGGGCGGCGGGCACTGCGGCTGGGCGGACGCCGCGGCCGTCGTTCCGTGGGAGACGTATCTTGCCTCCGGGGATCCGGCCATTTTGGAAAGAAGCTACGACAACATGAAAAGCTGGGCCGACTGGGTATACCGCTATGACGAGGAGCACGGCGGTACGCGCCTCTGGCCGGGCCTGGAGTTCCATTTTGCCGACTGGCTGGCGCTGGACGGCCCGGAATCCGGCTTCAATCCGGAATCCGTCCTCGGCGGCACGGATGTGACCTTCCTTTGTTCCGCATATTACTATAAATCCACCTGTTTCGTCCGGGACGCGGCCCGCGTACTCGGGAAGATCTCGGACTACGCGGTCTATAAAAAACGCTCCGAGGAGATCCTCGACGCGATCCGTCACGAATATTATACGCCGGGAGGACTGTGTGCCGCAGCCACCCAGACCGGCAACGCGGTTTCGCTCGCCTTTGGTCTCGCGCCGGAGCATGCGCGCGGGAAGATCTTGGATTCCCTGAGAGCGCTACTTGTACAGAACCGGATGCATCTGAAGACCGGATTCCTCGGCACGCCGGTGCTCTGCCGCGCGCTTTCCGAAAACGGTGCAAACGAGGACGCATACACGCTGTTTTTGCAGGAGGATCTGCCAAGCTGGCTGTATGAGGTCAACATGGGCGCGACGACGATTTGGGAACGGTGGAATTCCGTGAATCCGGACGGGAAGATCAGCGGCATCGGGATGAACTCCATGAACCACTATGCATACGGCGCGGTGTTTGAGTGGGTGTATAAAGACGTCTGCGGTCTGAATCCGGTGGCGGAGGCGTCGGGTTACAAGCGCGCTGTGCTTCGTCCGATGCCGGATAAGCGTTTGGGAGAAGCGAAAGCCACGGTCGAAACTGCCGCCGGACGCTATGAGAGCGGTTGGAAATGCGAGGGCGGGAAGGTACGCTACACCTTCACTGTGCCGTTTGATGCCGAGGCGGAAATTGTCCTCACCGGAACGGACGGCGAGACGCTCCGGGAGACGGTCGGCGCAGGTACATATACCTATGTGCTCTAAGGGAGCTCTGACGACGTCAGGGAGCAAAACTAAATAAAGTTACCCTTTCTATACCACCGGTCTGCAGATGCGCGGACCGGTGGTATTTTTTAAACAGGACGTAAGAAAGGAGTTTAACAGGGTCAAAAGTATAGTTTCTCATGTAAAGTCCTGCATTCCATCCAGTAGTTTTTTTCGTGATATTCTGCCAAAATAAAAGGGAAAGGAGGGGGATTTTTATGAAAACCAGACATTTTCTCAAAAGGATAGCCGGGCAGCACAGATTATATATCATGATGCTGCCGATGCTGGCAGCCGTTACGCTGTTTTCCTACATACCGCTTAGCGGGTGGGCGATGGCGTTTACCGATTATCAGATCGGGGGCAGTCTGTTCGGCGGCGAGTTTGTCGGCTTTCGTCATTTTCGGTATTTCTTTACGCAGGCGGCAGATTCGTTTTACGTGCTCCGCAACACGCTGGTGATCAATCTGAGCTCCCTGGCGATCAATTTGGTCAGTGCGTGTGCGTTTGCCATACTGCTCAACGAGGTAAGGACCTCGTGGCTGCGCAGGGTCGTGCAGTCGCTTTCGTTCTTTCCGTTTTTTATTTCATGGGTGATCACCTATACTCTTTTCAATACCTTTCTTTCTATGCAGACGGGCGTATTGAACGTGGTTATGAAGGATCTGGGCCTGATTGACGCCGGGATCAATTTCCTGGGGGATCCCGATTATTCCTGGGGCGTCATCATATTTGTAGGTTTTTGGAAAAGCATCGGATATAACAGCGTTATTTTTCTGGCGGCGATATCCGGCATTGAACAGGAGCAGTATGAAGCAGCCAGCATCGACGGCGCCACACATATGCAGAAGATCCGGTTTATCACGATCCCCGCGCTTGCTCCGACATTGGCGGTCCTGCTGATCATGAATTCCGGCTGGATATTCAACTCGAATTTTGAAGAATTCAACCTGTTTTCAAACTCCGTAAACTGGCAGAAGATGGAAGTGCTCGATGTCTATGTGTATCGCTACGGCCTGAAGATGCTCGATTACTCTTATGCGACCGCGGTAGGGGTCATCAAGACCGCCGCCAGCTTGATTATGTTTTTTGCCGTTAATATTGTTGCAAAGCGCGTTAACGGCCGTTCGCTGATTTAGGGAAAGGAGGAAGTCATTCGATGGTCCAATTTGAGAAAACGGCGATTACGCCCGGGAAAAAAAGGAAACTTTGGCGCAGGAAATTCTATCACGACCGTTCCTCCTGTATCTCCGATTATATCTTGAAACTAGTCGTGGTAATCGTTATGGTCCTTATTTCCGTTATCACGCTCTATCCGTTTTTATATATCCTGTTTTATTCGCTGAGTACATCCGGAAAGGTAGGCGCAGGCCTTCTGTTGTATCCCCGCGGCTTCACGCTGGAATCTTATCGGATCCTTTTTACCAATGCAGCGAATATCGGTCATGCGATGCTCGTTTCCGTTGCGCGCAGCACGCTCGGGCCCCTTGTTTCCCTGACGGTCAATTCGATGGGGGCGTTCGCTTTGTCGCGTAAAAGGCTGATCGGACGCAAAGTGTTTCTGGTATATGTTTTAATGACGATGTATTTCAGCAGCGGCATTATTCCCACATATATCCTGATGCAGCGGCTTCATTTGGCAGGGACCTTTTGGGTGTATATCGTTCCGGCAATGTTTAGCACATTTAACATGATCCTGATCAAGACCTATATGGAAGGAATCCCGGAGGCGTTGGAGGAATCCGCGCTGATAGACGGCGCGAATGATTATGTGATCTTTTTCCGCGTCCTTCTTCCGCTTTGCATGCCGGTCCTGGCTGCCGTGCTGCTGTTTGACTGTGTGAACCAGTGGAATGCTTACAGTGATACGATGATCTATAATTCCATGAAGTCGGATCTGCATACGCTGCAATATGTCCTGATGACCTTCATCGATACCAGGGCATCGTCGCTGCAGGAGGCGGAGAGCAAGGGAGAACTCCAATCGTTGTTCAATCCTGTCACGGCCAGGATGGCGCTTACGGTAATTGTAACCGTCCCTATCCTCTGTGTGTATCCCGTTTTACAGAAATACTTTGCGAGCGGGATCCTGATCGGGTCGGTCAAAGGCTGATCGGGTACTTATGATACGAGACGCGCGGATCCGGGCGCGCCAACGGGCGGACCGTTCATACGAATCGCCGAAACGTCCCACAGCCGCCAAGTATTGGACAGATCGGAAAAGACGGATCGTATTGTAAATATATTTATTTTTTATGAAAAGGAGGCAGTCAGAAATGAAAAGAAGGATTATTGCTTGCAGTCTGGTCCTGATGATGCTTATATCGCTCATCGGGTGCGGACAATCTTCGCCGCAGGGCGGAGCCTCGTCCGATGCGGAGCCGTCGTCGTCAACGGGGGAGACATCGACAGAGGATGCAAAGCCGCAGGAGGGGGCGTCGGGAGAGGAAACGCGTGAAGAGTATGTGATCGACATGATGGACCCTGAGGCTTCAAGCTTTCTCAGCACGGACACGCCCCTCGGCCGGATGATCAAGGAAAAATTCAATATTGTTTTTAACGTCACGTCCTATTCGGGCAATTATGACGAGCAGGTCGCGCTGATGGTTTCCGGGCAAAGCTATCCCGAAATCGTGCGTCTCCGCAACAATGAGGATATACAGACCTATGCCAAGGCCGGCGCTCTGCTCGACCTGGAAGAATTGGCAAACAGCTGTGGGGCGCAGAATTTTCTCGAGTATCATAAGGATACCATTCAGCTTGCGAAAATGTCTTCCGGAGACGGGCACCTGTACACATGGGAGTATGATTCGCCCCAGGTTGCCCTGAGCTCTGACATATGGATCCGCAGCGACGTTCTGGAAGCAGCCGGTTGGCCGGACGTTCTGACGGAGGACGAATGGATCGAGGTTTTGAAGCTTGGTATGGAACAATTCCCGGAGACAAACGGCCAGCCCACCATCGGCCTGACGATGCCCGGCGGAGAGGGCTACGGCGTCCAGGGAATCATGCCGATCATGTACGAAAAGGGCGGCTATACCGCCATGGGCGGCAACAATGCCGTGATCTACAACGATAAGGAAGACAAATACGAGGATTATTTCCAGAACGAATATGTGAAGTCCTCGCTGCGCTTCTTCAATCGTCTCTATCGGGAAGGGCTTCTGGATCCGGAATGCTTCTCTGATCTGTCGTCACAAACAAACGAAAAGGCGGTTGCCGGACGCGCGCTTGCCTTATGGTATACCGGCGGCTGGTATGTGAAAGCGTCAAACGCCGCTCTGGAAGAAGCGGGACACCCGGAGATGGCCTACGTGGAGATGCCGGTCATGTCTCAGGACCAGATCGACAACGGGGAGACGCGCCATTTCCGCGAACTTCAGAACTATGCTTATCAGAGCATGGCGATCACGAAGAACGCGAGATATCCGGAACGGATCATGGAATTGTTGGATTACTTTTCCACGGAGGAAGGCCAGATCCTGCTCGGCTGGGGTATTGAGGGTGAGCACTATACGGTCGAGGACGGTGTCCGCACGCCTACACAGGAGCTTTTGGATCAATATCACAAGGATGCCGGCTACCTCAGTAAACAGGGGATCGAGAATTTCGAGTTTCTCGGTTTGTCCAAAGGGATGGACAGCTCCGGCCAATATTACCAGATGACCGACAGCAAAAGCTTCAAACTCGATACCTTATCCGATCGTGCAAAGGAGGTTTACAGCCATTACGGCTGGGAGATCGAGGAAGATATCTGGTTCAAGAATGACCGGTTCGACATCGAGTTTATTCCGAGCGGCGTTGTGGGGACGGTTACCCTTGATCCCACCTCTTCCGAGGCGAAGCTGGAGCAGCAGCTTGTGGACTTCCGGAACAAGGCGACCGTGGAGATCGTGATGAGCAGCGACTTTGAGGATACGTTTAACCGTAAGATGGAGGAGTACAAAAAGCTCGGGGCGGAATCTGTTGTTGCCGCATACAACAAGGTGTATGAAGAGAAGAAAAAAGCGCTGGAATGATTCCCGCCGTTAGAGATGTGCGGTCTGATATCGAGGTTTTCGGCGAACTCGGGAGGGACTGCGCATTTGGAAGAACGGCCTGCGGCGATTGCCGTTAATCGGATTTGCTCTAAACGACAGGTCCGGACAACAGATGAGAAATCGCATGCGCGATTTCTCATCTGCTGCCGCGCAGGACGCGGTATGGAAGGATTAGGTTGAAAAATAAGCCCGATGGCTTATTTTTCAACCGTCATTTGTGCCGCAGGCGGCCCAAATGGAAGCGGCATGTCGGATTAGGTTGAAAAAAAGGACCGATGGCCTTTTTTCAACCCGGCAATGTGTGCCGGAACGCCTGCCTGCCGGATCCGCATCATTTTGCGCGTCGGCCGGTGTCCTCCAAAAATTGGCGGCAGGGCAGCAGGAAGTCGGTTTGAATCAGGTCGAAACCGCGGTCGGCAAGCCAGCCCCAGCCGTCCTTCGGATCCTCCACCATGGAAACATCATCGGTATGGCCGCCGGACAATACCGTGCGGTAATCATAGACAATGGCATTGCAGCAGACAATTTTCTGATCCCGGTGCATCCGGTCCAGGTATTCGTATGAAGCGACCGGTGCGTCGTCCGTGGTAAACAAAGCCTCTACGCCTACATAATTGATCCTGCGCCTCATCAATTCCCGATGCGTATGGTCTTCCTCACGCACAAGCATCATATAGGGAAGATCCGGCGCATAGCGTTCCACGTCCTCAAGATAGTCCGGTCGGTTTTCCGTTTTGATCAGTACCTGGTCTTCCATACCGAGCCTGCGGACCAATTCGGCGATCTTACGGGGATTTTCCCAGAATTTATCGATATTTACAATGCACCTTCCCCGTAGCAGCCGCAGGGCGTCTTCCAGGGCCGTGATCGTCCATTCCGTGGGCGACAGATCGCAGTTGAGCCGCCGGAGCTGCGAGACCGCCGAAGCGGGATGATTTTTAATGGAATCCTGAAGTCCTAAATGTACCTTTTCCATACCGGGATGCTGTACGAAAAGTACGCCGTCGCTGCTGCGTTCCACATCCAGCTCCACAATATCTGCCCCCTGATTTTGCGCGATCCGAAACGCCTGCAGCGAATTGCAGGGGATGTTGCCGGCCGAAACGCCGCGGTGCGCCATCAACAGTACCTTTTTCCTTTTTGCCTGCTCAAATAAACCCATACCTGCTCCTGTCCGCGTGCATAACACGCATTGTATCGATCAGCCTTTCCGCTGGCCGCTCTTATATTTTCCCGGAGACACCCCATAAATTTTCAGAAAAATACGGTGAAAGTAATTGATATCGTGATATCCGACGCGTTCGGCTGCATCATTGATGCTGACGCTGCTGTTCCGAAGCAGCTGCGCTGCCTGACGCACGCGGTAAAGGTTCAGTTCGTCCCGAAAACTATTCCCCGTTTCCGCCCGGAACAGGCGCCCCAGATATGCGGGATTATAATGAAGGCGCTCGGCCAGGCTCTTCAGGCTGATGTTTTCCATGTATTCCTCTTCGATCATGCTGCGCAGCCGGGAGACAAGCTGCTGCTCGCGATGCATGCTGTCCTCCTCGTCGCGTTGATTAAGTTCGTCATATATTTTCCGGAGAAGCTCCTGCAAGGCGGCCTCGTTCACGGGCTTGAGCAGATACTCGCGCACGCCCAGCGAAACCGCCTGGCGTGCGTATTCAAAGTCACGATAGCTTGTGAGTAATATAACATTAACGGACAAACCCAGTTCCTGTATTTTTTCTACCAGCTGCAAACCGCTGAGCCTGGGCATACGGATATCGGTCACCAAAACGTCGATACTCTGTTTCATCAACATTTGCAGCGCCTCTTCCCCGTTGCTTGCACTTCCGACGATCTCAAACCCCAAACTGTTCCAATCAACAATGATCTGTAGGCCGGTCCGGATCGCCCGCTCATCGTCCGCGATCACTACACGGTACATTTCGTTCCCCCCTTATCGGTCGGTTATCTGCTCTTCGCTATACGGAATACATACGTGGAAATGTGTCCCACAACCGGCGGCGCTCTCCAACTCGAGCAGGGCTGCGCCATTGTACAGAAGCGAAAGGCGGCGCGCGATATTACGCAGCGCATAATGCTCTTCCCAGCCTTCCTCCGGGTGGGCAATGCTTTCCCTCAGGGTAGAAAGCTCCGCATCGCTCATGCCGATCCCGTTGTCTTTGATGCGGATATGCAGGACGGCATCAGACCTTACGACCTGGACGAATACCATCCCGTTCCCGGTCTTTTGCTCCAGCCCGTGAAGGATCGAATTTTCCACCATCGGCTGAAGCAAAAATTTGGGGATCACCGCCTTCATCACGGACCCGTCCGCCGAAATCGTCAGATCGATCTTTTCTTCAAAGCGGTATTTCTGGATCAGAAAATACTTCTTTACAAACTCCAGCTCTTCGTCAAGGCGGCAGGTCAGTGTGGAATCGTCGAGCATTTCCCGGAAGCTGTCCGCAAATACCCGGATCACTCCTGCGGTTTCCGCATCGCCCTTGAGCAGAAGGTTCATTCGGATCGTTTCCATCGTATTAAACAGATAGTGCGGATTGATCTGATTTTGCAGCATAATCAGCCGGATTGTCTTCTGCTCGTTGATCAGCTTCTGTTTTTTGATCTCGTTTTCATATACTTCGTTCATGAGATAACGGATCCGCAGGACCATTTTTTCAAAATGCATTCCAAGATCATAGATCTCATCGTGGCCGGTGACAGGGATCGGGACATCGTTGTGTCCGGCTTCGATATGATTCATCGCATCCGTCAATAACTTCAGCCGGCGCGTCAGTTTGGATGAAAAAAGCATCAGTATGGTCAACGCGATCAGGGCAAGGCTCCCCGTCACCACAAACCCGGTGACTTTGATATCATGCGCGCCCTGTTCAACGATCTGCAGCGGGACAAGGTGTTCGTTTTTCCACTGCTCGATCCCGAGATAGTTGTTCTCGATGCCGGAGCGAAACACCAGATAGCTCTTCCCGTCCCACGATACGATGTCGTTTTCCTGCGAGGCCTGCAGGACCTGCAGAAGCTCCTGCTCCCTCTGTGCATCCTGAAGGTTTGAAAGCAGAACGCGGTCGTTTTGATCCCGTAGCAGGACGATTACGTCCGAAAGAGCCGCTTCATCGATATATGCGACAAGATCCTCCCGGTCTATGCCGATCTCCAGAATGCCCACGGTTTCTCCTCCCATAGGGTAGTCCTTGATCGGCGTGCTGGCGATCAGATAGTCCCTGCCGAATTCCCTGCGGATCCCGTTCCAGGCAAACAGGCCGTCCGCATCCTCCAAAGCCGCCGCATGTTCCCTGAACTGTGTATCGTCCCGGATAAATGTTCCCGAAAATTTGATGTCGGGATTGGCTGTGTAAATGTGGATGCGCAGGTTTTGAAAACGGTATCGCAGCTGTTCGAACAGGCCGTGGACCGTGCTTATATAGGTGCTGTACAGCGCGTAATCGTCCTCCGTGTGATCCGACAGGTAGGAGACCACAGCCTGGTTTGTGCCGACAGCAAAGGAGGCCTGGGCAATTTCCGTTATTTTTTCGTTCAGGTTCGTTCCGACCTGTTCGACGGAATACCGATAGATCTCTTTCGTTTCCGTAATGCTCAATATACGCACGGCATCCGAAAAATAAAGGCAGAGCAGAAGGGTCGGAAGCAGGCAGATCGAAATATAAAGCAGAGACATCTGCATTGGCAGCGGAAATCGGATCGTTTTCTTTTTGTTCAAACGGCAGTTCCTTTCAGGTCCTTTTATCGGTCAGGCAGTTTAGCGGCCTTTGTGCGGCCGTACGGTCACTCAAACATCCTATCGATACGTCTGTTATAATCGGCCCACACTTTGCTTACGGAATCCCAATCGTCGGCGCTCAGTTCAAGGCTGGGCATGGGAGAAATGCAATAGAGATCAGGGATTCCGAGCGTGGGGGCAAGACGCATGTAACGCATGGTATCTCTATAGGAAGAAAACGCAGCCCCGTCGGTATCGAAAAGAACGCCGGGCATGGCGGTCTCATAGACCTCTTTGCGGAAGCTGAATTCTTCATAACAACGGCGAAGGTCGATATAGTAGTCATGGAGGCGCGCCTGATCACAGAATTCGGCAAATAAGGGATGGCAGGGACTGCAGTTTATAATCGCCTCGGGTTTTATTTCCTTAACGCACCGATAGATGTAGGAAACCAATTCAAGGAATAATTCAACGCCGTATTTTCCGGAGTGGGATTCGGCGCCCCGGCCGACGGGCTGCCAGAATGCATAGTCAAGCTTCAGCCCGTATGCGTTGCAGCACCCCTCGTCGCCGGAAAGCAGATGATACAGCATTGCCTTCAGGCGTTCGCGGTATTTCGGGTTTGTCGGATCCGCAACAGGGCGGTTTTCTTTTGGATCCCACATGCACATATCTTCGTCAAGCCCTTCGGCATCCCAGAGCTTGAACCACAGCATGGTGTAGATCCCGTTTTCCTCTCTGTTCCGGTCAATAAAAGAGCGAAGATCCGGCCACTGCTCCTTGTTCGGAACCTGGTCTCCATAGGAGCGCTGCCATTTGTCGTCTATGATCATAATCTTAGGATAGAGCTTTTTTTCCCGGAGCTCCCTGACCAGATTGAGATAGACTTCTTCGCATGCGAGAGCCGTACATTCGTCATAGCTCGCATACCCGCCTCCGTGTTTGTTCCCGTACGCATATTGTTCAAGCCAGCCGCAGGTCATCGGTCCGTACCAGAAGCGCGGCCTCTTTTCAGCGAGAGCCTTATGCCTTGCAAGACCGGAAGCAAAGTAGTAGTCACTGTAGAACCTGAGCGCCGCCATATCGCTTTCGGCCACATAGCAGAGGATTCTGGGAGTTTCCCATGTGCCGTTGACAACAGTATGCCCGCTTTGGTCCGTCCAAAACCAGAAACGTCTGCGGTTTGCGTCGGAGTGCGTCTTATAGTTAAACTGGGTAAAATTGTGTTCCCCCCTGTCCGCAGCAAGGCCGAATGCCATTTTCCGGGCGACCCCGGGGGTGGAGAAACTATATACAAACATGGGTGGGACCATCAGGTAGGAGAAGACTTCCTGACTTTCCATTGCCGAAAAATAACATTGTTTTTGCCCCGTAACCGTTACGATTGGCGTAAAACCCATGTCGAATTCATACATGCTGCCCTGCTTACCTTCGGAGGGGTTCCCGCTAAAATAATTTACCGTATCGACGGCTCCTCTTCCCGTAACGCGGACGGAATATTCAAAATGCGTCTCAAAGCAGCGTACGATGTATTCCTTTTTCTCCCACAGGGAAGAGGCCGATTCCCATATGCAGGTAACGACTCCGTTCAAAACGGACGTCGACAGCCTCGCCTGTCCCGTTTCCGCATCGCTGTTTACCGTATCGTTTATTCCGCAGGTATTTACTGCGGATACGGGGCGAAGGCCGGCAAGAACCTCCCCGGCCACGATAAAGTCAATATTCTCAGCCGTGATCGTAAGCGCGTAACTGCCTGTTTTTACGAAAAGGCTGCCGTTTTTTTCTTCTGTGTACATATTTGTCTCCCATCCCTAGTGAAGGCTTTCGTGTGCGTCGGGAAAATATTTCTTTTTTGAAATACCGAATCGGTTGGCTTCGTCGAGGAGGGTGTAATAATCCTCCTGCGTGGTAAGCCGCCAGGGCGCTGCGATGACGCCCTTGAGACGCTCGTCGGAGATGCAGGAGCGCGCTTCTCTAAGCGTATCGTCCGTGTTGAACTGATAGCTCCAAGTGGAGCAGCACGTGGGGACCTGATCGTAGCCGGCTTTTTCGAGAAGTTGATAGCAGCCCGGACGGTGATCTTCAAACGTGCCGTCTTCCCTGCGGGGCATCGGATCATACCACCAGTTTGACTGCAGTACGCTTTTGGGCATCTTCTTCAGATACACATCGGGATGTTTCCAGCACGGATCGGCCCAGACCCATGGCCGGACGCCGTTTCTGCCGCAGGCATCAAAAAGCCTGTAGAGGTCATGCCACCACAGATCGCCGAAACGGATGTGGCAGATGCTGTAGTCTTTTTGGCACTCCAGACCTTCTTCGTCCATCCCGAGATGGAGCAGTTCGGGATGATCGAACAGCTCGCAGACTTCGTCTATGATATCATCGCAGAACTGATAGTACCGCTTCGTGCTGACCATCCTGCCGTATTCACCCATCCATGCGTCATGACAGGTGGAAAAATTAAGCTTTGGCAGCGGGGTTAAGCCGACGGAACGGATATAGTCCAGTTCTTTCTTCATCTTTTCCTTGGACCAGGCTCCCGCGACGGCAATCTCCGGATGCGATTCGTAGCGGACCGCGTCCCCGACATCGATCAGCAGGGTATTGAAGCCCTGCGCCGGAAGGAAATCGATGGTTTTCCGCCAGATCTCCTCGTCGGTATGGAATTTATCATAGTAAGGCTTGTAGACGAAGCTGGAACCGGGATCCCCCCACATATTGGTGCTTAGATGAATGAGATAGATCCATTTTTTCTCCTGCATAGCAGATACCCCCTTCCTCTTCGACCCGGAAAATCTCCATGATCCATAAAAGGAACCCTTTTTTTTCTAATATTTTAGCAATTTTTCATAAAAAATGCTACTGGGTAAAATGCAGAGTTTTACATGATAAAATATACTTTGTTTTCTTCCGACCCTCCTCCCTGTAATATCGGGGAACAGAAAGAGAGCCGGCTGACCGTGGTTTCTCACAGGTCTGCCGGCTTTTGGACTGATTCCCGGACGGGATGCCGTCCGGGCAGATATCCGAAAGAGTCATATGCTTAATAAGGCGATGCTTATCGCGGAAAGGACAATCCCTGCAACCGTCATCTTAGTCATCTTCTCTTTTAGAACGATCCTGCACAGGACGGCCGAGAGGACCAGAATGCTGCCGTTACAGACGGTGTAAAGGATATAACCGGGTATATATGCAAGCAGAGTCATGAGTAGATAGACCGCGAAGGCGGCGCACAGGCTGCTCCCTACGGCAAATCCCCAGGCGGCCTTTCCCATCCGGAAGGCCCGGAGCGACCGGCCGCGCTGCGTTACGAATAAATAGAGCAGGGAGACTGCCGCGGATGAAAGGAAGGTGACAAGGATCATTTCGTTGCGCTCGCCGGCAAACGATCTTTGCTGGGCATCCATAAGGACGCCGTAGATACCGTTTGTAAAAAAGAGCAGGATAACCCAAAAGAAGTATCCTTTTTTGATGTTCGACAAATCGATTCCTCCGCCGTTCAGAACGACAAAGGCAGCGAGCATCACGGCGATCCCGGCCATCTGCGAAAAGGTCAGACGGTCTCCCCAGTAAACGGCGGAAAAGACCAGGCACACCACGATGCTGCCGAAAAGCATCATAATACTTTGAAATGCATACGGGCCGCTTTGGGATGCATGGATCATGCTGAGATGAAAGAGGAACAACACGCACCCGTTGATACATCCCAACAGGATTGTCTCTTTGGAAGGGGCGGCCTGAAAACGACACAAAAGAAGCGTGACGATGCTTACAAGGGTTCCGTATAACACGGCATAGGACGGCGTCGCAGCTTCCTCCTGCCCTCTGTAATGAGTGGAGAACAGTTTACTGAAAAACGTCTGTCCCGTGTAACACGCAACACATAGTAATGTGAGCAGAAAGATGAAAAACGTCGGCATGCTGTCCCCTCCTCGTGGCAATGGTTTTCCCTGCATATAGTTCCTGCTCCCTTTATCGGCGGGCAGCTTGTCAATACGGAAATTCCTGTGGACATTATAGCGGGTGTCCACTCTTAATTCAATATCATTTTCTGACTGTTTATTCTATAATTTGTCATGTATATGGATTCCCTGACAGCTGCATTCATGTGCTTGTCTTGAAACCGATATCCACGGGGTTGACAACGACAGACGATGCAGTGTATGCTTCCGGTGAGACGGAATACACGAAAACAGGTGGCAGGGCAGCACTTTTGGGCGATACGCAAAGGAGATTCTATGTGCGGCAGATACTATGTGGATGATGAAACGGCCGGGGAGATTGAAGAACTGGTCCGGCAGACGGATGAAAAGAGGAGACAGGAATCTTTACGGGCCGTAGGCCGGATTACGGCAGATGATATCCATCCGGGTAAAGATGCTCCGGTGCTTTCGGGAGCGGGAGGCTCCATCTGCTGCGTATGGCAGCATTGGGGTTTCCCGGGTTTTGAGGATAAAAAGCTGATTTTTAATGCGAGATGTGAGTCCGCATTGAAAAAACCTCTGTTTCGGGACAGCCTTCTTCACAGACGTATCGTGATTCCGGCGGCCCGATTCTACGAGTGGAACCCACAGAGAGAGAAGAATACGTTTGGCAGGAAAGACGGGTCGCTCCTGTTCATGGCAGGATTTTGCAGGCGGTACGAGGATGGGGAGCATTTTGTGATTCTCACGACTGCGGCAAATGCTTCTATGGAGCAGGTACACGACCGGATGCCGTTGATCCTGGAGCGGCAGGAGATTGCGGAGTGGATGACGGATGATGCGAAAACGGAAGGCTTCCTGCATAAAACGCCCTGTCCGTTGGAGCGAGAAACGGATTATGAACAGCTGCGCCTAACTTTATGATGCCGAGACGCGGTTTTTGTGGTATCATTTCCTTCGTAAGATTAAAAAAGGGAGAAGCCCTCTAAAGCGGGCGGACGGGAGCAAAATGGAAAAGAAGATGACAAGGCAGGAGGCGTGGGAGCTGCTGACCGAATATACGGAGACGCCGGCCCTGCAGAAGCATGCCCAGGCGGTGGAAGCGGTAATGGCTCATTTTGGCAGGCTGGAAGGGGAAGACGAGGAGGTATGGGGCGTTGCCGGCCTTCTGCATGACCTGGATTATGAGAAATTCCCGGAAGAGCATTGCCGAAAAGCGGAAGAGATCATGCGGGAAAGAGGCGTAGATGAGATCTACATCCGGGCCATGAGCTGTCACGGTTATGGAATCTGCACGGACACGAAACCGGAGAGCAGGATGGAGAAGGTCTTGTTTACGGTGGACGAGCTGACAGGGCTGATCAATGCGGTCTGTCTCATGCGTCCGTCCAGAAGCGTACTGGATCTGGAGGTGAAGTCGGTAAAGAAGAAATTCAAGGATAAATCCTTTGCGGCAGGGGTGGACCGGGAGACGATACGCAGCGGCTGTGGGATGCTCGGCATGGAGCTTGACGATGTGATCCGCGAGACCATCGAAGGCATGAGAGAGCGGGCAGAAGAAATCGGTTTGAAGGGAAATCTGTAATCCGCCCGGGATTTTTTGTCCCATTATGACGAAATACATATTCTTGGAAGAAAGTAGTGCGCGGACGAACATTTTTAAGGGAGGGAGAAACAATGGAGTATCGGCTTATCCGCCTGGTAGACATGCCTGAAATCAAGGAGGAGGCGGCAGGATGGTTCCATGAGAAATGGGGCGTTCCTCTGGAGGCTTATCAGGACAGTATGGAAGAATGTTTGGAGAAAAAGGGAAACGTCCCGCAATGGTATCTGGCCATGGAGGGGAAGAGGATCATCGGGGGAATGGGCGTAATCGAAAACGATTTCCACGACAGGAAGGATCTTGCTCCCAATGTCTGTGCGGTATATACGGAGGAGGACAGGAGATGCCGGGGAGTGGCAGGAGCATTGTTGGACTTCGTGTGCCGGGATATGAAAGAGCGGGGAATCGGCACGCTTTATCTGGTGACGGATCATACCTCCTTTTATGAGCGCTATGGCTGGGAATTCCTGTGCCTGGTTCAGGGAGACGGGGAACCGGATCCGACCAGGATGTATGTGCACCGGACGGAAAGGAGAACAAAGAAATGCTGAAGAAATGGTGGCATAATACGGTCGGCTATCAGATCTATCCTAAGAGCTTTCAGGATACCAATCAGGATGGGATCGGGGATCTTTGCGGCGTAATCCGCCGTTTGGACGAAATCGCGCAGCTGGGGGCGAATGTGATCTGGCTGTGTCCGGTTTTCACTTCTCCCATGGTGGATAACGGGTATGATATTTCCGATTATATGGGGATAGACCCATCCTTCGGCACCATGGACGATATGAAGGAACTGATCGCCCGGGCGGACGAAAAGGGAATCAAGATCCTGATGGACCTGGTGGTAAACCATTCCTCCGACCGGCATGAATGGTTCCAAAAGGCGCTGCAGGATCCCTGCGGAGAATACGGGAAATATTATGTGTTCAGGGAGGGGAAGGACGGAAATCCGCCCAATAACTGGCGGTCTATTTTCGGGGGAAGCGCCTGGGAACGGGTGGAGGGCCGGGATAACCTGTATTACCTTCACATCTTCACAAAGGAGCAGCCTGACCTGAACTGGGAAAATCCGAAATTACGTGGAGAAATATACGAAATAATTACCAAATGGATGGATATGGGACTGGGGGGATTCCGCCTGGATGCTATCAGCCATCTGAAGAAAAATTATTCCTATGTCAACCTTCCTCCCGACGGACCTGACGGATACAAGCTGGCCTTTGAGTACATTAACAATGTGGACGGGCTTTCGGAGATCCTGCGGGAAATGAAGGAGCGTACTTTCCTTCCCACCGATGCGCTTACCATCGGGGAATATGACCAGATGAGGCCGGAAGAGGTGGAGGCGGTGATCGGGGAGAACGGTAATTTCTGTTCCGTTTTCGACTTCAGCCATACGTTCCATGATGTAAATGGGGAAAAGTGGAAAGGAAACACGCGTGCGCTGTTCAACGATTATCGGGACAAGCTGTTTCAGGCTCAGCGGGTTGTGGGGGGACGGGGGATGCTGTGCAATTTCCTGGAAAACCACGACAAGCCCAGGTGTATCGACCGCTTCCTGGCCGCAGCGGATCAGAACCGTTACAGCATCCGCATGCTTCCGGTGACGAATTTCTTCTTCCCGGGCATCGTCTTTTTGTATCAGGGGCAGGAGATCGGAATGCGCAATTATCCGAAAGTACGGCTGGAGGAGTATGTGGACAAGCCTACCTATGCCATCTATGACCGGCTGCTGATGCAGGGGAAGAGCCCGGAGGAAGCTTTGGAGGAGCTGAACCACGCCAGCAGAGAACACGGACGCACGCCCATGCAGTGGAACGGGGAGAAAAACGGCGGCTTCTCCGAGGCGGAGCCCTGGTTTGCGGTCAATCCCAACTACACCTGGCTCAACTACGAGGCGCAGAAGGAAGATCCGGACTCCCTGCTGAATTTCTATAAAAGGATGGTTGCGGTACGTAGGCGGGCGGATTTGGAAGAAACATTTATTTACGGAGAGTTCCTCCCCAGATATGAAAAGGAGGACGGGATCCTGGCCTATGAGAGAAAGGACGAAAAGAACCGTGTCCTGGTCCTTACGAGCGCGCGAAGCGAAACGGCCGAGCTGCCTTTTGAGGGAAAGGTGGGAGAGATACTGCTCGATAATTATGCCGTCGGAGAAAAGGACGGTACCGGGACGGCAGAAGAAACCTATGGAGAATTGACTGGCAGCGGGAATCGTCTGATCGTAAAACCCTTCCAGTGCCTTGTGCTGAAACTGGGGTAGCGTGAAATCTTCGATTTCACAGGAAACGAAAGTTTCCTTAGCCTGATTTGAATGCCCGCCAAGGCGGGCAGATGGGAGTTAGTGTGAGAAATAGGCCCGATGGCCTATTTTTCACACCCGGATTTGTGCCGCGGGCGGCCCAAATCCGAATCGCAGATGAGAAATCGCATTCGCGATTTCTCAGACATGAATCGAAGATTCATGTTGTGCTGCCGCAAAGGACGAGGCATGTCAACCCTCTACAACTGCTCCGAAGGGCATCAGCGCGAGCTTGGCGATTTTGAAATGCTGCAGGCCGAAGGGGATGCCCACGATGGTGAGGCAGAGGAGACAGCCCAGCACGGCGGATTCTACCGCCAGGGGCAGGCCGGATACGATGAGCCAGATCAGGTTCAGGAGAAAGGAAGCGGCCCCGCCTCCGTAACGGATTTCCTTCCCGAAGGGGAAGAAGCTGAGAGCGGCGAATTTAAAGCACTGTACGCCCACGGGAACCCCGACGACGGTAATACACCACAGAAGGCCGGCTGCCGCCCAGCTCATTCCGCTGATAAACCCTCCAAAGATAAACCATAAAATATTTCCAAGACATCCCATAGATATGCGCCTCCTTCTCTTATGCAGGTTATGCGGTACCGCGGAAAAGGTGCTGCCTTTCCGAAAGTCAATAACCCCGCCGCAAGAAGCGGGGCATGGAATTTGAAACGCCCCAAGGGGCGGGGTATTGACCCTCGCGGCATTCGCCAAGCCAATGAAATTGGCTTTATGCTCGCGCAAGCGCGGCACTTGGCTCATTGCTCGTAACAGTTCGGCACGAGGCAGAAAGGAGTGGACATGGACGCAGAGAAGGAAAAAGAACTTCCGGGAATGTCGCGGCAGGAGGAAGAAGCGTATCTGGACGAGACGTTGGCAGTGGTAAGGAAGAACGTGGAACAGTACGGGCAGGAAGTCCGGAAGATGGGCGGGGAGATCGATGAAATGCGGGAGCATTTCAGGAGCAACGATGTGGAAATGCTCACGCTTCTGCACAACACCATCACCCTGCGCGACCACATGAAACGGGCGCTGCTCAGGAACGAAAAAGCACAACGGAAGCCCTATTTCGGCCGGATCGTATTCCGGGACGAGACGGCGGGAAAAGAAGAATCCCTGTACATCGGCCGGGGAGGTATTTCCAGAGACACCACGCATTGGATGGTAGTGGATTGGCGTGCGCCCGTGGCAAACGTTTATTATGAAAACGGGCTGGGAGAATGCAGCTATATGGCGCCCGGCGGTTCTCGGGTGCGGGTACGTCTGAAAAGGAAGCGCACCTATGAGATAGAGGATGGGAAGCTTCTGGACTTTTTTGACAGCGAGGTGATAGCCAACGATGACCTGCTGACGAAATACCTGGCGAAAAATAAGCAGGCGGTGCTGGGGGAAATCGTAGCCACCATTCAGAAAGAGCAGAACGAGATCATCAGGAAGTCTCCCTATCATAACGTGATCGTTCAGGGAGTGGCCGGATCGGGGAAAACCACGGTGGCCATGCACCGGATCTCCTATATTCTGTACAATTATCAGGAACGGTTCCGGCCGGACGATTTCTATATCGTGGGGAGCAACCGGATCCTGCTGAATTATATTACCGGGATCCTGCCGGATCTGGATGTGTACGGCGTGCGGCAGATGACCATGGAGCAGCTCTTTATCAGGCTCCTGTACGAGGATTGGGACGGGGAGAGATACAGGGTGAAGGAATCCGGAGGAAACGACAGCCGTGAGAACATCAAGGGAGGCCGGCGGTGGTTCCGGGCTCTGGAAACCTTCTGTGACCGGCTGGAATGGGAGACGATTCCCAGACAGTCCGTTTATCTCAATCCGAAACAATTCGTGGAAGGGCTCCGGGACGGGAAAACCGGCGTATTCGACGAAACGGGCGGAAGGCCTGCGGATCGGTCGGAGCTGGTCCTTTTGATGGACGAGGAAGCGGTGGAACGTTATATCCGGCAGAATCCGGGAATATCCGTACAGAGCAAAATCAACATGCTCAATGAAAGGCTGATCAATAAGATTAAAGAAGAATTCCTGGGAAAGGGGATCAAATATACGGAGGCAGAGCGGAAGGCCATTTTAAAAGCCTATCGGGGAAGGTACGGAGGGAGGACCTGGAAAAAGTCCGTTTATGATCTGTACCGGGAATTCCTGATGCGCCAGGCCGCCAGAGGGCAAGAGGTGGAAATCCCTGAGGAGTCGTTTGACGTGTATGATCTGGCTGCATTGGCCTATTTGTATAAGCGGGTGAAAGAGACAGAGGTGATCAGCGAGGCGCATCATGTGGTCATCGACGAAGCGCAGGATTTTGGGATCATGGCATATGCCGTATTAAAATTCTGCATAAAGGGATGTACCTATACGGTCATGGGAGACGTATCGCAGAATATCCACTTCGGCTACGGTCTAAACGACTGGGAGGAGCTGAAAAAACTGCTGCTTCCCGACGAAAGGGACAGCTTTGGTATCCTGAAAAAGAGCTACCGGAACACCGTGGAAATCTCCCGGTTTGCCACGCGGATCCTGCATCACGGGCAGTTCGCGGTTTATCCGGTGGAGCCTATCATACGGCATGGGAAGCCGGTTACGGTAAAGGAGGAGCGGGACCGGAGGGCTCTGTTGTGCTCTGCGGCCCGGATATGCCGAAAATGGCAGGAAACGGGGCTGGATACCATCGCCGTGGTGTGCCGGAACCAACAGGAGGCGGAGTGTGCGGCAAGGGATCTGGCGGCATATCTGGAGGTGACGGAAAGCGACCCGGAAAGGACGGTTTTCGGAAGCGGCGTCATGGTACTTCCGGTGAATTTAACCAAGGGGCTGGAGTTCGATGCCGTCCTCATCCTGGATCCGGACAGGGAGGATTATCCGACGGACGACGGGCATGCAAAGCTTTTGTACGTGGCCGCAACCCGCGCCCTCCACGAGCTGTGTGTGCTGCATACCGGAAACCTGACGGGGCTGATCGCGGATCCGATACCGGAGGGAAGGCGGCCTGCGGTTCTGCCCGGAGGGGAAGACGGCCGGAGGGAAAAGCGGAATGCAAGGCGGGAAAATCGGGAGAACCGTTCTCCGGCCGCGGGAGAGGAAAGCGGCCGTCCCGTCCCCGGAGAACGGACGGGAAAGCGTCCGCTTGCCGCAAAGGGAAGGCGGCAGGAATGCCCTGGTCCGGAGAGAAAGGAGCAGTCCGCCCAAACACCTCCCACGGTTCTCACGGCGCCAAAGACGGCGCACATTCCGGAGAACACGGAGAGCGCCCCGGCTTTTGGGGATATGCCCGATAACGGGAAGCTTCGTCCGGCCGGGCATGGGAAAATCGACCTGGCGGTACGATGGGTGGCAAAGGAGGAAGACGGCCTGTATCTGAGCAGCCGGTACGGGGTGCTGCGCATCAGCCCTGTGGACAGCGGTATTATCCGTATTACTTTTGCCAAGGGGACACGGCTGGAGAAAGAGGGAGCGGCGCGGATTGCGGTACCGGGAGCGGACAGCGCCTGGATGTACCGGACGACCGGAAACGCGGTGGAGATTCTGACGGACGAGCTTTACCTGCGGGTGGATAAAACGGGAGGCGCCATCACTTATATGACCAGGGATAAAAAGCCGCTTTTGGCGGAACGCGCCCGGGAACCGAGGCAGTTAGAAGCCGGAACGGACGGAATGCGCACATGGCTGTATCTGGACTGGGCAAAGGGAGAGACGCTGCAGGGGATCGGCCCCGGAAAAGGCGTGCTCGCCCTGCGCAAAAGTGCCCGATATATTTCCCACCAAGGCAGTCTGCCGCTTCTCCTTTCCGACAGGGGATACGGCATATTGACGGCCGTGAACAAACCCACCTTTTGCTGTGATATTTCCACCTACGGTTCCTATCTGTATACGGAAGGGGTTTCCCAGATGGATTATTACTTTCTCCTGGCCGGTGCGGTGAATAAGATCCGATTCCCCGAATAAAAACAGGAAAGGCCGCGTCGGGCGCCGAACCGGCCCTGTGCCCCGTTCTGACAAGCGGTCTGCGGTGATCCATCGGGGACCCGCTTGTCAGAACGGGGCACAGGGCCGGCCTGGTACGGCGATATGTTCGGCAGTCCTCCGCTCCGTTATCGTTACGGTTGTGCTGCCTCCTTTCTCTGTCCGGCAAGCCATTCCAGAATGGTGACGGGCTTTCCGCACAGGGTTACGGGCCGCCTGTCATAGTCCAGCCTGCATTCGTTATTCAGCATGGGAATCCATGACCAGTGGCCCATGTATTCAAAGGGGGAACCGTCTTGAGCCTTATAGAGGCCGGTGGCATCCTCCACCTTATCCCAGAAGGTGAAATGGGCATTTTCGTTTCCGGCATCCACAAGGCGCCGATAAGTGGGGATGACGAATTCCTCCGGCGCCACCACCGTGTCCGTCCTGGAATGGGTGAACCAGATGGGAAGCCGTGCGATGCTTTGTATTTCTCCGTCGGATATCACGGCATCCGGCAGCGCTTCACAGACCGGAAAAGCGGCGGCATAGCGTTCGGGAGTATGCAGGATCATTTTCATGGTCATGAAGCCGCCGTTGGAACAGCCGCCGATATAGATGCGGTTTCGGTCGACGGCCGGATGCTCTGTAAGGAAGCGCGAGATCAGCCCGTCCAGAGCATCCACATAGATGGAAGAGCCGCTCAAAGAGATTTCTCCGCCGCCGTCGTCCATCCAGTAGGTGGGAGACTGAGGAGCCAGCAGGTATGCGCCTCCAAAGAGGCGTTGTATTTCGGGGGAGAGCAGATTGACCACCTTGTTGCCTATGACGGTTATGAGCGGCTCCGATCCTCCCTCGCCCGCGCCGTGGAGCCAGATGATCAGGGGATGGGAGCTGTCCTTAGCTGCCGGCGGCTCATAATAGACATAGGAAAGCGGGGTAAGAGGATGGGAAAAGGAGCCGGTTTGAAGCCGGTCGGCAAGCAGGATCCGGTTCCCGTCGTTTTCCGTAAATATCATGTCCTTAAGAACGCCTCCGTTCGTGGAGAGAGGAGCCTTTTGGGTGACGGTGTAGGCCGTTTGGACGGACACGTTGTAGGTCCCGTTAAACCAGATGACGGAGCCAAGCGACTGCAGGGGATGGCAGAGAAGCTCCAGGGTAAGGTGGGAGCCTGAATCCGAGGGATGCCCCTCCTTGTCGGAGACATACAGATTCGTGACGGTGCGCAGGCCTTCCGTGGAATCCTCCGGCTTCTCCCCCATGAACTGGGGCCAGACGAGTTCCTTTCCCTGCTCTGCCGTTCGGGAAACGGCGACCTCAAACTGCGCAGGTTCCGGGCGGGCTCCTGCCAGGTCGGAGCCCACATCCAGGATGACCTTGCTGATATGCGGGCCGAAATCAAATACTTCCGTGACGGTGGAATAATGTTTCTTCATGAAATTACCTCCTCGTGCTTCTGCGTTATCATCCTCCATGCCGCAGGCCGGATAAATACAGTATAGGTGAGGACGCCGGATGTGTCAACGAAGCGGCGGGGGATAGATCTGATTTTAGAGTATACCATAGGACGTCTATAAAAAAACTATTATTCATGCTGTTCTCGCCCACCTCCTTGTGTTAGAATACTGAGAGAAAGGTAAACGATCAGGAAAGCCGGTGCGTTTTTCCTGATTTGACGGCAGAAGAATGAAGCGGAATGTAGAAAAAGGCAAGTTCCCGCAAAGGGGTAAAAAGATAAAGAGATCCGGAAAAAGAAGAAAGCTGAGCGACAGGGCTGTCCTGGGGTATGCGCTGCTGCTCTGCGCTGCCCTGGGCGTGATGGCGGTATCCCTGTTTGCGGCATTCAGGGAAAGGGGAGAGAGCCGTCAGACGAGCGGCTCTCCCGCGGAGGAATCGGAGGCGGCCGCAAAGCCGGAGATGCCGGGGGAGAGCGGAGAGCCGATCTCCTTTCCCAAAGGAATCAGGGACAGTATGGCGGCTCGGGAGCCGGAGGGCGAAGCGAAGGTGGTTTCCTGTAAAATCCTTCCCGACGGGGAACAGTTCGCTTTGAAGGGAAAAGCGGAAGAACTGCCGGAGAGCGACGACGACAGCTTTTATCTGGTTGCCCTCAAGCCCTATGAAGAGAGCATTCCGGAGGGCAGGCAGGCCGTTGCGGAGACGAAAAAGGAAAATCTTTTCACGCTGACCGCACCCGTGAACGAATTTCAGGAGGATTCCAGGCTTTACGATAAATTCGTGGTGGCGGTGAAAAAGGACGGACAGTATGCTGCCATAACCACACCCCATTATATCACCAATCCGGAGGCGCTGGCAGGCTACAGCGAGCCCTTCCCCGAGTCGGAGTCCATCAAGGGACTGTTGGTGGACCCGCTGAAGCTGGCTACTTCGGAGCTGGATGAGCTGGGCGTGAAACATGCGGTATATAACATTCCGGTGGCCCGTCTGCTCGGCCCGTCCACCCACAGCGACTATCCCACGATTACATACACTTATAACGGGAAAAAATACACCTTAAACGGACATGTGGTAGATGAATATGATTATGTGTTCCGCACGCTGACGCGTAAGGGAATTGTGATTACGGCGATCCTGTTAAATAACAAGGCCTCCCATGCGCCTCAGATGATTCATCCCCTGTCCAGAAACGGGAATGCTTATTATTATGCGTTTAACGCGGCGGAGGAAGAGGGATGCGAATACCTGGAGGCGGTTTCGGCTTTTCTGGCGGAGCGCTATCGGGACAGAGAACACGGGACCGTGATGAACTGGATCGTGGGGAACGAGATTAACGTCCGATCCCTGTGGAATTATATGCAGAACGTGGAACTGGACGTCTATGTCCGGGAGTATGCCCGGGCCTTCCGGCTGGTCTATAACGGAATCCGCAGTATGAACGCCAATGCCCGGGTATATATTTCCCTGGACCAGCAGTGGACGGGCAACCTAACCTCCGCTTCCAGCTATAATTCCAGGGATATTCTGGATGAGTTCAACGAGTGCATCTCGCGGGAAGGGAACATTGACTGGGGGCTGGCCCATCACCCCTATTCGGTGCCGCTTACCTGGCCCAAGTTCTGGGATCTGTCCGCTCAAAACGAAGCTCTGGTGCTGGAATCGGAGGATACGTCCATGGTGACGATCTATAACATCGATGTGGTCACCGATTATCTGCAGCATCCGGAATTTCTGACGCAGGAGGGAGAGGTACGGTCCGTGATTCTGAGCGAAATGGGCTTTACCTCCACCTATGGAGAGGATGTGCAGGCGGCCGCTTTTGCCTATGCATACTATATTGCGGAAAATAACCAGTATATCGACGCCATGATCCTGTCCCGGGAGACGGATGCGGCGGAGGAGGTGGCGCAGGGGTTGGCGCTGGGTCTTTCCTATCAGAACGGAAGGAAGAAATATATCTATGACGTTTTCCGCTATATCGATACGGACAGATCACAGGAGTATGCGGAATTTGCCAAGGCCTATATAGGGATCCAGGATTGGGCGGAGGTTATAAAGAAAAAATAGGCGGCAGCATATTCAAAGGCCGGACCATAGGGAAGCATCCGGACGGCAGAGGTCCAGGAAACGGGCAAGGAGCAGACTTCCGTCCACGGTGTCGCTTCGGGCCCTGGAAAAGCACATGCGTTCCGGATGCCATTGGACGCCCAGGATGGGAAGACGGGAATGGACCACACCCTCGGCTACGCCGTCCGGTGCGTCCTGGATGACGGAAAGACCGTGTCCGACCCGCCCTATGCCCTGATGGTGGGCGCTGTTGACGGCAAATTCCTCTCCGTATAGGCCGGCCAGGATACTGCCGGGGAGGGCCCGGGTGGAATGGACCTGATCCTGTCCGTTGTGGCGGTGGGCATCCGCGGTGGGAAGATCCTGGATGATACTTCCTCCGAAATAGACGTTGATAACCTGCAGGCCTTTGCAGATGCCCAGGACCGGCTTCCCCAGCCGGACAAAGCGGTCAAGTATATAGAGCTGGCGCCGGTCGAGGACGGGATTGATACTGTATGAACCGTTAGCGGCCTCTCCGAAAAGAGACGGGTCGATATCGCCGCCGCCCGGGAGAAGCAGGGCATCGCAGCGGACGGCCATTCCCGGATCGAGGGACACGGCCGGGACGGCGTTCAGGCGGGATAGGGCATCCTGGTAGTTGACAGTCATAGACGGTATTCCGGCGATCAGAATCTGATACATGGGAGAACATCCTTTCTAAAATAAAACAGAGATCCGGATTTACTATTAGGATATTCACCGAAAGACGGGAATGCAACAAAAGCGAGGATTAACGCGCCGAAGCGGGCAGAAAGAGGAAAATGGAGCAAATGGTAAAGAAATTAAAAGAAATAACGGATGCCTCGGAAAACATCGTTTTCTTTGGCGGGGCAGGAGTATCCACGGAGAGCGGGATCCCGGACTTTCGGAGCGTGGACGGGCTGTATAACCAGAAATATGACTATCCGCCCGAGACGATTTTAAGCCATACCTTCTATCGAAGGAATCCGGAGGAATTTTTCCGCTTCTACAGGGACAAAATGCTTTTCCCGGATGCCATGCCCAATGCGGCGCACCGGAAACTGGCCGAATGGGAGGCACAGGGGAAGCTGAAGGCGGTAATCACCCAGAACATTGACGGCCTGCACCAAAAGGCGGGGAGCAGAAACGTGCTGGAGCTGCACGGCAGCGTGCTTCGGAACTATTGCGAAAAATGCCATAGATTTTATGACCTGCCCCATATCATGGCTTCTGCGGGCGTTCCCCGATGTGCGTGCGGCGGAAGCATCAAACCGGATGTGGTGCTCTATGAAGAAGGGCTGGATCAGGATATTGTGAATCGGGCGGTGTCGGCCATACGGGAGGCCGACGTGCTGATCATCGGGGGGACGTCCCTGGCGGTCTACCCGGCTGCCGGACTGATCGATTATTATAGAGGAAATAAACTGATCCTTATCAACAAGACGCCCACGCCCAGGGATGCCCAGGCGGATCTGGTGGTACAGGGAAGCATTGGAGAGATTTTTTCCGCCCTGTGAGGCGGCCGGAGGCAGGTATGGATATCCAGGTGGGGAACGTCGTGAAATTAAAAAAACAGCATCCCTGTGGGAATAGGGAGTGGGAGGTGCTGCGGGTGGGAGCGGATTTCCGGTTGAAGTGCTTAGGCTGCGGCCGTCAGATCATGGTCCCGAGAAAGCTGGTGGAAAAAAATGTGCGGGAAATCCGTCCAAAAGCTTGAAATGACGCGGATGTTATGCTATCATATTAGTCCGTGATATATAAATTCCTTGCTCCCCGGGCGGGGGCCAGAGACCAAAAGGAGGTAACTATGAGCAAATATGAATTAGCGGTTGTCGTGAATGCGAAAATCGAAGACGACGAGAGAGCCGGCGTGATTGACAAATGCAAGGCTCTCATCGAGAGATTCGGCGGCACGATCACAAATGTGGACGAGTGGGGTAAGAGAAGGCTCGCCTACGAGATTCAGAAGATGAAAGAGGGCTTCTACTATTTCATCCAGTTCGATGCCGAGACCACTGCACCTGCGGAGATCGAAAGCCGTGTGCGCATCATGGACAATGTTATGAGATATTTAGTCGTCAAGCGCGAAGCATAATCAGATAGACGGCGTTTCCGGATTGTACTGAGCGTGCTTTCGCAGTACAGGAGGTAATATGAACAGAGTAATTCTTATGGGACGTTTGACCAGGGATCCGGAGGTAAGATATTCTCAAGGGGAAAATTCCACGGCGATTGCCAGGTATACGCTGGCCGTGGACCGCAGATTTAACCGGAACAACGGCGACGGAGCGACGGCGGATTTCATTAACTGCGTGACTTTCGGGAAAAGCGCGGAATTTGCAGAAAGATATCTGCGTAAGGGAATCAAAATTGCCGTTACGGGAAGGATCCAGACGGGCAGCTACGTGAACAAGGACGGTGTGAAGGTCTATACCACGGACGTGATCGTGGATGATCAGGAATTTGCCGAGAGCAAGAATGCGTCCGGAAATGGCGACGGGGGCTATTCCGGCGGTTATTCTGCACCGGTGTCCAGGCCTGAGCCAAGCGCGCCCGGCGACGGCTTCATGAATATCCCGGACGGGATTGACGAGGAGCTGCCGTTTAACTGACGGGGAAGGGGACAGACAGTCCTCATTCGGGATTCATTTTTCAGATAGGAGGCAAAATTATGGCTTATAATAAAGCAGAAAAGACAGATGCTCCGGTGAAGAGAAGGGGCGGTGTACGCAGAAGGAAGAAAGTTTGTGTGTTCTGCGGCAAGGATAACGTGATCGATTACAAGGATGTGAATAAGCTGAAGAGGTATGTATCCGAGAGAGGAAAGATCCTGCCCAGGCGGATCACCGGAAACTGCGCGAAGCATCAGCGCGCACTTACCGTGGCGATCAAGCGCGCCCGTCACCTTTCCCTTATGCCTTACGTGGCCGAATAAGGGAAGGACCGAAAATCTATTTTTACCGAAGGGAAGACCCTTCCGCGAGGAGCGAGCTTATCTCGACCGCGCGGGAGGGTTTCTTGCTGTCCCGGGCGCTTTCCCGGTACGATGCCGCCCTTTGCCGTAACAGCGCAGACACCCTGCAGGATCCCGGACGCCGGGATGCCTGCAATGTTACCTTTTGCCGGATTCTGTCGCATACCCGAAAAAGGAAACTATTGGCTTATCTCCGAAAAAATGGTATAATGGCAGAAGCTGTACAATTCCCGATGCTGCGCCGGTATGGCGCAGTGACGCCTACAACAGGAAAGGCATGGTATAGCCATGAAAAAGAGAGTGAAACTGAAAGGGCGGTTGAGAATCTACATGCAGGTTTCCCTGTATCTGGGACTGCTGCTTTTGCTGGTGGATTTGGGGATTTATTTCCTGGATCTGCGGGCGGGGTTTTTACTGACCTGCTTTCTGGTATTTTACTTTGGAATGATTCTCTACTTAATGTTCTACAACAGGCCCATTATTATCAACGAGCTGGTGAGCTTCGCCACGCAGTACGGACAGATACAGAAGGAGCTTCTAAAGGAGCTGGACGTCCCCTATGCCTTATTGGATGAGGACGGGAAGATCATTTGGCACAATGAAGCGTTTTCCCAGGCCGTACATAACGAGAAGGCGGTGCGAAAATCGATCACGTCCTTTTTTTCATCGGTTACGAGGGACAGGCTTCCTTTGGAGGAGGAGGGCGTGTCCGAGTTTGAGATTTCCTATGAAAACAGCGAATATATGGCGAAATTCACCAGGATTTCCCTGCGCGAGATGGCCGACGACAGTGATATTATAGGGGAAGAGGAGTACAAGGGCTGTCTGTTCGCCATGTGCCTGTTCGACGAGACGGCGTTGAAAATCGCCCTGAAGGAAAACGATGACCAGTCTCTGGCGGTGGGCCTGATCTATCTTGATAATTATGATGAAGCGCTGGAGAGCGTGGAAGAGGTACGGCGTTCCCTGTTAACAGCGTTGATTGAGAGGAAGATCAATAAATACGTGGCCTGCTTCGACGGAATCTGCAAGAAGATGGAGAAGGACAAGTATCTGGTGATTCTGCGGAAGAAGGCCGTGGCGCAGATGAGCGGGAAGCGTTTCGAGATCTTAGACGATGTGAAGACGGTGAACATCGGGAACGAAATGGCCGTGACCATCAGCGTGGGAATCGGGCTGGACGGCCTGAGCTATTCGCAGAACTATGAATTCGCCAGGACGGCAATCGATCTGGCCCTGGGCCGTGGCGGCGACCAGGCGGTGGTGAAGACACCGGAGCAGATCAGTTATTACGGCGGAAAGAGCCATCAGGTGGAGAAGAATACCAGGGTAAAGGCGCGCGTAAAGGCCCATGCCCTCAGCGAGATTATCACCAGTAAAGATCGGATCCTGATCATGGGACACCGGATGGCGGATGTGGACAGCTTCGGTGCGGCGATCGGGATCTACCGGATCGCCAAGGCGCTGGAGCGCCGGGCACAGATCGTGATTAACGACATCACTACCTCCGTCCAGCCGTTAATAGAAATGTTTCAGAATAACAGGGAGTATGAGCCGGATATGTTCCTGCGCAGCCAGCAGGCGATAGAGATGGCCGGGAGCAATACGGTGCTGGTAGTGGTGGACGTGAATAAACCCAGCATTACGGAATGTCCGGAGCTTTTAAAAATCTGTAAGTCCATCGTGGTGCTGGATCATCACAGACAGGGGACGGAAACCATAGAGAATGCCACGCTGTCTTACGTGGAGGCCTATGCTTCTTCGGCCTGTGAGATGGTATCCGAAATTCTGCAGTATATCAATGACGGGGTGCGCATTAAAGGCGAGGAAGCGGATTGCATGTACTCCGGCATCATGATCGACACCGACAATTTTATGACCAAAACAGGAGTTCGAACCTTTGAGGCGGCGGCATTCCTGCGCCGCAACGGTGCGGACGTGACGAGGGTACGTAAGCTTTTCCGCGAGAATGCGGCGGAATATAAGGCCAAAGCGGACGCGGTGAGCCAGGCGGAGATTTACCGGGAGTACTATGCGATTTCCGTATGCAGGAGCGAAGGGCTGCAAAGCCCGACGATCGTAGGCGCCCAGGCCGCCAATGAGCTGCTCAATATGAAAGGAGTGCGCGCCAGCTTTGTTCTGACGGAGTACCAGGGGCGTATCTATATCAGCGCCCGTTCCATAGATGAAGTAAACGTGCAGGTGATCATGGAGCGGATGGGAGGCGGAGGCCATATGAGCGTGGCGGGCTGCCAGGTTGACAATGCCCAGCCGCCGGAGGTGATCAAAAGGATCAAGGAAACACTGGATAAAATGATAGAGGAAGGTGAATTGAGGCAATGAAAGTGATACTGCTGGAAGATGTGAAGAGCCTTGGGAAAAAAGGTGAAGTGGTCAATGTGAACGACGGATATGCCAGGAACTACATTCTCCCCAAAAAACTGGGCGCGGAGGCAACGGGAAAGAATCTGAATGACCTGAAGCTGCAGCGGGCGAATGAGGAGAAAAAGGCAAAGGAGATCCTGGAGGCCGCCCAGGCATTTGCAAAGGAATTGGAAGGAAAGTCCGTGGTGATCAAAATGAAGGCGGGAGAGGGAGGCCGGGTTTTCGGTTCCGTTTCTTCCAAGGAAATTGCCGGAGCATTTAAAGAACAGTGCGGTCTGGAGATCGACAAGAAAAAAATCCAGTTAAACGACGTGATCAAGGCCTTTGGGACATATGACGTACCGGTCCGCCTTCATCCCCGGGTGACCGGAAGCCTGAAGGTCAGGGTTGAGGAATAGGAATAAAGTATAGCGAACGAAAAAGGGCGGATAAAGCCCTGCCTGAAAAGAGGGTTATATCCGAGCCGGTGTTTGAGGCTGCGGAAGCGAGAAGGAAATACGGATGACATCGATGGACGAGGCCGTTTTAAAGAGAGTATTGCCCCATAGTATGGAAGCGGAGCAGTCCGTGATCGGTTCCATGATCATGGACAGGGAAGCCATTGTGGTCGCTTCGGAATCGGTCACCGGGGAAGATTTCTATAATAAATCCTATGGAGTGGTCTTCGATTCCATGGTGGAGCTCAATGACCAGGGACAGCCGGTCGATCTGGTCACTCTGCAGAACCGCCTGAAGGAGAAGGAGGTTCCGCCGGAGGTAGCCAGCCTGGAATTTATCAGAGAACTTCTGGTGGCCGTTCCTACTTCCGCAAACATCAAATATTATGCCAATATCGTGGCGGAAAAAGCCATGCTGCGGCGGCTGATCCGTCTGATGGAGGAAATCACCAATAACTGTTATGCGGGAAAAGACAGCATGACGGCGATCCTGGAGGATACGGAGAAGCGGGTGTTCGATTTGCTTCAGCGCAGGAACACAGGGGACTTTGTACCGATTCGGGAAGTGGTGATGAATGCCATGGATAAGATCGAAAAAGCCTCCCACAGCGACGGGAACGTGACCGGGATTGCCACGGGCTTTATCGATCTGGATTATAAAACCGCAGGTATGCAGCCCTCCGATTTGGTATTGATCGCTGCCAGGCCCTCCATGGGGAAGACGGCGTTTGTGCTGAACATCGCGGAATATGTGGCATTCCGTTCCCGGGAATGTGTGGCCATATTCAGTCTGGAGATGAGTAAGGAACAGCTGGTTAACCGGTTGTTTTCCATGGAATCCAAAGTGGATTCCCAGCATCTGCGTACGGGTAACCTGTCGGATAGCGAATGGGAGAAGCTGATCGAAAGCGCGGGAATGATCGGCCAGTCCAATTTGATCATCGATGATACCCCGGGAATCAGCGTTCCGGAGCTGCGGTCCAAATGCCGTAAATTCAAGCTGGAAATGGATCTAAAAATGGTAATCATCGACTATCTCCAGCTGATGTCGGGGAGCGGAAGGGGAACGGATTCCAGGCAGCAGGAAATTTCCGATATTTCCCGGTCTCTTAAGGCCCTGGCCCGGGAGCTGCAGGTCCCGGTGTTGGCACTTTCCCAGCTCAGCCGTGCGGTGGAACAGCGGCCGGATCATCGGCCCATGCTCTCCGATCTGCGCGAATCAGGCGCTATTGAGCAGGACGCGGATGTGGTAATGTTTATATACCGGGATGACTACTATAATCCGGATACGGAGAAGAAGGGCATCGCGGAGATCAATATAGCGAAACAGAGGAACGGGCCGATCGGAACCACCGAACTGGTGTGGCTGCCCGAATTTACCAAATTTGCCAATTTGGAGAAATAGAAGATGCGGCCGGGCGACAGGATCGTTCCAAGGCAGGATATTACAAAAGAGGACTCATACGCTGGGGCCTCTTTTTTGATTGTGAATGCGTGCCATGCACGCAGAGGGGAGCAAGAACATGTATACGCAAAAGGATCAGATGGAAGAAAAGTATCTTATTTCGGAAACGGCCAGGCTCGTGGGCGTAGAGAGCCATGTGCTGCGTTATTGGGAAGAGGAATTGAAATTACCTATACGCAGGAATGAGCTGGGGCATCGGTATTATACCAGAGAAGATGTGGAGCAGTTTCGGGAAATCAAGAAAATGAAGGAACAGGGGCTGCAGCTCAAAGCCATTCGTACGGTGCTGATGGACAGCAGCATGCAGGTGATGGTCCCGCTGCAGAGCCGGGAGATCGCCGGGGAAGAGGGACAGATCGCCTCTGAGCCCGTGGAGGGCGACAAGGGGGCACGTCTTCAAATGCTGCTTCACAACCTGATTTCCCAGGCCGTGCGGGAGAATAATAAGGAGATGACGCAGGAAATAAAGGAAACGATTCTGAAGGAGCTGGATTATCAGTTCCGGGTTCAGGATGAGGAAAACCGCAAAAGGGATCAGGAACGGATGGACCGGGAAGAGGAGCATTTTAGGCAGCTGGACGAAAAGCTGCGGGAATACAGCAGAAAGAAGCCGGGAATCTGGGATCGCAGAAAAAAGGAAGCAAAGAAAGAAACGGCCGGAACGCAGGCAGCAGCGGATAAAAAGGGGCTTGTCCCCATGTTCGGAAAAAGAAAGAAGCATTCGCCTATGTGAATGCTTCTTTCCGATGTCCTTATGTTGTTTGGAGCATTTCCCAAATGGGTCTGCCTGCCGTATAGCCGATTAACCCTGGGAGATAGCGCCTGTAGGGCAGGCTCCTGCACAGGAACCACATTCAATACAGGTATTCGCATCGATTACATACTGTCCGTCGCCGGCGGAGATGGCGCCAACCGGGCACTGTCCTTCACAGGTTCCGCAGCTTACACAAGCATCGCTGATTACATATGCCATAATAAAATCCTCCTTTACGATTGTAGATTATCAATAACTATTCTAATATAGAAAAGGGTTTTGTACAAGATTTTTTTCCGCATATCCTGCGATTTTTTTGTACTTTTTGTGAAACACATTCACTACCCCGTGGCCAGGACAAACGCATGAATGGCCCTGCGGCCCCTGCGCCACCCCTGCCCGACCCCGCGGCCGCAGGGCCATTCGTGCGTTTGTCCTGGCGGTTCGGTCTGCATAGCTTGAACATTTATGGGAAAAGTATTATACTGGGAACGGTAGCTGCGTATGCGGCTGAAGTTTTCATAAGAAAAGGAGGTTGGCAAAATGGCTGACATTACCAAGGAAATGACAATCGGAGAAATCCTCAGGATGAATCCGGATGTGGCTCCCGTATTGATGAATGCGGGAATGCATTGCCTGGGATGCCCGTCTGCGCAGGCGGAGAGCCTGGAAGAGGCGGCTATGGTTCATGGGATCGATATTGACGATCTGATGAAGGCGGTGGCAGAGGTTTAACAGGCGGAGCCGGAGGATGAGGGGAGGAGGTTCGTGTTTGGGACAATCCCCTTTCTGCCGGCAGAGCACAAAACAGGCGGCACGATAACCGGCCGCCTGTTTGATTGTAATAAGCCGATCCGCAAACCGGCGCAATTTGTTTACGCGAAAGGGACGACGCCCCGCAGGATTAGATCCTGCACAGAGACTGCAGGGCATTCCCGTTGAGTATAAGCTCGCAGTGTTCTTCCAGGAAAGCATCCTGACCGGGGACGCTCTTTTCCTGATGTCCGTATTCGGAAAGGCAGTTGCAGAGCTTATTAAACTCTTCGGGCGTATGGTTGCCGTTGGTAACCAGCAGGATATATCTGTCGGAGGTATGATCCTTATAGAGGAAATTACTCCCGTGATAGAATCCGTCCACTACATGGGCCAGCCGTATCACATGATTCAACGAGGAAAAGGAATAGAGCAGGGCGAGGGACAACGGTTTATCTCCGTCCGCCTCCGCCGTATCCGAACCCTCCTTCTGATCGTCCTGAAGGGTGGAGCGGCTTTCGCGGATCCGTTTAAAGAGATCCAGCACATCATCTGCCCCTTCGCTCAGTTCCTGGATCATATCTTCCAGCGAATCATCGTCATGGATACTGGGCGCAAATTTGGAAAAACGCGTATCCAGTTCTTCCGGATCCTCCACCTTCGTGATGATCAGGACGATACAATCGGAATTTAAGGGAATGGCTTCTATCATAAGCGGGATGTTCTCTGCTTCAAATCCGAATTTCTGAGCGGCCTGCTGCATCATATCCTGAAAGAGATTTTTAGCCTTTTCCGTACCGTAGGCGAGCTCGCTGATCTTCAGTTCCCGGTCTGCCAGGTCAGCTTTGGTAAGGGTACAGCGAATCTGATGATCGTTTACTTTCTCAATTCTCATAGTTACTCCCATCTGCGCACATGAGCGCACATACGAATCAGGGAGGTCGAAAGCGTCCGCCTTTCAACCGTTGCTCCCATCTATGCATATCTAAACGAAAGGATATTCTCCGTTCTCCTTCATATTAAAGATATTGGAATCGTTGATTAATGTGACTGAAAACTTCTATAAATTGCACATATCTGTATAGTATCCTCGATTATCAAATATATTATACTTTAAGGGAAAAATAAGTCAAGCATCCTTAAAAACTATTTTCTATTTTTTAATAAATTCCCTTGCTATTTTTCCATAAATCGGATATAATTCAACTGGAAGATATTTCTGGCCAATATGCGTCAGAAGGAGGGCGGTAATCGGCCGGGACAAGGGAAGCATGTCGTGTGCAGTTTGGCGATGCCTGACAGTTATTCTTGATTTTCTAACATGATAAGCAGTTTTTTGCAGGAGCGTTTCAATCTGGCTTCTGCATCTGATCCTCTTTCATAGTATGAGGATGTCTTACAGGCTTATGTGTCTGTCGGAACAAAAATCGTTTCCAAAATTTTCACCGGATTTCGTTTAATTCAAAAATTTGGCAGTAATTGGGTTTTTATGCCTGAGACTTCCCAAGTTTCGGGATGCGGGCCGAAGTATCTTCTCCACAGGAGGGGCAGGGCAGGCCGAACCGGCACCCTTGGTTCCTTTTCTATTTAAACATCGTCAATGCCCGTCAGGCCAAGGCACGGATTTATATATCACGGTCCTTTTGGGAAACCGCAGCCTCCATATTGCGGCCCGTGCCTGGAAAAGAGGGAGGATATGGATGAGCACTGATGATGAAATGGAATTGAAAGAACATCTGAAGGAAATCAGCAAAAGAGGCGTGAACCTGTATCTGGAGGGGAGCCCGGCATCTCCGGAAGAGATTGCCAGACGCTTTTTCGTTTGTGAAGACGCCGTCTATATGCCTGATTTTGTGATGGATGAGCAGGGCAGACTGCGGGAGGTACGTTATGACAAAATAGAATATCGTTAAACATTGTAAGGAAGAAGCTTCCTATCTGAAAACCAATAATGCGAAAGCCGTCTGCGGCGGCGGACGAAACGAAAAAGAGGACGAAGATTGAAAATTAAAATTTTCAATCTTACGGATTTGGGCCTATTCCCGTTTTGGGAAGACCCAAAACGGGAAAGGCATGGGTATAAAAATGACTGCCGCAAAGGAAGCGGCCCCCGTACCGCAGCCAAAGAAGCAGGCAGGATGCATGATTCTGCCCCACAGGCGGCCAAGCGGAATCACAAATTGTCAAAATAGGTAATGACGATGTTTAAATAGTCTGTTATAATAGGGACGGTCAGGAGGAATACGGAAGATGAGAAAAAGGATTCCGATAATAGTCGCGGCCGTCCTTATTGTATTGATCGTGGGAATATCGATGGGACTGAAGCTGCTGGAGAGGTTTTCCTATTCAAAGGAACACATGGATCTGAATACATATTTTGAGGTAACGGGAGGGGGAGAAGTGGCCCTGATCCTGGACAATGAGAAAATGACGGAAAAGGGAAAACTGCGGGAAGGCAGGTGCTATCTGGATCTGGACACGGTGCATGCCTATTTCAACGACAGGTTCTATGCGGATTACCGGGAAGGCCTTCTTCTGTATACCACGCCGGATGCCATCATACGGATTACGGCCGGGGAGGCCGGAGAGGACGGCTATGTGCCCGGATTTCTGGAGGACGGCGTGATGTACGTGGCGCTGGACTATGTAAAAAAGTATACCAATTTCGGCTATGAATTGTACACGGATCCGAACAGAGTCGTTTTGACGACCAGATGGGACGAACACCAGGCTGCGGATATTAAGAAGAATACCGCGGTGCGTTTGCAGGGCGGTATTAAAAGCGACATTTTGAGGGAAATATCGGCCGGAGATAAGGTGATAGTCCTGGAAGAAATGGAAAAGTGGAGCCGGGTGGCGACGCAGGACGGCTTTCTGGGATACGTGGAAAACAAGCGTCTGACCAATATGCGCAGCGAAATGCTGATCCCGGTGACGGACTACGAGGAGCCGGTCTATACGTCCATTCACCGGGAAGGTAAGATCAGCCTGGGGTGGCATCAGGTGACCAGCGAAGCCGCCAATTCCACGTTGGAATCGGTTTTGAACGGCGTATCGGGAATGAACGTGATTTCTCCCACCTGGTTCTTCCTGAGCGATAACGAAGGTGGGTTTGTGAGCATCGGCAGCCGGGATTATGTGGAAAAGGCACATGCCAGAGGTTTGGAAGTATGGATACTCGTGGATAATTTCACCTACGATGTGGATACCAGGGAGATCCTGGCTTATACCAGCAAACGGGCAAAACTGATAGAGGGGCTGGTGGCGGAGGCACTTGCCCTGGGGGCGGACGGAATCAACGTGGATCTGGAACAGATTCCGGGAAACGCGGGGGAGGATTATGTGGAATTCCTGCGGGAGCTGTCCATCCCCTGCAGGGCAAACGGTTTGGTGCTTTCCGTAGATAATTACGTGCCTAAGGAGTATAACGCCCATTACGGCTGGAAGGAGCAGGGCGTGGTGGCAGACTATGTGATTATTATGGGATATGACGAGCATTACGGCGGTTCTCAGGTGGCCGGAAGCGTGGCGTCCATCGGTTATGTGGAGGAGGGAATCAGCACCATGGTACAGTTCGTCCCTCCGGAAAAGGTGATCAATGCCGTACCCTTCTATACCAGGATCTGGGAAACGGTGAACGGGGAGGTGTCCAGCCAGGCGGTGGGGATGACTGCGGCAGCCGGTTTCCTGGCCGGTCAGGGGGTTCAGGCAGCCTGGGATGAGGGCACCTGCCAGAACTATGCGGAGGTACAGGACGGAGATTCCTTTTATCAGGTATGGCTGGAAGATGCCCAGTCCCTGGAAGCGAAGATGGGCATCATGAGGAAGTACGAGATAGGCGGCGTGGCCGCGTGGAAGCTGGGATATGAGAGCGGGCACCCGGAAATCTGGGGCGTGCTGACCGGTTTCGTAACGGGATAGGCCATGAATACCCTATGGCCTGACAAAATTGCGGAGACTGCCGTAAAGGACGCGGCATGTAGGATTAGATTGATCATGCAAAATCCATATGTTCTGTGACTGCCGCTTTCTGCGGCAGTCCTTTTTTTACGGGAAAAGCTGCCTGACAGCATGGTTCATGCACGAATGTGCGATCCGTTACGATGTACGGCCCGTTGCGCTTCCCTCCCGTCCCTGCCGGAAACGGTTCAGAAGGCAGTCCGCCGGGGCTCCGCCCCGACCGGGGAGCGGGCCGGGTTCTGAACGGATCGGATTTTACATACAATGAATTAATCAGGCGGCAGGGGGCAGATTATGAGAAAGGAATGCAAGGAAAAAATCCTGAAAGGCGCCGTAACCATCGTTCTTTTTGTATCCGTTTATCTGGCGGCCGGTCAGGCTGCCATTCTTGTAAATGAAGGGCAGGCTCAGTTGGAAACGGACAGGATGTGCGTGGTCATCGATGCCGGTCATGGGGGAATAGATCCGGGTAAGGTGGGTATAAACGGGGCTTTGGAAAAGGATTTAAACCTGCAGATCGCCGAAAAACTGAAGATGTTCCTGGAGGCTTCCGACGTGGAGGTAATCATGACGCGCACTACGGATTCCGGCCTGTATGATGAAAATTCCTCTAACAAAAAGGTCCAGGACATGAAACAGAGGGTACAGATCATAGAAGAAAATATGCCTCAGCTCGCGGTGAGCATTCATCAGAACAGCTATGGGGAGGAATATGTGGACGGAGCGCAGGTCTTCTATTATGAAAGCAGTGCGCAGGGCAAGAGGCTTGCGGAGATCCTGCAGGAGCGGATTGTGACCCATCTGGATCCGGAGAACGGCCGCATGGCTAAGGCCAACGACAGCTATTATCTGTTGAAGAAAACGGGAAGACCAATGGTGATTGTGGAATGCGGTTTCCTCTCCAACAGCCGGGAAGCCGCGCTTCTGTGCGACCCGCTCTACCAGGAACGGCTGGCCTGGCAGATCCATATGGGGGTGATGCAGTATCTGAACACCGAATCTGTCACGAAACCGTAACTTTTATATGCTATAATGGAATCTATAAAGCAAGCTGCCCATAGGACATAAGAACGGACGCCGCCCGGAAAAGGGCGGCTGTGCCTCGGGCGGAGTGTCGTCTATGGAAGGGACATGGACATACCGGGCAGTAAAAGGAAAAAGGCGGAAACGGACAGTGGCTGAATTATATTATATTGAAGATGACCCCCATATTGCATCCATCGTAAAAGAATATCTGGAGGAGAGAGGATTTCGGGTAACGATATGCGCTACTCTAAAAAAGGCCAGGGAGGCTTTGAAAGACCATATTCCGACGCTGGTCTTATTGGACCAGAATATGCCGGACGGGCGGGGAGACGGCCTGTGCCGGTGGATCCGCGGTAACTGGAGGGAACTCCCGATCATTTTCCTTACCGTGCGGGGGGACAGTGCGGACATTGTTTCGGGTTTCAGGGACGGTGCGGACGATTATGTGGTAAAGCCCTTTGAACTGGAGGTATTGTATTCGCGGATTTCGGCGCTGCTGCGCAGAGCGGGCAATGCGGCCGATACGTATCTTTCCTGCGGCGGAATCGTGATCGACCGAAACCGCCGGACGGTGACCTGCCGTTTCGAGGAAATACCTTTGAGCGCGGCGGAATATCGGCTCCTTCTGTGTCTGATGCAAAACAAAGGAAGGACGGTCACCAGGGAAAAAATACTGGAGCAGGTATGGGATGTGAACGGAAATTATGTGAACGATAACACTCTGACAGTTACCATGAAACGGCTGCGGGACAAGCTTTATCAGCCGGAATGCCTGAAAACGGTCAGAAGCGTGGGCTACCGTATGGAGGATACGATATGAGCGGACGAAAAAACGGATTCATTATGTTGGGATTGGTATTATCCGCCTGCCTTATTGCCTCTGCCGTTTCTGCCCTGCTTGCCTCCGCCGTTTCCGCCCGTAGTCAGTTTGATCTGTTAAATGCAGTCTGTCAGGAAGCGGTGGAGGAGGATGCGAGAGCCATGCGCGTGATTGCCGCCGCGTTAAAGGAGTATAGGGGAGAAAACCCAGATGCCGCAAAGGAGGATATTTTATCCGCATTGGGATATCGGATATCCGATTTCGCGGGCCTAACCTGCGGACAGAACATTTTATCCGCAGGGATCGGCCTTGCGGCCGGGCTTTCGCTTTTCTTTTTCACTTTTTGGCGCCGGAACCAGACGGAGGCCGCACGGATTCGGGCTTTGGCGGCGTACCTGGAACAGGTCAATATCGGGAAAGCGGTCCTGCCTGCAGCCTCCGGAGAGGATGAATTTTCCAAGCTGGAGGACGAAATATACAAGACGGTGACGTTTCTCTACCAGACAAAAGATTCGGCGGTGGAGGCAAAGAATGCTTTCGCGGAAAATCTGTCCAACATTGCGCATCAGATCAAGACGCCGATTACCGCCATCTTACTGTCCGTCCAGATGATGAAGCAGAATCCCGACAGCGGGCTTCTGGAACGGGTGGAAAAACAGCTCATGCGGCTGACCCGTTTGGAGGAAGCTTTGCTGGTAATGTCCCGGCTCGATGCCGGGACATTGCTTCTGCGAAAGGACGAAACGGACGTTTACACGCTGCTCGTCCTGGCCGCGGATAATCTGCAGGAATTGTCCGCCCGTTTTGGGACCTCGATTGATATACCGGAGTCGGGCGGGATGATGATCACCGCGGATCTGGACTGGACGATGGAGGCGGTGATGAACCTGATGAAAAACTGCATGGAGCATGGACAGGGGGGGACGGTCCATTGTTCCTATGCGCAGAATCCCCTTTATACGGAGATCCTGATCTGGGATGAGGGGGAAGGATTTGCAAGGGAGGACCTTCCCCACCTCTTTGAACGGTTCTATCGGGGGAGGAACGCGGGAGAGGGCGGCGTCGGGATCGGACTGGCCCTGTCAAAGGAGATTGTTGAACGACAGAACGGAACCATACGGGCCAAAAACGGGCCGGACGGCGGCGCCCTTTTCGAAATACATTTCTACCGTCACTGAGTTGTAACCTTCGCCTGCTATACTGGAAATCGGAAAGGAGAAAAGCAGAATGGAGATTTTGAAATGTGAAGGCGTGAAGAAAGTATACGGAGAGGGTGCCAATCAGGTGACGGCGCTTAACGGAATCGATCTTTCGGTCGATAAGGGAGAATTTGTGGCGGTTATCGGCTCGTCCGGTTCCGGCAAGTCCACTCTGCTGCATATTCTCGGCAGCGTGGACAAACCCACGGAGGGGAAGGTCGTCGTGGGCGGGACCGATCTTTCCCGGTTAAACCGGACGCAGGCGGCGATTTTCCGGCGCAGGAAGGTGGGGCTGGTGTACCAGTTTTATAATCTGATCCCGACCCTTACGGTGCAAAAAAACATACTCATGCCCCTTACCCTGGATAAGAAAAAGCCGAATGAGGAATTTTTTGAGCGGATTGTCGGCTCCCTCGGCATTGCCGACCGGCTTGAGGCATTGCCGAACCAGTTATCCGGAGGAGGGCAGCAGCGGGTGGCGATTGCGCGGTCGCTGATCTACCGCCCGGCCCTGCTTTTGGCGGACGAACCCACGGGCAGCCTGGATCAGAAGAATTCCGGGGAGATTATCGACCTGCTGAAGATCTCCAACCGTAATCTGGATCAGACGATTATACTGATTACCCATGACGAAAAGATCGCTTTGGAAGCGGATCGGATTATAACGATTGAGGACGGGCGCATCAAAAGCGACGAGCGCAGGAGGTAACGGATATGTGGAGAGATTATTCGGCTGATTTTATTAAAAACAATCCTTCCTTCGGGCGTGCCGTGAAGCTCTCGGCCTTCCTTTCGGCCCTGCTTTTGTCGCTGCTTGTCGGACTGCTTTATAATGCATGGAAATACGAGGTTGAGAGGATCGAGTTGGAGGAAGGCGGATGGCATAGCCGCCTGACCGGGGAGATCGATCCGGAAACGATAGAAGCCGTCAAAAATTTTGCCCACATCAGAGAGGTGGCGGTAACGGACGCTGCCCCCTCCCGGAAGGCGGCTTTGGACGGCAAAAGGGAAAACGGAGGGACGGAAACAAGCATCGAACTGTATTTTGACGATTACGGAGCCGTTTTTTCCGATACGCCCCGGATCGCCGGGCTGGCCGGGATTCCGCCGGAGGGGGTGGAGTATCACTATTCGCTTTTGGCGATGTATCTGGTCCGAGGCGAAGGGGACAGGGCGCCCAGGCTGGTGTTTCCGCTGTTTTTTTTGATTACGGCGCTGGCATCGTTTTCGCTGATCGTGATCATACACAATTCCTTCGCGGTTTCCATGAACGCGCGAATCCATCAGTTCGGCATCTTTTCCAGTATCGGCGCCACGCCAAAGCAGATCCGCGCCTGCCTTTTGCAGGAGGCGGCTGCCCTTTGTGCCCTGCCGGTATTGGCCGGAAACCTGCTCGGCATTGCCGGCGGCATGGGAGTGATACAGCTGTCCAACCTCCTGCTGGGAAGCGACGTCCCGGGGCGGCATAAACCGGTTTTCGGGATCCATCCGCTGGTTTTGACATTGACACTTCTGATCACGGCGGCGACGATCGGGATTTCCGCCTGGCTGCCTGCCGGGAAACTTGGCAGGATGACCCCGCTGGAGGCCATCCGGAATCCGGGGGAGTTGGAGCTTGGGCGAAGAAGAAGCTCTCCCGTCCTGGCTCTTATGTTTGGGCTGGAGGGAGAATTGGCCGGCAATGCATTAAAGGCGCAGCGAAGGGCCCTGCGGACGGCTTCACTCTCGCTCATTTTCTCGTTCCTGGCATTTACGATGATGCAATGCTTCTTTTCCCTTTCCGGGATCAGCACAAGGGAAACCTATTTTGAAAAGTATCAGGACGTATGGGACGTGATGGTTACGGTGAAGGAGGCTGGGGCGGACACCTTTGGGGAGGCGGAGGCAGTCCGGGGGCTTTCCGGCGTGGAAAGTGCCGTCGTCTATCAGAGAGCGTTGGCAAAGAGGATCGTTACGGAGGAGGAGATGAGCGAAGAAATGAAGTCCCTCGGCGGCTTTTCCCATGCTTCCGGGCGGGACGTGACGCAATCCCTCGGCGGATGGCTGGTAAATTCCCCGGTTGTGATACTGGACGATAGCAGCTTTTGGGCCTATTGCGAACAGATCGGCATTGCGCCGCGGCTTGACGGCGCGGTGATATTAAACCGGATCCGCGACGTAACCAATCCCGATTTCCGGCATCCGGATTTCATGCCCTATCTAAAGACGCCCGGTGCAGGAGAAAAGGTCGTGAGCGTTTTAAGAAAGCCCGGTGATGAGGAGGCGGCAGCCGAAATCCCGGTTCTGTCCTACACCCGGGAGGTTCCCGCCCTGAGGGAGGAATACGCTACGCTCGATTACTATGAGCTGGTGCATTTCCTTCCGGCATCCCTTTGGAGAAAGATCGGGGGACGAATCGGAGGGACGAAGGAGGATGTCCGCATCTGCGTTTTGGGCAGAGAAAATGTGACGGCACAGGAGCTGGATCTCCTGCAGGAGGGGATCGAAGAGCTGATCGATCGGAAATATACCGCAGAGTATGAGAACCGGATGCGGGAATATGAGACGAACGATAAACAGATAGCGGGGCTGAAGGCCGTTTTCGGAGGCTTCTGCATCCTGCTTGCGGTCATTGGGATCGGCAATGTGTTTTCCAATACATTAGGCTTTGCGCGTCAAAGGAAAAGAGAATTTGCGAGATATCTGTCCGTGGGGCTCACGCCCGGGGAAATGCGGAAGATGTTTTGCATCGAGGCGCTGGTTCTGGCCGTCCGTCCCGTTGTGATTACCCTTCCGCTGTCGGCCGCGGCATCGGGAACTATGCTGAAGATGAGTTATGTGGGGGTGGAGGAATTCCTGGCCGAAATGCCGTTGGTTCCGATCGGTATTTTCATGCTGGCGATCTTAGGCTCCGTGGCCCTGGCATATCTTCCGGCCTGGCGGAGCGTGAACAAAATCAACCTGGCGGAAGTACTCAGGGATGATACGATGATGTGAAAAGGGAAGATGCATTAAGTGGAGCCACGCACGATGATTTCGGTGGCCAGTATGATTTTGGGATTCGGGATGGGGTGGCCCTCGATCTGGTCGATGAGCAGGTTACAGCTTTGGTAGCCCAGCTGATAGGTGGGCTGGCTGACCGTGGAGATGGTAGGCACGGTCATGGTGGTAAGGCTCACATTGTCGAAGCCCATGACGGCAATTTCGGAAGGGATATCTATGTGCAGGGTATGGGCGGCCTTGACTACGGCACAGGCATACACATCGGAGGCGCAGAAAATGGCGTTGGGTTTCTCACCGGCCGACAGAAGGGAAGTGGCCACCGAAAAGGCCAGGTTGAAATCGATATCCTGCAGATGGGAGATCCATTCCTCGCGGACGGGAAGCCCCGCGGCGGCGAGCGCGCTTCTAAAGCCCTCCTCCCGCAGGACGGAGTAGCTGTAATTGAGGGAGGAATTCATGAAGGCGATCTGCTTTTTCCCCACCGAGATGAGATAATTGACGGCATTTTGGGCGGAAGCATAGTCATCGACGGCCACAAAGGGAATATCCTCCTTGCCGTTATATTGGGAACACATGACGATGGGATATTTCATGCGGATACTGTCCAACGTCTCGCCGGACGGGATGCTGTGGCAGAAGATGACGCCCTGAAACAGCTTTCCCCCGAGCAGGGCGTCATAGGACGCGGGGCTGTCCGCATTCTCGATCTGCTGCAGGAACAGCTGATATCCCCTCCGTTTGGCGGCGGACTGCATTCCCACAATGCACTCGCTGTAGAAAGGGTTGACAAAATCGGTAAAGCTGGCCAGCAGTATTTTGTTATTGCTGAGCTTGACCTGACAATTCAGATCCTTCATGGCCTGCAGCACCCTGCTGCGGGTCTCCTCCTTTACCGTCCCGGGCCGGTTGATGACTCTGGAGGCTGTGGCTGTGGATACCCCGGCCTTTTCCGCGATCTGGCTTATGGTGATGTTCTGTGAAAATGCCATGTAAACCTCCATGCTGCTTCTATGGTGTCAAAGCAATATCATTTGTTATCTATACCTCAAAACACAAGGTGTCCATAGGACACCTTGTTCACATTTGCATTTCGTTTTGCGATTTCCTGCCCGTTGATACATATGTCTGTATAAAACCTACCATAGTTTGGCAAAAAAATCAAATAGAATGTAGAAGATGCTGTTGACAAAGGGGATATGTGTTTCCTATAATATAAATGTAAAAAATACAAGAATTTTACATAAAATATGCTCTAATTTACAAACGACAGGAAACGGACCGGCCCGAAAACCGGTTCGCGATACGAAAGGAGAAGGATTGTGGAAGAATACGCGGCGTATACAAAGATATTGAAGGAACAGCTGATCCCGGCCACGGGATGTACGGAGCCTATCGCGCTGGCTTACGCGGCCGCGCTGGCGCGGGGGACGCTGGGGATGCTGCCGGAAAGCGTGGAGGCGGCAGTCAGCGGAAGCATTGTGAAGAACGTGAAAAGCGTCGTGGTCCCTGCCACCGGAGGGATGAAAGGGATTGATACCGCGGTGGCGGCGGGGATTGTGGCCGGGGACGAGAAAGGCGTGCTGGAAGTGCTGGCTCACGCACCGGAAGATACGCCCGAACGGATCCGTCAGTTTTTGGAGAGATGCCCGGTAAAGGTGAAACTGGCCGATTCGGAACGGATTTTTGATATTTTAATCACCGTGAAAGGCGGCGGCCATATCTGCCGGGTGCGTATCGTGGATACCCATACCAACGTGGTCCTGATCAGCCGGGATGAGGAAATCCTTCTGGAAAAGACGGTGGCCGAGAAGGAAGAGGCGGAAGAGGAGGTAGCGCTGGAAATCAAAAAGATCGTGGAATATGCCAGGACATGCCGTCTGGAAGATGTGGAGGAGACGATAGCATGCCAGATCTCCTGTAATTCGGCGCTGTCACAAGAAGGAATGAACGGAGGCTGGGGCGCCGAGATCGGGAAGACGCTTCTGGCCGGCGAGGAGAACCCGGATGTGGGACTGCGTGCCATGGCGGCCGCGGCCGCAGGTTCGGACGCCAGGATGAGCGGCTGCGAACTTCCTGCCGTCATAAACTCCGGAAGCGGAAATCAGGGAATCACGATTACGATGCCAATCCTGGAATATGCAAAGGAGCTGGAGACGGGCCGGGAGGAGCTGATCCGTTCGCTGGTGCTGGCCAATCTGATTGCCGTGCGGATCAAGCAGTCCATTGGGTATCTGTCCGCATACTGCGGGGCGATCTGCGCAGGATGCAGCGCCGCCGCGGGGATTGCGTATCTGTACGGGGCGGACGAGACGCTGATTGAACATACGGTGGTAAACGGTCTGGCCATTCTTTCCGGGACCATTTGCGACGGGGCCAAGCCTTCCTGCGCGGCCAAGATCGCCATGGCGGTAAATGCCGGGCTTCTGGGCTTTCATATGGCGCGGAAAGGGAAGGAATTTGTCCACGGGGAAGGAATCATTAAAAAAGGGATCGAGAACACCATCGAAGAGGTGGGGGTCCTGAGCCGGGACGGGATGAACATTACCAATCAGGTGATCCTGAATATCATGGTGAAGGACGAAAAGGGCAGCGGAGCCCAAAACTGAAAGGATCAGAGGAGTATGAGGCATTGTATCAGTCGTAATTGCGAGTGATCCATAACGGGAATCGGGGCCGCGGCGCCAGGAAGGCGCTGCGGCCCCGATTCCCGTTTGGGGTTACGCCGGATGAAGCAGATCGGCCGGGGCGGACGCGCGTCCGCTCCGGTTTTAGGTGGACTTGCGGACCACGATATCCGTGGGGAGCACAATCCGTTTCGATACGAGAGGGACATCCTCCAGCTGATCGATGAGCAGGTTGCAGCTCTGCCAGCCCAGCTGATACATGGGCTGGCTGACGGTGGAGATGGTGGGGACGGTCATGTTGCACAGATCCACATTGTCGAAACCCATAACGGCCACATCGCCCGGAACCGACAGGTTCAGCTGGCCGGCGGCTTTGATGACCGCGCTGGCCAGGACGTCGGAGCTGCAGAAAACGGCATCGGGCCGTCCCTCGCCGTCCAGCAGGGTCATGGCCATGGAAAACGCCAGATTATAGTCCACCTCGCTCGCATGGGCGATGAGATGGGGCAGGACGGGAAGCCCTGCTTCCTTCAGAGCATCCAGGTAGCCCTGCTCCCTGTACTGGGAAAAGCTGTAATCCAGCTGTGTATTGAGCATGGCAATCCGCTTTTTCCCGATGGACAATAAATAGGAAACGGCGCTTTTGGCAGCAGCATAATCTTCGATGATGACGCATGGGAGATCGTCGGCTTCGTTATATTGGGAGCACATGACGATGGGGTGCCTGGCCAGGATGGAATCCAACAGGGATAGATCCGGAAGCGGATGGGTAAATATGACTCCGTGAAAAAAAGAATGATCCATCAGAAAACGATAGGAATCCGGGTTCTTAGGGTTATCGATCTGCTGAAGGAAAATCTGGTATCCCCGCTTCCATGCCGCTTCCTGCATACCCTGGATGCAGAGGCCATAGAAGGGATTGGTGAAATTGGGGAAGGCTGCGAGGAGAAGCCTGTTTCCCTCCTGCTTTGCCTGATAGTTTAACTCCTTCATGGCCTGCAGCACCCGTTCCCGTGTGTCGGGTTTGACGGTGTCCGGCCGGTTGATAACGCGCGAAGCGGTGGCTGTTGAGACCCCTGCCTTTACGGCGATCTGGCGGATTGTGGTGTTCTTGGCTAATGCCATGGCTGACTCCTTTCACATTTTGGGCTTGTCCCTTATGTAAAATCACACTGGTTTTATTTATCATATCAAACAAAGTGAATATTTGCAATGAAATTTTTCATAATAACATGTAAAATTTTCAAAATTTATTGAAAAGAAAGAATATAGAGCGCAAAAAGACGAAAATAAAATAGTTTATCCAAAAAAGTAGTGCAAAATAATGAAAAAAGAATTGACAAACCGGGTCGAATTATGTAATATAAAAATGTAAAAATTACAAGAAAAATACAAAATTAATGAAAAATGACAAATTGCTATAAAATCTCCGGCCGCCTGCCGTAAAGACGGCACAGGAGGATCGGTTTGGAAGAAAACTTCCATCACTTACGATACGAGGAGGGATAGAAATGAAGGATGCAAGGATTGCCGAACTGGCCAGACAGGTGATCGAATATTCCGTTTCATTAAAACAGGGGGAAAAAGTCCTGATCGAAGCCTGGGACGGAGCGGAAGATTTCGTCAATGAGTTTGTGAAAGCGGCGCAGGCCGCAGGGGGGTATCCCTTTGTATCCCTTCAGAACGCGCAGGTGAACCGGAACTTTATTATGGGAGTCACGGAAGAGTCCATGCAGGTCTGGTATGCCTACCAGGAGACGCGGATGAAGGACATGGATGCCTATATTTCCATCCGGAAACAGGACAACATCTACGAATACGCGGATATCCCTGCGGACAAGATGGCGATTTACAACAAATATCACGGTATGCTCCACTATGGGCATAGGCTCCCGCATACGAAGTGGTGCGTACTGCGTTATCCCAACGGCTCCATGGCCCAGCTGTCGGGTATGAGTACGGAAGCGTTTGAGGATTTTTACTTTGCGGCAAACTGTATCGATTACAAGCGGCTGAACGAGATTGCCTGTGCGCTGAACAAATTGTGTGCAAAGACGGACGAAGTGCACATCGTGGCGCCGGGAACGGACCTGCGTTTCTCCATCAAGGGAATGTGCCAGGAAGAATCCTATTGCGGGATCTTTAACCGGCCCTGCGGGGAAACGGGGATGAATATCGTACAGGGCACGGCCAACGGGACGATCCGCTATAACATTCCTTCCAGCTTCCAGGGGCTCGTGTTTACCGATGCGGAATTGACGCTGAAGGACGGCGTAATAGTGAATGCGGTTTCCAATCACACGGAGGCCATGAACCGCATCCTGGATACGGATCCCGGCGCGAGAAGGATCGGGGAATTCGCCATCGGATTCAATCCCATGATCACCCGGGCCATCACGGATACCCTGTTTGACGAAAAAATGGCTATGTCCATGCATTTTACGCCCGGAAACGGAAGAGAGAATAAATCCGCGATCCACTGGGACCTGGTAACCTCTCATGCGCCGGAGATGGGCGGCGGAGAAATCTGGTTTGACGGCGTATTGATCCGCAAGGACGGCCTGTTTGTGCCAAAGGAGCTGCAGTGTATGAATCCGGAGAACCTGATCCGGGAACTTGAAGCAAAATAGAAGGCTGCGGATGAAACGGCAGCGGCAGAAGAAGCACGCCTGCGTGCGGACGGGAGTCGGGATGAACCAAATCTATTTTGACAGGCTGGTAAAGGAAATAGAAAGACAGGGATTGGATGCGATGCTGATCGCTCCCTCTCCCGATCTGGGCTTTCTGATCGGACATGTACCGTTGTTCTGCCTGCGCTTCCAGGGGCTGTTTGTGACGAGGGAAGGGGATTGCTTCTATGTCTGCAACCTTCTGACGGCCGATGAAATGCGTGAGGTTCTTCCTAATAAAAAGGTATACAGCTGGTTTGACGGCGACGGATTTATCGAAACGACGCGTCAGGCGCTTTCGGAACACGGCCTGATCGGGAAGACCATCGGTGTGAGTTCCGCCGTACGGGCATTTAACCTGTTGGAGATTATGGAAAAAATCGATGTGCGGTTTGTGAGCGCCAGGGAACTGTGCGCCGAGATCCGGATCCGCAAAACACCGGAGGAGGCTTCCCATATGAACAGGGCCGTACAGATTGCGGTGGAAGCCATGGAGCGGACGATTCCGCAGATCAGGGCCGGCCTTTATGAAAAGGATGTGCAGGATATTCTGGTGGGCCATATGCGTGCGCTTGGAGCGGAGGCGGGAAGCGCCATGGTAGCTTCCGGGCCGAACAGTGGTTTTGCCCATTACAATTCCAATACCAGACAGCTGCAGAAGGGGGATACGGTTCTTATCGATTATGCATGTGTGTATCGGGGGATGCTTTCCGATATCACCAGAACCTTTTTCCTGGAGGAACACGGCGAGAGACAGAAGGAAGTCTATGAGCTGGTAAAGAAATCCGTCCTGGCTGCCGAACAGGCTCTGGCGGACGGGGAGAGATGGATACCGGCCATCGACAGGGCGGCGCGCCGGGTGATCGAGGAAGGCGGTTACGGAACCTATTTTACCACCCGCCTGGGGCACGGATTGGGGTATATGCCCCATGAATCGCCGGATATCAAACAGAATAACGAAAGATACCTGGAGCCGGGAATGGCCTTTACCATAGAGCCGGGCATCTATATGCCGGATGAATTCGGAGTGAGGATTGAAGACTGCCTGATTATGACGCCGGAAGGGGGATTCTCCATCCTCTCCGGAGGACTTTCCAAGGACTGCCGGGTGATCGGACGGGCAGAAGCGTGAAGGAACCTCGGTCTCGAAAAAAGGTTGCATAGGAACGGCGCATCCTGCGCGGGGAAAGGGGAGATCGCATGCGTTGGGGATTCATCGGAACAGGGAGAATTGCGGAACGGATTATGGAGGCCTTTCGGCTGCTGCCGGATTCCCGGGTAGCAGCGGCCTACAGCCGGAACAAGGAGGCCATGGAGGCCTTTTGCGCCAGGTGGGATATTCCGAAGAGATATGACACCATAGAAGAACTGGCCGGGGATGAGGAAGTGGACATCCTGTATCTGGCCACTCCGCACATCGTCCATCTGGAGCACTTCCGGAAGGCGGCGGAGGCCGGAAAGCCCATTTTGTGCGAGAAGCCTATGGGCATGTCAAAGGAGGAAACCCGGGAAATGACGGAGCTGGCGGGGGAAAAGGGGATTTTCCTGATGGAAGGGCTCTGGACACGTTTCTTTCCTATCTATAGATGGCTGGAGGAGCTCATGGATTCCGGCAGGATGGGAAGGCCGTACAACGTGATGGCGGATTTCTCTTACCACAGCCCTTATGATCCTGCCCTGCGGTTTTTCCGAAAGGATCTGGGAGGCGGCTCTATGCGGGGGGCGGGGATCTATCCGCTGTCTCTTGCGGCCGCGGTTTTCGGGTCGGTGCCCTGTGAGATCCAGGCTATGGCGGATATGAAAAACGGCGTGGACTTGAGAGGGGCGGCCCTGCTTCGTTTCCCCGGGGGCGGCATGGCACAGATCCTGAGCGGTTTTCAGGGAGAATCGGTACAGGGAGCGAATATCGCTTTTGAGCGGGGGTCCGTGTGGATCCCGGATTTCTGGCATCCGGACAGGGCCGTCCTGCGGCAGGAGGGCAGGGAAGAAGTGATCCTGCGCCCGTTTGCCTTCCCGGGTTTTCAGTTTGAGATCGAAGAGGTGGAACGTTGCGTGAAGGAAGGAAAACGGGAAAGCGGGCGTATGACCTGGCAGGAAAGCATTGACCTGGCCGGGGCTTTGGACGAGATGTACAGAATGTGGGAGTAAAACGATAGAAGAAAAGCCGCCTGCGGCGGCAGTCAAAGTAGAGGATAGCGGAAATGAAAGAGTTAAAGATCGGTGTGGTGGGAACGGGATTCATCGGAGGCAGGCATATGGATGCCATCGGCAGAATCCCCGGCGCAAAGGTGGTGGCAGTGGCAGACCCCTTTATAGAGAAAGCGAGGGGAATCGCGGAAGGCTTGGGAGCGAACGCCTATTCTTCTGTGGACGAGATGCTGGAGAAGGAAGAGCTGGATGTGGTACATAACTGTACGCCTACCAATATGCATTATGAAGTGGATGCCAAGGCGATAAAGGCCGGTAAACATCTGTATTGTGAAAAACCCCTTTCTCTGGACGCAAAGGAGGGGGAGGCGCTCGTGGCTCTCCTGAAGGAACATCCCGTGGCAAACGGCGTGAACCTGAATTACCGCATGAATGCCCTGGTCCAGGATATGCACGAACAGGTGCAGAAAAAAAAGACGGGAAGAAGCTTCCTGGTCACCGGCAGCTATGTGCAGGACTGGATGATGAACAAGGATGATTACGACTGGCGCCTGGATCCCAAGAACGGCGGCGCATCCCGGGCGATTGCGGACATCGGTTCCCATTTGTTCGATACGAGCCAATATGTATTGGGGAAAAAGATTACGGCGGTCAATGCCCATCTGATGGTGATGCATCCCGTAAGGCTTCGTTATGAGAAAACGGGAGGGACGTTCGCCAAGGCCAAAGGAAAGCTTCTGGGGGAAATCCGGGTGGTGAATGAGGATGCGGCCAGCATCATGGCCCGGTTTGAGGACGGTACCGAAGCGCTGTTCCAGGTATCGCAGATTTCGGCAGGGCATAAGAACGATATGCGGATCCGGTTCGATTTTGAGACCTGCTCCCTGGAGTGGAGGCAGGAGGAAAATAACCTGCTCTACATCGGGCACAGGGATGAACCCAACCAGATCAAACACAGGGAGGCGGGCGCGCTGGAAGCGGAAGCGGCGGCATTTACCGATCTCCCGGCAGGACACCCGGAAGGATGGAACGACGTGCTTTATCAGGCGATCCGCGCATTCTATGAATCCATCCGTACGGGAAGCTACAAAAAGGGGAAGGTTCCCTACGCGACGGTCGCGGAAGGGGCCTGGATCATGAAGATTATAGAAGCCTGCCTGGCCAGCGATGCCTGCGGCAGATGGGTGGATGTGCAAACAGGTATATCGTGAAAACAGATTGAAATGCCCGCTAAAGCAGGCAGATGGGAGTTAGCATGCGTAAATATATCATCAAGCGCCTTCTCATTATGATTCCGGTATTCTTCGGAATGACCGCCCTGGTGTTCTTCCTGTCCAACATGACGCCGGGCTCGCCGGTGGATGCCATGATCACGCCGGAAATGAATGCGGAGGATATTGCGGCGCTGGAACATAACATGGGCCTGGATCAGCCGATTTATGTACAGTATTTTAAATGGCTGGGACGCCTGTTCCAGGGCAATCTGGGGAATTCCTACCGCACCAGCCAGCCTGTAATCCGGGATATCGGGGAGCGGGTGGGCCCCACGCTGATGCTGACACTGACCGTATTGGTGCTGGCTATCCTGATCGGGGTCACCCTGGGGGTGCTGGCGGCCTGCAAGCCCTACTCTCTGTGGGATACGCTGGCTTCGGGGCTTTCGTTCCTGGGATCCAGTATGCCGGGATTCTTCGTAGCGCTGATCCTGATCTACCTTTTCTCGGTTAAGCTGGGATGGCTTCCCACGGGCGGTATGTATACCAACGCCAACACCCATTCCTTTGGGGATCTGCTGACCCATCTGATCCTTCCTACCGTATCCATGGCACTCGCTTCCGCCGGGAACTATATCAGGCAGACCCGCAGCGCCATGCTGGAGGTGATGGGCGAGGAATATGTGAAGATGGCCCGGGCAAAAGGAATGCGGGAGCGGGTGGTCCTCTATGTCCACGCACTGCGCAATGCCATGCTTCCCATCGTGACCTGCATCGGGATGTCGGTTCCCGGCCTGGTGGGAGGCGCCGTAATCATAGAGCAGATCTTCGGATGGCCCGGCATGGGAAGCCTGATGGTACTGTCCGTCAATTACCGGGATTATCCGGTGATTATGGGGATTACCATGTATATAACGGTGGCGGTACTTCTCACAAACCTGATTATGGATCTGGTATATGCCATCCTGGATCCCCGGATCAGAGCCTGACGCGGCATGGAGGTTAGATTGAAAAATAAGCCCGATGGCTTATTTTTCAATCCCAATTTGTGCCGCAGGCGGCCCAAATTGAATCGCAGATGAGAAATCGCATTCGCAATTTCTCATCGCGCTGCCGCAAAGGACGCGGCATGGAGGTTATCATGAAGACGGATAAAAACAACAGGACAAAAAATGTTTTTCTGAAAGATGCGGCGGGAAGGTTCCTCCGGCATAAGGTGGCCATGGTTTCCCTGTGTATCCTGGTGGTGGAGATCCTGGCGATCCTGCTGCTGCCTGCGATCATGGACCTGGATCCCTTCAGCTCCCATCCGGGCCAGTTTGCGGCCGCTCCCAGCGCAGAGTTTGTGTTCGGTACGGATGATGTGGGAAGGGATGTATTTTCCAGAATCGTTTACGGAGGCAGGGTTTCCCTTTCGGTGGGATTTATCGCGGCGATCATCAGCGCCCTGATCGGGGTGCCGCTGGGGCTTCTGGCGGGCTTCTACGACGGCGTGGTGCGGGGGATCATTATGAGGCTGGTGGATATCTTCATGTCCTTCCCGTCCCTGGTGATCCAGCTGGTCCTCGTTACGGTACTGGGAGCGTCTGCCAGATCCCTGATGCTGGTGCTGGGCTTCCTGGGCTGGACCGGTTATACAAGGCTGGTATACAGTAAGGTGCTTTCCGTAAAGGAAGAGGTCTATGTGGAGGCGGCCAAGTCCACGGGCGCCACGGACTTTACGCAGATGGTCAAGTACATCCTGCCCAATTCCATGGCGCCGGTATTCGTAACCTTCAGCTTTGCGGTGGCGGGCAACATCCTGGCGGAAAGCGGGCTTTCCTTCCTGGGGCTTGGGGTACAGCTTCCCACGCCTACCTGGGGAAATATGATCCGCGATGCCCAGACGCTTTCCACGCTGATGTACCGTCCCTGGATGTGGATTCCGGCCGGTATCGTCCTGGTGGTAACTGTTGTATGTATCAACTTCGTCGGAGACGGCCTGCGCGCAGCCCTGGATCCGAAGATTAAGATATGACGGAGGGAGGTATAGACATGGAAGATGCGGTATTGTTGAAGGTTGACCATCTCAAGACCTTCTTTCGGACCAAAACAGGCATCCTGCCGGCGGTAAACGGTGTGAGTTTCACCCTGAAAAGCGGGGAAATCCTGGGCGTGGTGGGGGAATCCGGCTGCGGAAAGAGCGTGATGAGCATGTCCATCCTGAAGCTGATCGAGAAATACGGCGGCAAGGTGCAGGAAGGAAGTTCCATAGAGCTGCAGGGAAAACAGATTCTGGATCTGCCGGAAAAGGTGATGTGCGATCTGCGCGGCAAGGAGATATCCATGATTTCCCAGGATCCCATGACCTCCTTAAATCCGGTTTTCACCGTGGAGTACCAGATGGTGGAGATGATCCGCAGACATACGGGCATGACCAAGAAGGAGGCCAGCGCCCATGCGCTTTCCTGGCTGAAACGGGTCGGGATCCCGGAGGCGGAAAAGAGGATGAAGGAATATCCCCATCAGCTTTCCGGCGGCATGTGCCAGCGCGTCATCATTGCCATGGCCCTGTCCTGTGATCCTAAGGTATTGATCGCGGACGAACCCACCACGGCGCTGGACGTGACCATCCAGGCACAGATCCTGGATCTGCTGCGCAAGCTGCGGGACGATGTGAATGCGGCCATTATCCTGGTAACCCACGATATGGGGGTGGTGGCTGGCATGGCGGACAATATCATGGTTATGTATGCCGGACGGGCGGTGGAATACGGGACGAAGCATCAGATATTCAAGACGCCGAAGCATCCCTATACCCAGGGGCTTCTGGCCAGCGTCCCCCGTATGGACAAGCAGGAGAGCAAGCTATATGCCATACCGGGCAACGTGCCGAACCTGACGCAGAAGATAGAGGGCTGCATTTTCCGCGACCGCTGTACCAAGTGCGTGGAAAAATGCGCCAAGGAGGCGCCGCCGCAGTTTTTGATGGAGGACGGCGAAAGGGTACGCTGCTGGCTGTATGAGCAGGAGGCAAAGGAGATCTGCGATGAGTGATGAAAAAGTATTGCTGCAGGCGAACCACATAAAGAAATATTTTCAGGGCCGGGGTAAAAACGTGGTTAAGGCTGTGGACGACGTGAGCTTTACCCTGAAGAAGGGGGAGACGCTGGGGCTGGTGGGCGAATCGGGCTGCGGGAAGTCTACCCTGGGGCGTACCCTGCTGCGTCTGCTGGAGCCGACGGAGGGAGAGATCCTCTACAACGGGCAGGATCTTTCGAAGCTTTCCGTCAAAGAAATGCGCCTGATGCGTCAACATATGCAGATGGTATTTCAGAACCCGTATTCTTCCCTGAATCCGCGTATGACGGTGTTGGAATCGGTGCGTGCGCCCCTGGATATTTTTCACATAGGCAGCAGCGACGAACGGTTTGAAAAATGCCGTGAGATGCTGAAATACGTGGGGTTTGAGGAGTATCAGATTTACCGCTATCCCCATGAGTTTTCCGGCGGGCAGAGGCAGCGTATCGTGATTGCCAGGGCGTTGATATCATCCCCGGACTTCATCGTATGCGACGAGCCGGTATCCGCGCTGGATGTGTCCGTCAGGGCGCAGGTGCTTAACCTGATGCGGGAAATCAACGAGCAAAGAGGCGTGGCTTATCTCTTCATTTCCCACGATCTGAGCGTGGTAAAACACGTAAGCGACCGGATCGCCGTCATGTATCTGGGAAATATGGTGGAGCTGGCCGAATGTGAGGAGCTGTACCGGAATCCGAAGCATCCCTACACACAGGCGCTGCTTTCCTCCATTCCGATTCCGGATCCGGACGTGAAGATTGAGCGGATTCCGCTGGAAGGGGATCTTCCCAGCCCCATGAATCCGCCGAGCGGCTGCCGCTTCCACACCCGCTGCAGATTCGCCACCGAACGGTGTAAAACCGAGCGGCCGGCATTTGGCTATGACGAAAACGGACATGGGGTGGCCTGCCATCTGTGTGAGCAGAAAGGTTGAAGGAAGAACGCTTTCAACCTCCCTGATTTAAGTGCGCGCTAAAGCGCGCAGACGGGAGCAAGGATAACGCGAATGAGAAGGGAGTGAAGGAAACGTATGAATGACAGAGAACTGGGCGCTGCGGTGGAGCAGTGGGGAAGGCAGCACAGGGACGAACTGGTACGCGATATTATCCATATCGTGAACCAAAGGTCTGTCAGCTGTCCGGGAGAAGGCGGCTATGCCTTCGGTACGGACTGTAAGCTGTGTGCGGATGCCATGGAAGGACTGGGAAAACAGTATGGCTTTACAACCCAAAACGATGATTACTATACCTTGAGTATCCTGATGGAGGGAACGACCCAAAGGGAGATCGGTCTTTTGGGACATCTGGATGTGGTTCCGGAGGGGAACGGATGGCATTATGAACCCTATCAGGCAATCGAAAAGGACGGGTTCGTCATCGGACGCGGCAGCAGCGATAACAAGGGAGCCGTCATCATGGCCCTGTATGTGATGCGCTGCTTAAAGGAGATGGGGATTGAGTTCTCCCACACCCTGCGGTTGATCTGCGGATTTAACGAAGAGGCGGGCATGAAAGACGTGGAGCACTATCTTACGGTGCATGAACCGCCGGAATATACCATCGTAACTGACGGCGGCTGGGCAATGTGTATCGGGGAAAAGGGGATCCTGACCGCCAACCTGAACCAGCGGATCACTTCGGGGAACCTGGTGGCCATGGAAGGCGGCGTGGCTTCCAATTCGGTATCCGGGTCGGCTGTGGCGAAGCTCTCCGGCCTGGATACGGAGGCGGTGCGTAGGCTGGCGCAGGAGTGCCCGGAGGAGATCACCGTATCCGAAGAAGAGGGCCTTACGAAAATCGTGGCCAAAGGAAAAGCGGCCCATGCGGCATTTCCGGAAGGCGGGGAGAGCGCGATCTATAAGCTGAACCGTTTCCTTACCCGCCATAACCTGGTGCGCGGGGACGCGGCGGACGCCGTACGGAATCTGGCAGAGTTATTTTTGGACGAATACGGGACCGGGCTGGGAATTGCCTTTGAGGACGATCTTTCCGGAAAGACCACGTGTGTGGGCGGGGTGATCTCCTATCGGAACGGTATCCTGACCCAGAATATCAACGTGCGCTATGCCATCAGGCAGGAGAGCGAGGCGCTTCTTGCGAACCTGAAGGGCACCTGTGAGGCGAGAGGGATTTCCGTAGACGATCTGGACTACAGCGGCCCCAGATATACGGATCCGGCCGCGCCCGTGACCAAAATGCTCCTGGATACCTGCCACGAGTTTCTGGGAGAGGAATACGAGCCCTATACGATGGGGGGCGGGACCCACGCGAGAAAATTCCCCAACGCGCTGCCCTACGGCCCGGGAGGATTGAAGGTGGAAAATCCCTTCGGCAGTCCCCACGGCATCGACGAGGCGGTATGTATCGACAGCCTGATACGCTCCATGGGGGTCTATGCGGTTGCTCTTGTGCGGCTGGATGCCATGCTTTAACGAAAATCCGCCGTAAAAATAGAGAAAATTCCCCGACCGGGGAGAGAGCCAGGGACACGGCCCTGCCGGCCTGGCACATCCGCTGCGCAGGATGAAAAACGCGCAGACAACAAAAATTTCGCACTCTAGCGTAAGGAGCGCGGGACTCAGGGAAAGGAAAGGTAGAGCTATGAAAAACAGAATCGCAAAACTAGTTGCAGTCATGCTTGCTACGGCGATGATTGCAGGCTGCGGCGGCAGCGGAAACCAGAACACCTCCGGTGAACAGGCGGGGGGGGGTAATAGCGCCGAGACCGTAGAGCCGACAGCGGAAGAAAGCCAGGAACCTGCAGCCGATGCGGCGCAGCCCGAGGAAAACGGCGGGGAGAAAATCGTTACCCTGGCCAATACGGGAGCCTGGGAAGCACTGCATCCCTATTCTTCCAACAGGGACACCCATGTGGCATTCCTGTATCCGATCTATGAATCCTTTGTAACCATCACGGGCGAAGGAGAAATCCTTCCCAGACTGTTTGAGAGCTGGGAGCAGTCCGAAGACGGTTCGGTGTTGACCTGCAAGATGCGTCAGGATGCGGTGTGGTCGGACGGAGAACCGATTACCGCAAACGATGTGGCATTTACGCTGAAAACGGCTGCGGAACCTGCGCTTCCCATCGAAGGCGGCCGCCAGATCGTTGGTCTTTTTGTAGGTACCGATGATCTGGGCGTCCTGGTGGACGGTGAGGAATTCGGCGTAAAGGCAGTGGATGACTATACGGTGGAATTCACGTTTAAGGAAGATAAGAAATCCACCATTTTGAATGAGCTCTATTCGATGCGTTATACCTTCACTCTTCCGGAACACTGTCTGAAGGATATCCCGCTGGAAAGCCTTTTGACGGATCCCTTCTGGGAGAATCCGGTAACCTCCGGCGCGTTTACACTGGATAACATCATCTCCGGGGAACGTATGGAATACGTGGCAAGGGACGACTATTATCTGGGAAGGCCTCAGATGGACCGTCTGATCATCCGTGTCATCCCTGCCAACAACATCCTTTCCGCCATGATGGCCGGTGAAGTGGACGGTACGGTATACGGCTCCCTGCTCTCCTACAGCGATTATGAGCTGGCAAAGCAGAATGACCAGCTGGAGACTTCGGAAGCCCCTGGTTTCGGAAATACCCATATTCTTCTGAACAACGGAAATCTTGACCAGAATGCCCGTCTTGCGATCGACTGCGCCATTAACAAAGAAAGTATTATTAATGACGTATTATATGGATATGCACGTCCTGCCATTAATGCAATCGTTCCCGAGAATCCCTACCGCAATGAAAATGTGGAAGGAAACCCTTATGATCCGGAACTGGCCAAAGAATATTTGTCCAAATCCAGTCTGGATACCAGCAAGCCTTTGACCTTTATCATGGCATCCACCAATACCCTGGGACAGAGCATCGCGGTCCTGGTGCAGCAGCAGCTGCAGGAGATCGGCCTGACCATGAACATTGAAACCTATGACTCTGCGACTGTCAGCTCCAAGCTGTTCGGCGGAGAATTCGACCTGGGCCTGATGTCTTCCGCTTCCAACCCGTTTGAGCCTTCGGAGAGCCGTTTCTATTTCCAGCTGGCGCCTAACGGATGGTGCTGCCTCACGGACGACAGCTGGATCAACCTTTACGACGAAGGTTTAAAGGGCCTGACTCTGGAAGAGAGAAAGCCCTATTACGATGAACTGCAGGAACGCCTGGTGGCAGAGGTTCCCATGATTTTCCTGTACCATGCGGATATGCTGTTCGTAAACAGCAAGAAGATCAGCGGCATGCCTTATGGGGACTTCTCCTTAAAAGGTTGGAGATACGAAGAGTGGACCGTACAGTAAGAGGGTAATTATTTCCGCCCCTTCGGCACATGGCGCCGGAGGGGCGGAAATAAAAAAGGGGATTTTCGTCCCTGAGAATTCGTCCGGGGCACGAACTCCCGATTTTATCATATAACATGGGCGCAGCCCGCAGAATGCGGCTCCCGCTGTTTTATTGCCCCTGTGGGGCAGAATGGAGAGAAAATGACGACAATGACAAAAATGGAACGCATGAAAGCTGTCCTGGCTGGGCAGCCGGTGGACAGGCCTCCCTTCATCGCCTGGGGCCCTCATCTGAACCTGGAGGATAAGCATGTGGGCGATTTTACCAAGGCGGTGATCGCCTATGAAGATCAGCATGATTTTGATATCCTTAAGGTCATGCAGAACGGCCTTTATAATACGGAGGATTTCGGAGCGGTGATCGATGAGACGAAAGACAGCGACGACGCCTGCTTTAGGAAGACGAGGATTCCCGCGATCAAATGCCTGGAGGATCTGCGCGCTCTGACGAAAAAAGATGTACATGAAGGCGCGTTCGGCCGGGAAATGGAAATTATCAGAATTCTCTGCGATTACTACAAGGATAAAGTCCCGGTGCTTCCCACGGTTTTCGGGCCTTACCGGATGCTGGGACAGCTGATGGGGATGGGCGGAAAGGGCGGCATCCCTATGCTGGAGAGTGGCACGATGATGGATTTTGCCAAGGCGCATGAAGAAGATTATCTGCATGTCATGGACGTGCTGACGGATCAGGTGATCGATTTGATGAACGGCTTTTTGGATGTGGGAGCGGCCGGCTTCTTCTACTGTCCGGGAGGCACCTATTCCATGGATCCTTCCACGGATGCGGATTACCTGAAATACATCCGTCCTTATGATGAAAAGGTTCTGGCTGCCGTGTATGACAGGTCCTTCTTTACCATGCTTCATATCTGCGGTATGGATGTGCAGCACATGGACTATATGCTGGATCTTCCCACCCATGCCATCAACTGGGAAGATCAGTCCCCCTTCAATCCTTCCATTGAACAGGTGCGCGCGAAAACGGATAAGGTGCTGATGGGAGGGATCGACAGGAATGCGGACTTCTACGGCGGCAACCGTGACAAGGTGAAGTCGGTGATCAAGATGAAGACAAAGGAAGCCATCCGTCAGGGCGGCAGGAAGCTGGTGGTATCCGTCGGCTGCGAAAGCCCGAGAGAGATTACCCATCGTTTTGTGGTATGGCATGAGGTAATGGACGAACTGGCCGAATAAGCCAAAAAGGAATTTTCTGCCGGCATGCCCGCAAAGGCCTGCCGGCAGAAAGATGGAGGCAGATATGAGGAAAATAGCAGTAATCGGGGGGTTTGGAAACATTGGCCTGGGAGTCACGCGGGAGCTCCTGGCGCAGGGATATGATGTAACCGTGGTAACCCTTCCCATGGAGGGGGACAATCCGGTTCCGGGGACGAAGTGGATCCAGGCGGACCGGAAGGATGAAGAGGGCTTTCGGAATGCGCTGCAGGGCGGCGGCTATGAATATGTCATCGATTTCGCCTGCTTTACGCCGGAAGATGCCAAGATGGATTATGAGCTGTTCCCGGACGTGAAGCATATGGTGGCGGTATCCACAGGCGCGGCCTATGGGGCGCTTGAGGGCTGTGAGATCCCCATCAGAGAATATATGAAACGCCGGCCTACCTGGGGATATGGGGTGACGAAAAAGGCGGCGGAAGACTTTTTCATGGAGAAGTTCATGAAGGAGGATTTTCCCATCACTATTTTCCGCCCTACCGTATCCTATGGAAGACAGGGCACGATCGTCAGACAGATCGGTATGGATAACAGCTGGATTGACCGTATCAGGAAGGGAAAACCCATTGTGACGGGTAATCCGTATATCCTGAGGAATTTCCTGTACGTGGATGACGCGCCCGGCGCTTTTGTCGGCGCCCTGAATCATGAATGGTGCAAAGGGCAGGCGTATAATTTGGGTGCATTAAGATGTTATGACTGGGGGACCTATCACAGAACGATGATGGAAATCCTGGGAAGGGAAGTGGAGATGGTGGAGGTGCCGCTGAAAACGTTGCAGGCCAGCCCCCATTTTGAAGTATCTCCCATGATTACCACCAATTTTATCTATAACGGATACTATGCAGGAGATAAAATTGCCAGGGATATTCCGGAATTCTGTCCGAAGACGAGTTTGAAAGAGGGACTTACCAAAACGCTGGAATATCTGGAGGAACGTAATCTGATTCCTGACAGCGATACGTTAACCTGGGAAGATGAACTGATCGAGGCACAGAACCAGTCGATTCGATACCTTGACGGTTTAAAGAAATAGATGGCTGTCAAGGCGTGCCAAAGGCACGCAGAGAGGGGAGCGGACATGAAAGTAGGATCAATGACAGTACCGCTTCAGGGGATGCCGCTTGCGGATGCCCTGAAGTATTTAAAGGAAATCGGTGTGGAGGCGGTGGAGATCGGTACGGGAGGATTCCCAGGCAATCATCATTGTAACCCCAAAGAGCTGCTTTGTGATAAGCAGAAGCAGAAGGAATTCCTGGCGTTGTTTCAGGAAACGGGAATGGAACTGAATGCATTCAGCTGCCACGGAAACCCGATCCACCCGAACCGGGAGGTGGCAGAGAAGGCCCATGAGGAATTTGTGGATACCTGCCGTCTGGCTGCACAACTGGGTGTGAAAAAGGTGATCACCTTTTCCGGCTGCGCGGGAGACTGCCCGGATTCCAAATATCCCAACTGGGTTACCTGCCCGTGGCCGGAAGATTTCCTGCATATCCTGGATTACCAGTGGAATGAATGCCTGCTTCCTTACTGGGAAAAAACGGGAGCGCTGGCCAGGGAATGCGGTGTGAAGGTGGCATTCGAGATGCATCCGGGATTCCAGGTCTATAATACCGCATCCATGCTGCGTTTCAGAAAAGAACTGGGGGATACCTTCGGCGCCAATTTCGATCCTTCCCATCTGATCTGGCAGGGAAACGATATCGTAGCCTCCATCCGGGAACTGAAAGGGGCGATCTACCATTTTCATGCGAAGGATACCAAGGTGGATGCTATCAACACCGCCCGTAAGGGTGTGCTGGATACCCTGCCTTATAGCGAAGAACTGCAGCGTTCCTGGCTCTTTAGGACCGTCGGTTACGGCCAGGGACAGGAGTTCTGGAAAGACGTGATTTCGGCCCTGCGGATGACGGGTTATGACGATATCATCAGCATCGAACACGAAGACAGCCTGATGTCCGTGGAAGAGGGACTGAAAAAGGCTGTGGCCATGGTACGCGACGTGATCATCAAGGAACAGCCGGCCGCCATGTGGTGGGCATAAACAAAAAAGGCCTGAATCGGGCGGATGGAGATTTAAAGATTGAAAATTGACATCTTCGATCTTCCTGATTTGTATGCGCGCCGGGGCGCGCGGATGGGAGCAATAATGAAGATTGGATATGCGATGTATTCGGCACGGGATCTGACGACCGACCCTGCCTCTATGAGAAAGGTTCTGAAGGCACTTTCGGAAATGGGATATGAAGGGGTTGAATTTTTTCTGTACAACGGTACGGATGCTTCGGAGCTGAGGGCCATGCTGGGGGAATATTCCCTTACGGCGATCGGAACCCATGTGCATAAGCCCCGCTGGGATGCGGATACACAGGGGGAAATCGCTTACGCACAGCAGGCGGGAATCCCGTATCTGGTGTACCCCTGGATAGAACCTGCCCTGCGGAATGAGACATTTTATCAAAGCCTTCCTAAAATACTGAAGGACCTGTCCGCATTATGTGAAGAAAAGGGTATTCATCTTCAATATCATAATCATGATTTTGAATTTGAAAAGCTGGCCGGGGAACCGGTATTGGACTATCTGATGGGCAGGGAGGATTCTTTCACCCTGGAACTGGATACCTTCTGGGCCCGGTATGCCGGAGCGGATGCCGTGGCTTACATGAAGAAATACGGCAGCAGGATCCCCATGATTCATGTCAAGGATTATCTGGGAGAGAAGGATGGGGGAATGGCCTTTACGGCGATCGGCACCGGGAAGATGGACAATACGGAGGTGATCAGAGCGGCCAGGGAACAGGGAAAGGAATGGCTGATCGTGGAGCTGGATAACAGCCCGCTGGATCCTCTGGAGAGCGCACGGATCAGCATAGAGGCAATTCGGAGGATTCTGAGCCAATAAACCATGCACCATGCCTGACGCGGCCGTCTTAAGGCCATGGCCGCTCAGCCCCGGATGCTTTCAGGACGGCAGCCGGGAACGGCATGCCCGCCGTCCTGAGGAGCCTCAGGCAGGTGGGCATCAAGAGAGGCCGGATACGCTTCCTTCTTAATCGTACCCGGCGGACATATGAAAAGAAGCAGATATGATATAGAAAGAAATGGCGCAGCCCCTGGACCGAAGGAGCCGCGTCATTTTTTGATGGATTAAAAACGGGGCCTTTGCGGCCGCAGGGCCATTCATGCGTTTAGCGTGGGTACAGGCCTTCCTTCCGGCTCCGTAAAGTTTGTATACAAACATTGAAAACCATAGAGCTTTGTGATAGGATAAGGATTGAAAATCATGGAAGAGTGTGCTCCGGAAGCCCTGCGGGCGTCCCGGATGCCGAAAACGGAATGAAAAGGGCACGTAAAAGCGGATGAAGACCCGATATGAAGTGATCGACGGCAGCAGCCGGGACGAAGAAAGGATAGGAAGGGCAGGGAAGATCCTGAAGGCAGGCGGATTGGTGGCCTTTCCCACGGAAACGGTTTACGGCCTGGGAGGGGATGCGTTGAATCCGGCTTCGTCGCGGAAAATCTATGCCGCAAAGGGGAGGCCTTCGGACAACCCTCTGATCGTCCACATCTGCCGTTGGGAAGACATCCACACCATTGCGGAGGACCTTCGGGGAACGGCAAAGCGGCTGGCGGATGCATTCTGGCCCGGGCCGCTGACGATGATCCTGCCGAAGAAGGAAATCGTTCCGCCGGAAACCACGGGCGGGCTTCCCACGGTGGCGGTGCGTTTCCCCTCTCATCCCGTGGCGCAGCGTCTGATCGAGGCCGCCGGGGGATATGTGGCGGCGCCCAGCGCCAATGCCTCGGGCAGGCCGAGCCCCACGACGGCCCGGTATGTGGCGGAGGACATGGACGGAAGAATCGATATGATCCTGGACGGAGGGGAAGTGGGAATCGGGCTGGAGTCCACGATCGTGGATCTGAGCGGCGAAGAACCGATGATCCTGCGGCCGGGTTATGTGACGCAGGAAATGCTGGAGCAGGTGCTGGACGGCGTGCGCGTGGACGAAACCATCCTGAACGGGAAATCGCCCGAAAGGCCCAAGGCGCCCGGCATGAAATACCGGCATTACGCCCCCAGGGGGGAACTGTCGGTGGTGGAAGGGGATGCCTCCCGGGTGCGGGAGACGATCGTACGGATGTGCGCTGCGGCGGAGGCGGCGGGAAAGAAGACCGGCGTCATAGCCACGGACGAATCGGCAGGAGCCTATCGGGCGGACAGCGTGAAAAGCGTGGGAAGCCGGGGGGATGAGGCGGCGATCGCCCACAGCCTGTACCGGATTCTGCGGGAATTCGACGAGGAAGGGGTGGACGTGATCTATTCGGAAGCCTTTTCCAGCCGAGGGATGGGACAGGCGATTATGAACCGGCTTCTGAAGGCGGCGGGGCATCATGTGATCGAGGTATAGGTTGAAAAATAAGCCCGATGGCTTATTTTTCAGCTGCCATTTGTGCCGTCTGCGGCGGCGGAACGGGAGGGATGATGAAAATAGCGTTGGGAAGCGACCATGGCGGATATGAACTGAAACAGGAGGTGATCCGGTATCTGGATAAAAAAGGGATCGAATGGGAGGATTACGGATGCTGCAGCCGGGAATCCTGCGATTATCCCGAATTCGGAAGAGCGGCCGCCAAGGCGGTTGCTGCGGGGAAGTGCGATAGGGGAATCGTGATCTGTACCACGGGAATCGGGATTTCCATGGTGGCCAATAAGGTTCCGAAGATCCGGTGCGCGGTTTGCGCCGATACGGTGAGCGCCAGGCTCACCCGGGAGCATAACGATGCCAACATGCTGGCCATGGGGGCCGGGATAATCGGGAAGAACCTGGCGCTTTCCATCGTGGAAACATTTCTTGATACCCCTTTTTCCAGAGAGGAAAAGCATGCACGCAGGATACGTGCCATCGAAGAGGAAGCTTAAGGCAGGAGACCGCAAAAGGAGGGAAAGTACTATGGCAAAGACAGTGATTATGGATCATCCGTTGATCCAGCACAAAATCGGTTACATCAGACGGATCGAAACGGGAACGAAGGACTTCCGCCAGACCATCGGGGAGATTGCGATGCTCATCTGCTACGAGGCGACGAGAAACCTGCCTCTTACGGACGTGGAAATCACAACGCCCATCTGCAAGGCTACGGCGAAGGAGCTGAAGGGAAAGAAAATGGCGGTGGTCCCTATCCTCCGGGCCGGGATCGGCATGGTGGACGGGGTATTGGAGCTGATCCCTGCGGCTAAGGTGGGGCATATCGGCCTGTATCGGGATCCGCAGACCCTGGAGCCGGTAGAATACTATTGCAAGCTGCCGGCCGACTGCGCGGAGCGGGAGGTCTTCGTGGTGGATCCCATGCTGGCCACCGGCGGCTCTTCCGTGGCGGCCATCCGGATGCTGAAGGAAAAGGGATGCAGGAAGATCCATTTCATGTGTATCATTGCGGCGCCGGAGGGGATTGCCAGGATGCAGAAAGAACACCCGGATGTGGATCTGTATGTGGGGGCCCTGGACGAGAAGCTGAACGACCACGGCTATATCGTGCCCGGCCTGGGAGATGCGGGAGACCGGATTTTCGGGACAAAATAAAGGGAAGCGGGCCGCGGCTTTGCTGCAAAACGGCCTGTGATCGTTTGGCAATCGGGAATGGATGCCGGGTAACCCGGAAGCGTTGCCTTATGCAGGAAAATTCCCTCTGAATGGAGAGCCGCCTTAAGGCGGCAGAACGGCGGTTGGAATGAAGAGAGAGGATTATATATCCTGGGACGAATATTTTATGGGGGTGGCCAAGCTGTCCGGCCTTCGGTCAAAGGATCCCAGCACCCAGGTAGGGGCATGCATTGTCAGCAGCGATAACAAGATCCTTTCCATGGGATATAACGGTTTCCCGATGGGATGCTCGGACGATGTTTTTCCCTGGGAAAAGACCGGAGAGGAAGAGGATACCAAATACCCTTACGTGACACACAGCGAGCTGAACGCCATCCTGAATTACCGGGGAGGAAGCCTGGCCGGGGCGCGCCTGTACGTGTCGCTGTTTCCCTGCAACGAATGCGCCAAGGCCATTATTCAAAGCGGCATCAAGGAGATCGTCTATGGATGCGACAAATATGCGCAGCAGATGTCCGTGCGCACGTCCAAAAGGATGCTGGATGCGGCGGGGGTGGCATACCGCAGATATGAACCGACGGGGCGCGTGGTGACGATGGAGCTGTAGAAGCCCGCCGTGAAAACTTCGATTCCCCGTTCCGGGCCGGAGCGGGCAGGCAGGAACGAGCAGACGGGAAACCACATACGCGCTTTCCCGCCGCGCTGCCGCAAAGGACGCGGCATGGAGGTTAAAGGAGAAACCGGATGAGGATGACGGTGTGGCGCAGGCTCATTGCCGTTTTGCTGGCTCTGGGAATGGTTACGGTTCCCCATATCAATATTGACGCTACTTCGGAGACCAGGAAGAAGCTGGAGGAGGCGAAGCAGCTACGGAATGCAACGGAAGACCAAAAGGACCAGCGGGAAGAGAATATCGATAACATGGAGGCCGCTCAGACGGGCCTGCGCGGAGAACTGGCAAACCTGAACGAACAGCTCGCGGCGGTGAGCGAAAACCTGGAACGGATAGAGAACAACATCCTCGAAAAGAACGAGGAGATCCTAAAAACCCAGGAGGAGCTGCGGCAGGCCAGGGAGACGGAGGAGTGGCAGTATACCTGTCTGAAAAAAAGGATTCAGTATACCTATGAGAAAAGCGGCCACCTGTATCTGGAAGCGCTGTTTTCTTCCCTGTCCTTCGGCGACTTTCTGAATATGTCGGAATATTTTGAACAGCTGGCGGAGTACGACCAGGAGATGCTGGCCAGCTATAAAAAGGCCAGGCGGGATGTGGAAGAGGCGGAAGCCAGGCTGGAAGAAGAAAAAGCGGATCTGGAGGAGATGAAAGCGGACGCGGAGGCGGAACATGAAAAGTTCTCCGGCCTGATCGATCGGACGAAGGGAAACATATCCGCCTATTCCAACCAGATTGCCAGCGCGGAGGCGGAGGTGGATATTCTGGAGGCCCAGATCGCCGCCCAGAACGAGAATATCGCGGCGCTGCAGAAACAGCTGGAGGAGGAAATCGCCAAATCGCGTCTGGCGGCCCAGTCCAGCTGGAGAGATATTTCGGAGGTTACTTTTACGGAGGACGACCGATATCTGCTGGCAAATCTGATTTACTGTGAAGCGGGCGGAGAGCCTTATGAAGGCCAGGTGGCGGTGGGGGCGGTCGTCATCAACCGCGTCCTCAGTTCGGTCTATCCCAACAGCCTGTCCGGCGTGATCTATCAAAACCGCCAGTTCGAGCCGGTTTCCACGGGCCGTCTCGCTTTGGCCCTGGCAGAGAACCGGGCCACGGCCAGGTGCTACCAGGCGGCGGATGAGGCCATGAGCGGGGTGACGAACGTGGGGAACTGCGTGTATTTCAGGACGCCGATCCCGGGCCTGGAGGGGATCCGCATCGGAGGGCACGTCTTTTATTAAATCCGGCGGCGCGAGGAAACATTTCCGCAATCCGGGCCGGGAAGCGCAGCCGCCTGGCCCGGCGGGGCCAGCCGAAGGCGATGGCCGTTCAGCCCCGGTTCTGCCGGGCCTGTCCGCAAAGCGCCTGCTGGGCGGAAGACAAAACGCCTGCCTGAAAACCGTCCATGGGGGCGGAAAGTTCCGCCAGCCTGCCGCCGTAGATCTGCGTTAAGAGATGATCCAGAGAGCGCAGGGCGGATCTCAGGAGCGCCTGGGAAAGCAGGCCCTGTTCCAGCGCATCGGAAATCTCGCTCAGATCCACCACCTTCACGAAGCCGTCCGGATAGATAATAACGTCGGCCAGCAGGTCGGTGGCGATGAGGGAATTGTCCTCCGGATTAAAATCGCAGGAAATAATATCGCAGTAATGATAGAGGAGCCGTCCGTCCGGGGCGTAAAACCGGCTGATCTTATAGCCCCTTTTCAGATAATAACAGGAGAACCCGTGATCCAGATCCTTTCTGGGCCGAAGCGCCCTCCAGCCGGTCACCAGGATATCGGGATCGTGCCTGAGAATCACATCGTCCTTTAACAGGATACATTCATCCGGAATCAGACGTCTACGATATAGAACGGGATCGCTCATAATGTGCTCCCTTCTGCGCGCCTCGGCGCACGCTTTGCCAGGGCGGGATCGCACCCTTTTTGGTTTCCTTTTGCAAATCCTCTTCCCGCATTTCCCGAACCGGAGAAACAAAAACGATCCCCATATCCGGCTTCTGTGTGTATTGCATTCAGTATAGGCTATAACCATCGTTTATTCAACCGTAAAATCGGCCTGTCCCCGAATTTTTTAACCGTGTCGGCGAAGGGGGCAGCGTGAAATCGAAGATTTCACGATCCTGATTTGCCTGCCCGCCAAAACGGGCGGCCCGAACTTATCCGTACAGAAAAAAGTACAAGGAAAGAACGATTGTTTCGGTAGACAAAAACCCGAAAACTGGTTATAATCATAACTGGGCATTTTTTGCCGGAAAATAGACAGAAAGACTATATACCGTGAACGGAGGATAAGGCCGATGAAACCGGACAAGAATGTATTCCGTTATCTGACGCTGATCTCACAGTTCGGCATCTATATGCTGGTCCCGATTTTCCTGTGCTCCTTTGCAGGGATTTTCCTGGACGAAAAGCTGGGGACATCCTTCTGGATGGTCCTTCTGTTCTTTGTCGGAGCCTTGGCAGGGTTCCGGAATATCTATGTATTGTCGTGTAAGCTGACCGGAAAGAAGGGAAATGGCCGCCGTTATGAAAAACCTTCTGGAAAAGATAAATGAAACGGTGAAGGAAATGTGGGCCGGTATGTTCCTGTGGGGACTTGTCTGCCAGACGGTGCCGGTATGGTTTATAGAAGACAGGATGGGATACAGCCTGGGGCTCTGGATCGGCGTTGCGCTGGCCGGGGCTGCAGCTTATCATATGTGGTGGGCCCTGGATAAAGGGCTGGATGATGAAGGGACTGCGCAGGGGTATATCAGGAAACAGGGACTGATACGATATGGCGTGATCGTTGCGGCCTTTGGGATTCTGATGTTCACGGATGTGGCGGACCCCCTGGCCGCTTTCCTCGGTATCATGGGATTGAAGGCCGGGGCGTACTTACAGCCGTTCCTTCACAAAAGATTTCATCACGGAGAAAATGAAGCCAAGAAGGAGGTGAAACTATGATGAATGGCATATTGCTGTCCGAAGGATCGGATGTGGATTTTATGATCCATGGGGTGTTTTCCTATGAATTTTTCGGACAGAAGGTATGGATAACGACCACGCATGTGTGTCTGCTGATCGTCATGCTGGTGCTGATCGGTTTTGCGATTGCGGCTAACCGGGTGATGAAGCACGCTTCGGAGGTTCCCGGCACGTTCCAGAATATCGTGGAACTGGTGGTGGAGAAGCTGGACGGCATGATCCATGGCGTCATGGGAAAGAACGCGGCGAAATTTGCCAACTATATCGGCACGATTTTCATTTTTATCCTGATCAGCAATATTTCGGGCCTGTTTGGCTTAAGGCCGCCTACCGCGGACTACGGGGTGACGCTGCCTCTGGGTATTCTCACCTTTATCCTGATTCACTTTAACAAGTTCAAGTATCAGAAGGTGTCAGGCGTGATCAAGGGACTATGCGAGCCCTGGCCCATCTGGGCGCCGATCAACATCATCGGCGATGTGGCAGTGCCGATTTCCCTGTCGCTGCGTCTGTTCGCCAACGTGCTTTCGGGTACGGTGATGATGGCGCTGGTGTACGGGCTGCTGAAATGGGTCGCGGTTTTCTGGCCGGCAGTGCTGCATGTTTATTTTGACCTTTTTTCAGGCGCGATCCAGACATACGTATTCTGTATGCTGACGATGACCTATATCTCGGATGCCATTGGCAGCGAGTAAAGGGCACAGGGCGTAAAAACGCCAGGTGTGGATGGCACGGGCGCCGGATGCGGCTTATGTGCCACGATAGATAGCATCTTGCATTTGTTTATTAAGGAAAGGGCTGCCGACCGGCAGCGGAACGGAGGAAATTTTATGGAGTTCAATGAAAACTTTATTCTTGGATGTTCAGCAATCGGCGCAGGTCTTGCGGTTATCGCAGGTATCGGGCCTGGTGTAGGACAGGGTATTGCCGCAGGGCACGCGGCGGCGGCGGTGGGACGCAATCCCGGCGCGAAGTCCGACATCACATCCACCATGCTGCTCGGCCAGGCCGTTGCCGAGACGACAGGTCTGTACGGCCTTCTGGTTGCCATGCTGCTGATGTTCGTTAAGCCGCTGATTTAAGGTTAAGCCTCGATCTGATACAAATTTTAAGAAAGGAGGCTTGAATCTTGACTATGAAATTAGCGTGGGCAGCTCTTTTGTCCGCAGATACGATGGCGCCCCGCCTGTTCGATCTGGATTTCCAGCTGCTGGCGGATTCGCTGCTTACGATCATCGCGGTCTTTGTCCTGTTTTTCGCGCTGTCCTATTTCCTTTTCAACCCGGCAAGGGAATTCCTGAAAAAGAGACAGGATAAGATCAGGGACGAACTGGATGAGGCGAAGGCCGGCCAGGAAGAAGCTGCCGCATTAAAGAAAGAGTACGAAGACAAGCTTGCGAATATCAATAAAGAAGCGGATGAGATCTTAAGCGCTGCCAGGAAGAAGGCTGCGGCGAACGAGACCCGGATCGTGGCGGATGCGAAGGGCGAAGCGGCCCGGATCATCTCCAGGGCAAAGGTGGAGGCGGAGCTTGAGAAGAAGAAGATGGCCGACGATGTGAAGAAGGAAATGGTATCCTTAGCATCCGTGCTTGCCGGCAAGGTGGTGGGTACCTCCATCGATGCATCCATGCAGGACGGCCTGATTGACGAGACTCTGAAGGAAATAGGTGATAGCACATGGCTAAGCTAGTCTCAGAAACGTATGGGGACGCGTTGTTTGGCCTGGGGCTGGAAAAAGGCCTGGTGGACAGCCTGATGGAAGAGATCGGAGAAATGCGGAAAATCCTTTCGGCTAATCCGGATTTTTCCAGATTGATGAACCATCCGGACATCGGCAGGGACGATAAGCTGGGGATCCTTTCCAAGGTGTTTGAGGGGAGGCTTTCCGACACGTTGTTCGGTTTTATCAGGGTCCTGGTCGTAAAAGGCCGTTACGGCGCGATCGACGATATCTTTACTTATTATACGGACAGATATAAAGAATATCACAGGATCGGCGTGGCATATGTCACTTCCGCTGTGGATCTGACGCAGGGTCAGAAGGAAAAGATAGAGAAAAGGCTGCTTGAAACCACAGGCTTTGCCGGGATGGAAATGCATTTTTCCGTGGACGCAGGGCTGATCGGCGGACTGGTCATCAGGATCGGCGACAGGGTGGTGGACTCAAGCATCCGCTCCAGGCTGGACGGGCTGCAGCGGCAGCTCATGAAGGTTCAGTTATAAATGGGTGCACAAACGCGCCGACAGATTAAGGAAGGTTGAAAGTCCATGAATTTGAAACCAGAAGAGATAAGCTCGGTTATAAAGGAACAGATTGAGCGGTACTCCTCCAAACTGGAAGTGGCGGAAGTGGGAACGGTCATCCAGGTGGCAGACGGTATCGCACGTATCCACGGACTTGAAAACGCGATGCAGGGTGAGCTTTTGGAATTTCCCGGTGAAGTATACGGAATGGTAATGAACCTGGAAGAAGATAATGTGGGCGCTGTGCTGCTGGGCAGCCAGCACAACATCAGCGAAGGCGACACCGTGAAGACCACCGGCAGGGTGGTAGAGGTGCCTGTAGGCGACGCAATGACGGGCCGTGTGGTAAATGCCCTGGGACAGCCGATTGACGGCAAGGGGCCGATTCAGACAGATAAGTACCGTAAGATCGAAAGGGTGGCGTCCGGCGTTATCACCAGGAAGTCCGTGGACACACCCCTGCAGACCGGTATCAAGGCCATCGATTCCATGATCCCCATCGGAAGGGGCCAGCGTGAGCTGATTATCGGCGACAGGCAGACGGGGAAGACGGCGATTGCCATCGATACCATCATCAACCAGAAGGGGCAGAATGTAAAATGTATCTATGTGGCGATCGGCCAGAAGGCTTCCACGGTTGCCACCATCGTAAAGACGCTGGAGGAGTACGGCGCCATGGCTTACACCACGGTGGTAGCTTCCACGGCCAGCGAATTGGCCCCTCTGCAGTATATCGCGCCCTATGCGGGATGCGCAATCGGCGAGGAATGGATGGAGAACGGGGAGGATGTGCTGGTGGTCTATGACGACCTGAGCAAGCATGCGGTGGCATACCGTACCCTGTCCTTGCTGCTGAAGCGCCCGCCGGGACGTGAAGCGTACCCGGGCGACGTTTTCTACCTGCATTCCAGGCTGCTGGAGCGTGCGGCCAGGATGAGCGAGGAATACGGCGGCGGTTCCCTTACCGCGCTTCCCATTATCGAAACGCAGGCGGGCGACGTATCCGCTTACATTCCCACCAACGTGATCTCCATTACCGACGGCCAGATCTATCTGGAGACGGAAATGTTCAATTCGGGCTTCCGCCCGGCCGTTAATGCCGGCCTTTCCGTATCCCGTGTGGGCGGCGATGCCCAGATCAAGGCTATGAAGAAGATCGCAGGCCCCATCCGTGTGGATCTGGCGCAGTTCCGCGAACTGGCGGCCTTCTCCCAGTTCGGTTCCGACCTGGACGCGGATACCAGGGAAAAGCTGGCGCAGGGCGAACGCATCAGGGAAGTCCTCAAGCAGCCCCAGTATAAGCCCATGGCGGTGGAATATCAGATCATCATCATCTATGCGGCCACGCGCAAGTATCTGCTGGATGTGGACGTGAAGGATATTACGCGCTTTGAAAGCGAGCTGTTTGAGTTTATCAATGTGAAGTATCCGGAGGTACCGGCAGCGATCCGCGAAGAAAAGGTGATCTCCGAAGCGACGGAGGCCGCTTTGAAGAAAGCAATCGAAGAGTGTAAGGCACAGTTTCGATAGAAAGCAGGGTGAACAGATATGGCTTCTATGAGAGATATCAAGCGGCGGAAGGGCAGTATCCAGAGCACCCAGCAGATCACTAAGGCGATGAAGCTGGTCTCCACTGTCAAGCTGCAGAAAGCCAAGACCAAAGCGGAAGAATCCAAGCCCTACTTTGACACCATGTATCAGACGGTACAGTCTATCCTGGGAAAAGCCGGGAGCATCCGCCATCCTTTCCTGGAGGGCGGGAGCAGCGCGAAAAAAGCGGTGATCGTGATCACCTCCAACAGAGGGCTGGCCGGCGGATATAACTCCAACATCGTTAAAATGATTACCCAGGGAGAATTGGCCGGGGAGGATCTGGTGCTCTATACGATCGGCAAGAAGGGCAGGGATGCGCTGGATCGGGGCGGTTATCCTATCGCCGGGGATTATTCCGACGTGATAGAGGAGCCTGCCTATGCCGACGCTATGAAAATCGGGAAGAAGGTCCTGGATGCCTTTGAAAAAGGGGAAGTGGGCGAAATCTATCTGGTCTATACCGTATTCAAGAATACGGTGGTGCATGTCCCGGTCATGACGAAGCTGCTTCCGGTGGATACGCAGAGCCTGGCTGTGGCCGGGGATCGGGAAGTGCCGGAGAAGACCGAGCCGCAGGCGCCCATGAACTTCGAAATGGATGAGGTGGAAGCGCTGGAACTCCTGATTCCCAAATACATCACCAGCATGGTTTACGGAGGCCTTTTGGAGGCCTCGGCCAGTGAAAACGGCGCCAGAATGCAGGCCATGGATTCCGCGACGAGCAACGCGGAGGAAATGATCGAGGATCTGACGCTTCTGTACAACAGGGCCCGTCAGGGAGCCATCACGCAGGAGCTGACCGAGATCATAGCAGGCGCCCAGGCGATCGGCTGATTGTCAGGGGAATGATTTATATGTAGAGAGGATACGACCAATGGCAGAAAATAAGAACGGAAAAATCACGCAGGTCATCGGCGCGGTTCTGGACGTGAAATTTGAACAGAACTGCCTGCCCGATATCAACGAAGCGTTGAAAATTCCTACCAGCAGCGGCGGCACGCTCGTGGCGGAGGTCGCACAGCATCTGGGAGACGATATCGTACGTTGTGTTGCCATGGGTTCCACCGACGGGCTTGTGAGGGGGATGGAGGCGGTAGCCACCGGTTCCCCGATCCGCGTCCCGGTCGGCGAGAAGACGCTGGGGCGTATGTTCAACGTCCTGGGCGAGCCCATTGATAACATCCCCGCTCCCACAGGGGTGGATTATGAGCCCATCCACAGACCGGCGCCGGAATTCGAGGAGCAGTCCACACAGACGGAGCTGCTGGAAACCGGTATCAAGGTTGTCGATCTGCTTTGCCCTTATCAGAAGGGCGGAAAGATCGGCCTGTTCGGCGGTGCGGGCGTGGGTAAGACGGTCCTGATCCAGGAGCTGATCCGTAATATCGCCACCGAGCACGGCGGATATTCCGTATTTACCGGTGTGGGCGAGCGTACCAGGGAAGGAAACGACCTGTACCATGAAATGAGGGAGTCAGGCGTTATCGATAAGACGACCATGGTATTCGGGCAGATGAATGAGCCGCCGGGAGCGAGGATGCGCGTGGGCCTTTCCGGCCTGACCATGGCGGAATATTTCCGCGATAAGGGCGGGAAAGACGTGCTTTTATTCATCGATAATATTTTCAGATTTACCCAGGCCGGTTCCGAGGTGTCCGCACTTCTGGGCCGTATGCCTTCCGCGGTGGGTTATCAGCCCACGCTGCAGACGGAGATGGGCGCCCTGCAGGAGCGCATCACCTCCACCAAGAACGGTTCCATCACCTCCGTACAGGCCGTTTACGTGCCTGCGGACGACTTAACCGACCCGGCGCCGGCAACTACGTTCGCCCATCTGGATGCGACCACGGTACTTTCCCGTTCCATTACGGAGCTGGGGATCTATCCGGCAGTGGATCCGCTGGAGTCCACCTCCCGTATCCTGGATCCCAGGATCCTGGGTGAGGAACACTATAAGGTGGCCAGAGGCGTGCAGGAAATCCTGCAGCGCTATAAGGAACTGCAGGATATCATCGCCATTCTGGGTATGGACGAACTGTCCGAGGACGACAGGCTGGTGGTTTCCCGCGCCAGAAAGGTGCAGAGGTTCTTGTCTCAGCCCTTCTTCGTGGCGGAGAAGTTCACCGGGTATGAAGGAAAGTATGTTCCGATCGCAGAAACGATCCGCAGCTTCAGGGAAATCCTGGACGGGCAGCATGACGATATTCCGGAGAGCTATTTCCTCAACGCAGGAAGCATTGACGATGTGCTCGCCCGCGTGAAATAAGGGGTGTGCTTATGGCAGATGACAGGAATTTTACATTGAAGATCATCACACCGGAGCGCGTGTTCTACGAAGGAGCGGTGACCATGGTGGAATTCAATACCACGGAGGGGGAGATCGGCATCTACAAAGGCCATATCCCCATGACTGTCATGATCAAGCCCGGCATCCTTACCATTACCGAAGAAGAGGGAAAGAAAGAAGCCGCTCTTCATGCCGGTTTTGTGGAAATCCTTCCTGAGAAGGTAACCGTGCTGGCTGAGGTGGTGGAATGGCCGGAGGAAATTGACGAAGACCGTGCAAAGGCCGCTCTGGAACGGGCGGAGGAGCGCATCAAGGCTCAGGAGGCGGACACGGACATGGCGAGGGCAGAAACCGCGCTTGCCAGGGCCGTGGCGCGTATAGAGGTATTAAAATAAGGGATACCGCTTCGGGCGGATATCCCGATCCCGGTGGCAGCTGCCGGACGGGCGGAAAGACCGTCCGGCAGCCATACGGGGAATGAGGAGGGCGGAACCGTCGGGAAGAAGGGCGGCATTGCGAAGATAACGGAGGTGAATCGTTATTTTCGCAATGCTGCTCTAAAATTGCGGCGGTTCCGCTTTTATAACAGGCGCAGGGAGGATGCGGCCTGCGGCGGTATTTTGTCTGCGGCGGCAAAAACCGTTTGCGGCCTGCGGCGGTACTTTTGTCTGCGGCGGAAATCGTTTGGGATCCGTACTAAGAATTCCGCCCATGGCGGAGAGGGGGCAGCGATGAAAAAAGAGATAGAGAAGATACTCGGCCAGGTGGGCAGGGTGATCATCGGCAAGGAAGAGGTAACGAAGAAACTGTTGGCCGCCATGCTGGCCGGCGGGCACGTGCTTCTGGAGGACGTACCGGGAACGGGGAAAACCAGGCTGGCCAGGACGCTGGCGGCATCCCTGGGAGTGGAATTCGGTCGGATCCAGTTTACGCCGGATATGCTTCCGGCGGATGTGACGGGACTCCACATCTATAATCGGGAGACGGGGCGTTTTGAATTGAAAAGAGGACCGGTGTTTACGAATATCCTTCTGGCAGACGAGATTAACCGGGCAACGCCCAGGACCCAGGCCGGTCTTTTGGAGTGTATGGAGGAGCGGCAGGTCACTATAGACGGGAACACGAGCGTGCTGGCGGAACCGTTTTTTGTGATAGCCACGCAGAATCCGGTGGAGACGGCGGGAACCTTCCCGCTGCCGGAAGCGCAGACGGACCGTTTCATGGTGAAACTTTCCATGGGTATGCCCCAAAGAGAAGAAGAGATGCGGATCTTGGCCGCCTATAGCGAAGGGGATCCTCTGACGGAACTGAAGGCCGTCATGGACGGAGAAGAGGTGGTGCGTCTGAAAGAGGAGACGCGGCAGGTCTATGTCCATCCGTTGATGGCGGGATATCTGACGGATCTGGCGTCGGCCACCAGGAAACAGGAACGGGTGGTCATGGGGGTGAGCCCCCGGGGAACCCTGGCGCTGATGCGCTGCTGCAAAGCACTGGCCTGTATGGAAGGCAGGGATTATGTTACTCCTGAGGATGCGAAGCTGCTGGCTCCCTGCGTGCTGGCGCACCGGCTCGTCTTTTCCGCGGGAAGGAGCAGGCAGGAGGAGGCGGAGAAGATCATAGGGGAGATCCTGGAGAAAACGCCTGTTCCCGTGGAGGATTTCGGCAGAAGATAAATCCGGGAAGGAGGGGAAGGGAGATGTCCATTCTATGGCTGATCCTTGGGGCGGTGGCGCTTTACCTGCTTCAGGGGCAGATATACGGACGGTTTTGGGATAAGGGTCTGTGGGCGGGGCTGGAATTCGAGAAAAAAAGCGCGGTGGAAGGCGAAGAGTGCCATCTTTTGGAGCGTGTGGAGAATCGGAAGGCTCTTCCGCTTCCCATGGTCAAAGTGAAATTTCAGATGTCCAGGAACCTTGCTTTTACGGATGAAGGGGACAGCGCCGTAACGGACCAATATTACCGGAACGATATCCTTTCCCTGGGACCGAATCAGCGGATCATCAGGAAGATTCCTTTTCTCTGCCGGGCGAGGGGATATTACCGGATCCGGGGGCTGGATCTGGTGGGGACGGATCTGTTCCTTAGCAGGGAAATGGTGAGGGAGGCGGAGGGAGGAAGTACACTGTATGTCTATCCCCGGCCTGCGGAAGGGGCGGAGCTCATGACGGCACTCCGGAAGCTGAACGGGGAGATCCTGGCCAGGAGGCATATGCTGGAGGATCCTTTCGAATATCGGGGAATCAGGGAATACGCTCCCTTTGACGAGATGAAAAGCATTAACTGGAAGGCGACGGCTCGGATGGACGACCTTATGGTGAATATGCGGGGGCATACTTCTCTGCAGTCCGTACACATCTACGTGAACCTGGAGGATTCCGGCGTCTGGCGCCGGAGGGAGCTGTCGGAGCTGTGTATCCGGATCGCGGCCAGGGCCGCGGAAGAACTGCTGGGGCAGGGGATCCGCACCGCCGTCTACTGCAACGGGAGGGATATCCTGAACGGAGAGCTCATGCGGATCCCGGCCGCTGCTGGGGAAGGACAGATGGAGGGGATTAACAGGAGTTTTGCCAGGCTGGACGCGGACCGGACGGTTCCCTTCGGAGAGGCTTTTGCCAAGGAACTGGAGAATGAGGAAAGGGATACGGCGGTCCTGGTCGTCTCTGTGGAAAGGGGCAGCCGGTTCGTGGGGATTCTGGATCGTCTGGCAGGACGGGGCTGTGATTTCACCTGGTTCTGCCCTTTGCTTGCGGATATGGAAGCAGGCGTGGAGAATCCGGAAAGGCTTCGTTTCACCAGGCTGTGTGCGGAGGAAATGTTGGATGGGACATAAGCATTGGAAAACGGCAAAGGGGACGATGACGATCATTATGAATTTTATGGCGGTATTGTGTGCGCAGACCGCCGTATTCGTCGCCTTCGCCCATATGCAGGAGACTGCGTATCGAAGCAGCGTTCCGGTGCCGGGATTGTTCAGGCAGGTTTTGGTTGTGGCGGCTCCTTTTGCCTTCTGGCAGATCAGAGAGCGGATCGACAGTCTGACCGTGTTTTTCGCCCTTCATTTCCTGACTGCCGCGGCGCTGCCCTTTTCTTTGGGGGAAAATACGGCACAAAGGGGCATTTTCTTCCTGTTTGTCGGCGGATATCTGGCAGAGTCCTTCTGTATCCGTTTCCGGAAGGAAGAGGATCTGCCGGTTCGGGAGGATTCCTCCGTGCGCAGGATAATAACCGGCCCGGCGGAAGAGGCGGAGAAAGACGGAGCTTCGGAAAAGGAAAAGCGGAAGGAGAAACCGGCTCTCCCTGAGGCGGCTACCGGGGCGGGCGCGGTGGTGCCGGCAGGGATGGCGGCGCTTTCCTTTCTGGCCTGTGCGGGAATGGGGGCGGATTGGGCCTGCAGCCGGATCTGGATACTGTCGCTGGCCTATATTCTCCTGTTTTTTGCCTCCTCTTATCTGCGGAACCTGGAGAGGTTCGTCCGTTTAAACCGGCCGAGCAACGCGCACATCCCCGTCCGGGAAATGCTGCTGCAGGGCGGTGGGATGACGGCGGGATTTGGCATAACCTCGGTCCTTCTGCTGGGAGTGGGGGTGAACGACGCGCTGACAGGGCCGCTGACGGAAGGGCTGAAGCGGGCGGGACTTTGGCTGCTGCGCTGTCTGGCCCGGGCGGTCACCTTTCTGATGAGCCTGTCGAAGGGAGGAGAGCGGATCAAGGCGGAGACTCCCATGCCTGCCGCGCCGATGCCGGGAATGGAGGAGATCGCGCCGACGCCGCTTTGGATGGTGATACTGGAAAAAATCTTTGCCCTGATTTTTCTGGCCGCTTTCGTCCTCCTTCTTCTGTGGACGCTTTACAGGACGGTTTTATGGGTGATCCGCAGATTCTATGAGAATACGGAAAGAGGTACGATAAAAACGGATGGAACGGTGGAGATCCGGGAGAAGCTCGTCAGGAAGAAAGGGGAGGGGATGCGTAAAAAAGGCCTTCCGTTCCTCGGAGGGAGCCCGGAGGAACGGATCCGGAAATGCTTTATCAGGACGATCCGCCGTACGGGCCGTTTCCGTATCCCGGAAGGCGAAGCGGCGGGGCGGGCCTTCCCGGGCAGACGGGGACCGGGGATCCGGGAAGAAAGGGACAGGGCCTGGGAGAATTTTGCCCGGGGAAAAACGGCCAGGCAGCTGGGAGAGGCGTCGGGCCTTATGCACGAAGAGACGGCGCCCGCCTTTCTGGAGCTGGCTAAGCTGTATGAGAAGGCGCGTTACGGAAGAGCGTGTACCGGGGAAGACGCGAAAAGGGCCGCCCGGGCCGCCGCCGTACTGACGGCCTGCCTGCGGGAATAAACCATCCGCCTTTTCCTGCATAGATTATAATAAAAACAACCGGCTGTGAAAATCGGCAGACAGCCGGGAAAGGGAAACATGGACGATATCAGAAAGGTACCGGACGCCCTGCTCCGGGGCGGAAACGGGAACCGGAAAGCGCCGGAATATACGAAAGGCAGCCAATGGAGACGCTGCCCCTGCGAAGGACCGAAACGGCCTCTGCCTTTTTATATGACTTATCCCATGCCCATGACATGGGAGGAAGAAGATGCTGCGGCGCGCGATCTGGACTATCTGCTTCAGATGTATCCCATGAAGGCCCGGAAGTACCGGGAAAGGATCAGCGGGATCCTGGATACCATGGATTATGCGGGAAGCATGATCTATGACGAATACCCGGACCGCCTTGCACTCACGCGCCTGTCCGAGGATATTTGGAAAGAGATCAGGAAACAGGAAGAAGCCGAATGGGAAAAGGCGGACGGGGGAGGCGGTACGGAAAGCGAAGCGTACTGGGAACGGATCAGAGAGCTCCTGGAGATCCTGCTGTATTATGAGATCTATCGCAGGAGAAGAGGGACTCCGTCTATTCCGGACAGGAATCTCTGGAGAACGAGCCCGACGGATCCGGCCGCCTTTCGGCAGGGAAATCGGGAACAGGATCCGTACGGCATGTTTCCGGATTCCCGCAAAAGGGGAATGAGGGGGGAACGTTTTACACCCCCGTATCTGCCCTGAAAAAAACAGAAGAGAGTGATAAGACGACCCGCCGCGGACATGGGCGGAGGTGTGGATCAAAACCCGTTTCCCAAAGGCGGATTTTGATTCACACCGGTATCTGTTTCTTCCGACAATTTAATACGTGTATCATATACGCAGATGGGAGCAGGATATGGACGAGCTGTTAAAGCTGCTTGGGGAAAGTATGAATGACAGGTTATACCAGATGACGGCGGGAGGGCCGCGAAAGAAGGGCGGGGAGCTCAGGGTTCGGATCAGGCCGATCCTGCTGCGCGGCCGCCTGTCCTTTCAGATGGAGCGATTCTGCGGCAGCCAGGTTTTTCATCGGAATCTGACCGATCGGGAAGCGGTATCCGCCATGGCGGAGGTGATGGAGAGATTCCGCCAGCTGGACGTGGACACCACGGATTTCCATGCCACCGTGCTGATGAACAAAAAAGGGGAGGCGGTCATCAGAAAGCGGACGAAGGGAGAACCGGATCAGGTAAAGCGGCAGGTACCCGGGCATGACAGAAAAAAGAACTATATTCTGGAGGAGGGACAGCCGGTTCCTTTCCTGATCGATCTGGGGGTCCAGACGCCGGACGGAAAGATTGTGAGAAGCAGATACGATAAATTTCGCCAGGTCAACCGTTTTTTGGAATTTATTGCCGATATTGTGCCAATACTTCCAGGAGGGCGGTGCATCAGGATCGTCGATTTCGGATGCGGGAAAAGCTATTTAACCTTTGCCATGTATTATTACCTGCACGTAAAGTGCGGCCTGGATATCCGGGTAACCGGCCTTGATCTGAAAAAAGAGGTGATCATGCACTGCAGCGCCCTCGCGGAGAAATACGGATTTACGGGGCTGGATTTTCAACAAGGGGATATCGCGGGCTATGAGGGTGGAGATCAGGCGGACATGGTGGTAACGCTCCACGCCTGTGATACGGCCACGGATTATGCCCTGCACCGGGCGGTAGGCTGGGGCGCTAAAGTGATCCTTTCCGTTCCCTGCTGTCAGCATGAGATGAACGCTCAGATTGCCTGTAACGTGCTGCAGCCCGCACTGAAGTACGGACTGATCCGGGAACGGATGTCGGCGCTTTTAACGGATGCGCTCCGGGCAAATCTGCTGGAGGAGGCCGGATATGAGGTGCAGGTACTGGAGTTTATCGATATGGAGCATACGCCTAAAAATATCCTCATCCGCGCAATAAAGAAGGAGAACGCCCGGCCGACGGATACCAAAGCCGCCGAGATGGCGGATTTCCTGCATGTGAACACATGTCTGCAAAAACTGATGGCAGGAGTAGGTTGAAAAATGACCTTCGGTCATTTTTCAACCGGGAATTTGTGCTGCCGCGCAGGACGCGGCATGGAGGAGGAGATTGCCCGCCGGGGCGGGCAGATGGGAGCCATTTATGAAGAGGACATTGATCAGAAGCTGTGTGTTTGTGGCCACGTTCCTGTTGGCGCTGATACTCGACAGCATGCTGCTGAATAAGGGAAATACGGATATGACGGCAGAATTGAAGGATTCGGAGCTGCCGTTGGTTTTCATCGATGTAAGGGGACGGCAGGTGAACATGATGCAGGGGTTTCTCACCCGGATGGATGAGAAATACATGCATAAAGGCATCATATCCGTGGGTGAAAACCGCAGGCTTTCGATCAGTGTCAAAACCTATGGGCGGTCGGTGAAAGGCCTGGATTTTGAGGTGCGCAGTATTGACGGGGAAAGACTGGTGGAGGATACGCCCATTGCGGCCTTTTCGGAGGGGGATGTACTCCATGCGGATATCACGCTCAAGGATCTGATTGATCGGAATACGGAATATACTCTGACGTTCCGCCTGACTTTGGATGACGGAAGGGTGGCGTATTATTATACCAGGATCATCCAGGCAGCCAACTACGGAATGGAAGAAAAACTGGACTTCGTGGCGGATTTCAGCGCGGCCACCTTCCGTGCGGACGGGCTGTCGGATCTGGGGCAGTACATGGAAACGAGCCGGGAAGGGGATAATACCACACTGAGCCATGTGACCATCAACAGCAGTTTAAAGCAGATCGGCTGGGGCGGACTGGAGGTGGAGCGGGTGACGGAGCCTGTGTATACCATCCAGGACATCACGGAACAGACCGCGGCCATTACGGTGGAATATCTGGTCCGATATATGCGTTATGAGCGGGAAAACGAAGCGCGGGTGAAGGAAGTCTACCGGGTTCGTACCGGGGAAGAAAGGATGTTTCTGCTGGAGTACGACAGGACCATGAGCGAGATCTTTACGGAGGAAGCCACATCCTTTGTGGACGATCGGATCATGCTGGGGATTCTGGATCCGGAGATTGGCCTGACGGAAAGCGATGGGGGAAAGGTTCTGGCCTTTTCCCAGGCGGGCGTGCTCTACAGCCTGAATATGATGGATTACAGGCTGGCGAGGCTCTTTTCCTTATATGGAGAGGAAACGACTGACGAACGCTCTCTGTACGGCGATCACGATTTTAAGATCCTGCAGGTGGATGAAACCGGAAATGTGGTTTTTATGGTATATGGGTATATCAGCCGGGGGCGCTGGGAGGGGTACTGCGGGGCCGTAGTATATTACTACAACGGCGCCACCAATACCATAGAAGAAATGGCGTTCCTTCCCAGCGCCAAGTCTCCGGAGCTGCTGGAGGCGGAAATGAACCAGCTGTGCTATATGAACGGGAAAAACGAGCTCTACGTTTTCTTAAACGACAGGATCAGCCGGATCCGCCTGGACGGACGCAGCGTGGAGGTGATCGCGGAGAACCTAAGCGGCGGAAACTGCCAGATTTCCGAAAGCAATCAGAATATCGTCTGGCAGAATGAGGACGGGGAAAGGGGAGGCGTCTCTCTGACGCTGATGAACCTAAACAGCGGAGAACAGACTACGATCGAGGCGGGAAGCGGTAATTACATTCTTCCGCTGGGCTTTATGGGAGAGGATCTGATCTATGGCGTGGCCCGCAGAGAGGATGTGGTATCGGGGTATACGGGCCAAACGGTATTTCCCATGTACAGGATTCGGATTCAGGACGAGGGCGGAGAGATCCTGATGACCTATGAAAAACCGGGTATCTATGTCACGGGATGCAGGATGAACGAAAACCAGATCATCCTCGACCGCGTGGAGAAGGACGAGACGGGCGGATATACCGCCTGCGCGGCGGATCAGATCGTCAGCGGTGTGGAGGCCCAGCCCAAGAGCAACGTCGTGATAACAATGCCCACGGAAGATTATGAAAAGCTGACGGCAATACAGATGGGAAAAGGCCTTGACGGCAAGCGGATGAAATTCCTCACGCCCAGGGAGGTGCTGTACGAGGGAGACAGGGAAGTGCTCCTTCCGCCTTCCGGTGAGGAAGTGGAAAGCTACTATGTCTATGGGCTGGACGGAAAGGCCGCTATCGTTTTTTCACCCAGGGAGGCGATCGGGCTCGCCGATGATACGGCGGGAGTGGTGACCGGACGGGACGGCTCCTATGTCTGGAGAAGGGAACGGATCAACACGAAAAACCAGATCATGGCTATCGAAGCGGCTGCCGTGACGGAGGAAAGGGGCAGCCTGGCCGTCTGCCTGGATGAAATCCTGCGTTTCGAGGGAACCACCCAAAATACGCAGCAGCTGTTAAACCAGGGGAAGGCGGTAACAAGGATTTTGGAAGAAAACCTGCACGAGGCCCGGATCCTCGACTTATCCGGCTGCAGCCTGGAGAGCGTGTTGTATTATCCCGACAGGGAGGCGCCGGTGCTGGCTCTTCTGGCAGACGGAAACGCGGTTCTTTTGACCGGCTTTAATGAAATGCAGGTGGTGGTGATGGATCCGCAGGCGGGCACTTTGGAGAAAATGGGAATAAACGATGCCGCCGCCTGGTTCGAGGAAAACGGGAATCTGTTCATATCCTATGTCAGGAAATAGACGGAAAAGAAGTCTGATGGCTTACTTCTGTCACACCATTTGCGCCGCAGGCAGCCCAAATGGGATCACAGACGTGAAATCGCATACGCGATTTCGCGTTGCGGTGCCCAAAGGGCGCGGCATGAAAAGGTTAGAATGAAACGCCCGCCGGTTCTGAGTGAAGGAGGGGCTGCAGGTATTGACCGGGAGAATCCATGCCGTTTCTGCCTGCAGCTCAGGAAGCCTGCGGGAACAGCCTGCCGCGGTATTTATCCAATGCGGACAGAAGGAGAAGACCCAGCACGCCGCAGGAAAGGATTTCCCCCAGGGTGACCGTGACAAAGGAAAACCAGAGCGGTTCGATGCCATAGACGTATTTAAGCACGAGAGGAACTACGACGGCGTTTGCGAGGATAGGGGGCAGGGGGGCCAGCCGTTTATGCGCGCGCAGCTTCCTCGTGCCGACGGCACCGATCAGGGTGGCAAGCGAGCCGAAGAGAATATCGGGCAGGGCGCAGCCGGTGAGCGTGTTGGCGATCAGGCATCCGACAAAGAGACCGGGAACGCCTGCAACGGTAAAACAGGGAAGGACGGCCAGGGCTTCGGAGAAGCGGATCTGTACCGCATAGTTGGCCAGGCCGAAAGCATTGGCAAGGAAGGTGAGCACCACGTAAAGGGCGGCGATCATGGCAGCCTGGGTGATCAGATAGGTGTTCTTTTTCCGGCTTTTGCGGGAGAAAAAAGTGAGTACGGCAAGAAGGGCTGCCACCAGGGCCGCCAGGAACGTTAGATAGATGTTTTTCATGATATGTTCTCCTTTAGTTTTGTTTTACGTGAGGAAGGTTTCGAACTCACGTGGGTAGAGTGCCGGGAAGCCTGTGAAGACTTCCCGGCATCTTAGTTTACCAAAAACGGAGAGAAAGTCAAGCGGGCCGCAGTCCGTTTACAGGATAAAGGCATGAAAGGCCCTGCGGCCCCTGTGCCACCCCTGCCCGGCCCCACGGCGTGTGATGATCCATCGGGGACCCGCTCTCGCTCAGCCAAAAACGCAGCGGTACTAAGCTCGCAAGGGGCGCGCTCGCTAAGTGCCGGCGTTTTTGGATGGTCCCCTCTGTGATCATCACACGCCGTGGGGCCGGGCAGGGGTGGCACAGGGGCCGCAGGGCCTTTCATGCCTTTGTCCTGAGTCCGTTTATAAGTTCTTAAGAAAAAAACCGTTGACAATACCGAAGAGAAGTGATAATGTATGTTCAGAAGGTGTTAGCACTCCGATGAGTTGAGTGCTAACAGCCCGAAATGAGGTGAGGTGAATGCAGAACAAACTGGATGAACGCAAGAAAAAAATCCTGCATGCCGTAATCCGCAACTATCTGGAGACAGGAGAGCCGGTGGGGAGCAGGACGATTTCCAAGTATACGGATCTGAATTTGAGTTCTGCGACCATCCGAAACGAGATGGCGGATCTGGAAGAGCTCGGCTACATCATCCAGCCTCATACATCTGCCGGGCGCATTCCCTCCGATATGGGCTATCGTCTGTATGTGGACAGCATGCTGGAAGAGAAGGATCGGGAAGTGGAGGAGCTAAAGGGTCTTCTCGTGGAGAAAGAGGACCGGATGGAACGGCTCCTGCAGCAGGTGGCGAAAGCGCTGGCAGTCAATACCAATTATGCGGCAATGATTTCTTCGCCGCTTTATCATGGGAATAAACTGAAATTCATCCAGCTCTCTAAGGTGGATGAACATCAGGTCCTGGCGGTCATAGTGGCCGAGGGGAATATGATCCGCAATACCATGCTCCATGTGGAGGAGGCACCGGATCAGGAAACGATATTGAAGCTGAACATTCTGCTGAACACGCATTTGAACGGGAAGTCCCTGGATGAGATCAATCTGGGTATGATTGCAAATCTGAAGCAGCAGGCAGGGATTCACAGCGGAATGGTGGGCGAGATCATCGATGCGGTGGCGGAGGCCATACGGGCCGATGAAGACCTGGAAATCTACACCAGCGGCACGAACAACATTTTGAAATATCCGGAGCTGGCGGATAAAGAACGGGCGAGCGAACTGATCACTGCTTTTGAAGAAAAACAGGCATTAAACCAGATCGTACAGGAAACACTGGCTGATGAGAGCGGAACCGGAATCCAGGTGTATATCGGCGAAGAAACCCCCTCTCAGACCATGAAAGACTGCAGCGTGGTGACGGCCACCTACGAACTGGGCGAAGGCATGAGGGGAACGGTGGGAATCATCGGACCCAAGCGGATGGACTATGAAAAGGTTGTGGGAATATTGAAAAACCTGATGGCCCAGCTCGATACGCTTTATAAGAAAAGGGATCCTTAAAACGGATGGCCGGCCGGTCCGGCGGAATGAGAGGAAGATTGAAAATTAAAATTTTCAATCTTACGGATTTGGGCCTATTCCCGTTTTGGGAAGACCCAAAACGGGAAAGGCATGGGTATAAATTATGGAGAATAAAAATCTGGAAGAGGAACGGGAGAATCCATCCGTAGAAGAGATGGAGGATACGGAGCAAAACGAGCCTGAAAAGCCGGAAGAGGAATCCGTCGGAGAAGAGACGCAGGAGGGCCCGGAGGAATCGGAGAATACCGAAGAGGAGGGCGGAGAAAGCGAAGAGAATCCCTCCAAGGAGGGTTTCTTTAAAAAGAAGAAAAAAGATAAAAAGGAAGAAGCCTTTAAGGCCAGGATTGATGAACTGGAAGACAGGGTAAAGCGGCAGATGGCCGAGTTCGAGAATTTCAGGAAACGCACCGACAGGGAAAAGGCAGCAATGTTTGAAACCGGAGCCAAAAGCGTGGTGGAAAAGATCCTTCCTGTGGTTGACAACTTTGAAAGAGGTTTGGCAGCCGTACCGGAGGGGGAGAAGGAAAGCGCTTTTGTGGAAGGGATGAACAAAGTATATAAACAGCTGATGACCGAGCTGGACAATATGGGGGTAAAACCCATAGAGGCTGCAGGTAAGGAGTTTGATCCGAATTACCATAATGCGGTGATGCATGTGGAAGACGAGGAATACGGCGAGAATATCGTGGTAGAGGAACTCCAGAAGGGATATCTGTATCACGATGCCGTGGTCAGGCACAGCATGGTAAAGGTTGCGAACTAAAGCTTAGGCTTTCGGGCCCGAGCGTGTAAGAATGCGTATAAGACGCGGATAACGCGTCTGAAAGATAGCCGTATAAGGCGGCAGAATGGAGGAGTATTATGAGTAAAATAATCGGTATCGATCTGGGTACGACAAATAGCTGTGTGGCCGTTATGGAAGGCGGGAAACCTACCGTAATCGCCAATGCGGAGGGAGCAAGGACCACTCCCAGCGTGGTGGCTTTCACCAAGACCGGCGAACGTCTGGTGGGCGAGCCTGCAAAGCGTCAGGCTGTGACAAACGCGGACCGGACTGTGGCTTCCATTAAGAGACATATGGGAAGCGACCACAAAGTTGACATTGACGGCAAGAAATATTCCCCTCAGGAAATTTCCGCTATGATCCTGCAGAAGCTGAAAGCGGATGCGGAGAACTATTTGGGTGAAAAGGTGAATGAGGCGGTAATTACCGTCCCGGCTTATTTCAATGACGCGCAGCGTCAGGCGACAAAGGACGCGGGCAAGATCGCGGGCCTGGACGTGAAGCGTATCATCAATGAGCCTACGGCTGCGGCTCTGGCTTACGGGCTGGACAATGAAAAAGAACAGAAGATCATGGTATACGACCTGGGCGGCGGTACCTTCGATGTGTCCATCATCGAAATCGGCGACGGAGTCATTGAAGTGCTGGCTACCAACGGCGATACCCGCCTGGGCGGCGACGATTTTGACAATAAGATCATCGACTGGATGGTGAGCGAATTCAGAAAGCAGGAAGGGATCAACCTGTCCGGCGACAAGATGGCCATGCAGAGACTGAAAGAGGCGGCCGAGAAGGCGAAGAAGGAGCTGTCCAGCGCCACCACCACCAACATCAACCTTCCGTTTATTACGGCTACTGCCGAAGGGCCGAAGCACTTCGATATGAATTTAACCAGGGCAAAATTTGACGAGTTAACCCACGATCTGGTGGAAAGGACTGCGGTCCCCGTACAGAACGCCCTGAAGGATGCCGGCGTAACGGCGTCCGAACTGGGTAAGGTACTGCTGGTGGGCGGTTCCACCCGTATCCCTGCCGTTCAGGAAAAGGTAAAGGTGATGACGGGCCATGAGCCCAGCAAAACGCTGAATCCGGATGAATGCGTTGCCATTGGCGCTTCCGTACAGGGCGGCAAGCTGGCCGGCGATGCCGGCGCAGGGGATATCCTTCTGCTGGATGTAACTCCGCTGTCGCTGTCCATCGAAACCATGGGCGGCGTTGCCACAAGGCTGATCGAAAGGAATACCACCATTCCTACCAAGAAGAGCCAGGTATTCTCCACCGCTGCGGACAATCAGACGGCGGTAGATATCAACGTACTGCAGGGCGAGCGGCAGTTTGCAAAGGATAATAAATCCCTGGGCCAGTTCCGGCTGGACGGGATCCCGCCGGCAAGGCGCGGCGTGCCTCAGATCGAAGTTACCTTCGATATCGATGCGAACGGTATCGTGAACGTGTCCGCCAAGGATTTGGGAACGGGAAAAGAACAGCACATCACCATAACGGCCGGTTCCAATATGTCGGAGGACGATATCAACAAGGCCGTGAAGGAAGCGGCGGAGTATGAGGCGCAGGATAAGAAGCGCAAGGAAGCGATCGATACGAGAAACGAGGCGGATTCCTTCGTATTCCAGACCGAAAAGGCCCTGGAGGATGTGGGCGATAAGCTCCCTGAATCCGATAAGACAACGGTGCAGGCAGATCTGAACGCGTTGAAGTCCCTGCTGGAGCAGACGAAGGATCAGGAAATGACGGAGTCCCAGGTGGCCGACATGAAGGCTGCCCAGGAAAAGCTGATGCAGAGCGCCCAGAGCCTGTTCTCCAAGATGTATGAGCAGGCGCAGCAGGCAGCAGGAGGCGCTGCAGGCGCCGGCCCGGATATGGGAGGTGCGGCGGATGCGGGAAGCGCTCCGGAAGACGATGTAATTGACGGAGATTTCAGAGAGGTATAAACCGTTTTGAAACCATATACACCAGGGGGCACTGCAGTGTCCCCTAGTGTGCTGTCTGCATTATATTCCGTCAAATCTCCTTGTCTATTCGTCCATCTGCTGCGTTGGATTTTCTAGCCGCAGCCACCGCTGCGGCTAGAAAATCCGCCTTGCCGATGAACGAATATCCTGCGGAGTTTTGCCAGATATAATGCAGACAGCACACTCGTGTTGCGTTCCCGGGGCCTGTTCCAGACGGAGAACGCATGGACGGCCGTTTTGGAGGATTGTTATGGCAGAACAAAAAAGAGATTATTATGAGGTTCTCGGGGTTGACAAGAATGCGGATGATGCGGCCCTGAAGAAAGCATATAGAGTCCTCGCAAAGAAATACCATCCTGATATGAATCCGGGTGATGCGGAGGCAGAAAAGAAATTTAAGGAAGCGTCGGAGGCCTATGCGGTTTTGAGCGATCCGGAGAAGAGACGCCAGTATGACCAGTTCGGCCATGCCGCTTTTGACGGCGGCGCAGGCGGGAGCGGCTTCGGGGGCTTTGATTTCAGCAGCGCTGATTTCGGCGATATTTTCGGCGATATTTTCGGTGACTTTTTCGGCGGCGGTTCCCGCCGGGGAGGGCGTTCCAGCAATGCGCCTATGAAAGGGGCGAATATCCGCACCAGTGTACGCGTGACTTTTGAGGAAGCTGTGTTCGGTACAACGAAGACGATTGAACTGAACACCAAAGAGGAGTGCAAAACCTGCCATGGAACCGGCGCGAAGCCGGGAACGGAGCCCACTACCTGCGGGAAGTGCGGCGGAAAGGGCCAGGTGGTTTTTACCCAGCAGTCCTTCTTCGGTACGGTGCGCAACGTACAGACCTGTCCCGACTGCAACGGTACGGGAAAGGTGATCCGGGAAAAATGTTCGGACTGCCGGGGCAGCGGTTATGTGCCCATGAAGAAGCGGTTTGAAGTGGATATCCCGGCGGGAATCGACAACGGACAGTGCAAACGTCTTGCCGGCCAGGGAGAACCGGGCGTGAATGGGGGACCCAGAGGAGACGTGCTGGTGGAAGTCATTGTGGGGCGCCATCCCATTTTCCAGCGCCAGGATTACAACATATTCTCCACGGTGCCCATTTCCTTCCCGGTGGCGGCGCTGGGCGGAGAAGTGATGATCGACACGGTGGACGGTAAGGTGATCTACGATGTGAAGCCGGGAACCCAGACGGATACCAGGGTCCGGCTGAAGGGCAAGGGTGTGCCCAACCTGCGCAATAAAGAGGTGCGGGGCGATCATTATGTAACGCTGGTGGTACAAGTGCCCGACAGGCTTTCCGGAGAAGCGAAGGATCTGCTGCGCAGATTCGACGAGGTGTCGGGAGACAGCCTGAACGCGGCAAAGAAAGCCGGGCCGTCTCCGGAGGGGAAAGAGAAGGACGGGAAAAAGAAGAAGGGATTCTTTAAATAACGATTTTGGGCTGACGGACGGGCATATCGGAAACGATATGCCCATATTTGTTTTCCGGCTTGAATCACAGGATTGACTATGTTAAACTGTCTGTAGCATTCGCATGAGAGCGCACGGAATGCATTTGACGCGCATTCGTTCGGGAATCGGACAGGTTTTGGGCGCCCGTCGAAACGGGCAGATGAGGAAAGAAAATGAAATGGAAAAAATTCAGAATAAAGACGGTGACGCAGGCTGAGGATATTATCATCAGCGCATTGTATGATATCGGGCTGGAAGGCGCACAGATTGAAGATAAGGTGCCGCTTACGGCGGCGGAAAAGGAGCAGATGTTTGTGGATATCCTTCCGCAGGGCCCGGAGGATGACGGCATAGCCTATCTCAGCTTTTTCGTGGAGGAAGACGATAACGGGAAGCTTTTGGTGCAGGATGAAGAGCTGGAGGAAGCCGCGCTGCTGGAACGGATCCGCGGAGGGCTGGAGGAGATACGGGCTTTTTGCGAGATCGGGGAAGGCAGTATTGCGGTGGACGAGACGGAGGATATCGATTGGATCAATAACTGGAAACAGTATTTTCATCAATTCTATATCGACGATCTTCTGGTGATCCCTTCCTGGGAGGAGGTGGCTCCAAAGGACCGGGGGAAGATGATCCTGCATATCGATCCGGGGACGGCCTTCGGGACGGGGATGCATGAGACGACCCAGTTGTGTATCCGTCAGCTGAAGAAGTATGTGATGCCCGGATCGACGATCCTGGACGTGGGAACGGGAAGCGGTATCCTGGGAATCCTGGCCCTGATGTTCGGCGCGAAGCGGGTGGTGGGAACGGATCTGGATCCCTGTGCCCTGGACGCGGTGCGGGATAATCTGGAGGCAAACGGTATAGAACCCAAAAAGTTTGAGATGCTGACGGGGAACCTCATCACGGAGAAGGAGATACAGGATCGGGTGGGATATGGATGTTATGATATCGTGACGGCCAATATCCTGGCGGAGGTGCTTGTGGAGCTTATTCCCGTGGTGACCGGCCAGATGAAGCCGGGCGGGATCCTGATCCTGTCGGGGATTATCGACGATAAGGAGAAAACGGTGGCCGAGGCGGTTGAGGCGGCCGGCCTGAGGCTGCTGGAAACCTGCCATCAGGGAGAATGGGTGGGCATGACGGCCCGGAAGGAATAGGCGCCGGGGGCGCAGATGGGAGAGGGGATGCATCAGTTCTTTGTGGAACCGGATCAGATTGAGGGAAAGAAGATCCGTATTGTGGGAAGCGATGTGAACCATATACGGAATGTCCTGCGCATGAAGCCGGGGGAGGAAATCTCGGTGAGCAACGGGGTGGACGGAAGGGAATACCGCTGCGGGATCGACAGCATCGGGGAGAATGAGGTGTGTGCCACACTGCGCTTCGTCAAAGAAGACGGCCTGGAGCTGCCTTCCCGGATCTATCTGTTCCAGTGCCTTCCCAAGGGAGACAAAATGGAACTCGTCATCCAAAAGGCGGTGGAACTGGGGGCCTATGCGGTGATTCCCGTGGCCGCAAAACGCTGCGTGGTAAAGCTGGAGGGGCAGAAAGCGCAAAGCAGAGCCGCCAGATGGCGCCAGATCGCGGAAGCTGCGGCAAAACAGAGCAGGAGGAGAATCATGCCGCAGGTGATGGAGATATGCGGTATGAAGGAGGCGCTGGCATTGGCGGCGCCCCTGGATGTGAAGCTGTTCCCCTATGAGCTGGCCGGCGGAATGAAAAGGACGCGGGAGCTTGTGGGCCGCATCCGGCCGGGACAGTCAGTGGCCGTATTTATCGGGCCGGAGGGCGGTTTTGAGGACGGGGAGGTGAAAGAGGCATCCGAGGCCGGCTTTGTACCGATTACTCTGGGAAAGAGGATCCTGCGTACGGAAACCGCGGGCCTTACCGTGTTATCCTGGCTGATGTATCAGCTCGAACCGGAGGAGCGGGGCGATGCCGAAGGGAACGCAGAGGGTGTCCGAAACATACCATAAATCAGGCGGATGTTCAATCGACGGCATGACCGGCGGTTGAGGATCCGTGCTTGCCATATCAGTCAATCTATTTACAGAAAGTTGGGATAAACAATGGAATGCTATCTGGATAACTCGGCTACAACCAGGTGTTTTGACAGCGTTGCGCAGCTTGTGGACCGGGTGATGTGCCTGGATTACGGCAACCCGTCCAGCATGCATCGAAAGGGCGTTGAGGCTGAGCAGTATGTCCGCTATGCAAAAGATGTGATCGCAAAAATACTGAAGGTGGACGGAAAGGAGATTTTTTTCACCTCCGGAGGAACGGAATCGAATAATATGGCGCTGATCGGCTGCGGCTTTGCCAACTGCCGCAGCGGCCATCATCTGATCACCACGTCCATTGAGCACCCGGCCATCCTGCAGACCATGCGTTATCTGGAAGAACAGGGATTTGAGGTGACCTATCTGCCGGTGGATGAGTTTGGCAGAATCCGTCTGGAAGATCTGGAAGGAGCCCTGCGGCCGGATACCATCCTGGTATCCATCATGCACACCAATAATGAAATCGGTACCCTGGAGCCGGTCGCGGAGGCGGGGGCCCTGATACGGCGGATGAACCCGCAGACCCTGTTCCATGTGGATGCGGTGCAGGGTTTTGGGAAATGCCGGATCCTGCCCCGGAGGATGGGGATAGACCTGCTGTCGGTGAGCGCTCATAAGATTCATGGACCGAAGGGCGTGGGATTTTTGTATGTGAATGAGAGGGTGAAAATCCACCCGATCCTTTTCGGCGGAGGGCAGCAGCGCGGCATGCGGTCCGGAACGGAAAACGTACCCGGGATTGCCGGGATGGCAAAGGCGGCAGAGGAAGTTTATGCCTCCCTGGAGGAGGATGTGAGCCGGATGTATGCGCTTAAGGAACGGTTTCGAAACGGTCTGGGCGGACTGCCGGATGTGCGGTTTAACGGACCTGCTGGCCGGGAAGGCGCGCCTCACGTGATCAGCGTATCCTTCCGGGGAGTACGGAGCGAGGTGCTGCTGCATGCCCTGGAGGAGCGGGGAATCTACGTGTCGGCGGGAAGCGCATGCTCGTCTAACAAGCCGGATAAGGCAGGATCCAAGACCCTTCGGGCCATCGGTCTGGATAAGGAACTTCTGGGCTCCACGATCCGTTTCAGCCTTTCCGTATTTACGACGGAAGAAGAGATCGATTTTACCCTGCGGGCGTTGTACGACATTGTTCCCACGCTGCGCAGATATACGAGAAGATAGCAGGCGGTTTATGCCGCAGGCGGCCGGAATGCCGTGCCTGCGGCATAATACGGCATGCAGATGGGAGCAAGGTTGAAAGAAAGTCGCTTTCAACCTCCCTGATTTGAGTACGCGCTTTAGTGCGCAAATGGGAGCAAGGTTGAAAGAAAGTCGCTTTCAACCTCCCTGATTTGAGTACGCGCTTTAGCGCGCAAATGGGAGCAAGGTTGAAAGAAAGTCGCTTTCAACCTCCCTGATTTGAGTGCGCGCTTTAGCGCGCAAATGGGAGCAAGGTTGAAAGAAAGTCGCTTTCAACCTCCCTGATTTGAGTGCGCGCTTTAGCGCGCAAATGGGAGCCGGAGATGAATGAGAAAGCTTTTTTGATTAAATATGCGGAAATCGGGGTAAAGGGAAGGAACCGGGGCGTGTTTGAGGATGCCCTTGTCCGCCAGATCCGCCATGGATTGAAGCGCTGCGAGGGAGAGTTTTTGGTACATCGTACCAGGGGAAGGATCTATGTGGACGTCGTTTCGGAAAGCTATGACTATGAAGAAACGGTGGACGCCCTGCAGGCGGTGTTCGGTATTTCCGCGATCTGTCCCATGAAACGGACGGAGGATGAGGGATTCGAGAAGCTCTGCCGGGATGTGGTGGATTATGTGGGAGAGGCCTGGGCGGACCGTAACATTACCTTTAAGGTGTATACCAGGAGGGCCAGAAAGGACTATCCCATGGAATCCATGGAGGTGAGCAGTGCGATCGGCGGCGTGCTGCTGGACGCGTATCCCGAGCTGCGGGTGGACGTGCACCGGCCGGAAAGGATGCTTCACATCGAGATCCGGGAAAAAATCTATCTTTATTCCACGGAGATTCCCGGTCCGGGCGGCATGCCCGTGGGAACCAACGGCAAGGGGATGCTGCTTTTGTCGGGAGGGATCGATTCACCGGTGGCGGGCTGGATGATCGCCAAAAGGGGCGTGAAAATCGACGCGGTCTATTTTCATGCGCCTCCCTATACCAGCGACCGCGCAAAGCAGAAGGTGGTGGATCTGGCCAAAAGGGTGGCCAGGTACAGCGGGCCGGTATGGCTGCATGTGGTGAACTTTACGGATATACAGCTGTATATTTACGAGAAATGTCCGCATGAGGAATTGACGATCATTATGCGGCGTTATATGATGCGGATTGCGGAGGCAATCGCACAGGAGACGGAATGCCTGGGGCTGATTACCGGAGAGAGCATCGGCCAGGTCGCTTCCCAGACCATGCAGTCCCTGGCGGCCACGGACGACGCCTGCCTGATGCCCGTATACAGGCCCCTGATCGGTATGGACAAGCGGGAGATCATAGATCTGTCGGAGAAAATCGGTACCTATGAGACGTCGATCCTGCCCTATGAGGACTGCTGCACCATCTTCGTGGCAAAGCATCCTGTGACGAAGCCCAATCTGTCGGTGATCAAAAGACATGAGCACAGCCTGGACGAAAAGATCGATGAATTGGTGAAAACCGCCCTGGAGACGCGTGAGCTGATCGTGGCGGATTATGAGAAATGAACGAAGTACCGTTCGGAAACCGGCCTGCGGCAGGATGTATTTATTCTGCCGCATCCTGTAGGGCAGAGCGAAAAGCGTTCTGCGCTCATGGCAGGCAGATAAGATAAGGGAAACAAAAAAGACAAGGCCCCGAAAAAGAGAGTCTTGCCCTTTTGCCTGTCGTTTGTTTATGTACGATCGAACTGACTGCTCGGAAACTGCCGCCTCCCGAAGGCCCGCAGCACAGCCTGTGGGATTTAAACCATATAAGGCTTAAGGACTTCCAGAACCTCTTCGGAGTTGTCTTCCGCATGGATGTTCAGGTCGATGGGCTTGGATAAATCAAGGCTGAAGATTCCCATGATGGACTTGGCATCGATCACGTATCTGCCGGATACCAGGTCAAAATCATAATCAAATTTGGTAATATCATTCACGAATGACTTTACCTTATCGATGGAATTTAATGAAATCTTTACGGTTTTCATTTTGTTTTACCTCCTTTAATTTGGACAGCCCCGGGCTGTCTGATACCTTCCGATTTCATTTTATATGGAACGGGGGGTAAAAGTCAACTATCAAACATGACAAAAAAAGAGGGGAATACTATGAAAAGTGTAGCATTACATAATTTGGGCTGTAAAGTGAATGCATACGAACTTGAGGTTATCGGTCAAAAGTTACAGGAAAAAGGATATATCATTGTACCATTTGAAGAAAAGGCGGACATTTATATCGTAAATACCTGTACCGTGACGAATATTGCGGACCGAAAGAGCCGTCAGATGCTCCATCGGGCGAAGAGACAAAATCCCGGTGCGGTGGTGGTGGCCGTGGGCTGCTACGTGCAGACCGGGAAGGAGGAAGCGCTTCTGGACACAAGCATCGATCTGGCCGTGGGAAACAACCGGAAGAAGGATCTCCCCGAGATTCTGTCCGCCTTTTTAAAGGAAAGGGAGGCGGGCGTGCGGGATATGTCCCCGGCCGGAAAAACGCTGCAGTACAGCAGCATCGTGGATATCGCCAGAGAGAAGGATTACGAGGAAATGGGCTTAACGGACTGCATGGAGCATACCAGGGCCTATATCAAGATCCAGGACGGCTGTAATCAATTCTGCTCCTACTGCATTATCCCCTATGTACGGGGGCGGGTAAGGAGCCGCAGGCGGGAGGATATCCTGGCGGAGGTCCGTTCGCTGGCCGCCCGGGGATACAAAGAGGTGGTGCTCACCGGGATCCATATCAGTTCCTACGGCATGGATTTCAAGAGCGGGCCGGAGGGGGATTATTTATCCGGGGAGAAGGGCGGGACGGCCCTTTTGAATCTGATTCGGGCCGTGGCGGAGGTGGACGGTATCCTCCGGATCCGCCTGGGTTCTTTGGAACCCCGGATCGTCACGGAGGGATTTGCCGCAGGCCTGTCGGAGATACCGAAGGTATGTCCCCATTTCCACTTATCCCTGCAGAGCGGCTGCGATGGCACGCTGAAAAGAATGAATAGGCACTATACGGCGGGGGAATACTCTGACCGGGTAGGAATTCTGAGAAAGGCTTTTTCCCGGCCGGCCGTCACGACGGATGTGATCGTGGGGTTCCCGGGGGAAACGCAGGAGGAGTTTCGGGAGACGGAACGTTTTTTGCGGAAAATGAATTTTTTTGAAATGCACGTGTTCAAGTATTCCGTCCGGGAAGGAACCGCAGCCGCGGCCATGCATGACCGGGTACCGGAGAGGATAAAAAGCGAAAGAAGCGCCGCCCTCCTGGCCCTGGAAAGAGAGCAGTCGAAGGCATACCGGCAGGAGTACATAGGAAAAGAAATCAGGATCCTGACGGAGAATACCATGGAAAGGGAAGGCCTTTGCTACCGGGTGGGTCATACCGAGACCTACGTGAAGGCAGCGTTTCCCATAAGAGGAAAGGGTTCCGGAGCCGTATATCCGCCGGATCCGGGAGAAAACCGATTGGAAACCGGGCGGGCGGCAGGCTTTCTGGAGGAAGATATCCTGCTTATGGATACCTGATAAATGGATTGAAATTTTTGGGAAAGTAGAGTAAGATAAAATACAACCAGTATTATGACAGCTTATGTATCAGGCAGATGAGAGAATGGAGCAGCGTATGCAGAACCAGGATTTGGGGAACACACAGTATTTCCGCGTGGAAAAGGAACCGGAAACCGGCGTAAAGGTGATTCTTTCCGCCGTTTATGAAGCGTTGACCGAAAAGGGATATAACCCGGTGGATCAGATCGTGGGTTATATCATGTCCGGGGATCCCACCTACATTACCAGCCACAAAAATGCCAGAGGAATGATCATGCGTGTGGAACGGGACGAGCTGGTGGAAGAATTACTGAAGGAATACATTAGAAGGAACAGGTGGACGGGGAAATAACCGCCGGCCGGCAGGGGATAACGGTGCCGCTTCCGGCGGCGGAATGAGAGGGAAATGCGTATCATGGGGCTGGATTTCGGTTCCAAGACGGTGGGGGTCGCCGTCAGCGATCCTTTATTAATTACTGCCCAGGGAATCGAAATAATCCGAAGAAAAGAAGAAAATAAACTGCGCCGTACGCTTGCCAGGATAGAGGAACTGATCCTGGAATATGAAGTGACGGAAATTGTATTGGGTCTCCCGCGGCATATGAACGCCACGGAAGGGGAGCGTGTGGCGCTGACCAGGGAATTCGGAGAGAAGCTGTCGCGGCGCACTGCCCTTCCGGTGACCTACTGGGACGAGCGGCTGACGACGGTCTTAGCCGAAAGGACGATGATGGAAGCCGGGGTCCGCAGGGAGGAACGCAGGGAACATGTGGACCGCATTGCGGCTGTCCTGATCCTGCAGGGCTTCCTGGACTTTAGGAAGAATGCAAAAAACGGGACGGAAAGCGAGAAGAAAGCGTGGAAAGAATAGAATTCAGCCTGGAGGGCGATTCGGAAAAAACAGAATTTTATGTGCTGGAACAGACAAAGCTTGGCGGCTTTGATTACATCCTCGTGACGGATGCCAAGGAAGACGAGGATGGGGAAGCCATGATCCTGAAGGATATCTCCGATCCGGAGGATCCGGAGGCAATCTACGAAACCGTGGTGGACGAAACGGAACTGGAAGCGGTTTGCGCAATTTTCTCCGATCTTCTGGACGATGTGGAATTGGAGCGGTAGGCTGTCTGAAAGGTACAAAAAAGAATAGAAAGGACAGGCCCCGACGGTGGAGGAAGGGGCTTCATGAAGAATGCGGAGGTAATTTGATTGAAGAAAGCAAAACAAGTGAATAACGGACCCGGACTGAAGATAATACCCATGGGAGGGTTGGAACAGATCGGCATGAATATTACTGCCTTCGAGTATGAGGACAGTATTATTGTGGTTGACTGCGGTCTGTCTTTTCCCAATGACGACATGTTGGGAATCGATATGGTGATCCCGGATATCACCTATTTAACGGATCATGTGGACAAGGTGAAGGGATTTGTGATCACCCACGGTCATGAGGATCATATCGGCGCTCTGCCCTATATCCTGAAACAGATGAACGTCCCCGTGTATGCCACGAGGCTTACCATGGGTATCATTGAAAATAAACTGAAGGAACATAACCTCTTAAAGACGACGAAAAGGAAAGTCATTAAATTCGGCCAGTCCATCAACCTGGGCCAGTTTCGAATCGAATTCATCAAGACCAACCACAGCATCGTGGACGCCGCCGCCCTCGCCATCTATTCTCCGGCGGGAACGGTGGTCCATACTGGGGACTTCAAGGTGGATTATACGCCGGTATTCGGGGATGCCATCGACCTGCAGCGGTTTGCGGAAATCGGGAAAAAGGGAGTGCTGGCGCTGATGTGCGATTCCACCAATGCGGAGCGTCCGGGTTTTTCTCCCTCCGAGCGTTCCCTCAGCAGGATTTTCGATACGATTTTCCATGAACATCCCAGTAAGCGGATTATCATCGCCACCTTTGCCTCCAATGTGGACAGGGTGCAGCAGATTATTAATTCTGCGTACAAATACAATCGAAAAGTGGTTGTTGAAGGGCGGAGCATGGTGAATATCATCGATACCGCCATGAATCTGGGCTGTCTGGATATTCCGGAAAACACGCTGATCAATATCGAACAGCTGAAAAACTATCCCGACGAGCGCACGGCCATTATCACTACGGGAAGCCAGGGAGAAAGCATGGCGGCGCTCAGCCGTATGGCGGGAAGCGTGCATAAGAAGGTTTCCATTACGCCAAACGATGTGATTATTTTCTCTTCAAACCCCATTCCGGGCAATGAAAAAGCCGTGACGAAGGTGATTAACGAGCTTTCCATGAAAGGGGCGGAGGTGATTTTCCAGGATGTCCACGTATCGGGGCATGCCTGCCAGGAGGAAATTAAGCTGATCTATACCCTGGTTCATCCCAAATATTCCGTGCCGATCCATGGGGAATTCAAGCATCGGAAGGCGCAGGCCCGCCTGGCTGCCGATCTGGGCATCCCGAAGGACAATATTTTCATGCTGAATTCGGGCGATGTGCTGGAGATAGACAGCGAAAGCGCCCGGGTGACGGGCAAGGTACAGGTGGGATCCATCCTGGTGGACGGGCTCGGCGTGGGAGACGTGGGGAACGTGGTACTAAGGGACAGACAGCACCTTGCCGAAGACGGGATTATGATCGTTGTGATGGGCCTGGATTCCGCCAGCGGGCAGCTGGTTTGCGGCCCGGATCTGGTTTCCAGGGGATTTGTCTATGTGAAGGAATCGGATGAATTGATGGAGGAAGCGGGCGAGCTGATGCGGGACGTGCTGGATAAGTGTATCGGAAGGGGCGGATGCGACTGGGGAAAGATCAAAACGTCGGTCAAGGATTCCCTCGGGGATTATATCTGGAAGAAAACGAAGCGCCGCCCGATGATCCTGCCGATTATCATGGACGTATAGGAAAGCGGCGGAAGTATGGGTTTGGATCGGATAGCGGATCGGAAAGGGAGGAATCTCTTTGATTGGAATGCGTGCTTTGCACGCGGATAGGAGAAAGCGTGGAAGTACAGGAGGCATTGGGTCAGCTGGTGGCGGCCATCAAGAATTCGGACATCTATCGGGAATATCGAAGACACAGTGAGAGAGTGGATCGTACCGAGGATCTGCGGGAGAAAATTAACGAATACCGTGCCCGTAATTTTGAATTGCAGAATACCTTCCATGCAGAGGATCTGCTCGATGCCATGGAGGAATTCGAAAGGCAGTATGAAAAATTCAGGGAGGATCCGCTGGTGGAAGAATTCCTGAGCGCAGAGCTTGCATTTTGCCGTATGATGCAGGATATAGAGATTAAACTCGCGGAGGCAGTGGATTTTGAATAAGGGACTTGCGAACGGTTTCCGGAAGGAGGGAGAGGAGCGATGAAGAAGACAGAGGTTGCCGGAAATGCGGTTTATTCAGTGGTCAAGATCGTCGTTATTATCCTGGCGGTAATGTTTATCTACCGCCTGGCGACCATGGCCTATTCCTATGGAGAAAGGCTTTTCGGGGAACCTCCGATGACCACCGGGCCCGGCATGGATATCGTGATCACCATAGAGGAAACGGACAGCGAAAGGGACGTGGCGGAAAAGGTTGTGGATGCGGGCCTGGCCCGGGATGTGACGCTTTTCACCATTCAGGAAAAGCTGCTGGGTACGAAACAGGGTATCCAGCCCGGGACTTATACCCTGAATACCTCCCAGACACCGGAGGAGATCATACAGGCGATGAGCGCTCTCCCGGCCGGTGAGAAAGAGGAGGAAGAATAGGCGGCCTGAAAATTTGCATGTGCGCCGGAGCGCACGGATGGGGTATGGCTATGAAAACGGAAGAACGTCTGGCGGTATTCATCAATTCCCTGGATGGCGGAAACCCGGCATACCTGGAGGGATTGGAGAAAACGGCGAGGGACGGGGGCGTGCCGGTCATACGGAAGGAAACCCAGAGCCTGCTGCGGACACTGCTTGCGGCGGGAAGGCCGGGGCGTATCCTGGAGGTGGGAACGGCAACGGGTTTTTCCGCCCTTTGTATGAGCGAATATGCGCCGCCGGGCTGTGAGATCACGACGATAGAGAAGTATGAAAAGAGGATCCCCGCCGCAAAGGAAAATTTCAAAAGATTCGGGAAGGAGGGATGTATCACGCTTCTGGAAGGGGATGCGGCGGACATTCTTCCCGGCCTTGCGGGACCGTATGGTTTTATCTTTATGGATGCGGCCAAGGGACAGTATCTGCATTTCCTGCCGGAGGTCTTCCGTCTCCTGGAACCCGGCGGCCTGCTGGTATCCGATAATGTGCTAAGAGGCGGAGACATCCTGGAATCCCGTTATGCGGTGACACGCAGGGACCGGACGATTCATGCCAGGATGCGGGAATACCTGTACGAGATCAAGCATCACCCTTTCCTGGTGACCGCTATCCTTCCCGTGGGAGACGGGGTGGCGGTGAGCGTGAAAAAAACGGACGGGAACGGCTGCGTATAGGACGGCCGGGAAAACACAAGTTTGGAGGCAGTATCGCAAGCCCAGTTTGCGATAGGCAGGGATATAAATTTGAAACTGCGTTTCAAATTTTTTATTGGAGGCAGTATCGCAAGCTTAGCTTGCGATATGCAGGGGTATAATAATGAGAAAAAAACCGGAACTGCTCATACCGGCCGGGAATCTGGAGGTGCTTAAAACTGCGGTGGTTTTCGGGGCGGATGCGGTCTATATAGGCGGAGAGGCCTTTAGCCTGCGGGCGAAGGCTAAAAATTTTTCAAAGGAAGATATGGAAGAAGGAATCCGTTTTGCCCACACGAACGGCGTGAAGGTATATGTGACGGCGAACATCCTGGCCCATAACGAGGATCTAAAGGAAGCGGAGCAATATTTTGAGGAGCTGAAGGCGATGGGGCCGGATGCCCTGATCATTTCGGATCCGGGCCTGTTTTTGATCGCCCGCCGGGTGTGGCCGGAGGCGGAGATCCATATCTCGACTCAGGCGAACAACACCAATTATATGACATACCGCTTCTGGTGGGAGCTCGGGGCAAAACGGGTGGTGTGCGCGCGGGAACTGACCCTGCGGGAAATCGGCGAAATCCGTTCCCGGATCCCGGAGGAAATGGAGATCGAAAGTTTTGTGCACGGAGCTATGTGCATTTCCTATTCCGGAAGATGCCTGCTGAGCAACTATTTTACGGGAAGGGACGCGAACCATGGGGAATGCACCCATCCCTGCCGATGGAAATATGCGGTGATGGAAGAGAGCAGGCCCGGGGAATATCTGCCCGTATATGAAAACGAGAGAGGGACGTTCCTGTTTAACTCCGGGGATCTGTGCATGGTCGGGCATATCCCGGAGCTGGTGGAAGCGGGGATTGACAGCTTTAAGATAGAAGGGCGCATGAAAACAGCCCTGTACGTGGCGGCAACGGCCAGGACCTACCGCAGGGCCCTGGATGATTATTTTGAATCGGAAGAAAAATACCGGCAGGGCAGGGACAGATATATGGAAGAGGCCGCCCGGTGTACCCACAGGCGGTTTACGACGGGCTTCTACTTTGGGAAACCCTCCGAAGAAGCGCAGATCTACGATGAGAGTACCTACATGAACGAATACACCTATTTGGGCACGGTACATGATGTGGACGGGGAAGGATTTGCCTGGATCGAACAGCGTAATAAATTCTGCCTGGGGGATCGGATCGAAATCATGAGGCCGGACGGAAACGATGAGGCCGTCAAGGTGGAAGGGATCTGGAACGCGGACGGGGAAGCGATGGAAAGCGCCCCCCATGCCAGACAGATTCTTCGCCTGCGGCTCTCCGGGCCTACTGAGGTGTATGATCTGCTGCGGGTGCGGCGGCTTTAGAAGCCAGGATAAACGCATGAACAGCCCTGAGGCCCCTGCGCCACCCCTGCCCGTCCCCGCAGGGCATGATGATCCATCGGGGACCCGCTTTCGCTCAGCCAAAAACGCAGCGGTACTAAGCTCGCAAGGGACGTGCTCGCTAAGTGCCGGCGTTTTTGGATGGTCCCCGATGGATCACCACGTCCGGCGGGGCCTGCCAGGGGCTGCACAGAGGCCGCAGGGCCGTTCATGCGTTTAGCATGGCATATTCGTAACGGCACAGACGAGTCCGAGAGAACGCTTCAGGCACCCCGCAGCTCCGCAATCCCCAGGTTTCTGTTTTCCAAAGGCCGGATCCACAGATGCCCGTCCGCATCCGGCACATTCTGGCAGATCGGTACCCGGCCCTCCTGGTCCCTTCCCTTGAGTGTCTCGAAGGTTCCCGCCGATGCCTTTCCGTTCCATTCCTGTACGTTCCCGGCCCAGTCTAAGGTCATGATGTACATCCTGCCGTCGTAAAGCCCGTCCCGGAAATTTCCCATAATATTCTGAAAATATCTGTTTCCCTCCGCTATTTTCTCCTCAGCGATCTCAAATTGCTCGTGTCCTTCTCCATTCGGAAGGTTCGCGCTCCAGTTTCCGCGGTAACTGTGGCAGATCAGGGCGGAATCAGGCCTTGATGCTCCCTCTTGTCCGGAGACGGATGTACGGGCAGGCATGGGGTTGAGCAGCGTATTCACCCCGTCCGGAACGCTGCTGTCCTCATAATACATTCTCAGCCACATCCCTTCCCCTTCGCGCATACCCGCCTTCCAGCTTCCGTAATAATATTGGTCTCCCCCATATACCGCGATTCCCACACCGTCGGGCCGGTTCTGGACATCCCGTTCCCCATAATAATAAAAGTAACCCGGTTTATCCAGTGAGGCGGACATCTTTCTGTAATGCGCCAATCCGCTAAGATCCTGCACGGCCTCCACATTCTCCCTGGCCCAATAATCCATCATTTCGGCCAGCATTTCCACGTTGGTTTTCTTTACGATTTCTCCGGAAAGGCCGTTGGCGCTCACTCCGGCCGGGCTTTTGGGCGAATCATTACCGGACACTCCCACCCCTTTCGCATCTGCTGCCGGGACGGTCTCCCCGTTCCCGCTCTTGGGCGTTTCGTCCTCTCCCGCCGTAATTTTGTTTTCGGACACGCTGTCCGCCGGCATCTCTCCAGTCACCTCAATGGTTTCCTGAACCTCCAGGGAAACGCGTTCTGCCTCCTGCCCTATTCCGTCGGCCTTCGGTTCCTCCGCAGGCTCCGTGGGGATGGATTCTTCGACCACGGCCAGATCCGCGGCCTGTGTCTCCTTCTTTTTCCGAACGGCGCTCACCGCACATAAAATCAGCACTGCCGCAATAAAAATAAGCAGCGCAGCGATCGGTATGAGTTCCTTTTTTAATCTGTCTTTTTCCATCACTCTGGCTCCCGTCTGCCCGCCTTATCGGGCATTCCCATCAAGACCGTGAGGTTGAAAAACGGCTGAAAAGACATTTTTCAATCTGGTTCATCCTGCATACTGTACAGCGGCCTATCCCCACTTTCAGGGGTGTTTCCCCTCCCTGCTTCTCACATAAATCTCCGTCCAGGCTGGCAGAAATCCCGCTGCCAGAGCGGTATTCATGGAACGGATATGGGAAGAAGCCGTGGCATAGAAAGGGATTTTCCCCCTGCGCAGGATCTCTTCCGCCAGCAGCCGCACCAGCGCGGTGCCGAGCCCCTTTCCTTCCCATCTGCTCCTCACATCCACGCCGATCTGCCACATATCCGGGCAGTCCGCGGCCGCACCGGCCATGGCCGCCGTCTCTCCGTCCGCCAAGGCCGCCACGGCCAGCTTTCCCGGCATCTGCTCCGAACTGCACAAGGCATGCCGGAACGGCCAGGGATCCCGGATCTCCCATAGATCGCTTTCCTCATACCAGCGTACCGGGAAAAGCGGCTCCGTTTTCTCCCTTTGAGCCGCAGGCAGGAAATGCAGCCTGACGTCCGCGATCCGCTTTCCGTACCGCCGAAGCTGATCGTCCAGATCTCTCAGATCCTCAAAACGGCCGAACCACTCCGGCCTTCCCTTCTCGGACAGATAGGCCTTAACGCACCAGTCATAGATCCTTTCATCCGCCATCATCCATACCCGCCCCATCCCGAATATGGCACGGAAAAAGGGATCCGTTCCTTCATAGATTCTGGGGACTTTTCCCGTTTCCTCTTCCATGCGTTCCCGCACCAGACCGGCATAGGCCGCCTCCGTCCAAAATCCCTGCTTCGGCAGGAGAGGCGTCCTCCCGATCCGGACATTTTCTTTTTTACCGTTTCCGGCGGGAAGCGGCCTCAGGCAACAGTCCGCTTCAAACTGCTCCGCCGCCCTGTTCAGAATCTCTTCCTCGATCCGCATATTTCCTCAATATTCCGCCGCCGTAAGCGGCATCCGCACCTCGGGTCACCCGTATCAGCCGCCCGCTTTCCCTTCCCAAAACAGAACCGGGCTAAAGACGATGAGCAATCGTCTCCTGCCCGGTCTTTCCTATCTCATTATAGGGGAAACGGGCCCGTTTTACAAGATTTATCTCTCTTTTCGTCAGGACAAACGCATGAATGGCCCTGCGGCCCCCCTGCCCTGCGGAGCGTGGTGATCCATCGGGGACCCGCTCTCGCTCAGCCAAAAACGCAGCGGTACTAAGCTCGCAAAGGGCGCGCTCGCTAAGTGCCGGCGTTTTTGGATGGTCCCCGATGGATCACCACGCTTCGCAGGGCAGGGGGCCGCAGGGCCATTCATGCGTTTAGCGTGACAGGAGTCCATAAATGTGTTGTAAATAGCAAAAAGTTCTTTTATAATCAAATGTATCACCGCAAAGATAAATTTATTATGCAAAATAAGAGAGCCGGCAGGCTTGAGAAAAATCAAAATTTATGGAGACGCCCATGGAAAAAAGAATGGTTGTAAATGAAAAAGAGTATCAAATAATTCGGTTATTGGGAAAAGGGAAAGGCGGCTATTCCTACCTGGCAGACGACGGGATGAAAAAATACGTCTTGAAGCAGATCCATCATGAACCCTGCGACTATTATCAGTTTGGGAATAAAATTGAGGCAGAGATAAACGACTATGAACGGCTAAAGGCAATCGGGATCCGGATTCCTGCCCTGCTCGATGTTGATGTGCAAAAGGAACGTATTTTGAAAGAATTTATTGACGGCGATACGATTTATGAACTGATTCTGCAGGATAAAATGAAATCCGCCTATGTTGACGAACTTCGCAGTATGTGTGTTTTATTATACGCTGCCCATACGAATATCGATTATTTCCCGACAAATTTTGTGGTACAGGACGAAAAACTATATTATATTGATTTTGAGTGCAACGACTACATGGACGAATGGAATTTTGAAAATTGGGGCATCCAATACTGGTCAAAAACGCCCGAATTCCTTCAATATGTGAAAGAACATTCCTGATTCAAACGGCCTGAAACGCCTTTGCACAAAATAGATCATGACAGGTAACGGTTCAAACCCCCGCCCCCGGCGTCTGGGAGCCTGCGGGGTATTTGAACCGTATTGTCACATCAACCTTCCTCCCGTTCCCCATGCCAGGCATCCAGCAGCTTATTCAGCAGCGCCAGAAGCTGCTGCTGTTCCTCCTCGTCCAGGGCCGTGAACATCCCCTGCATGCGGTCCTTATGCTGCCGTTTTAATGCTTTCATGGCCTCTTTCCCTTCATCGGTAATCGAGATATCTACGCCGCGCCTGTCCTGCTCGTTTTTCACGCGGACGATATACCCGGCATTTTCCAGCTTTCCCAGGATCTCGCTGAGGGAGCCCGGCTTCACGCCCAGTATGTCCTGAAGCCGCCGCTGGTTGATGAGGCCGCTTTCCGAAAGGATATAGAGAATGCGGAGCTGGCCCGCCCTGGGCAGGCCATTGTGATACAGATGATGGCCGCATTCCCGCAGACGGGCGGCCAGCTGGCTTTCCGGCGTATCCGCTTCCAGGTTGTGCAGAAAGGCAGCGGCATCGTCCTGCCCGCCATGCCTGTGGTGAGGATGGCCGCAGGGATGCGGCTCATGAGGATCCGGCCCATCGGGATGCCAATTTCCGCCGGCGTGTTCCCGGCGATGTTCACATGCAGGGAAGTCATCATGTTTTCCATGGCCTCTGTGTTCCCCGTGCTCTTCCAATGCTCCCCGGCCCCCGTGTCTTCCCCGGCCCGCAGGTTCTCCATGTTCCCTGTATCTCCAATCCTCTCCTCGGCCTCCCTGTTCTCCATATTCCCCATGGTCTCCCCGGCCCGCAGGTTCTCTGCGGCCTCCATGCCCTTCACGATCCTCGTAACTGCGCCTCGAACGGTCCTCCAGGCCGAAATAGGATGCGCCGCGTCCGCAGCGCACCGTCTGCGCCGTACAATGATTGGGACAATGGGGGCAAGTGTTTTTATTCTCTTCTGCCATATGATTTCCTCCTTATTTCCTCAATTATTTCTGTACCTTACTATTTGCATTTTATACCTGGATTTTTCTTTTGTCAAGGTACCTAATATTATTTTTGAATGAATTTTTCACTCTCTTGTTGGAATTGCAAGATACGGAGGTAATAGATTGAAAAATAAGCCCGATGGCTTATTTTTCAATCCTAATTTGTGCCGCAGGCGGCCCAAATCGAATCGCAGATGAGAAATCGCATCCGCGATTTCTCAGACATGAATCGAAGATTCATGTTGCGGTGCCGCAAAGGACGCGGCATGGAGGATTATTGTGTATTGATATATCCGGAATATGAATTTGAATTTTGTACATAACTCTGTTTTAATTATGTGCAAAACAAGAAAGGAGGCGTTGAAGATGCCACAGATCAGGCCAATTACGGACCTACGGAACACCAATGAAATTTCCGAAATCTGTCATGCCAAAAAAGAGCCTGTGTTCATTACCAAAAACGGATATGGCGATCTTGTTGTCATGAGCATGGAAACATATGAGTCCATGCCGGAAACCGCCAAAACAGATGCTGCAATCTTAGAAGCAGAAACCGAATATGCCCGGGACGGAATATTTCATGATGCCAGAAGCGCATTTGATTCTTTAAGGAAAGGGGCCTATGCCGGCAAGGGCTATCGGCAGCTTTTCGTCGGAAATGATACGGTTATTTACCGTATTGACGAAAAGCGCCGACAGGTTATCGTCATAACCGTCTGATACACTCCCAACCAGTTTTAACGCGCACGCGTTGTTTAACAGGGCCGTTCGTGCGCCGCCCCTTTTGCTCCCTATTCATAAGCGATCTTCAAAAGTTCCTCAGGCGTACTGATCCCCTTCTTCACCAGCTTGAGGGCGTTTTCTTTCAGTGTATGCATCTGCTGGTGCTTTCTGGCGTACTCCACGATTTCCTCCGTGGAAGCGCGGTCGCTGATCATACGGCGCAGGGGAGCGTCCACGGCGATGATTTCGTGGATGGCGATGCGGCCCCTGTAGCCGGTATTGCTGCACTGGGCGCAGCCTCTTCCCCGGCGGATTTTCACCACGTCCTCTCCCAGAAGCCTGCGTTCCTCCGGGGTGGTATCCACCTCCTGGCTGCAGTTGGGACAGACCTTGCGCATCAGGCGCTGGGCCATGAGGCCCACCAGAGAGTTGGCGATGAGGTATTTCTCCACGCCCATGTCCTCCAGACGCACGATGCTGGAAGCCGCGTCGTTGGTATGGAGCGTGCTGAGCACCACATGGCCCGTAATCGCCGCCCGGACGGAAATCTCCGCAGTCTCTCCGTCACGGGTCTCGCCCACCATGATGATGTCCGGGTCCTGACGCAGCAGGGCGCGCAGGCCGTTTTCAAAGGTCAGGCCGGCCACAGGGTTCACCTGGGTCTGGTTGATGCCCTTTACGTTTTTCTCCACCGGGTCTTCAATGGTGGAGATATTGAGCATCCGTTTGGAAAGGTATTCCAGGATCATGTAAAGGGTGGTGGATTTGCCGCTCCCTGTGGGCCCCGTGATATAGATGATCCCGTTGGGGCAGTTCAGCAGGGGAAGGAAATGCCGGTAGCTTTCGTCGTCCATACCGAACTGATCCGCATAGTCCAATTGGGCGGTGGAGGAAAGCAGGCGCAGTACGGCCTTCTCCCCGAACACGGTGGGCATCAGGGACACACGGATATTCACGGGTCCGCTCTCCGTCTTCACCCGGAAATGGCCGTCCTGGGGGATCCGCTTCTCCGCGATGTCCAGATTGGCCATGATCTTAATCCGGGCCACCAGGGGCTGATGGATGTTCCTCTGCAGGGATACATATTCCATGATCACCCCGTCGATACGCATACGCACCTTGGTTTCCCGGTCAAAGGGCTCGATATGGATATCGCTGGCGTTGCTCTTGATGGCCCTTTCCACCAGGCTGTTGAGCAGGTGGATGATGGGCGCCTCCTCGTCCACATTGTCCAGCTCGGTGAGATCCAGATCGCCCATGTCGTCGGATGCAAAGCCCTCATTGGCCTGGGTGGCCGCCTGTCTCGCCCCCACTTCCGCGAAATAATAGGAAATGGCCTGGCGCAGGGGTTTCTCCTCGCTAAGCAGGATCTGCAGATAGCAGCCCGTCTGCTGCCGTACTTCCTCCAGGGCAAAATAATTCAGGGGATCGTTCGTCACCAGCACCATGGTACGGTTTTTCACGCGAAGCGGCAGGAAAAGGTTCTTCTCGGCCAGTTCCTTGTCCACCATGGCCACTGCCTCCAGATCCACCTGCTGCTGGGACACGTCCACAATCTCCATTTCAAGCCTGCTGGCCAAAGCCTCCAGGACCTGCTGCTCGGTCACAAACTGCAGCTCGATCAGAATCTGTCCCACGCGCCTGTCCCTGTGCTCCTTTTGATAGGACAGGGCCTGCGCCAGCTGCGCTTCGTTCACATATCCTCTTTCTGTCAGTATTTCCCCGATTCTCAGATTCGCACTCAAAGCTTTCTCCTTCCGGCCGGACTCCGATTACTCCACGACACTCTTATCAACCATATAGACCGCCAACAGGCACTCCACGTCAGGCTGTTCCACCACGTTCCAGTCCGCATCCAAATAGACCCTTTCATCCATCCGCAGGGAGCGTACCTGCACTGCCGGATAATTTTTCTCCACCTCGTCCAGGAACGCGAAAACCTTCGCCGCCTCTCCCCGTAAGGTCAGATTGCCATAGGCAGTGAGGATGTAGCGCTCCGACGGTATCCTGTCGCTCTCCGCCGTCACTCCGTACAGATAGGCTTCCGGTATGGCGGGAACCGCTCCCTCAATGGACAAAGACACCGGGAAAAGCCCATGCTTCAGCGCCAGCCCGGTGAGCAGTTCGTCAATCTGGCGGTTTTCCATGGCCTCATAGTAGGGAGCGGAAGCTTCCTCCAGCGCTGCCCTGCGGGTTTCGATGGAACGTTCCAGCTGGGGAATGGAGTCCATCAGCGCGCTCATTTCCACCACGGTGTCCTCCAGCATCTCCGCCTGGAGGACGTTCTCCTGGTAGCGCCCGATCCCCGGCATGATCAGCAGACGGACGAAGAGAAAAAGGATCAATGCGCTCAGGGAAATTTTCAGAAGCAAAATATCGCTTTGGGTCAATTCCAGTTTCATCACACGTCTCCCTCCTCGTCCGCCGCGTCTTCCGCAAAACCGTCCGTCCCGGCCTCCGGCACGGAGCCGTCCCCGCCGCGGTCCTTTCCTTCTCCCGCATCTTCCGGCGTCTTTCCCTGCGCCTGCGCCTCTTCAGAGATCCGCCCTTCCATGGTACAGGAAACGGAAAGCGTATACCATTCGTCCTCAAAGTCATACCCCGAATAGTCCACCGTATGGAAAAGGTTGCTCTCCTGCAGCGCCAGAATATAGGCAGGCACATCTATGACTTCCCGGCTGCTGGCCTCAAAGGTCAGCACTCCCGTGGAAGCGTCATACCCGGTGACGGAGCAGCCGATCCTGCTTCCCCCGACGCTTTCAATCCGGCTCAGCACATCGCTGGACAGCTCCGGATAGACGGACAGGTTCTGGTCCGTCCGCTCCACTGCCGCAATCCCTCCCTCTATTTCTCCGAGCCGCTGCTGCAGCGAAAGCGCCTCCTGATACCTCTCCTGGGTGGCCGGAGAGTCGATCCACTCCTGTTTGGTACGGATCTTTCGGGCCGCCGCCGCATTCATCACCGCCACGACCCCGGTCACCGCCAGGCAGCCCGCCAGCACCGCCCCCGGAAGGATCAGGTGTTTCCAGGCTTTCCGGTCCCCCTGCTCCCTTTCGGCCCTTTCCCTCATCTCCCGGTACAGGTCAATCCGCTTCTCCCTTTTTCCCGCGCATACCAGGGCTCCCACACAGGCAGCCCAGTCGGCGGCCGTCTCTTGCTGCGGCATGGCGATCCGCCGATCCAGGGACAGGGGAGACGCCTTCAGATTCAAAGCCTCTATCCCCTCCAGGCTCACTTCAAAATCCTCCGCCGCACAGCCCGCAAAATACACCCAGGTAACGGGATTCTCCCTCTTTTCCCCGGAATAAAACTGCAGGATCCCGGAAATGCTCCTCACAATCTCCGTGCCGAAGTCCAGCGTACCCGGTTCGCTGAACAGACGGTTCCGCCCGGAATACAGATATCTCCCTCCCTGGCAGAGAATACTGGTCATACTCCCTTCTTCAAAGAAAAGGAAGATGGCGGTGGCATCCCGGCCTCCCTCCGTCTGTCCCAAAAGGCGCAGGTATCCTTCCATAGGGACCGTTATGCCTCCGACCGTGATCCCGGCCTCCCCGCACATCTTGAGAAAGCGTTCCAGCTGCCCTTCATCCGCGCCTCCCGCGCAGATATCCAGCCCGCTTTTTTTATCCGAATAAATGGGGGCAAAATCCGCGGTTTCGTTCCGGAATCCGTCCGCCATCTCCTTTGACGCCATAGCCGCAAGCTGCCTGCCCTTTGCATAAGGCAGCTTCATCACCCTGGCCGAACACAAACCGGCCGGAAGCACCAGGCGGACGGGATTGGTTTTCCATTCCCCATTAAGCCCGGCCAGCGCCTGTCCCCAGCGGTCAAAGGAATCCCCCTGCCCCTGCAGGGAAACCTTTTCCACCCGGGTCAGCGCGGGAAATCTTCCCTCTCTGCCTGACGCCGCCAGGATGCAGTCCTCCCCAAATACGATGACACTCTGACTCATTTTTCCTCGCATTCTGCCGCCTCCGGGCGGCTTTTTGTTTCCTAATCGAAAATGGCAGGACCGCCATTCTCTGTCTTCCATCCATACCTGCATCGCTTTTTGCAGGCGGTCCTTGGCCCGCATAACCGATCCTTCAGGCGCAGGTTATACGCAGCCTGTAAAAACATGGGGAAACCCGCTTTCCGAAAGCCGGTTCCGTCCACATCCCTTCCCGCAGCATCCTCTAAGCTGCTCCCTCTATAGCACTGTAGGACTCATAGACCGGCAGCATCACAGCCACAATAATAAAGCCTACCAGAAACGCCATAATACAGATCAACACGGGTTCCAGCATGGTCACCAGCCGCTTGGTGGCGCTTTCCGCTTCCTCCTCCATGGTCAGCGCAATGGAGTCCAGCATGGCATCCAGACGTCCGCTCTCCTCCCCCACAAGGATGGAACTGGAAAGCTTGCGCAGAAAACCGTCCACCCCCCGCAGCGCCTGGGAAAGCGGGATGCCGCTGCGCACCATGGTGATCACCTGATCAAACTGGCTGCGCACATAGACATTGCCCACGGTATCCCCTGCGGTCTGCAGCGCCGAAGCAATCGGCATGCCGCTGGAATACAGGCTGCTCAGGGTCCTGGAAAAACGCGCCGTATAGATCACCTTATTCAGCTTACCCACCACGGGCATGTGTACCTTCATATAATCAATGCCGTAACGCACCCTTGGGATTTTCAGCACAATCCGCAGGATCACAGCTAAGATTGCCACAACCAGCAGGGCAACGTACCACTGGTTCACCAGGAAATCCGAAGCCCCCATCAGCATTTCCGTCACCGCAGGAAGGCTTTCCATTTCATTGAAAAGCTCCTCAAACTGAGGCAGGATAAAGGTCACAATCAAAATCACCACCGCCACGCACAGCACCAGCAGCACTGCCGGATAGGTCATAGCCGAACGCACCTGCCCTTTCAGCCGGTTTTCCCTTTCATAATGCAAAGACAGCCGGTTCATCACCGCATCGATATTCCCGCTGCCCTCCCCGGAACGGACCATTCCCAGCATCAGCTGCGGGAAACAGTTTTTCTGCTCCATGGCCTCCGACAGGCTGACCCCCTTCTTCAATTCCGTCAAAAGATCCAGATAGAGCGCCCGCGTGGCAGCAGAAAGCCCCTCCTCATCCGCAATGATCTCCAGCCCCCGCACAATGCTCACCCCGGAGGACAGCAGTGTGGAAAGCTCCCTGCAAAACTCGGAAAGCTGTTTTGACGAAAGCTTCCTGTGTTTCTTCACCGCGGACGCTTCCTTTGCTTCGATCAGAAACAGACCCTGTTCCTTCAGCTGCTGCGCCAAGACGCCCTCCCCGGCAGCTTCCATGGATCCCCGCCGGAGTTTTCCGTCCATCCCCTTTGCCGTATATCGGAAATTTGCCATCCGAAAACTCCTCTCCTGCGCGACAGTTCAGACCCGTCCGAACCGTTCCTCTCCTACAATAACGACAGATACCACCCCACGGCCGCATCGCCCCAAAAAAGCGAGGCCGAAAGCCCCAGGGCCAGAAACGGCCCAAAAGCGATCTGCTCCTTCCGGGAAACCCGTCCCGCCGCCAGCATCCCGATGCAATAGATGCCCCCCAAAAGAAGCCCCACAAACATCGCAAAAACCACCGCCCGCCAGCCCAGCAGAAAGCCGCTCGCCGCCATCAGCTTGATATCCCCGCCGCCGAAAGCCCCGGATACCGCCAAGGCCAGAACGAACATGGGCACCGATACCGCCGCAGCCCCGATGAGCCTGTCTGCCAATCCGTGCTCCGGAAACAGCCACAACGCAGCGAGCCCCAGCAGGACGATCCCTATATGAAAACGGTCATAAATGACCCTTGTATCCCAATCAATCAAGGCAACCATGGCCAGGATCCCCAAATACAGGAAACCCCAAAGCCCTGCCGGAGAGATCACCCCCGATCCGGAAAGCCCTCCGCCCTGCTCCCGTCCGAAAAACCAACAGCACCAGACAAAGGCAGCCCCTCCGGCCAATTCCATACCCAGATACCGCACCGGGATTTTCCCGCCGCAGCCCCGGCATTTCCCACCCTGCACCACATAACTGATGCAGGGAATCAACTCCGCAGCCGTCAACACCCTCCCGCAGCCGGGACAATGGCTCCGGCCGCGCACCACGCTCTCCCCGATCGGGAGCCGGCACGCCACCACTTGGAAAAAACTGAATATACTCGCTCCCATGGCAAACCGAAGCAGCCACAGCAAGCCGTTCAGCATAACGATCATACTCAACCCTCTGCAGCCCACAAGCAAAGCCTGCGGCACTGCCGCCATTAAGGAATTTGAAACACCGTTTCAAACTCGTTAACCCCTGCGGCCCGCAGACGCAGCCTGCAATCCTGCATCCATCCAAAAACAAAAAAGCTCCAAACATCCCGCCGCCCTTGAAACAGGGGCACACACCCTGCATCAATAAACGGCAGTGTACTCTGTCTGAATATAAGGTTCCTGATACGATACCACATAACGAAGCGGATCCTTACAATAACTCACGGTAAAGTCCCCCTCCCGATACAGGAAACGCAATACCTCATAACCGCTCTCATCCGTCTGCAGAACCCAAAAATCCCCAGGCACCTTACTGTCCACAAGCACCCTTCTCCAGACCTCCTCCGTGACCCCTCCCTCCCGGGAGGGATCACGGAAAGGCCGGCTTGCGGCATAACTCTCCGTCGCCGCCACCTGCAGCGCCAACCGCAGCGCTTTCGCATTCCCCAAAGCCACCTGCGCATCCGCCCGCCGCATAATCGCCAGACTCCCCGGGATTGCGGCAGTTAGGACGGCAAGGATGAGGACGGTGACCGTAAGAATCTGGGTTAAACGCCTGTTTTTTAGTTCGCCTTTTACCAAATTTTTATTGGAAAGTCCATATTTTAATAACATGTTTTCTTTACGGCGTAATCTTATATTTTTCATCAGTTGCATTGATGTCATATTTGCATTTTACGCCATTCTGAGCAGTATACTCAAGTGTTTCCACAACTCCCTTACTACTGAGTGTAATTGAATCTGTTTTAATCGTCCCTTTCACTTCAGCTAAAGTAGTTACATCAGTATATGTTAATGTAATACTTGCACCAGCATCTGGATTCACCAATGCATATTTTTCGTCAGCCAATGTCTGCGCTGCCATAACGCACTGCCTTGTCTCTGCAATTACCTGCTTCTGCTTTGCCTTATCAATATACCCTGATAAAGCCGGCACTAGCAAAGCCGCCAAAATCGCCAGAATGACCAATACGACGATCAGTTCCACCAATGTGAACCCTTTTTTACCGTTCTTTTGCAGTTTCTTCAACATCTTTTCTCTCCTTTTTCTTAAGACACTCCTGGGATTACGAATCCCACGGAACCGATGGGAACCATGGGAAATCCATTTCCCGCCCATCCTTACATGAATAAAGTAACCTCTGCCGCAGCCCCGCTTTCCTCCTCCTGCCGGCCCGTGTGCAGGAAGCCCTTTGAAATACCACCGAGCTTCCGGCCGCCAAAAGTCCTGCGCAGCCACCGCATCTATCTATAAATGCATCATACAGACTGCACTTATATTCCAAATCACATATTCCAACTTACATCTTCCAAATCACATCTTCTAAATTCATTCCGACAAACCTCCCGCAGCCTACAAACTACCGAAGCCCCCGTGCCCGCCATGGCAATCCGGCCAACAGCCCGACGGCAGCAGGGTCCCCCGACGGGACATCTGAAAACGCCGGTTCTTAGGCTGCGTCTTTTGCAGCCTTAGAACCGCTGCGTTTTCGGCGGAGCGGAAGCGTGCCCGTCGGGGGACCCTGCTGCCGCCGGGCGTTCTCCCGGACTCCCACCCCGGCACACCACACCGCCGGGCGTCCTCCCGGATTCCCACTCCCGGCACCCGGTCCTATCCCCCCGCCGTCACCGCATCCACCCTCTCCGCCGCATACCGCAATTCCAGCACCACATCCTCCCACACCACCAGCTGCGTCCTCTCCTCATCGCTATAAAGCTCCACCTTCGCATTCACATAATCCACGGCCGTCCCTTCATCCACCCCTCCCGGAAAAGAGAATTCAATCTTCAGATAATTCCCCATATAATACCCATCCGCAAAGGGCCTTGCCACCGCCCGGGCCGCCTCCGTCCCGTCCTTTTTGTACTGATAGGAAGCGCCCAGCGAAGGATCCGCGGAAATATCCCGGGAATAATACCGAACCAGGAGCCTTCCCTCGTCCACCCCGTCCACGGTTTCCACATCCGTCCCGCCCATCAGGATATGGGTGGGCGGACACCCTTCCGCGGATACCAGCGTCACATAGCCTTCCGGGCTGACGAATTCCGCCATGGGCCCGCTTCCTGTCCCTCCCGCACCCGTGGTATCGCCGCCCGCGGAATAGATTTTCACGTATTCCGTGGCCTGTTCCGCAATGGCCTGCAGTTCATATATCGTGTTGTCCAGGATCACCTGGGCCCGCTGAAGCCTCTGCATGCGCAAAAACAGCTTGGATGCCGGGCTCACGACCGCCACCACCATGCTCATCATTATCCCGAACAACAAAAGCGTAACCACCATTTCCACCAGCGTGGCGCCGGAGCGGCTTTGCAGTCTTCTCTTTCCCGGTTTCCTCATGGGTCTCCACCTCCTGCCGGGACGGTGGATCCGAACAGATAAAACGTCATACTCTGCGCGGCCCCTGTCTCATCCGTATAAGGTACCTCTTTTTTCCCCAGCTGCGCCTCCACCCGGAATAAGACGCCCGATCCGCTCCCTGCACCGTCCGTCGCCCTGAAAGCATAAACCTGCTCGGCCCCGCCGGTATAGGCGGTATCCCGCACGCTGCGGCAGATCCGGGCGTTCCGATTCCGCACCTGTTCGCTTCTGCGCTGTGCATTGGAACAGAAGGTGACCGCGCCCTGCAGGAGGGCCATCATCATCAGGAAAAGAAAGGCCCCTGCCATGATTTCCACCAGGGATTCTCCTGATCTGTCCCGTATTTTTCCTTTTATCATGGGCCGCCTCCTTCCGCACCGCTCTCGTCCGGGTCTCCGATCTCCCGGATGGACTTTTTGAAGGTACAGGTATCCAGTTTCTCCAGGCCGGGCTGGATTTCATAAGTGATCAGGGCAGTCCCTCCCGCCGGCCTGTATTCCGTAGCGCTGTCCGTCATCCATTTCTGCGTCGTTTTGTCCCAGCTGATCCTGGCCCCGTCCGGATTCCTGCAGACCACCGCATCCTCCCGATAGGTTACCGACGGATCATACACGGTGCTGTAGCTATACCGCATGCCGTCCCTTTCCACAATCACCTCCACGGTGAAGGTGTAGCGGGAAATCAGCTGGCCCGTGATTTCTTCCATGGGATCCTTGGCCAGCGTCTGGTCCTGATCCCAATTATACTCAATGATCCCTGTCAAACCGTCTCCGCCCAGGTCGCTTTCCTTATAGAGGATGATCTCGATTTCCCCGTAATCCTGGGCGCCGGCCGGGCTTTCCGCCTTATAATGGTAGGCCGTTTCCGGATAGGACGGATTGTAATCCATGTAGCCGTCATATTCCAAAAATCTGCAGGCGAAGCGGTAAAAACTGTCCGGATCCGCTCCGTCCAGCGATGTATAGCGGAAAAGCTCCCCGTCCAGCGTCTGGGAGAAGCTTTTGGCCAGCTGATAGCAGCGTTCCCGTTCCAGACGCCGGCTGGCATTGGAGAGCAGCAGACCCGCGGTATAGACCATGGCAAGGGCAAAGGCGGCAAGGAAAGCGGACACGCAGATCACCATGATGAGGGACGCACCCTCTTTGGCCTCTATTTTCCCAATCCGCTTTCTCTTCCACCCAAACATATCCCATCTCCATTCCTGCCAAATCCGCCGGTCGGGGCGAAGCATCCCTCCGAGTTTCCTTCGCGCCTCTTTTTCTGCCGCGCCCCTTTGCCATCAGGCCGTCAAAATCATTGGAAGGTTACCTCAAACGGCTCCGACCTGATATAGGACTGGCTGCCGGGCGTCCCTTCATTTTCCTTAACGTCCGAACAAATGCTCACCGTTTTCGTAAAGTGCAGTTCATCTCCGGTTATGGAGTTTCCGCCGTCCGGCGGAGTTAAGCCGGCCGCATCCGGGAGGATCAGGGTATAGCCGAACCCTTCTCCCTGCTGTTTCACCTCCAGGCTGCCCTGCAGCTCGACCTTGTAGGGAACCTTAAGATCCGTTTCCTTCTCGTACAGGCCGTTTATCTCTCTCTTGTATCCGGAAAGGACGAACCTGCCGTCCTGGCCGGTGATTTCATCCCAGCCGCTTCCGTTCTTCTGGTATACGGACACGGCGCCGCCTTCCTCCACAATCCGGAATTCCAAAGAATCGCCCTCCTTTGTGGTAAGGGTGATATAGTAGGAATCCGCATACGCCACGCTGTCCCAGCGCAGGGTGGTATGTTCGGCCGTCCATGTCTTTTTCTCTTCTATTTCCCCTGCCCGGGCTTCGCGGGAAGGTTCCTGATCCTCTCCCTCCGCCGTCAGCGAAAGGACTTTATATTCCGTTCCGGCGGCCCTGCGCGGCGCGGCCACGGTAAGGGTCCTGCGGCTTTCCGTCCCGGCCGACAGGATTCGTCCTGCCGGAGAAGCCAACATACCTTCTCCGTCCCTTCCGCCCCTGGCGATCGTTACCGCTTCATAGGAACGCATGGAGGAAACGGACGCCGTGTCAGGTTCCGGACGATCTGCATTTTCGTCTGCCTTGGACCCTGAAGGATTCCCGTTTTCGTCCGCCGTTTTGGATTCGGAAGGGCTCCTGCCTTCGTCCGCCGCATTGGACTTGGAAGGGCTCCCGCCTTCGTTCGCCGCATTGGATTCGGAAGGGTTCCCGCTTTCGTTTTCCGTTTCGGATTCGGAAGGGTTCCCGCCCGTCGTATCGGATCCGGAGGAGCTTCCGCCCCCGCCGGATGTGCCTGCACCGGAGGAGCTTCCGCCCGTGCCGGAGCTTCCCTCCTCCTTCGGGCCGCTTTCCCCGCTTTCAAAGGAGCCTTCCTCCGGATCTGTTTCTTCCTGATCGGGATCCTTCTGATCCGGTTCCTTCCCGGACATATTCTCCTCATCATCCGGCAGCCCGCCGGTTTCCTTTTCCGCATCCGGTGCGGCGGCGTTCTGCCCGTTCTTTTCTTCCTCCTTGTTCCTGGACTGCCCTCCATCCGGAAGATCCGGATTATAGATCAGCGTCACTTCCACGTCCTTTTCCGTGCTGCCCACCGTTACGTCCGGTGTGGGCAGGATCACGTAGGGCAGCTGCCAGACATCCGGATTGGCCACCCAGGCGGAGCTGACATTTCCTTCGCCGGAAGAGATCCTGGCATAGAACAGGATATATTTTCCCGCATATTCCGCCGACAGGCCCGAGAGCGTGTGGCTGTAGCGGTCCGCCCCTTCCACCTCCATCTGGGCCGGGTTCAGTTCGTCCTGGCCGTTCAGGGCGGGATAGGTGGCCAGCAGGCCGTCCACATCCTTCACGGCGCCGCCTTCGATGGCGTCTGCCGCTGCCCTGGCCTGGTCTTCGCTGTCAAACACATAGGCCTTTGTCAGATAGCTGCTGCCTCCCGGCGGGATGCTGTCCTTATCCGCATTCACCGTCACCGTCAGGCCGCCGTCCCGGAAGGAGTCCACCGTTTCGGCCTTATCCTTGTTCTTTTCATGCTCCCAGTCCTTCTCCCAGGTTACCTTCGGTTCCTTAATCCGGTCCGGCACGTCGAGGGCATAAGTCACGCCGTCCACGCTGTGGACATATTCCAGATCCTCGTCCCGGGCCATCGCTTTGATATAGATCAGGACGCGTTTTCCCGCGTAGCCGTCTGCCACATCCTCCACATGCTCCAGGTCGATGGTCTGTCTGTAAACGCCGTTTTCGGACGTCGGGCTGCCCGTATCGTCCCGCACCGGCATGGTCGCGATCCGTTTCGCCACTCCCAAGGTGGAGCCGTCCGCCTCATAGGGCTGCACATAGATATCATAGGAATCGCAGCCGTAAACGGGATCCGCCGCATCCCACCGGGCCTCCGGCTCTACCGCATCCCATTCCACCTCATACGTCAATTCATTGATATCCGGGTTCGTTACTCTGGGCTGGGCCGGCCTGGGCAGCCTGCGCCTCACCCTGTAGGTTTCCGTGGAAGGCAGACCGATTTCTCTGACCGTACCTGCCGCGCCCCCTTTTCGTGACACGGTGAGCTCCACTTCCTGATAGTTCCAGTTCTCGGCATCCACGGTGAGCGAATTTACCTTCACCTCTTTTTCGACCGGAATGGAAACCCGGCCGGTCACATTGCCCGCTTCATCCCTGCTGATGCCGTATAAGGATACCAGGTAGGTATCTTTGGCCGGATCGTATTCCCCGGGCCCCTCATCCCATTTGAAGGTATATTGCAGGCTGCCCGTATCCGCATCCGTTTCCGGCGGCAGGCTCTTGCCGTCTTCCAGCTTCATCAGATCGGGCGCGGCAAGCCACCTGAGCAGGACATTCGATGTCCATCTGTAATCCCAAAACGTATTCCCGGTCAAAACGGGGCTGTAGGCATCCTGCCATTCTCTTGTCTGCGTCCCGTCCTCCGCTTCCTCTATGATCAGGTTATGGATGTTGGATGTTTCCCCGGCCGCCACATCATAATAGGTATAAACCGGGCCCAGGCCGGACTGCGCATACCATACCCGCACCTGTATGTCCTCCGCCTCCGCGATATAGGCCGGCAGATCCGCAAAGGACGCGGTGGCGCTTCCGTTCGCTGAGGTTAGGATGTCCGCGCTTTGGAATACGGTTTCTCTATGCACGGCGCCTCCCTCATCTTTCCATGTGCCGATCAGATCCGCACGGTATACCGGCGGTGTCGTCACATTTCCTCCCTGGCCCTGCAGCGTTACGGTGATACGCAGGTCCTCCAGGCTGGATCCGGTGACTTCGGCAGACGGATCGGCGATCGGGCTCTTGTTATTTAACGCGATCTCCGGCGTATAGGCCGGCAGATATACGGGAACGGATACCTCCAGGGAGGATAGCCCGTTCGGATTCCCGTCCGCGTCCACGCCCGCGGCCCAGACCACGAGCTGCTGCAGGGAATTGCCTTTCGGCGCGTATGCCGCTTCCCCGTCCGGCGCGAACTCCAGCTGCGTCCCGTCCATCAGTTTCACATAAATTCTGGCCTGGTCCTGGCCGTAGTCCTCCCGGTTATCCAGGCGGAAGCGGTATTGATAATTGCCAGCCGAACTGGTCAGTTCAATCCGCAGCTCGGGATCCGGCAGCGTATTGGACAGGGAAACCAGGTTGGAATCCACCCAAGAGGACTCCATATCATTTTCCCGGCTGCGTGCCTTCAGCCTTACGAACACCTCTCCGCCCTTTGCCAGCTCCTCGTCCGACAGGGAGAAGGTAAATTCCTCCGTACCAAAGGTAAATGCGCCGGTGTCCTTCCCGTCCGCCTGTATGCCGCCTGCCGCGCTCAATTCCTTCAGATCGATCCTTTCCTCCGTACCGTCCGCGTCTTTCCGATACAGGACCGCCACATAATCCGTCCCGCCGGAGGAGATCCCCGAAACGTTCACCCGGATCGTCAGCTCGTTATTCTCTCCCTTGGTCAAATCCACGCTTTCGGGGGCCAGGAGCATCCCGGCCAGGCTGAAACAGAATTTCCGCACATATTTGTCGAATTCGCTTCCCCGGGCGACGATGTTGGCTACGCTGTTATAGCGGCCCGCGTCAGTCACATCTTCTATGGTGAAAAGTACGTCGCCCACTTTGGTATAGGTATAATTACCATTCCACCCGCTTCGGGTATTCACCGTGCTGCCGATGATATACAGGTCGGATACGTTATATTTCTGATTATCGGATTGGAAGGAAACAAAATATCTGGTTCCTTCTTTGACAAAGCTGTAGGCTTCCCTTGTATTGGCCCACCTCACGTTATCCGATGCGCCCACTGTGAAATCATTGTTTCCCTGGAAACTCCAGACACTTTTTTCTCCCAGGAAATAGTTATAAATGCCTCCTATTTTGCCGTTAATCCAGTCTTTATGAGCATTTCCGGCACTCACATAAGAGATAATGGGATGGTATATTCTAAAACCATCTTGATTATCCATATACGGATCCACCGAGAAACAGTATTTCAGGCTTGTATTCTTGGAACCCAATTCTCCGTATCGTTCACCGAAAATACCGGCTGCAAATTTTTGACCATCCAAAACAGCAGCATAATTCCGGCATCGCTCTATATTCAGCTGTATATTTACAGTAGATTTTGTAACCGAATCCGTTGACGGGCCGTCACTGGAAAAGAATCCCACAATACCCGAAGCCATAGAACCCGAATAGATTTTAACTCCGGCCCCATTGACACAGTCCAGCACATTGATGGTAAATTTCTGAGCATTTTTCTCTTCTTTCACCTGATAGGTGGTCACATTTCCCAGGATTCCCGCGCTGTCATTTGCACAGTTTTGATTATTCCCGCCGGTCTTCCCATAGATATTTCCGTAATTACCACATCCTATAATGGAATATTCATTATTTTCATAGGCATGATAAAGCTGGGCGACGATACCCCCTGAGGCTCCCACCCATCCGGTTGCGGGTTGATAGGTGGTCTGCAGGTTCCCATAGTTATAACACTTCTCAATCGTACCGCCCCGCCCCGTCCACTGGCCGAGGATACCGCCCGAATAATGGGTATTTCGGCAGTATACCGTTCCATAATTCACGCATTCCCGTATCCTCCAGCCGCTGCTCGTGATGTTATTCTGGTTGCCGATGATCCCGCCGGCAAACCGGTTGGTATCCGCGTTGGTAAGCTCCCGCCCCACGAACGCTTTATTCAGCAGGAAGGACAGATCCTTTTCCGATTCATTCATGCCGATGATCCCGCCGGTCCCGACCCCGATGGCCGCCGACTTGTTATTCAGGAACCAATCCCCTGTGGCGCAGTGATTGACCGATCCGGTCGGCGCATTGTAGGCCGTGATGCCGCCCAGATTCCCGTTGCTGGTCATCGTAAGAACCAGGCTTCTGCCCTCGTCAACCTCTCCGCCTCCGTCATAGTGCTGCTCCTCTATTTTACTTCCTTCCCATTTGACAAAGCTGTTATCCGCCTTGATCCCTTCCCCGGCCGCTCTTTGGATCAGCGTCTGGATATCGTTGACCTCCGCGCCGCTTTCCCCCATCAATTTTGCCGTCACCGCATCGCCGGACAGGCGGATGCTGCCCTTGTTGTAACCGGCCACACCGCCGGCCATGCCGCTTTCCGCTTCGATTTTGGAGCCGTTCCCCCGGATCAGGCACCCGTCGATCACGCCCGCCTCTTCGTTTTTGCCAGCGATTCCGCCCACATGGGAGGAAGAATCCTCCTTTTCCTGGGCCGTGCTGGTGCTGGTGGCCGTATAGCCCCCCTTAATTACGACGGATATCTTTCCGACGCCGCATTCCTTCAGCAGCCCTGCGTTGCGGCCCGCGATGCCGCCGTAGCAGTTCCCGGGGGCAGCGGCGCTTTTACTCTGCCGTATCTCCCCGTTGTTGTATTCGCAGTTTTCCACCTTCGCGCCGTCCTGATTCTCTCCTGCGATGCCTCCCAGGTACTTATAATTTTGAAATTCGTAAAATTTCAATCCGTCCGCGGTCATCTCCGCGATCCTCGCCGCATCCTTTCCTCCGCCGGCGCGCTCGTTGATCCCTGCCACGCCGCCCACCGTCAGCTCGGATGTGCCGATCTGTATCTCGGGCATATAGGTGAAGCGGTAGCTGCCGGTATCCGGGCCGATTTCCTTACCGATCACGCCGCCGGCCGCATTCCTTCCGGCAATGCCGCCCACCGCCCTGGCAGAGCCCGCCAGGATTACGTTCCCTTCGGGCGCACTGCTCCAGACGGCGCCGTAATTGACCCCGCAGACCGCCCCGATTTCATCCACTCCCTGGCTGCGGACGGTGATGCTCTGCGTCCCGTCCTTTTTCCCTACGACACAGCGCAGGATCTGCCCTCTGTTTTCCGCGGCAATTCCGCCCGCATAACCGCTGTCGCTGCTCACGTTCCCCTCATTCCGGCAGTCCTGCAGAAGGAAACCCTGTTCGCACACGGCCACAATTCCGCCGGCGGGCCCGCTGTCAGCCGACACGTTCCCGCTCCTGTTAACGGCACGGGAAATCCTCGCCGAAGAGGCGGGAGCGCCTTCTCCCTCTCCTCCTAAGGTCCCTGTCCTAGCCTCGCCGATGATGCCGCCCGCGTAGCCCTCCGCGGCATGTACGCTCTTTGCCCGGCAGACCAGGTAAACCGCATCCGTTCCCGCAGACGCCCCGAGCAGCCCTTCGTTTATCCCTATGATGCCGCCCACCTTCTGCTTTCCGTCCACGCTGACCGTGGGATTTACGGCAGTCACTTCTCCGGCGCTGCCTCCTGCCACGTCGATCTCGCCGCCCTGCCGGTTATAGCCCACAATGCCGCCGATCCCCATGCCGCTCTTCCCGGCGATGGCGCACTCGTCGGTATCCTCATCGCCTACGGACACCAGGATCCTGCCTCTGTTCGCCCCGGCCATTCCTCCCGCATAGTCTCCCGCCGCGGTAATATTCGCGCGGTTTTTGTTGGTATCCAGGCAGGCTCCCGCCATGTTGTATCCCACGATCCCGCCCACATAGCTGCCTCCGGAGATCGTCTTCTTCCCTTCGGTCGTACAGAAAGAGATCATGCCCGAATCGTATTGATAAAGGTTTTTATATCCCTCCACCTTCGTAAGACCGGTCCCTGCGGTCCCTGCCGAAGCATCCCGGGCATGCACGTTCACCCCGGCAATCCCGCCTATGTAATTCAGGCCGGCATTGCCGAAATTGTCGGTAAGATGGCAGTCGAATACGCCTCCCGCATTGAAGCCCACGATGCCGCCCAGGCCGATGAAACCGTTCATGATCCCGGTATTGACACAGCCGTCAATCACCTGGTTATCCAGGTTTGCGCCGATGATCCCGCCTCCGATGGAAACGGAAATATCCGTGTCTTCCAGATCCGACACATCGGCATTCACCTCCCCGCTTCCCAGGTACGCCTTCAGCGATACCCCCGTCAGGGAGCCCGCCGGTCTGGAAAGGTTCCCGGAATTCTTACAGTATTTCAGAATCAGCCGGCTGCCGCGTTCGCAATAGCCCACGACGCCGCCCACATAGAAATCCGCGCTCACGGGAATGTTGTTGTTGTCGTCCTTCACATCCCCTTTTTCGTTCCTGCCGTTTGCGACGGTGAGGGTATAGACGTTCGCAGAACGCATGACCTGCGTCGGCACGTTGCCCGCGCCCAAAGCGGGCAGAAGCGCCTGTGAAGCCGTTTCCAGATAGCCCAGCAGCCCGTCTTCGGAATCCTCTCCGGCCGCCGCAGGCAGCTGCCCGGGCGTATAGGTCCTCTGGTATCCGATCACGCCTCCGGTAAAGGCCTTCCCTGTAATGCTGCCCAGGGTATTGTCCGCCCGGAACCCGTCCATAGTGGTATCAGCCGTAAGCGCCACCACATTCGCCCCGATGCAGCCCCCCACATAATAGTTTCCCGTTACGCTGGAGGGCCGGACGGAAAGCTCCCGGTCCAAAAGCCCGACAGAGGCATTCAGCCCGACCAGCCCCCCGGCCGCGTTGCCGTAGGCATGGATCCGGCCCCCGATCAGCGTATAATGGACGTCCAGAGTTCCTTTAACATCGTTAAACCCGATCACGCCGCCCACATAGTCTTCTCCCACCACAACGCTGGATACGGATTTCACCGTGATCTTCTCGCTGTCCTGGGTAAAGATGATTTCCCCGTTATTGTATCCGGCCAGGCCCCCTGCGCAGTCGCCGGTCGCCTGCCAGGTCTCCACAATAGTGCCAAAGATGGAGCCGTCATAATCGGACAGGTAGCTGGCACAGTCCTCCAGCTTCCCCATCTCTCCGTTATAGCCCACGATCCCGCCGATATAACGGTCATAGCCCGCGGCCACGCCGTTGTTTATGCAGTTGGTGATCGTGGTCTGCGCATCGCCGTCATTTTTTCCCACAATGCCGCCCACATAGCGGTTCCCTATCACATACCCCGCGTTTGTGGTCACGGCGATCCCTGCGGTGCCCGTGATGGCCACACGCGCATCATTGGAAAGGCCGCCCGCAATGCCGCCCACATAGTCGGATCCCAGGATGTAGCCGCCCTTCTGGGTGCTGCATCCGGCCAGCTGGCTGTTGTTCCCATAGCCGATGATGCCTCCCACATACTGTCCCAGAAGCACCTGGTCCCTCCTGCCCACATCGTCGCTGTAGGAGTAATTCCCAAAACGGCCGGAGGCGCTTCTACAGTCGCTGATCTGAACCGTGTTGCCAAAGCCCAGGATCCCGCCGAAATACCTTCCCTCCAGTTCGTCTTCTGCTTCCTCATGGGCATATGCCGGCGCGCAGAGCACCAGCCCTTCATTGGAACTGCTCACAATGCTGGCATGGGACGCATCGTCTCCCGCACCGTTGACAAAGTCTCCCGTGAGGGAACCGCCGATGCCGCCGGAAAACAGATTTCCGGTTACATAGGCCTCGTTTCGGCAGTCCTCCACCCTCACGCCGTCTCTCATGATGCCGCAGCCGAAGATTCCGCCGATCCCATACTGATAGCCCTTCGCCCTCTCCTGGACGTCCTCCGTCCCCGTCCCGGCCTGTGGTGTGGGCAGGGACGCCGTTACGGTTCCCTGCATGGAAAGGTTCTTCACCACGTTTTGGGAAGGATCCGTCAGAGGCAGAAGGCCGCCGTCCTCATCCTTTTTTGCGAGCACGCCGATCAGGCCGCCAATCCCTGCCGGTTTCGTATCCGCCACGCCGGCGGACTCCCTTCCGGAGGGAAGCCGCACCGTCATGGTCTGCGCCCGGTTTCCCTGCGCCGCGCGGACGGAAATATCCTGCAGATTCCCTTCGCTCCTGCCGCAGAGGATTCCCACGCCGTACAGGCCGTCAAAGCCTTCCACGGCACCCGTCTGCCCTTCCCCGGAAGCGAGGGTGAGCACAGGATCCTGCAGCGTCAGGGAACGGATCGTCCCTTCCACCTCACAGAACAGGCCCAAATAATGCGTCCTCTTCCCTTCCGCGTCCGCGCCGTATAATTTTTCCACCAGGCGGTCGTCCGGCATGGAAGCCGTTCCCAGGCAGAGGTTGGATATCAGGGTGGACTCCTTCTTTCCTTCCAGGGTATGCAGCCCGGACAGGACTTCAATGGAGGGAAAGTCCAGCGTCCCGCCGCCCTGTGCGCTTCCCTTCCAGGCCAGAGCGGCAAACCCCGTCCCTCCGTCCCCCGCCTGCGCATCATACATCCCGGTTCCGGCAGCCGCCCAGTCCAGGTTCCGGCTGGTGAGCGTAAATGTGGCCGTCTTTTCCGTATCATAGTAGCGGATATTGGACAGATGCCGGAATCTGGCGATCTGGGCCGATAGTTGTGCCCCCTCTTCCACGGACCCCTTGGCAAACAACGTATTTTCCACATTGGAGCGCACCGGGCCGCTGGGTTTGTATTCCGTGAACGATCCGTCCGCTATCCCATAGGTGGGCTGCACCTCAATCTGGGCATAGATATCCTGGGGCGAGCACAGGGCAGGGATCAAATCCCCGAGCCTTGTGATACTGGTGCTGTACTCCTGCGCAATCGTACCACCCTTTGCCTCAATAGCCTCCATCAGCCCTGCCGTCATCATGGCGTCCAGGACCAGGGTGAATCTGCCGTTTCCTCTTCCGGCGGCCTGATAGGACAGCGGGAAAACCCACTCGCCCAGATCGCCGCCGACCTCGTTTTGCAGTTTCAGCCTGGCCAGCCCTGCCGCAGCGGACTCCGGTGAAAGGCTCTTTCTGTCGATTTCCATGGAAAACAGTTCGGAACGGTCCCGGTTATTATAAAAGGTAATCAGGAACTTCACATCCAGATCGTCGTGCCTGGAATTGCTGGTCCAGTTCAGGGACAGGGTTTCGCTGTTCACCAGATTGATGGTGGAAACCTTCAGGCGTACCGGCTTTAATTCCACCACGTTGGCCATATCCTCCGTGGAGTAGTAGCCCAAAAGCCGCTCCCTCCGATTCTCATAGGAACGGTTCTCCCCGGCAGCGCTGATATTCAGCACGCCGTCCGCATCCGTCCCCTCATAGGACATGCCCGAGGCATGGGTGGCGTAAAAAGCGGAATAGACCCGCCCGGTTTCCGTGTCGATCTCTATGGTAATGGCCGCATCCAGAAAATCCTTGCTGTATCCCCCGTGCTCCAGGAGAGCCTTCACCTGATCTCCCGAGCCGGAAGCCGTCCCTGCCTGGCTTCCTATCAGGGTCACGGCATAGATGCGTCCGTTTTTGTCGTCGTTTCCTTCAAAGGTGTTATTGGGGGTGCCGTTCGCGAGCACCTGTCCGCGGAAGGCTTCCCATTCGCCGGAGGAACGGTACCAGGTTAAGGCAGATTCCGCCGCCAGATAGGCCGTCTTGGCATTTTCCTCGTTCTTGCGGAATTCCGCCAGACGGATAAAGTGCGCGGCGGTAGGGATCCCGATCGCTGCCAGGATCCCTATGATCACCAATACCACCATTAATTCTGCTAATGTAAAACCGTCTCTGCTGCTTTTTCTCATCATACAAACATCCCTGTGCCGCTTCGCGGTGGAAAAATTCTAAAACTTGCCTTCCATCGAATCCGGATCCTGCGCAAAGCTCACCGCCATCTGGCGCGTAATCAGCCCGTCCCGGACCAATTGGAGGATGGCGTCGTCCATGGTAATCATCCCCAGCCTGCGGTTCGTCTGCATGATATTGGGGATCTGATGGGACTTTCCTTCCCTGATCAGGTTCCGTACGGCCGTATTGGCATGGAGCACCTCAAAGGCAGCCACCCGTCCTTTCCCGTCCGAGCGGGGAATGAGCTGTTGGGAAATAACCGCCTCCAGCACGTTGGCAAGCTGCACCCGGATCTGCTGCTGCTGGTGGGGCGGGAATACGTCGATCACCCGGTCCACCGTGCTGGCCGCGCCGATGGTATGCAGGGTGGAAAGCACCAAATGGCCCGTCTCCGCCGCCGTCACTGCCACGCTGATCGTCTCATAGTCCCGCATCTCCCCCACCAGGATCACGTCCGGATCTTCCCGGAGCGCTGCGCGCAGCGCATTGGCATAGCTCTTCGTGTCCACCCCGATTTCCCTCTGATTGACCATGGATCTCTTGTGGCTGTGAAGATACTCCACCGGATCCTCCAGAGTGATGATATGGGCGTCCCGATGTTGGTTTACCCGGTCGATGATCGCTGCCAGGGTGGTGGATTTCCCGCTTCCCGTGGGCCCGGTCACCAGCACCAGCCCCCGCTTGCGCTGGTAAAGGTCGATGATCGAGGCGGGTACTCCCAATTCCTCCGGGGAAGGGATCTTCGTGGATATCAGGCGGAAAGCCAACGCCACGCTTCCCTGCCTGTAAAAGGCATTCACACGGAACCTTCCTCCCTGCGGAAGGGAGAAGGACATATCGTATTCCCCCTGTTTTCGGAAAATTTCAAACTGCTCCTGATCCATGATCTGCCGCGCCGTCTCCAGGGTATCTTCCTGCGTCGTCTCTTCATACGGCATGGAAACCAGGCTTCCCCCCACCCGCATCCTCGGCGGGATTCCCACCGTCATATGTACGTCGCTCGCACCCGCCGTCCCGGCTGCCGATAAAATTTCCTCTATCCGAACCATGTCTGGCTCCTTTCCGCAGGCAGGGCGCCTCAGCTGCCTCCCGCATCTCTACTTTCTATCCGTATCCGCCCTCCGCGGCAGATTCAGGAGCACCCGCGCCAGGAACGTCCCCTCTTCCGTCCTAAAATCCGTCTCCCCCTCATATCGGGAAGCCGTTTTTAGGATGGAACGGATCCCCATCCCTTCCCCCCGCTCCGGAAGGGGCAGACCGTTGTGAAACGGGAGATCCTTACCGCAGGTATTCCTGCACTGAATCACAATTTTATGTCCCTTTTGGGTGATGGTCATGCCGATTTCCTGATCCGATACGCCGGAACGCCGGCATTCCCGGATGGCGTTTTCAAACAGATTGGCCAGGATGGCCACCAGGTCAATATCCTTTATTCCCGGGTTCTCCGCCATCGTCACCGTCATACACACCCGGATCCCCTCTTTCCTCGCATGGTGGGCGTAGGCGGACAGGATGCCGTTTACCGAATGGTTCCCGCAGAGCCGTTCCGTCCTGATGCCGTCCACATCCTCCCCGTACTGCCGCAGGTAGCCAAGCAGGCTGTCCATATCCTTATCCCTTACATACTGACGGATCAGCATACAGTGATAACGCACGTCATGGCGGATACGGGCGGCTTCCTCTTCGGCGCGTTTCTCCATCTCCAGCTGGCGGCGCAGGAACTGTTCGTTCATTTCCAGAAGCTGCTTCTCCGCCTGATAACAATGCTCTCTTCCCAGATGGAGGTACAGGTGGAACGTCAGATACTGGATCACCCCTGCCATGAACATGACGACGGCAATCCGGAGCATATTCATGAGGGAAAACGAGCGTTCGGAGGGCCAATAGGCCACAAATGCCGCCAGGACCAGGGAAACGACTATGGTATAGAGGCTGGCTTCGTCCATCTCCTCCCTCAGGAAATCCACGTTTTCAAAATAAACGTTCCGGTAACGCTTTATCAATTCGTACAGGATCAGGGAGGCTGCCGCCAGGCGGATCCCTATGTCCACCCATATGCTCCCTTTGAACCACAGCCGGGAAAAATCAACGCCCAAAAATACGCAGACAGAAATCAGATAAAACCCGAGGGAGATCTTATAAAGGGACAGATAGAGTCTCTCCCCGCTCATGATGATACAGAATACGCCGATCACCGGCAGGGTAAAAAGCCCCGAAAACCGTACATAACCGTCCCGGTCGAGAACATACCATGCGCTGAACGCAAGAACCGCCGTCAGGCCAAACAGAACATAGTACAAAACAGTCTTCTTCATGGACATCCTGGGACAATCCAGCAAAAGGAATGTTCCCATCATCAAAACGGCGCCTACCCCGTTGCGCAAGAATGCGGCTACAAAAGAACCCCCTAACATTTTCCCTCGAATTCTGCCGCACTGTGGGCGGCCCGCTTTTGTATGTACGGTTTTTATCATAGCAGAAATACCCCCCCCCGCAAGTATCTCGGCACGAATTGCACTTTTTGGGGAACGAATTGCAGATCGGGGCTGCCGCATCATTCAGATAAGATACAAGATATGGCTGCTTATGTTCCTTCATAAATGCCATATCTTGTGTCGGATCCCTGTGCGGCCCCGATGGGTCACCACGCGCTGCGGGGCCTGCAGGGAGGCCGCAGGGGCCACAAGGCCATTCCTGCGTTTGTCATGCCGCATCCCCGTTTTCCTAAATAAAGCAAAAAAAGAGAGAGACTCGCGTCTCTCTTTCTTATCTGCATTTCATAATAATCCTGGCGGTAAACCACCCTTCCCCGCAGGAGAAATCCGCATCTCCCCTGTATTTTCCCACACTCTGCAAAATGCTCGAAATTCCGACTCCCTTCCGGTCCGGCAGGCCTCCCGTAAAGGAAAGCCCGTCGGAGCAGGAGTTTCCCACCAGGATAAAAAGCTTTTCCGACACCAGCCTGATCCGCACCCGGATTTTCATATCCTTCCTCCCGGATTCCAGGCAGCCGTGCAGGGAATTTTCCAACAGATTGGCCAGGACAGCCACCAAATCCAACTCTCCTATTCCGATGTTTTCCTTCACCGGGGCATGGAAATCCGTCCGAATGCCTGCTTTATGCGCTTCGTTTGCATAGACCGACAGGATATGATCCAGGGTGGAATTCGGGCTGAAATGCTGCGTCTGCGTCTTCTCCACCTCTTCCTCATATTCCCCCAGGTAACGCAGCAGCGCTTCCCTGTCTCCGGCCTTTGCGTATTCCGCTATGTTTTGCAGATGATGATGCAGATCATGGCGGATCCGTCTGGCATCCTCCTCCGCCTTTTCCATAAGCGTAAGCTTTTCGGAAAGGATTTTCTGGCGCTGCTCGATCTGCCGGCTCATGGCCGCTTCCCGCATATAATGGATCGTACGGAAAATCACCCAGTATCCGATGATTACCGCCGCCAGAAGCAGAATAAATATCAAAAGGTCCACGGAATGGAAATAGGAAGCCTGCGCCGCCATGACGACACAGCACATATACCCGGTATACAGGATGGAAAGAACGCACAGAGGCCACCAGCCCTCTTCCGTGATCTCCTGGCGTGCCTCTTCAAAGCGCTTTCTGAATTCCATCCCATAGACCGCCAGAATTGTTCCGTGCAGCAGCAGACGGACATAGGCTGTGGCGTCAATCCTCCCGTCGAACAGCCAGTTCGACACGATCCCGGACAAATATGTGACCACCATAAAGGCCTGGACATAGGTCATGCATAGAAACATCGTTTTCGGAAAGCTTTCCGAAGACAGCCAGAAAATTTCCAGCAAAAGTATGGCAAAGGTGGCCAGAAAGACCACATACACCAATGCCTTCCCTTTCAGAAAGCACCCGACCCCGAAAGCGACCCCGATCTGAACCGCAGCCATCACGCCACAGACCGCCCGTGTTTTTCCCGCACCGTACCGTGAACGGCACAGCATCAGAATCGCGGCCGCATGAAAAAGATAATTACCCACGATTCCTACCGTGCTCATACTTCCCTTTCCTTTTCCTGTCTATGCCTTTTCGCAATAATAGTCGAAATATCGTTCTCGCAGCGGCTGATAGGTCCCCCTGGGCAGATAGATGATCTGACCGGTATCCAAACAGATTTCCCGGGAGTTCAGGCTATCCACATGTTCCAGATTGACGATATAGGAGGCTCCTGCCCTGACGAACTCCGGCCGGCCGGAAAGCATCCCGTAAATCTCCGTCATAGTCATATGCAGCTGTACGTACGTGCCGTCCGACCGATGCAGACGCTGGCTTTTCCCCTGGGCTTCGACGTACACGATGGTTTCCGGATCGATCCTGCTGATACGGCCGTCGATCCGCAGGAGCAGATAATCCTTTTTCTTCTCATCCGTCCCCGGAAAAAGCCGGTCCATCAAGGCGGACAATTCCGCCTCTTCGATGGGTTTTACCAGATACTGGGTGGCATCGACGCCAAAAGCATCCAACGCATGCTCCCGGGAGGTGGTGAGAAAAACGATCCGGCAGCCGCTTCCCAGCCTGCGCAGTTTTTTCGCCGCCTCTATCCCGGTCTGTCCCTGTAACTCAACCACTACCGGCTAAAGCCGGTAGGTTTCGATTTGCTGCTAAAGCAGCCTAAAGTGTGCACCCTATAATTTATCCTTTGACCGTTACGTTTATCCTATCTCGAAGTTATCG
>JAETRI010000050.1 GCA_021770245.1 Lachnospiraceae bacterium
TTACTGTTTATTTGTCAAGGTCCTTTGTTGCTTCCCGGCCTCTCGGCCTTCGGCCTGCTTCCCGCCGCAACAGATGATATGTTATCATATCTTTGCGGCTTCGTCAAGCACTTTTTGGAATTTTTTTACTCCCTTTTCATTTATGCGATAAAGGGAACGGAGAAAGAGGGATTTGAACCCTCGCGCCGCTATAAACGACCTACACCCTTAGCAGGGGCGCCTCTTCAGCCTCTTGAGTATTTCTCCACAGAACTGAACTGAATCCTCTACCAATATGAAAATGGATGCGCCGCCCATTTGTGTGACGCAAAAATTATTATACACATCACCTAACCGCTTGTCAATCACTTTTTTCCATTTTGCAGCCATATTTCCGGAAATTATTTCTTTTCACACCTGATCTCTATTCGTGGGAAGTATTCGCAGCAATCACTTCATCTATTCTCTTTTTTACTTCTTCCGCGATTTGATTTGTTTTCTTGTCTTTATATTCCTCATACATAAGAGGTTTCAGATAGAAGATCTTTACCGTAACCGGGGCAATGCCTTTTCCGTCAAAGGGAAGGTAGGAATCTATGAGCGCACAGGGTAATATAGGGCACTTCGCTTTCACCGCGCTTTTAAAGGTACCCCCCTTAAACTCCAGCGTATGGTTGCCCATCCTGCTTCTCGTCCCCTCCGGGAAGATCAGGAAGTTGCGTCCTTCCAGCACCTCCCGCGTCATGGTCTGTATCACCTTCATGGATTGCCTCAAGTCTTCCCGGTCTATCACGAGCGCACCTAATGCCTTGCGCACCTGCTTGAGCAGAATGATGTCGGCCGCCTCCTTTTTCATAACAAAGGTAAAGGGCCTGGGGCAGGATTCCAGGAAAACCAAGCCGTCAAACAGCCCCTGGTGGTTGGGAAACATAATGAAGCCATCCTCTCTCGGAATATTTTCCAGCCCATGGGCCTCTATGGTCACTCGCCCCGCCCTGTTGGCGGCAATTGTGGCCGCCTTTGCCCATCGAAAGCCTTCTTCAAAGCCGATATCCTCCCGAATGCCGCACCACCAAATTCGGATAAAATAATAGACCGCCTTAAAAAACAGCCGGAACACCATGAGAGCAATTCTCCACATAGGCCCCTCCCTTCCCCTCTTATCAGACAGACGCTTCCCGCTCTTCGCAATATTCCAGCTGCGCCGTTTCATACAGATTATTTCCCCGGCTGTCCATCACCACGATAACCGGAAAGTCCTTTACCTCCAGCCTGCGGACCGCCTCCGTTCCCAAATCTTCATAGGCAACGATCTGCGAAGAGAGGATCGATTTAGACAAAAGGGCTCCCGCGCCTCCCACTGCGGCAAAATATACCGCCCCGTTTCTTATCATTGCCTGACGCACTTCCTCCGTACGCTTCCCCTTTCCGATCATTCCGGCCATCCCAAGATCCAGAAGGGCCGGCGTGTAACGATCCATACGGCTGGCAGTCGTCGGGCCTGCCGAACCGATGGGTCTGCCTTCTCTCGCCGGAGACGGGCCCATGTAATAAATCACATTACCCCTGATGTCAAAGGGCAGTTCTTCCCCCCGATCCAGAGTCTCCCGCATCCTTTTATGGGCGGCATCCCGTGCCGTATAAATTACGCCGGATAAATATACATAATCGCCGGCCCTAAGAAGCGCGGCCTCTTCTTTGCTAAAAGGTACGGTACATCTTTTTTCCGTTTTTATATCCATTTTAACCCCCTTCATGCCGCGCCCTTTGCGGCATCGCGACGTGAAATCGCGTATGCGATTTCACGTCTGTGATTCCATTTGGGCCGCCTGCGGCACAAATGCCGGTTGAAAAAAGGCCATCAGGCCTTTTTTCAACCTAATCCTTTCATACCGCGCCCTTTGCGGCACACTTTTTTACAAAATTCTCACCGAATGGCGGTTCACATGGCAGCAAATGTTCACGGCCACCGGCAGTCCCGCAATATGTGTGGGATAAGTATTGATATTCACACCCAGGACCGTGGTGGTTCCCCCCAGCCCGCCGGGACCGATTCCCGAACGGTTCATCCGTTCCAGAAGCTCTTCTTCCATTTCTTTAATATAAGGGATGTCGGAATGCGAGCCCAACGGACGGGTAAGCGCCTGCTTTGCCATCAGGGCGCATTTTTCGAAGGTCCCTCCGATTCCCACTCCCACTACCATGGGCGGGCAGGCATTGGGGCCTGCATCCCTGACGGCTGTGAGGATCGCGTTTTTCACTCCTTCTATCCCGTCCGCCGGTTTCAACATGAAAATGCGGCTCATGTTTTCACTTCCGAAGCCCTTCGGCGCCAGCGTGATCTTAATCCGGTCCCCCGGCACAATCGAATAGTGGATTACGGCAGGGGTATTATCCTTCGTATTCTCCCGCAGCAGCGGATCGCCCACCACGGATTTCCTTAAGAACCCTTCGTCATACCCCCGGCGGACGCCCTCGTTCACGGCATCTTCCACCCCTCCCCCTTCCAGATGGACATCCTGTCCCACCTCCAGAAAGACGACGGCCATACCCGTGTCCTGACAAATAGGAATCCTATCTTCCCCGGCAATCCTCAAATTTTCCTCCAGCTGTCCCAGAACAAGGCGGCCAAGGGGAGAGCGTTCCTCCTTCCTTGCCTCGGTCAGCGCTCTTTCCATATCCGGCGTAAGATAATGGTTTGCTTCTATGCACATATCTCTGATATTCTTTGTTATTTCCGAAACCTGTATCGTTCTCATCCTCTTGTGTCCCTCTCTTTTCCTGCATGCAGGCTTTTCCTTCCGATGCACCTATTATAAAACAGTTTTCCTCCTTTGTCATCAGAATGTCTTTTATGGCAAACGCAGGAACATCCCAGCTCCCGCCGGGGCCGGTCAGGGACGGCAGGCGGGAGCTGGGATGTTCCTGCGTTTGTTCCGGAATGTCTTTTTGTTCCTCTTGTCTGTTGACCGGAATTGTCATATAATGAAAGTGCTTTCTTTTAATATTATTGATGGCGTATCGCAGGGGTATACAAATGAAATTGCTCGGTTTTATTACAATACTTATTCTGATTTTATGTATGGCGTATCTGATCCTGATCATTCCGCGGTTTTGTAAACCCGACTGCGGATCTCTGCTGAATCATTATTATGCTCACCGGGGCCTTTATAATCCAAAGGAAGGGGTTCCCGAAAATTCCATGTCTGCATTCCGCCTGGCGGTGGAAAAGGGGTTCGGCATCGAAGCGGACGTCCGCCTGTCCAAAGACGGAATCCCTGTCGTCTTCCATGACGCTACGTTGTCACGGATGTGCGGCCTCGATCGAAATATCTGTGATCTTACCCTGGCCCAGCTCAAGGAACTGTCCCTGGGCGGTACCGATGAACGGATCCCCACGTTTCAGGAATTTCTGGAGCTGGTGGGCGGAAAGGTGCCTCTTATCGTGGAGATCAAAATGGAAAAAAGGGATGACCGCCTTCCGGATGCGGCCAACTGCCTCCTCGCGGACTACAGCGGCGCTTACTGTATCGAATCCTTCCATCCCTCAGCCCTCATTTGGTATCGAAAGCATCGGCCGGATGTGTTTCGAGGACAATTGTGCACCAATTTTAATAAAGAAAATAAGCGCTGCAGCCTCCCGTTTTTCCTGTTGGGAAAAATGCTGACCAATATTGCGTCCCGGCCGGATTTCATCGCTTATAACTGGAAATATAAAAACGATCTCTCCAGAAGGCTGTGCTGTAATTTCTATCACGCCCTGCCGGTGGCCTGGACGATCCGCTCCCAGGAGGAGCTGAATCTCTGTCGAAAGGATTTCAGGCTGTTCATCTTTGAAGGATTTCTTCCGCAAAGCTGATCCCGCAGCCGCTCCTGCGAAAATACACGGAACCGGAATTGCCTGTGCGGCCGGAAAAAGCCGGGGCCGGCAGTTTCCCTGCCTCCCCGGCTCTTCTCATCCCTCGATTGGGATGGATGTCTTCTCCACCTCTATCTTTTTAGGCTGCGGCTTCTCAATGATGATCCGCAGGATCCCGTCCCTGAACGCCGCATGGATCTCCTTTTCGGTGATCTCCTCTCCGAGATAGAACGTCCGTTTCATCGTTCCGTAATATCTCTCTCTTCTGATATATTTGGTTTTCTCCCCATCCGTTTCCACAGGCTCCTTCCGATCCGCGGTGATGGTAAGATAGCCGTCCTTCAGTTCGGCCTTAACGTCTTCCCTGGAATATCCGGGAACCTCGATCTCCAAAAGATACTGGCCGTCCTTCTCCCGGATATCCGTTTTCATCAACTGGGTCTGCGGCGCATATCCTCTGCTGTAGAAAGGATCGTCAAAAATATCTCCAAAGAAGTCATCAAAAAAATTCTTTCTTACTAACATAGCAAATACCTCCTTTTTTGTTCTATAACAGTTATAGCATATCTTGTTAGCACTGTCAAGAGGTGAGTGCTAATTATTTTAAAAAATTTCTATCCCCTACCTTGCTCCGGAGGAAACGATAACCTGCCATTTTTTTATCTGCCATCCCACGATGTTGTTGACGAAACTCCTGTGGATACTTTTTTAGGAAACGAAAGTATAAATAAAATGCCAAGCCATAGGTTCCAAACCACAGCTTAGCACTGCTTTTTTATTTTAACTATGAAAGACAGGTGCCATATCTCATGGCACCTGTCAAGGGAAAATCAAAGATACTTATGGCGGTATCTGACAGCGCGGCACGGCTCCCAAAGCCGTACCGCTTATCCATCCTTATATTTCATATCGCATAAAACGTACCGTCAACATTTCTTTGCCAAAACCGCCACGGCACGCATATCCTCCGGAATCCGACACACCAGTTTCCCGTCGTCAGCCCTGACATCTGCTTCCGCATCGGAATAAACTTCCTCAATCCGGTATGTCCCGTCCGTCGGAAGAGGCGCCTCCAGCGCTCCGTCGTGCTCCCCGTTAAAAGAATGGAATACGGCAAGCAGCCCGTCCTTCTTCTCATGCTCCACGCCGCCTTCCGTCCGTATCAGGCACTGCCAGCCCTTCGGATGCCGCCAGCTTATCACCTTCGGCCCGTAGAGCGTGCTGTACCCGTTCATAATAATAGGCGCCGCTTTTTTGTAAAAGGCAATTCCCCGGTCAATCACATCCCACTGGGCCTCCGTCAGCTTCGTCACATCCCCGGACAGACACATTCTGCCAAGGAAAGTATTGGCGATAGAATATGCGATTCTTTTAAGGGAATCGTCCTCTCTGATCACTGCCCAAATCTGGCTCTGCCTCGGCAGGATCACACGGTGCAGAGCCGCCGCAATGACCGGAATTTCTTCACATTCATGGGCGTCCGAAAAAGAAGCCATGCTGCACTCGCCCATCATGAGCGGCTCCAGCTTATGCCCGCCCGAAGAACAGTTTTCCAGAATGATACCGGGCACCTTCTCCTTCACCCTGCGGATAAAGGCAAGCGACGCCTCCATATTCTGCCGCAGCCCCTCGCCCAACGACTCCGCGCCGTCGCAGCCTACACCGATGGTGTCATTGTAATCCATCTTCATATAGGAAAAGCCGTATTGATTCAGGGTGCCAATTACCCGCTCCTCCAGATACTTCTGCACCCACTCCTGGCGCATATCCCAAAATCTTCTCATGGAAGTGGTGAGCGGCGCGCCGTTTCTTGTGAGCAGATGCGCCGTATCCTGATAGCTCTTTGCTCTCTCTCCCACATTGTCGATCTCAAACCAGATACCGGCTTTCATGCCGCAGGCCTTGATGGCCTCCACCGTCTTGGCAAGCCCCTCCGGGAACAGTTCTTTCGATACGCAGTAATCACCCATAGCAATATCCCACGGGACGCCCTCCTGCTTGAACCAGCCGCAGTCGATCACAAAATAGGAAAGCCCTTTGTCTTTTATGGCATCCAGAATTCCGCGAATATTTTCGCAGGAAGGACAGCCCCATGTGGTACAATACTCATTAAACAGAATGGGAAGCGTCTGCTCCGACTTCGGCCCTGCATTCACCGCCTCATCCAGGGCCGCCGTCATCCTCTGGGAAATTTCTTCGATGCCGCCGCCCCTGCACACGGACAAAATAGCCACGGGAGACACAAACGTTTCCCCGGCCTCCACCCGTTTCATCCAGTGGCCGAAATCATAATCCGCCAATCCGCCGGAAAGCACGGCATCGTCTCCCCTGCGGTAAACCTCCATCTGCCAGCTCGCATTGTGGCAAAGCTGCGCGCCCCAGAAAATATCTGACTTCGCGTCTTCCATCACCGCATAGGGAAAGTACCCGTTTACCGGCATCGAGCCCACCTGTCCGAACCTCTCACAGCGAACCGCGTGGCCGCCCCAGGAAGGCTCCAGCTGCAAGTCCTCCAAAAGCTGTGACTCTGTTCTCCCCTCCATGCTCCACACGCTGCGGATGCGGTGCAGCTTTAACACACCGCTCTCATCCGCCCCCACAAAGGGCGAGATCCCGCCCAGCGAAAAACTGGACAGCATCTCCAAATCAACCGCCTGTCCGGAAGCGTTCTCAAATTCCGTATAACAAAGCAGGCTCTTTTTCCCTTTTTTCCATATAAGGGTATGCCGATAGCGGCAGCCTCGGTCATCCGCCAATATCGTGCAGACCACTGTCCCGTCATCCGCACCCTTTATCCCCCAAGACTCCAATACAGGATGCGGGATACGGGCTGCCTCCCCGTTTACCTCCTGTCCTTCCAGTCTGAGCCCAAGCACGGACGCGCTCTGCCGCATGGTCCTGCCGCCCGAGTAGCCGCCCGCATAAGTGTCTCCCGAAATCTTCACCTGCACCAAAGAATCCGGATACGGCTTTTCCCGATAAGAAACCTCATACGTCACGGCTTCCGGGAGCAGCACAAGCTCCAGGCTTCCTGTCTCCTCATCCTGCACATAGCAGGCACGCATATCCCCCAATATAAATTCGCTGTATACCGTTTTCACTTTAACCGCCATTCTGCCGCCGTAAGGCAGCTCTCTTTCCATTTATTTTATATCAATTCTTTTTATTTTTTTCTTCTTCAACGAGTTTAAGCGCATATTTCATCATCTGTTCAAAATCATACCGTTTTTCCTTCGGGCATCTCTCGATATAATTGATAACCGTTTCTTCCTTTTCGTCGCCGGTTAGCAGATATGTGATATCCGTCCCCAGTCTTTCATAGATGATGACCAGCTTTTCCAGACTCGGAGCTTTCTCGCCGCGCTCGATCATTCCGTAGAATCCGGTGCTCACTCCCAGCACTTCCGCCATCTGCTCCTGGGTAAAATGCAGTTCCCTTCTTTTAATCAGCAGGCGGTTGCCGATATTGATATACAGCTCCCTTTCTGCTTTCCTCTTTTTCTTATCATACATATCCTTCATACCTTCTCCTTCATTTATATCGTATAGTTAATATAAATGTTTTTGAAGATATCATCGGATAAGGTAATCGGATACCTATAGGTATTATTTTTGTATTTATTTAAAAGTCTGACTCAGCTTTCCCCTACCCTGCCGGATAGGTACATTTCTTCCTCATCCCTGAGTAAAACGCGCTAAAAACTGCCTTGTACGCTCCTTTGAAGGATTCTCGAATATCTGCCTGGGGTCGCCCTGCTCCAGGATTCGTCCGTCATCCATAAAGATCACCTGATTTGCCACATCCCTGGCAAAAGCCATTTCATGAGTGACAATAATCATGGTCGTCCTCCGGTCGGCCAGTTCCCGGATAACCCTGAGCACCTCTCCGGTCAGTTCCGGATCCAACGCCGAGGTAGGTTCATCGAAGCAGAGGATGTCCGGGGTGAGCGCAAGGGCACGCGCGATGGCAACCCGCTGACATTGCCCGCCGGAAAGCTGGTGCGGATAGCTGTTCAGCCGGTCGGCCAAACCCATCTGGGTAAGCAGCCGTACAGCCTGCTCCTCTATTTCCCGTGAGATCTCTTTTTTTCTCGCCTTATAATCCGGCTGCTTTCTGGCAATCAGATCCCTTGCAAGCATTACATTCTGCATGGCCGTATACTGGGGAAAAAGATGAAAAGACTGGAACACCAGCCCGAAGTGAAGTCTTTTTTCCCGAATTTCGCTCTCTTTAAAGGTCACCGGGTCGTCAGCGTTAAGCAGCGTTTCCCCGTTCACACGGATCACTCCGCCGTCCGGGCGTTCCAGGAAGTTCAGGCAACGCAGCAATGTGGTTTTGCCGCTGCCGGATGATCCGATGATGGACAATACCTGTCCCCGCTCCAGGGAAAAACTGATGTCCTTAAGCACCTGTGTATGTTCAAAGGTCTTGCGGATATGTTCCGCTTCCAAAATCGCCATCTTTCCTCTCATTCCGCCGCCGGAGGGGCGGCTTCCGCAATCCCCTCCGTGCTGCCGCACAAAGTTACGAGTCCCAAATCTGCAATACAAATTTTACTTAAAATAGTCCAGCCTCTTTTCCAGCCGCCCTAACGCCACGGTCAGAAGACCGTTACATATGAGATAGTAGACAGCGGTGAAAAAAAGCGGCCAGATCGCGCCCGAAATTCCCTGGGAGCCTTTCATAAATGCCTGCCCTGCCCATATGATCTCCTGCAGCGCGATGATTCTCGCCAGGGAGGTATCCTTCACCAGGGTAATGATCTCGTTGGACATGGGCGGAACGATGCGTTTGATCATCTGCAGCAATGTAACCTTGAAAAAGATCTGCGGCCTGGTCATCCCCAGCACCAGCCCCGCTTCCGTCTGGCCCACGGGAATTCCCTGGATACCGCCCCGATAGATCTCCGAAAAATAACAGGCATAGTTGAAGATAAACGACACCGCCGCCGCAAGAAAACGGCCCCCTTCGCCGCCTCCCCAGATGGGGGTGTGGAGCACCAGGCCCGGAAAATAATAAATAATTAAAAGCTGGATCATCAGAGGAGTCCCCCTGATGATCCAGACCACAAACCTGGTAACATAACGCAACGGCCAAAAACGGGACATGGAGCCGAAAGCAATCACAAGTCCCAGGGGCAGTGCGCCGATCAACGTTATGAAAAAGAGCTTCAGCGTTTGTAAAAAACCGATATTCAACGCATGGATAACGATTGGCATCTGCTCCAAAATCAGTTCCATTTCCTTCTCCCGCTTTCTTCTTTCGGATAAAAGGCCTCTATCGGCCTGCGCGCCCTACTGTCCCACAACCGCCGCCTGGACGCCGTATGTTTCGGCACATTCCATCATGCTTCCGTCCGCATAGCTTGCGGCAAAGAAATCGTTCAAAGCCGCAGCCAAATCGGAACCCTTCCGGAATCCCACGCCGTATTCCTCGCTGTTTAACCCTACCGTATATGTAAGATCAGCATAACCGGTCCCTTCTCCCACCATGGCAGCCGCCATCAGGGAATCGATAATCGCCGCATCGGAGGTTCCTGCCGCCACTTCCATCAGCGCATCCGATTGGGCCTTCACGGGGGTACAGGTAAGGTTCAAAAGCTTCGCCTGTTCTTCTCCGGCGCTTCCTGCCTCCACGGCGAAGGTCAGGCCTGACAGGCTGGCCTCATCCTGATATTGATCGGCCACGGCGGCAGGGACGATCACCACCTGCGCATTGTTGCAGTACGCCCTGGAACACTCCATGGAGCTCGTCACTTCCGCCGTAAGGGTCATGCCGTTCCAGACACAATCGATGGTCTTACCGTCCAGCTCCATGATTTTATTGTCCCAGTCGATCTCCACGAATTCGACGGCAACGCCCAGACTTTCCCCGAAAGCCTTGGCCATATCCGCGTCAAAACCGATCCATTCTCCGCTTTCATTCTTATAATCCATGGGTTCAAAGTCCGTAATCCCCACCACCAGGGTTCCCTTTTCCTTCACATAAGCCATGTCGCTGCCTTCGGTCTGGGCAGAATCGGGTGTGGCTTCCTGGGATGCGGATTCTTCCTCGGATACAGCCTCACTCTGTGTGCTTCCCTCCGTTTCGCTGCCGGAAGAAGCCTGGCCTCCGCAGGCCGCCAGGAACAGGGAAAGCAGCAGGGCCAATGGAAATACTGTCAGTTTTTTCATAATCTTCTCCTCTCATTACCAAGATCTGGAAATCTCAGATTTCACGTTAACTCCCGTCCGCCTGCTTTAGCAGGAATCCTAATCAGGATCGGGAAATCTCAGATTTCACGTTAACATATTAGCAGTTTACCAAGCTAAAGTCAACAGGATAATTTATAACTTACATGATAAACGCAGGAACGGCCCGGGCAGGGGTGCCGCAGCTGCTCAGGGCCGTTCCTGCGTTTGTCATGTTACAACTTTGATGCATCTATGATGCCTTTCTGATGCCCGCGCGGTTTATGATACAGATAGTTTCCCGGAACCCGAGCGCCCGCACAAGCGGTCCGTTCAGAGGAAACGGGAGACCTTCGTTTTCAGGATCTTTGTTTGAACGCCCGCTAAGCCGGGCAGATAGGAGTCCGTATGAATTGGATGAAGAAATCTCTTCGCTGTTTTGTTCCTCTTTTTTTATGGCTTCTCGTTTCTTCGGCCGTACAGGCAGCGGATCCGTTGGGCGAGGAGGGAGATGTGACGCTGGCGCCCTATTTTCTTCTGGAGGGAACCGGTACGGCCCTTGAAAGCTTCCCTCTCAAGGAGACCGATGTATCGGTTAATATCAACGGGGTCATTGCCGAAACCTATGTTACGCAGGTGTATTCCAACACGGGAGAGACGCCCATTAACGCAAGCTATGTTTTCCCCGCGTCCACCCGGGTGAGCGTTCATGGGATGACCATGGAAATCGGCGACGAGCGGATTACCGCCGCCATCAAGGAAAAAGAAGAAGCCCGGCAGGAATACGAGCGGGCCAAAAGCCAGGGGAAAAGCGCTTCTGTGCTGGAACAGCAGCGTCCCAATGTCTTCACGATGGATGTGGCAAATGTCATGCCCGGAGATACCGTCCGCATTGAGCTGCACTACACGGAAATGATCGAGACTGTGGACGGCACATGCCGGTTCGTTTTTCCGACCGTAGCCGGTCCCCGCTATGCCAGCCCGACCGTCCCCGCCAGCATGAAAACGGATCAATGGATCGCCAGCCCGTTTCTGAGAAACGGCACCGAGCCTGCCGAGCAGTATCATATCACTGTGAATCTTTCCACAGGCGTTCCTATCTCCGATCTGGTCTGCTCCTCCCATGAGGTGGCTATCGACTGGAAAGCAAAGGACTCCGCCCGGGTCACGCTCGCCAATCCGCAGGAGTATGCGGGAAACCGGGATTTTCTTCTCTCCTATCGTTTAACCGGAGAGGATATGGGTTGTGGTCTGATTCTCACCCCGGGGGAAGAGGAAAACTTTTTTTTGTTAACCATGCAGCCTCCGGAGCGGTTTGACGCGGCGACGGTCCCCTCCCGGGAATACCTCTTTGTTCTGGATGTGTCCGGTTCCATGGACGGCTATCCCCTGGAAACCGCCAAAGAATTGATCCGAAACCTTGTGACCGGACTTCGGACGACCGACCGTTTTAACGTGATCCTGTTTTCGGACGAAACCGTTCCCATGGCCGCCATTTCGCTGCCTGCAACGCAGGATAACGTGCAGCGCGCCGTACATTTCATCGACATGCAGTTCGGAGGCGGCGGTACGGAAATGGCTCCTGCCTTAAATACGGCTCTGGCCCTTCCCGTACAGGAAAATACCGCCCGAAGCGTTATCACCATCACCGACGGATATCTGTCCGGGGAAAAGGAAATCTTTGATCTCATCCGCGCGAACCTGAATACCGCCAGCTTCTTTTCTTTCGGAATCGGGAGCTCCGTCAACCGATATCTCATAGAGGGGATTGCCAAGGCCGGGCTGGGCGAGTCTTTTGTGGTCACGGATTCCCTGGAGGCTTCCGCTACGGCCGAACGCTTCCGTTCCTATATCGAATCGCCGATCCTCACCGATATCCGGGTGTCCTGGCAGGGATTTGACGTATACGATGTGGAACCGGTGAATCTTCCCACCCTGTTTGCCAGCCGTCCCGTCACCTTGTTCGGTAAATGGAGAGGGGAACCGTCCGGCTCTGTACGGATCACGGGAATGACCGGAAACGGGCCGTACGTGTGCGAAATTCCCGTCTCGCAGGCCACGGTTCGCCCGGATGATCAATCCGTCCGCTATCTTTGGGCGCGTAAAAGGGTGGAGCGGCTTACGGATTACGGCTGTAGCGACACTGACCCTTCCGTGAAGGCACAGGTCACTTCCCTAGGGCTAAAGTATACCATGATGACGCCCTATACCTCCTTTGTTGCCGTCACGGAAACCGTCCGGAATAAGACCGGTCAGGCCGACGATGTGAAACAGCCCCTGCCGCTTCCGAAGAACGTTTCCGAGCTCGCCGTCGGAGAGGGATACACGGTGGGTTCTGAACCGGACGGGCTGCTCCTTCTCCTCCCGGCTCTGCTCGCTGCCGCGCTGTGCAGCCACACCGATTACGGACGGAAAGGCAGGCGATTCTTATGAGAAAAATTGTCGGACGCCCTATCCTCCCCGTCCTCCGGGAAAATATGGGCTATTACCTGGCCGGAGCCCTCCTGATCCTGGGGCTGAAGCGCTTCGCCAAAACGGCAGGCTGCGACAGTCTTCGCTGGATTCTGGCCCCCACAGCGTGGTGGGCCGGAAGACTCTGCGGATTTTCCTTTGAATACCTGCCGGGAGCCGGTTATGTCAATCACTCTGTCAGATTTCTGATCGCTCCTTCCTGCGCGGGCCTGCGGTTCTTAACCCTGTCCTTTGCCATGCTCCTTTATTCCTTCGTCCACCGATCAGACAGACATCCGGTCAAAATCATTTGGTGCGCGTTCAGTCTGGCATTGTCCTATGTCACTGCCGTGTTCACAAACGGAATCCGAATCGCCCTGTCCGTCCATCTGCCTCCCCTCCTTCTCGGACACGGCGGATGGCTCACCCGCGAAAGCCTCCACACCCTGACCGGTGTTCTTACCTATTTCACCGCTCTGTCCCTTCTGTTTTGGTCTGCGGATCGTCTTTTCCGGCGCTTTTCCTCCGACGACCCGAACGGCGCCCCTTTGCGGTCTTTTAGAGTCCTGCTTCTACCCGCTTTCTGGTACCTCTTCTTCCTGCTGGGAGTCCCTCTCCTCACAGGCTCCTGGAAGAAAGATCCCGCAGGCTTTATCGGATACGCCCTGCTGCTGCTCCCGTCCTGCTGCGCCCTTCTCCTTCCGGCCTGTGCCGGAAGGTTCCTCCGCGCGCACACTAAAAGGAAAAGGATGCTCCCGTGATGCGGCCGGCATGAAAAACAACTGCAAAGCCATCCATGCGTTTGTCCTGCTTCTCCCTACCGAAAACCGATCAGTCCCGCAGCCGTACCACATCCCCGTCTTCAAATTCCTTGGTTGCCGACACGATCAGCCGCGTATCCGCATCTATTCCGCCGGAGGAAACCGCCGCCATCTTTTCGTTTTGATCCAGCAGCTCCACCATCATCCGTTGGGCAGTCAGTTCCTTTCCCAGTACCGTACTGTGTTCCGTCAGGACATACACGTAAGGTCGTCCCATCTCATCCTGGCGGAGCGCATCCAGCGGTATACACTGCATATAAACCTCCGACTGCACCGACAGGGAAAATTCCCCGCTCTGTCCGATCTTCCCCACACCCTCCGAAAGGTTGATGCGCACGGTATAGCTTCCTGTCGTGTTTTCGTCGGCCGACAGGTAATCCACCGTCATGTCATAGTTTTTGTCATTCAGACGAACCGTGGCCTCCCGTCCCTGCTCCATATATTTCTTTTGCTCCTTGTCGATCTGAGCCATGAACTGCAATGGTTCGGAGAGATCCGCATAGAGGAGCGCGGCGCCGGAACCCGTCTTTTCTCCGGGCTGTACGCGAACCTGTGTGATTTCCCCCGGCATCTTTGCCAGGATCTTCCCGCCGCTCTCCAGGTATCCGTATAGCGCCTTCAGCTGTGCTTCCTGCTTAGCATAATCCATCTGACAGAGTCCGAGGGAGGCATCCGTACGCTCCGGCGCCGTGCTGTCCTCCTGTCCTCTCCTGGCCTCCTGCAGCAGCTCTTCCTTCCGGGTCTGGGCATCCTCCAGGGCACGTTCCGCCTGCCGTACCTGCTCCTGTAAAGCTTCCAGTTCCGCCTCCCAGGCCTCCAGATCCGCATCCTCTGCGGTAAAATCAGGCAGAATATGGGTTCCCCTCTGCAGATCCGTCAGCTCCCCTGCGGCCTCATTGCTGACGGAACGCGCCTTTTCCAGTTCTTTTCTCGCCTCGTCCAGCTCCGCTTCCTTTTGCCCGAGCTCCTCCGCGATCCCGATATCGTTTCCGCTCACCGCGCTTATCCGGCTTCTCAGCCAGTCAACCTCTTTCTCCAGGCTCGATACCGCCTCCTGCTGCCTCTTTACGTTCTCCTGGGTCTGTGCACTGCTGCCCGCAGCCTCCGAAACACGGTCCTCCCAGGCATGGTAATCCTCCTCCTGCCGTTTTCTATCCTCGTCCGAGGTACGTTCCACTCCGTCCTTAAGATGCGCTTCCAGCTTCCCGCGGGCCAATGCCTCATCCTCTCTGGCGCGTTCCAGCAATCGCTCCGCCTCCTCCGCCGCCCGAAGGCCGTCCTCGTTGGCCCGTTCCATCTCCCTGTTTTTCTGCGAGCCCTCCAGCTCCAGATTATAGTTCAGCGTTGCAATCTGCAGCCGCAGCTTCTCGATTTCCGCCTCCTTCTGCCCGATCGTCTCCTGCAGGTACGCCGTATCCAGAGCGAACAGTTCGTCGCCCTCCTCCACCCGGTCTCCGGGCCGCACAAAGACTTCGTATACCCGCAAATCCTCCGGTACGTTCACCGCCAGCTCCCTTCCCTGTATCACGTTGCCGGCCGCTTTGACCTGATGGACCAGGGAAGCTTTCTTCGGAAGCTCCACGGATACCTGTGGAAGTCCTGCCGCATAGATTCCCCTGGAAACAAGCGTGAGCAGCAGCATACCGGCCATGAAAATGCCGAGAGCAATTCCTATTTTTTTCCTGTTGTCATCCACGGCAAAGTCTCCTCCCCTCTACTCTTTCATTCCCGATGCCACAATGCCCTGTTCCAGATAATCCTGGCCCAGCAGAAATACGAATACGGCGGGAATCAGCGTAATCACGGATGCCGCAAAGGCGAATCCCGCCTGATCGATATCGATTTCAGGCAGATACAGCGATAACGGCCATAAAGCCTTTTCCCTCAGAAAAGCCAGAGGCTGCTCAATCATGTTCCAGCATTCCAAAAATCCCAGCACGACGGCCGAAAGGATTCCTCCCGATGCCAGAGGCAGCCCGATCCTGAAAAAAAGAGTCCGTTCTCCCGCACCGTCTATCCTGCCCGCCTCCAAAAGCCCGATGGGTATGCCGCAGAAGCTGCGGTACATGAGGAAAACCGGAAACGCGGAAAAGACCGCAGGCAGGATGACAGCCTCGCCGGTATCCATCACTCCCATGGCATCCAGCACCAGATATTGGGACAGCATCGTCACCTGAAACGGCATAAGCATCAGGACGATATAGACCGTAAATAAAAGCCGATTCCCCCGAAAACGGTAAACCGCAAAGGCCCATGCGGCAGGTGCGGCAATCAACAGCTGTCCTGCCAATATCGCTGCCGTCATTCTGACCGTATTCCAGAATACCGTATAGAATTGGGGTGAAAAAAGCAGCACCTTCCCGTAATGCTCCAGCGTGGGATAACGGGGCAGCAGCTTCCATGCCGTGTCCTTCCCGTCTTCCGCCCTCCCGCCTTCCTGAGGAAGCAGCACGCGTTCTTCCAAAACCGGACGCAGATATATTCCAAGCTCCTGACGGCTGGTAATCGATCCGCTAAGCAGCAGTATTACGGGCAGCAGCATCAGAAGGGCCGGCGGGATCAGCAGACACAGCCGAATCAGTCCGTTTGTTATCCAGGCGGCAGCCCGGATCCCCTTTTTATATCCGTTTTTCTTCCGAGTTCGTATCTTCCAGATTCTCAATTTCCTATATCCCACATACGCCGGGCTGATTCTACGTGAAGGTTCATACCTCCAGGAGTCTTCGCAGCAGAAGGATGACCGCCAGCAGCACGATACCGATGCTGACCGCTCCTGCCGCCATTTTATCCAGTTCCAGCCTGGCAAACCAGTTATTGAACAGATGCTGCAGCAGATACATGCTCTCCTGCGGATAGGGTCCGGCCACCAGATAGGCCTCCCGAAATGCCTTGAAGGAATTCAGGAAGGACAGTACCGTGATCGTATACAGCGAGCCCTTTAAATGGGGCAGCTGGATGGAGAAAAAGACACGGATTTTTCCGGCTCCGTCCGTGCAGGCCGCCTCGATCAGCTCCTTTGGAACGCTCAGGATCCCCGCCAGCCATAATATTACGGTATATCCCAGGTTTTTCCACAGATAGCTGAACACCAGTACCCAGAAGGCCAGATCCGTGTTCATATAATCCAGCTCCAGCCCCGTCACCATATTCAAAAGGCCTTCCCGGTGGAAGGCTAGCTTCCATACCACCACCACCGTGGCAGCCGGCATCGCCATGGGGAACAGGAACACGCTTTTCAACCAGAGACCCCGGCGCATCCCTGACAGGATCAGCGCAGTCAGCAGGCCCAGCACGATCAGGAGCGGCAGGCACACCGCCGAAAAACGGACAGTATTTCTCACCGCCAGGCGAAATGCCTCATTTTCAAATACGCGCCTGTAATTTTCCCACCCCACATATTCTCCCGTCACTGCTGTGGTAAAGGAACGCCGGATCACATCCCCAAAGGGCAGGAGGACGAAATACGCCATGCCGAGGAGGCTGGGAAACAGGAATGGTAAAGCATGGATCCCTTCCTGCCGCGGAGAAAACAAAGCACGTATCCCTCCCTTTCTCCCAAATGAAGAAGTGCCGAAGCGTCTTTTCCCGTTTCTATTCCGCCAGGTAAATGGCCACCGCCTTTGCGACCGCATCTACGCCCTCCTCGATATCCATCATCCCTGCCAGTACGTCCGGCCCGTAGGTCATGACCGCTTCTTCCAGAAATGCATTTTTCTGCATGCCATAGCCCGCTTCCTCCACCAGCTCTTCCAGCCTCATCGTGGTCTGTCTGGAAGGATACTCCGCACTAAAATGCCTTTCCGTCCCGTCGGGCAGGAACATGGTTCCGCCAAAGCTCACCTGGTTCTCCTGATCGCTGCACATCTTTTCAAATGCTGCCCTGTTCACCGGAAACCCTTGGTATTCCGTCTCCTGCAGCTCTTTTGAGAAGACCGTCCGGAAGAATTCCTCCGCCAGCTTGGGCTGCGCGGCGTTGGCCGTAATGGCCATGCTGCAGACAGGCAGAAAACCGCCGTCCCCGTACAGACTGACCTGGTAAGCGCCACTTTCCAGCAGGACACTCAATGCCCCGATGTCAAAGACCATGCTTTCCGCCATTCCATAGCAGATCTGTGCCACGTCTATCCCAACCAGCTCTGCCACTTGGCCGAAGGATACCGCCCCGCTCCTTTTTCCAAAGCTTTCGCGGTAATCCGGAGAAACCACCCGCTGGCTCACCGCATAGATCCGTTTGGCCTGGGTTAAGAATTCCTTCAACGCCTCCCTGTCCAGTTCCTTTCCCTGCAGAATACCTTCCCCGCCCAGGGACAGCAGCTGGGAAAGCTCCTGCTGTGCCGTAAACCGCCCCGTGACGGAGCCTTTCCCCTCCTGCTCCAGCGCTTCCACCGCATCGGCGAGATCGGAAAGCGAATCTATCGTTCCTTCCGATTCCGACCTCGTGCATACGAGCGGCAGGGCGAATGCGGCAGGAAATGCATAGCATCCTCCTTCCCGTGTGCAACCCGCTAAAATAGAGGGCAGAATTTCCTTCTCTCCCGTGAAAGAAGCCAGAATATCCGTAAGGTCGGTAAGAATTCCCTTTTCCCTGTATACCTCCTCGTCCATACCGTCCAGCACCAGCACATCCGGGCCGTTTCCTCCCAGAAGCTCCATATTCAGGTTTTTCAGGGCATCGGTCAAAGTCACGGCTGAATTTTCCGAAATCCCCACCTGATAATCCACCCATACCTCGGGATTCTCCTTCTGGTACGCGCTGATCGCCTGCCGGATCCGGTCCGTCTCGTACAGGCTGTATACCTTCAGCTGCTGCTCCGGCATGGTAGGTTCATCGGGATCATAGCTCAGCCGTACCAGTTCCTCCCCCGTAGTCAAAAGCAGGAAATCTCCGTCTTCCAGGGCCAGGAATCCGCACAGCCCCAGCCGGGTGTCATTCAGGGAACAAAATCTGCCGTCCACGAACTCCTCCATGGCGGTTCCACCCAGCACATGCCGGAACACACCGTCCCCGCACACCACATAGACGATATCTTCACCCTCCGCCAGCAGGATACCGACCATGGAATCCGTGGTGCACAGCATACCGCGGAAGCGTTCCTTACAGAATTCATCCAGCACCGCATCCGGTTCCTCCAGCCTTTTTTCCTCCAGATTATAGATCTCCACGCCCGCATTCTCCAAAAGCAGCATCTTACTGTCCGTGAAGGCCATTGTTTCCACCATATCGGAGGAACTGAACAACTCTTTCAGTCCTCCCGTTTCCTGATCTGCCAATAGGATCCTCCCTTTGACGGAGACGCCATAGAGCTCCTTTTCATTTCTCCAGAACACCTTATGCAGATAATCCCCGTCCTCCATATTTCCGGGAATGGAGAGGTTATTCCCTTCCGCATCCGCCGTCACCAATGTGACTTTGGTATCTTTACCTTCCTGAAATTCGCTGCAGACCATTCCCACGCTCCCGTCAGGCGCGATGGACGTGTTCCCCATGTAAGGGATTTTATCAAACTGCCCGTTCAACAATTCCTCCGTACTGCGGCGCTGATCCCAGCTCGCCCCTCCGTCTGACGAAACAAATAATCCTTCGTATGCCGAGAAAAACGCCAGGCTTCCGTCCGACAGCATGGCCATCGACCTGCCCAGATACCCCTCTTTGTCCGGCAGGGGGGTCAGGGTTTCCATGTACCTTCCCTTGCCCGCAACCTGGCTTCCGTCAGATTCCGTATTGTCCGTATCCTCTGCATCCCTCTCCCGGCCTGCCGCCGCTTCTTCGTCCGCAGAGATGTCGGACTGCGTGCCGTCTTCCTTATCCCCTCCGCCAAATCCGCAGCCCGTCTGGATACACAGCAGCGCCAATACGAGCAGATATACCGCCAAACTTCTTCCGATTTTTTTACCTGTCATTTCCGTTCCTCCCTAGTATCAATCCAATCCTCCATGTTGCGTCCTTTCCGTCCCTATCCTATCAGCTTTTTCTCTAAATTTTTTCTAAACGGGCCGATACGATGCGGGAAATCTTAGAATGAATTTAGAGAAAAACGTGTTATACTACAAATGAAAAAGGAGGATGAGACAACCATGCGTATTTTACTCGTCGAAGATGACCGGAACATGAGCGCTTCCCTGAAATATTCCTTAGAACAGGAAGGTTTCCTAGTGGATGCCTGTTTTGACGGGGAAGAAGCCCTATATTACTGCCATGAAAATCTGTATGATCTCATTCTTTTGGACCGCATGCTGCCCCGGCTTGACGGGCTCGGCGTGCTGAAAGCCCTTCGCGGCGAAGGGACGGCCACACCGGTCATTCTCCTCACCGCCCTGGGGACTCTGAATGACAAGGTCACCGGCCTGGACTGCGGTGCCGACGATTATCTGGTCAAGCCCTTTGCCTTCGACGAGCTCTGCGCGCGTATCCGTTCCATCGCACGCCGTCCCAGAAGGCTGGAAAAAACCGGCCTCCTGCACGCCGCGGACCTTACCTTCGATCCGGACGCCTTCTCTCTTTCCGGGCCGGAGGGCTCCTGTTCCCTCTCTCCCCGGGAAGGATGTCTGATGGAAGCCTTCCTCCGCAATCCCGGCGTCCCTCTTTCCCGTGCCGCCCTCCTGATGCGCGTATGGGGACCGGACAGCGATGTGGAAGAAGGGAACCTGGACAATTACGTTTATTTTCTCCGCCGCAGATTACGCACCGTGGGCAGCCGTGTCGTCCTTCGGACCGTCCGATCCGTCGGATATCTCCTGGAAACATAAAAACGTCCGCTGCTGTTTATTTTAAAGAAGGGAGCCGTCCAGCCATGCTCAACCAGGTACGCCGCCGTCTCGCTCTCCTATACGGAAGCATCATCCTGTCCCTGCTTGTCGTATTATCCGTCTGTTATCTCGCCATCTCGGAAAAAAATCTGAAGGACAACAGCTTCGCTTCCTTTCAGAGCGATATGAATACCCTCTTAAGCAGCCTGGAGACGCAAACCGTCTTCACCCACGACTGGCTGGCCAAGATGGAAGGCAACGGAAAATATCTTATCAGTATCACGGATAACGGAAGGGATTTTCTGTGGGGAAACCAGCGAGAAAACCCCGAACGCCGCGAAAAGGCCCGGGCAGGATGGGATTACTATGAGCGTACCTATGAAATAGAAGCGAGGGGGAGGCTCGCCACCTATCATACGGAATTTTCTTTCCCGTCAACCGGCAGCGGACGGGATGATTACTATGGCTGTGCCGCCATCTCCAATCGTGCGGACGGGACACTGGCAATCCTGATTTTGAAACCACTGGATACCCTCCGGGAACAGATTCTGCACCAGCGCTGCATTTTCCTGCTTCTGGTTCTGACGGCGGGCGTGCTTTTATGCCTTTTTTCCTGGTATTTCACGGGCCGTCTGCTGCTCCCCGTCGAAATCAGCCGGCAGAGCCAATTGGCTTTCGTGGCCGCCGCTTCCCATGAGCTGCGCACACCTCTGGCCGTCCTTCTTTCCGCAGCAGGCGCCTGCCGCAGGGCCCACGGGGCGGAGCGGGACAAATTTTTTGACATTATGGAAGAAGAGGGCGCCGGCATGTCCCGTCTCATCTCCGATCTGCTCCTTCTGGCAGGGGCGGACAGCAGGTCTCTTCCCCTGCAGACGGAATCCTGCGAACCGGATACTCTACTTCTGACAGCCTTTGAGGCCTTTGAACCGCTGGCAAAGGAAAAGGGATATTTCCTCTCGGTAAAGCTCCCGGAACAATCCATGCGCCCCTTTCCCTGTGACAGCGGCCGCATCCGGCAGCTTTTGTCCATTCTGATCCACAATGCCTTCAGCTATACGCCGGCGGGAAGCCATATCCGGATGGAGCTGCGCCAGGATGACCGACGGACCCTCTTTCTGGTCATTGACGACGGGCCAGGTATTCCGGCCGACATGAAAAGCCATATTTTCGAGCGCTTCTATCGGGGCAGCAGGGAGCGGCAGACGGACGGACACTTCGGCCTGGGCCTCTCCATCGCCGCCCAGATCATGGAATCCCACCACGGCGAAATCGCCGTCACGGATACGCCGGGCGGAGGAGCCACCTTTACCCTTTCCTTCCCGACGCAGGGAGCCTGAATGCCCGGGACGGCATCCGGCTGCCGGGCCGTTCCTGCGCCTGTCCTGTAACATCCACCCCGCAGGATCCTTCCCTGTGCGCCCCGGCGTCCGGGAGCCTGCGGGGTGGATGTTACCCTGTCCGGACGCGGATAAAAATTTCTCTGGACATCCCCCACTGTTTATGATTAGAATAGGAAGAGGTAAGATATCCCGGTTCCATTTATCAAATTCATAACAGGAGACAGACCATGAGTAAAGTAATATTGACTGGCGACAGGCCCACAGGCAGGCTCCATGTCGGCCATTATGCAGGCTCCCTGAAACGCAGGGTAGAGTTACAGAATTCCGGAGAATATGATAAAATTTTCATCATGATTGCGGACGCGCAGGCGCTTACGGATAATGCGGATAATCCGGAGAAAGTCCGGCAGAATATCATTGAGGTGGCCCTCGATTACCTTTCCTGCGGCCTGGACCCGGAAAAGTCCACCCTCTTCATTCAATCCCAGATCCCGGAGCTGTGCGAGCTTTCTTTCTATTATATGAATCTGGTGACCGTTTCCCGGCTTCAGCGCAATCCGACCGTTAAGTCCGAAATCCAGATGCGCAATTTTGAAACCAGCATCCCGGTGGGATTCTTTACCTATCCCATCAGTCAGGCAGCGGATATCACCGCCTTCCATGCCACCACGGTACCCGTGGGCGAGGACCAGGCGCCCATGATCGAACAGACCAAGGAAATCGTCCACAAGTTTAACTCGGTCTACGGTGAAACGCTCACCGATCCTTCCATTCTTCTTCCGGACAGCCAGGCATGCATGCGTCTTCCGGGCATTGACGGAAAAGCTAAAATGAGCAAGTCCCTGAATAACTGTATCTATCTTTCCGACAGCGAGGAGGAGGTCCGCCAGAAGGTCATGTCCATGTTCACCGATCCCGGCCATCTGCGGGTACAGGATCCCGGAAAGGTAGAAGGAAACCCGGTCTTCATCTATCTGGAAGCGTTTTGCCGGGATGATCAGTTCGCGCGTTATCTTCCCGAATACCGGAATCTGCAGGAATTGAAGGATCACTATTCCCGTGGCGGTTTGGGCGACGTGAAGGTGAAAAAATTCTTAAATCAGGTAATGCAGGAGGAATTGGAGCCCATCCGCACCCGCAGGAGGGAATTCGAAAAAAGAATACCCGAAATCTATGAAATCTTAAGGAAGGGCAGCGAAGTCGCCCAGGCGGAGGCTGCCAAAACGCTTTCGGAGGTAAAACGGGCCATGAAGATCAACTATTTTGAGGATGCCGCCCTGATCCGCGAGCAGACAGAGCGGTTTGCCTCCGGCTGCTGACCCTTCAGCCCAATGCGATATCCAAAATCATCATTACCAGGAAACCGGCCATAACGCCCATCGTCCCCACATTGGAGTGTTCTCCCAGATGGGCTTCGGGTATCAGCTCCTCCACCACCACGTACATCATCGCACCGGCGGCAAAGCTGAGGAGCCAGGGCATCAGCGGCAGGATCCCTCCTGCGATCAGCACCACCAGGATGCCGAACAAGGGTTCCACGATCCCCGAAAGGGCTCCCATGAGAAAGGCTCTCGCGGCGGGCATTCCTTCCCGGCGCAGGGGCAGGGAAATCGCCGCGCCCTCCGGGAAATTCTGGATCCCGATCCCAAGGGCGAGGGCAAAGGCCGCTGTCAGACCGGTTTCCATCCCCGCTTCCTGGGCTGCCAGGGCAAAGGAAAGTCCCACCGCCATCCCCTCCGGAATATTATGAAGCGTCACTGCCATCACCAGCAGCGTGGTACGCCGCCAGGAGGTGGCGACCCCTTCCGGCTGTCCTGCGCCCGCGTGCAGATGGGGCAGGAACTGATCCAGCACCAGCAAAAAAATCACACCCAGAAGGAATCCTCCCGCCGCCGGGATCCAGCCGATCTTTCCCGCCGCCTCCGCGCGTTCCACCGCCGGGATCAGGAGCGACCACACGGAGGCGGCGATCATTACGCCGGCAGCAAATCCCAGAAAAATCCGTTGAATGCCGGCCTTGATTTCCCCCCGGAATAAAAAGACCATGGCCGCCCCCAGCGCCGTCATGAGAAACGTAAATCCCGTACCGCCCGCGGCCCACATCAATGTCTGTCCCATTTTCAAATCTCCTTTTTCAATGTAATAAAGTACTTCCTTTATGGATCCCTTCCGGGGAAATCAAAATCAGCCGCCGGTGCAGAAAAGGATTCAGATTTTCCCGGAGCGCTTTGGCATCCTTCCATTCACAGGGGCCGGCCGCGACCAGCAGGATCAGCCGGGAGCGCGCCTGGTACATCTTCAGTTCCCGGCACAGCTCTTCCAGCGGCTTTGCCTCCCCGCGGCTTTCGTATTCCCGAAAGGCACTCTGCGTTATCAGATGGACGAATGCAGAAATCTCATGCCGGATCCCGTCCTGCGTATCCCACCAAACCAGGTTCAGGCGTACATTGCGAAACATATCCCCCATGGATTTCAAAATCTCCGCGATCTGCTTCCCATACGCGGCAGCATCCTCTTTTTTCAGGCGGGTATCGAACACCACTGTCATTTCCGGCGTGGTGCGAAACTCGTTTCCCGGCGCGTGCAATACCCGCTGTACCATATCCTTGAGCTGCCGGGCCTGCATCGGGTTCAGCATGACAGTGCCCTTCCCTCTTCCTTTCGGATTGTCGTTTTCCCCGCTATACGTCCTTCCAAAAACCGCCTTACTTCAAACAAGTCCCTGCAGTTGCCATAGAGCATGGCTCTGATTTCCTCTGTGGGTTCCACCATGTCCGGTACCATAACGGGCAGCATGCCTGCCGCATGGGCGGAGCGGATCCCGTTGGGGGAGTCCTCTATGGCTGCCGCTTCCCCCGGTTCCACGTCCAGCAGGGAGCAGGCCTTCAGATAAATATCCGGCAGAGGCTTGCTGTGCTCCACCATATCCCCGCCCACGATTTCCTGAAAATAGTCCGTGAACCCGGCTCGCTCAAGATGGCTTTTTACCGCGGGCGTGGATGTGGAGGAAGCCAGAGCGATCTTCACCCTCCGACCGGCCAGCCACTGCAGCAGCTCTCCTGCCCCCTTCATGATGGGAAGCCCTTCCTTCTCCACTCTGCGGGCGAACAGCTTTGACGTTTCCTTCCGAAAGGCTTCATAGGGAAAGTCCTTTCCGTAGGTTTCCTCCAGATAGATCTTACAGTCCGTCCGATTCAGCCCGATGCATCCGTAGATGCCTTTTTCCAGATCGCCCAGGCCCATTTGAACCGCAGCAGCCCTCCAGCTTTCCATGCTCAGCCTTTCCGTATCGAACAGAACCCCGTCCATATCAAATACCACCGCTTTGATCATTCCTGCTCCCATCTGCGCGCTAAAGCGCGCATTCAAATCAAGGAGTTTGAAACGCAGCTTCAAACCTGCCCTTCTCCTCTCGTCCGGCCGTCACGGCCGGCCCTCTTGCTTCTTTCGTAAAGCAGCCCGGCCAGCCGGGCAAACTGTTCCAGGGTCAGCGCCTCGCCCCGCACGTTCACAGGCAGGCCCATCTGCTCCAGCGCAGCGGCCGCCTCCTCCTTCGACACGCCCAGTCCCGGCGCATTCTGCAACCCGTTCACCAGCGTTTTGCGCCTTTGACAAAAGGATGCCCGGATCAGGGAAAATAAAAAGGCCACATCCGCCGTTTTCACCGGAGGTTCTTCGTACCGGTGCAGCCGGATCACCGTGCTCCCCACATTGGGCCTGGGAAGGAAGCAGGCCGGCGGCACATGCGCCACGATCTCCGGTCTGGAATAATACTGAACCGCAAGGGAAAGCGCTCCGTAGTCCTTGCTGCCCGGCCCCTCCCGCATCCGCATCGCCACCTCCGTCTGCACCATGACGGTCATGTCGGAGATGGGCGCATGGCTTTCGAAGAGCTGCATAAGGATGGGCGTGGTGATATAATAGGGCAGATTCGCCACCACCTTAAAGGGCTTTCCGCCGTTTCGTTCCTTTGCCAGGCGGCCCACGTCCACCTTCAGAATATCCGCGTTGAGAACCGTCACATTGGGATATTCGCACAGAGTATCCTCAAGAATCGGGATCAAAGCCTTGTCAATCTCCACCGCAATGACCTCTCCGGCCTTTTCGGCCAGATATTGGGTCATGGTTCCGATTCCCGGCCCGATTTCCAGGACACAATCCGTCTTGTCCACCTCGGCCTCCCTCACGATCTTCTCTATAATTCCCGGCTCGATCAGAAAATTCTGACCGAATTTCTTCTGAAAACGGAACTGATATTTTTCCAGTACTTCCAGGGTACCGGACAAGGTGCCTAATCTGGGCATGCCTACCTCCTAGCAGTCTTTTTAGTATTCATACAAAGGGCTTTCTTTTATCCGGAAAAAGGAGCGGGCGTTTCGTCCGGTAATCTCCTCCACTTCCTTCGGGGAAATCCCTTTGATTTCCGCGATCCGTTCCGCCACCAGCGTCAGATAGCGCGAATCATTCCTTTCTCCTCTATGGGGAACGGGAGCCAGATAGGGGCAATCCGTTTCCAAAAGCAGCCGGTCCATGGGAAGATAGGATACGGCCTCCTTTACCTTTCTGGCATTCTTAAAAGTAACCACCCCTCCTATCCCGATCATACAGCCCATCTCCAGAAACGCACGGGCCGTTTCCTTAGAATAGGAGAAGCAATGGATATAAGCGGGATTTCCCGCCCCATATTCCGCCCTCATAATGTCGAGCGTATCCTTTGCCGCATCCCGGGAGTGCACCACCACCGGCTTATCCGTCCGTCTGGCCAGATGGAGCTGACGTATGAAACATTCCTTCTGAATCTCCCGCTCCGGCTCGTTCCAATAATAATCCAATCCGATTTCTCCCACCGCCACAGCCTTGGGGTGGGACAGAAGGCCGGCCATCCAGTCCTCGTCCGCCTCTTCCATCTGTGCCGCATGCTCCGGATGGATTCCCACCGCCGCATAGACATGGGGAAACCGCTTCGCCAGCTCCATCGAGCGTTTCACGGATTCCCGGCTGGCACCCGCATTCACCACCCCGTCTATCCCGGCCTTTGGCAGGCGTTCCAAAATTTCCTCCCTGTCGTTATCGAATGCCCTGTCGTCATAATGGGCATGACTGTCAAAAATCATTTTTGGCTCCCATCTGCGCGCCTTGGCGCGCATACAAATCAGG
>JAETRI010000051.1 GCA_021770245.1 Lachnospiraceae bacterium
GGCGCAGGAAGGATCCTGTCGGAAGCCCGCTGCCCCTTTGGGCTGCTTCTAAAGCCTCCGTGCCCGGCTTAAGAACCAGCACCAAAGTGGCAGATGGCTTCCGGCAGGATCTTTCCCTGTGCGCCCCGGCATCCGGTAGCCTGCAGAGTGGCTGTTACCGAATGGCCTCCTCCCTTCATCTCTTTCTCTTCTTCCAGAGCCGAACCCCCACCGTCACCGCAGCCGTGGCCAGGCCGATTTTCACCAGGGCGGAATAGGCATCCATATAATTCATAATAATCTCCCAGGATTCCCCCGCCGCAGCCCCAAGCAGCACCAGCAGGGTATCCCAGATCAGGCTTCCGGCGAGCGTATAGAGGGTGAATTTCCCCAAATTCATGCCTGCCATCCCCGCCGGGACGGAAATCAGGCTGCGGACGATAGGAACGCAGCGCCCGAAGAAAACCGCTTTCTCCCCCTTCTTCGCAAACCAGTCTCCCGTATCGGAAATATCCTTTTGTTTAAAACCAAGTTTCCTGCACAGTTTTCCGTTCTGCAAGGCATTCAGCCGCTTTGGCGTTAAGAACCTTCCCAGCGCATAGAGGAGGAAAGCGCCCTTCAGGGATGCTGCCGTGGATACCAGAATCACCCCTGATGCCGTCAGGTCGGTACAGGTGGTAAGAAATCCTCCAAAGGTCAATATCACTTCCGAAGGGATGGGGGGAAAAACGGTTTCGATCAGGATCAACAGCCCGATTCCCGGATAGCCGAACCGGTTCATAATCTCCAAAACAAATTCCTGCATCCTGCGGCGCCCTCTGCGAATTCTTTATCCTATATCTATGCGCCGTTTTTCCAAACCATTCCCGACCCTATTCTCCGTATTCCCTGCAGATCCCGACAAAATCCCGGAGCAGGCCGGTTATGCATTTATCCCGGTGACGGACGATATGGAATTTCCTCCCGAAATCCAGCCCTTCCACCTCCAGGCGATATACCGATTCTTCCTCAATGGCCTGCCGTACCCGCCTTCGGGGAAGTACGGTAATGCCGATCCCGCATATGGCCGCATTGATCAGAGCGGTGGTGCTGGTGGATTCCCACACAGGCGTCACCGACAGCCCCGCCCCCTGAAGGGCCCGGTCAAAGGTATCCCTGGTGCCGCTCCCCGGCTCCCGCAGAAGAAGGTCCTGTCCGGCAAACTCCTCCACGGACAAAATCTGATCCCGATGCCAGGGTGGCTTGGCCGCAGCGATTACCTCCAGGGAATCCTCCATATAAGCTTCCGCCGTAAGGGCGGATTCATGAACCGGGGTTTCCACCAGAGCGAGATCCAGCCCGTTTTCCAAAAGCTTTAATTCCAGCATCCGGGAAGGCCCGATCAATACCTGTACCGCTGCGCCGGGGTGGCGCTCCCGGAATGCTTTTACATACGAGGGCATGAACTGGGAACCGATGGTAAGGCTCGCCCCCACCCGGATCTTCCCGCAGGAATCCCAGCTGCGCATCCTGGCTTCCATGTCCTCATACATGCCCATGATGCGCATGGCATATTCACGAAATCCCTTTCCCGCCTCCGTCAGATACAGCCTCTTAGAAAGCCTGTCAAACAACAGGATTCCATAATGCTTCTCGATCTCCCGAATCGCCACCGTTACCGAAGGCTGCGTCATATACAGCCTGCGCGCGGCCTCCGACACGTTGTTCCCGCATTCGCAGACCGTTAAGAAAATACGCATATGCTTGATTGTCAATCCGATCCCCTGCCTCTTTTTCTAATTATATGATTTTTAATATAAATATTATAAAATTATATAATTTTATTTATATATTGACAAGTGCTATAATCCTATTAATCAGGGCAAATGTAACAGTACAGCCACCCCGCAGGCTACCGGACGCCGGGGCGCACAGGGAAGGATCCTGCCGGAAGCCATCTGCCGCTTTGGTGCTGCTTCTTAAGCCGATGGGAGCGGCTTCCTTGCGAATGCGGCGTTGTCCGACGAACGCAGTGAAGAGTTTAACCGCATTCGCAAGGTCCGAAGCCGGGAGCAGCGGCTTTAGAAGCAGCCCATAGAAAGGAGCACATCCCATGCCAAAGAACAAGCTGAAACAGATCTTCCTCTCAACCTTCTATTTAAGCGCCTTCACCTTCGGCGGAGGCTATGTCATCGTCACTTTGCTGAAAAATAAATTCGTGGACGAACTCCACTGGATCGACGAAGAAGAAATGCTGGATCTGGTAGCCATCGCCCAGTCCTCCCCGGGGGCCATCGCCGTAAACGGAGCCGTGGTCGTAGGCTATCAGCTGTGCGGCATTCCCGGCGTCCTTGCCGCCATTTCAGGCGCCGTCCTGCCGCCCTTTTTGATTTTAACGGCGGTTTCCGTCTTCTATCGGGCATTTCAGGATCAGTTCCTTTTCAAAGCGCTGCTCTCCGGGATGCGGGCCGGCGTGGGAGCCGTGGTGATTTCCGTGGTCTGGGATATGGGAAAGAATGTGGTCCAAACGAGGGATAGGATCCTCATGGTTATTCTGATCCTGTCCTTTGTCGCCGGATATTTTCTGCACATCAATGTGGCTTTTATCATCCTGGCAGCGGCGGCGATAGGCGCCATACGCTCGCTGGCAAAAAGGAGGAAGATTGAAAATTAAAATTTTCAATCCGGGATTTGTAATCCCCTGAATGGAATGCCGCCTGGCGGCGGCAGAAAAGGAGGAAACATGAACTGTCTTCGACTTTTTTGGGCTTTTGCATACATCGGGGCATTCAGCTTCGGAGGAGGTTACGCCGCCATGCCTCTGATCCAGTCCCAAATCGTGGAACGCTACGGTTGGATCACTCCTGCGGATTTCGCCGATCTGGTGACCATCGCCGAAATGACGCCCGGCCCCATCGCGGTAAACGCGGCCACCTTTGTGGGAAATCAGGTGGCGGGCATCCCCGGCGCCGCCGCCGCCACGGCAGGCTGCATCCTGCCCTCCTGCCTCTTTGTCACCGTCCTGGCATGGCTGTATCAGCGTTTCCGCCACATGGCCCTGCTGAAAAAAATCCTGGAAAGCCTGCGGCCCGCCGTGGTATCCATGATCTTCACCTCGGGGCTTACCATTCTGACGACGGCATTCTTCCGAAACGGACAGCCCTCCCTGGCCGGCCGGAACCTCAATCTGCGCGCCGTCGCCTATTTCCTGGCCGCCCTGTTTTTCCTTCGCAGGAAAAAAGCAGGTCCCATACAGGTTATGCTTTCCTGCGGAGCGGCAGAGGTCATCTATCAGGCGGCTGCACTCGCTTTCCGGTTCCTTCCGCTATGATCCCCCGGCACAAGGATAAAAGGCGGGGATAGGCGTAAGAAAAGAAATCCTGATAGGCCGCGCAGAAATAATTCTTTCCCGCAGCGTCCGCGCGTACGGGCTCCCTGTGACGGCGGCATCCGCCCCGGCACAGAAAAAACCATTGACAAGTTTTACAGTCCTCATGTACCCGGCGGGACCAGGCAATGAACCCCAGCTCCTTGCGGCGTTCGTCCATCCGGGAAAGAGAGTCCTTGTTGATGTTTCCCAACAGCCACTCGTCCAGGGCATAAAAATCGCAGGGATAGGTGCTTCCGTCCGCCTCGATCACCCACTGAGGGGAACATACGCCCGCCATCCCGCAGCTTTCCGGCCTCTGTCCGGCCAGAAGCATCAAAAGGTTTTCGAAGTACCGGTTGTAGCTCCCCTTCCCCTGCTCCCAGTCCAGATACCAGGCGTCAAAGAGATCCTTTAAGAAACGGCCGTATTTCTCCGGCGTAAGCGAATATTCCCTTCCTCCGGGCACCTCCCCCATCGGATCCAGGCATTCGATATACTGCTGAAACTCCAGCCCGTTGTCCCGGAAAAACCGGTACAGCTTCCCGCCTTTTCGGGCGGAGGCGGACGTCACCACTGTTAAGATATTCGTCTCCACGCCGTACTTTGCCAAGAGGCGCACGGCATCCATCACCCGGTCATAGGTCCCCTTCCCCTGCGCATCTATACGATATCGATCGTGAATATACTGCATGCCGTCCAACGACACACCCACCAGAAAATGATGCTCCGCCAAAAAAGAGGCCCACTCCTCGTCCAGCGCCAGAGCGTTTGTCTGTATGCTGAAACGGACGGGAGTTTTCGGCGCCAGTTCATGACCCGCCGCATAGGACGTAAGGGCCCGGTAAAATTCGAGACCGGCAAGGGTGGGCTCCCCGCCCTGGAAAGCGACGGAGCAGTCCGAACCCGCCGCATAGGCAAAGGCCTGGTCGATAACGGCGCGCATGGTCTTTTCGGACATCATCCCGTAGACCGCTACGGCGCGTTTATTCTGCTCATCGGCATAAAAACAGTACCGGCAGCGCATATTGCAGCTGCCGGACGCCGGTTTTACCAACAGGCTCACTGGCGGCATAACCTTCCTCCTTCCCTCTTGTCGCATCCCTCTCCCGCAGAACGTACGAACGGCCCTCATAAAGAGTTTTAAACCTCTTCCTCCAAATTGGATGTGCAATGGCCGCACCGCACCGCTTCGGCCGGGATCTCGCTTTTACAGTACGGGCAGATTTTTGTGGCGGGTTTTTCCGGCTGCTCCTTTTCCGTCTCTTTTTTCTTATACCCCAGCTCCGACAGCTTATTGAGCACCTTCATCAGAAGGAAGATCACGAATGCCATGATCAGAAAATTGATCACCGCGGTCACAAACGCGCCGTATCTGATCTCCACACCCCTGACGGTAAATGCGAGATAGCTCAGATCCGTATTCGCCACCAGCCCCAGCAGAGGGGAAATCACGTCGTTTACCAGAGAATTGACGATTCCCTGGAAAGCCGCACCGATAATCACGCCCACCGCCATGTCCACCACGTTCCCGCGGAGAATAAATTTTTCAAATTCCTTCAGAAAGTTTTTCATATGTATCCTCATGCCTTTCCCGTTTTGGGTCTTCCCAAAACGGGAATAGGCCCAAATCCGTAAGATTGAAAATTTTTTATTTTCAATCTTGCACCCCATGCCCGCTCAAGCGGGCACAAATTCAATAGTATGAAAGCGTACTTCTTCCATACTTATACCCCTGCATATCGCAGGCTAACCCACATGCCTCGCTTTGGCACAGATCATCCGCTTCTAATTTACGATTCTACGCACGGACAGGATGGTCTTATATGTGGCATTTCCGTATTTGATGCCCGTCCGCACGCTGCTGGCGTGGACAATCCTCCCGTTTCCCAGATAGATGGCCACATGCCCCGCATAGCAGATCAGATCGCCGGGCTGTGCCTCCTCATAGGACACCTCTCTGCCCGCGGTCCTCTGCGCGGAAGAGTTGCGCGGAAGATTATAACCGTATATCTTATAGACTGCCTGGGTGAACCCGGAACAGTCCGCGCCGTTTGTCAGGCTCGTCCCTCCCGGCACGTAGGGATTCCCCACGAACTGGCAGGCATAGGCGGCGATATCGCTCCCGCTTCCCGAGCCGATTTTGGGCGGCACCGTCTTGCTCCCGCCTCCGGACGACCCGCCGCTGCCACCTCCCTGCCCGGCGGACTGCTCCTTTCTGCGCTGCTCTTCCTCCTCCCTGCGCTTTGCCTCCTCTTCCTTACGTTTCGCATCCTCCGCAGCCGCAAGCTGTTGGATCTGTGCATTCTGCTGCTTGATTTTTGCCTTATATACGGCTGCCTCCTGCTGGGCCCTGGCTAACTGAACCTCATAATCCGCCGCAAGCTCCTTCTGCTCGTCCAAAGCGCCCTGGAGGACCGTCTTTTCCTCCTCCAGTTCGTACTGAGCAGCCTCCAGCTCCGATTTCTCCTCCTCCAACGCGTCCTTCAGATCCGCCACCTCCTGAACCGTGGCCGCATAATCCTCCAGCATTTTCCTGTCATAGGAATAGATCTGCTGCACATACTCCGCCTTGTTGAGCATATCCCCCCAGCTTTTGGCCTCCAGGAAAATCCGCAGATAGCTGTCCTGCCCCTTTTCATACAGGTACTGGATCCGCTTCTTCATGGCCACATACTGAGCCTCTTCCTTGGCCTTGGCCGCATCGTAGTCCTTCTGCGCCTGTTCGATCCTAACCTCCGTCTCCGCGATCTCATCCTCCATCAGGCTGATACTGGCCATGATCTCGGCGATTTCCGATGTCAGCGCACTGATTTGTTCGTCGATATCCGCTTTTTCCCCGGCCAGGGAATCGATATCCTCATTCAGGGAATCCAGCGCTCCCTGTGCACTTCTTCTTTGATTTTCCATTTCCTGTCTCTGTCTGCGCAGGTCGCTGCTGCTGGTGGCATACGCCGTCTGCGCAGAAGCGGCCGCCAGAAGCAGGATCAAAAACAGGCTGAAAAATTTTTTTCGCATATCCCGACCTTCTTTATCCTATGGTGCATCCCGAAATGGCCCCGCATTTTCCGGCGGTTTTCCTCTGCCGGCCGCTTCCCCCCTGAAAAGACGCGGGCCATTTGTATGGTATCTGTGAACAATCCCTTATAGCTCGCAGTTTTTCACGGTCCTCGGGAACGGGATCACATCCCTGATATTCCCCATACCCGTCAGATACATGATGCACCGTTCAAAACCCAGCCCGAATCCTGCATGGCGGGCGGAGCCGTAACGCCTTAAATCGAGATAAAAATCATAGTCTTCCTTCTTCAGGCCCAGTTCTTCCATCCGGCCTTCCAGGAGCTCCAGCTTGTCCTCTCTCTGGCTGCCGCCGATGATCTCACCGATTCCCGGTACCAGGCAGTCCATGGCCGCCACGGTTTTTCCGTCCTCGTTTTGCTTCATATAAAACGCCTTGATTTCCTTCGGATAATCCGTCACGAATACCGGGCGCTTGAATTCCTTTTCCGTAAGAAATCTTTCATGCTCGGTCTGCAGGTCGCTTCCCCAGTGCACCTTATATTCAAACTCGTCGTTGTGCTTTTCCAGGATTTCAATGGCCCGGGTATAGGTCACATGTCCGAATTCGGAGGACAGCACATGCTGCAGCCGTTCGATCAGCCCTTTATCCACGAATTGGTTGAAAAACGCCATTTCCTCCGGCGCGTTCTCCAGCACATACCGGATTACATATTTCAGCATGCCTTCCGCCAGGAGCATGTCGTCCTTAAGATCGGCAAAACACATCTCCGGCTCGATCATCCAGAATTCCGCCGCATGACGGGTGGTATTGGAATTTTCCGCCCGGAAAGTGGGCCCGAAGGTATACACATTCCGGAAAGCAAAGGCATAGGTTTCCGCGTCCAGCTGGCCGCTCACCGTCAGATTGGTGGGCTTGCCGAAGAAATCCTGGGCATAATCCACCCCGCCCTCTTCGGTTTTCGGTACGTTTCCCAGATCCAGGGTCGTCACCTGGAACATTTCCCCCGCTCCTTCACAGTCGCTGCCGGTGATCAGGGGCGTATGCACATACACGAATCCCCTTTCCTGGAAGAAGCGGTGGATGGCATAGGCCGCCAGGGAACGTACCCGGAATACCGCCTGAAAGGTATTCGTCCTCGCCCGCAGATGGGAGATGGTGCGCAGGTATTCGAAGCTGTGGCGTTTTTTCTGCAGAGGATAGTCCGAAGGGGACGAGCCCTCCACCACGACTTCCCGGGCCTGCATCTCCAGGGGCTGCTTGGCCCCCGGCGTCAATACGATCTTACCCGTAACGATCACCGCCGCTCCCACACCGATTTTCACAGCCGCTTCGAAATCCGCCGTCGCGTCGGAATAAACCACCTGGAGCGGTTCAAAAAAACTTCCGTCGTTCACCACCAAAAAACCGAAGGTTTTGGAATCCCTGTTGCTGCGCACCCAGCCGCCCACGGTCACATCCTGATCCGCGTATCTTTCCTTTTCCCGGAATATATCCTTAATATTCGTCAGTTCCATACCAATACCAACCCTTTCTGAAATCTGCCTGCGCCGCCAAAGCGGCGCTCCTATGAGAATGAAACCCGGCCGCTTTGATCCTGCAGCGCGCCCGCAGCAGCCGCTCATTCCAATTCTTCCACCACGCCGTTTTCCAAAAGAAAATTCAACACCCGCTCCGACATCATGAATTCCTGATAGCCCTTCAGGTCTATGGCTTCTTTATATGCTTCCGCATCCTCATAGCCTGCGGCCTCGGCGTCCTCGGCAATTCCCGCCTCCAGCTCCTCAGGTGTCACGTTCAGGCCCTCCGCGTCCGCGATCGCCTTCATGACGAGCATTTCCTCTCCTGCCTGCTGTGCGGATTTGCGGCACTCCTCATCGGAAGTCCCGTTCAGGCTCATGAACGTATCCAGATCATAGCCGTATACCATCGCATAATACTGCATATTGCCGACGATCCGGTCATAATAGCGGGTCACCATCGCCTCCGGCGCTTCCTTCACCTGAGAGTTCTCCATCACCTTCTGCAGCATCAGGCCCGACGCGCTGGACTCCACCACGGTATCATACACATATTTCCTATACTCTTCCACCGTTTCGCAGCCGATATCCAGCCCCTTTACGAACTCGTCCGTAAGCTCGGCCGGAGATTCCACCCGGATGCTGTTGACCGTGACGGTAAAGACGGCGTCCTTTCCGGCCACATCCGTACCGGGATAATTATCCGGGAAGGTCACCTCCACGTCCACCGTGGCGCCCGATTCCGCCCCGATCAGCCCGTCTTCGAACCCCGGAATGAACGCGCCGGAACCGATCTCCAGATCTGTCCCCTGGGCCGTTCCTCCATCAAAGGCAACACCGTCAATCTTTCCCTCATAATCGATATTGACGATATCCCCTTTTTCCACCGTTCTGTCCGTGATATATGTGGCGTCGGGATTATTCTGAAGGTCGAATTCGATATATTCCTCCACATAATCCGCTACGGAGACCTCCATGCCCATATACTCTCCCAAGGTCACGTAATCCGCCGTATCGATCCCTTCCACATATGCCTCCGGTCCATACTCCTCTCCGGCCTCCTCCGATGCCTCCTCATCCGGCTGCTTTGCATCCTCCGTCTCCTCGGCCTGCGTATTTTCCGTCTGTTCGGTCTCCTTCTTCCCGCCGCACCCCGCCAGCACGGACGCGCCGAGGGCGAGTACAAGTGTCACTGTGATAAATTTTTTCATAAAATAACCGGTTCCTCTCCTCTTTGATCCTGGTTTTGCCACAAAAGCATCTGACAGCCTCGGGCCGCGCCATTCGCATACTTTTATTATTTTACCACACTTTCCCCTTCCATAAAACCCTTATCTTCTGATTTTCCACGACAAACGCCTGAATAGCCCTGCTGCCCCTGCGCCACCCCGCAGGCTCCCGGACACCGGGGCGCACAGGGAAGGATCCTGCCGGAAGCCATCTGCCGCTTTGGTGCTGCTTCTTAAGCCGATGGGAACGGCTTCCTTGCGAATGCGGCGTTGTCCGACGAGCGTAGCGAGAAGTTTAGCCGCATTCGCAAGGTCCGAAGCCGGGAGCAGCCGCTTTAGAAGCAGCCCAAAGCGGCAGCGGGGTTCCGGCAGGATCCTTCCCTGTGCGCCCCGGTGTCCGGGAGCCTGCGGGGTGGCGTAGGGGCAGCAGGGCCATTCAGGCGTTTGTCGCGGCTCCATTTAGGAATTTCTTGCCTTATGCGCCAAACTCTGCTACAATATTTTGCATAAAATCATACGTTTCCGTCCCGTCCCCGCCGTCCGAAACGGATGCCGGCCCGGGCCGTGTATGGATCAATTACTTCAAGGAGGTTGCCGCGTGAATACCGTTACAATTGTGTTGCTGATAATACTGGCCGTTCTCATTATCGGTGTCGTCGCCCTCTATTTTCTGGGGAAGAGGGCTCAGAAGAAGCAGGAGGAGCAGCAGAAGCAGATTGAAGCCTATAAGCAGACCGTATCCATGCTGATCATAGACAAGAAACGGATGCGGCTGAAGGATGCCGGGCTTCCCTCTATGGTCTTGGAGCAGACGCCGAAGCTTCTGCGCCGTTCCAAGCTTCCCATCGTCAAAGCCAAGATCGGCCCTCAGGTTATGTCCCTGGTGTGCGAAGAGAGCATCTTCGATTCCGTTCCCGTAAAAAAGGAGGTCAAGGCCACCGTAAGCGGCATTTACATCACCTCAGTGAAGGGGCTTCACGGAACCGCTCTGGCCAAATCCCCAAAGAAAAAGGGATGGTTCAAAAAGCAGGTGGAAAAGCTGCAGGAAAAGGCAGGCGCCAAGCCCCTGAAATGACTCTCCTTTTCCGCCGTTTAGACAGAGGAGCAAAAAAGCAGCCTCGGCTTTCCGGAAAGGAACAAAAAACGGCTTCCCCCATCCATGCCGGATTGGGCGGAAGCCGTTTTTAATCTTTACTCGTTATACATGTATGCGTCGGCCGTTTCCGTCCTGCCTGCTCATGCCACATCTCCCGTCCCGAAGAAAAGGTAGGTACCGGGCTCCACTTCCCGTTCTTTTCCCTCTATCACGATCCTGGCCGGAGAGGGAGTGGTGATCTCATAGCGAAGCTTCTTTTCCCCGTTTTCCTCCACCCATTCCCAGCGGGAGCGCACGAGGCCGTGCCTGGTCTCAAGGGAGGCCTCCAACCATCCCAGGCGTGCATCGGGATGAGGTGCGATCTGTATCCTGGCAAATCCGGGCTCTGCTTCCACGGGTTTAATCCCTGCCGCCACCTCATAAACCCAATCCGCCACCGAGCCGTAGGCGTAATGGTTGAAGGAATTCATATCATCGCTCCAGAAATCCCCGTTTTCCATGACGCCGTCCCAATGCTCCCAGACCGTGGTGGCTCCCTTCGTCACCGGGTACAGCCAGGAAGGATATTCCCTCCGAAGGAGAAGGGTATAGGCCAGTTCGGTATGCCCGTAAGAGCTCAGCACATGGAGCAGGTAGGGCGTCCCCACGAAGCCCGTCTCAAGCCTGCTGCCGCAGGAAAGTACCATTTCGGCCAGGTCGTCCGCCGTTTTCTGCGCATCCTGTGCCAGGCCGAAGTGCACTGCCAGTACGTGTTCGGTCTGGGTGCGGTAATCCGGGAAGGCCGTCCGGAAGGCCTGCACAATTTTTCCGTACAGCTTTTCATATTCGCTCACATCCTCGCCCAGCACCTTTCCGGCCCGGACCACCAGGTCGGTGGAATGGGCATAGAATGCCGAGGCGATGAAGTCCGCCCGGGAAGAACCCTTATAGCTTCCCACCGGAGCGTCCAGTCCCAGCCAGTCTTCAAAATGGGTGCCGCCTGTCCAAAGGAAGGGATCCTGCGTGGAAGCGGTGATGAAGCCCACGTATTTTTTCATACAGTCAAACTGCTGCCGCAGGATATCCGCATTCCCGTAGGTTAAATAGATCTGCCAGGGGCAGATCGTGGACGCGTCGTCCCAAGCCGCGCTGCCGTTTCCCACCGACATCGCCGGGATCACGTGGGGGATGGAACCGTCCGGAAGCTGGTCCGCCGCCATGTCCGCCAGCCATTTGGTGAAAAACTTCTCCACGTCGTAATTGTAGCTGGCCGTCCTGACAAAGGCCTGAGCATCCCCCGTCCATCCCAGCCGTTCGTCCCTCTGCGGACAGTCCGTGGGGACGTCCAGGAAATTCCCCTTTTGTCCCCAGACGATATTGGAAAACAGACGGTTCAGCAGGGCATCGGAGCTTCTCAGATAACCGGTGCGCTTCATGTCGGAGTGCACCGCAACGGCCGTAAACTGCTCCGCCGCGGGCGTCCCGGGGAAACGGTCCAGCCGGATATAGCGGAAACCGAAGAAGGTCATAAACGGTTTATAGGTCTGGCGTCCCTCCCGGCAGGTATAATTGATTTTCGCCTTGGCGGAACGGTAGTTGGAATTATAGAAATTCCCTTCCTTGTCCAGCATTTCTCCGTGGGAAATCTCCACCCGTTCGCCGGCTCTGGCATCCACCGTAAAGCACACATACCCGGTTACTTCCTGTCCGAAATCGACCACCGTCTCCCCAGCCGGCGTGGTAAATACGCGTGATGCCGCCACATGCTCCTGCTCCCTGATCTTTTCGCCCTGCTGGGGAATCAGCGTCCCTCCGGTATAGGCAAAACAGACGGCCGGCAGGAATTCCCCGGGCTCAAATCCCGCATCATAGGTTTCCCCGTCATAGATTTCGCTGAAGCGGATCCGGCTCTCTCCCGCCTTCCAGCTCTCGTCCGTGTATATAACCTCTTCGCTCCCGTCCTCATAGGCGATCTCAAGCTGGGCGATCAGTCCGGCCGGCTCCGCCGCGCGCTCCGCTTTTCCTTCCTCGTTGCACCAGCCGGGCATAGGGCTGCGATACCAGCCCTTTCCCACCGTGACCTCCAGGCGGTTTTCCCGGTCCAGGAGCTTGGACACGTCATATGTCTGATACTGGAGCCTCTTTTTATATACCGTCCAACCCGGCGCCAGGACGAAATCTCCCACCCTTTCTCCGTTCAGCCGCGCTTCGTATACGCCCATCGCCGTGACCGACAGCAGCGCTCTTTTAATTTCCTTTCCCGCCGGAAATTCCCGCACAAAGACCGGGCATACCTCCCCCATATCCTGTGCGGGCCGAATCCATTTTCCTGCCCATTCCATACCTGTTCTCCTTTCCGCTTCTTTCGGCAATATTCTCCGTCAGGAAGCCCTTTCTCCTTCTGCGCCGGGCCGAATCCGGATCCGGATCCGGCAGTCCGTCAGATATTCGTAGTTCAGCTCCAGGGCATATTCCACGCCCAGGGTGATCTCCTCCTCTCCCTCCTCCCAATATACGCTGTTCGTATCCAGCCCCACGAGGATGCTTCCGTAGGGCGTGAGATAATTGGTCACGTTTTTTTTCTTTTCCTCAAATACCATGTAGACGTTTACCAGCCCGCGCCGGGTTAAGCTCATCTCATGTTCCCTGAATTTGATCACATTATGGATCGGCTCGTCGAACCCCTCCATCAGTTCGTCATACATCACGTAATGGGCGTCGTTTTTTTTATAATACTGTCCCCATTGAATTGTCTCGATCTCCTCGCTGTCCGGTCCCTGTTCGAACTGGAGTCCGCGGATGGAGAGCATGACTTCTTTTGTCATAGCCGCTTTCCTTTCTGTCAGTATTCTTCTATCGGTACGGTTTTCGCCGTCAGGATGCCATACTTAATGATGGAGTTGGCAAAGCGCTTGAATTTATCGGCCGAATCGCTGACGTAAAAACGGTAGCGGTTTTCTCCCAGCGCCGGCGGTTTAGGGCAAAGCAGATCCTGTTTTTCCAAAAGACGTTTTAATTCCACAGCCGTTTCATAAGCGGGGTTCACCAGGGTCACGCCCTCTCCCATGATCCTCCCGATCGTGGAACGGATCAGGGGATAGTGGGTACAGCCCAGGATCAGCGTATCGATCCCGATATCGATCAGCTCCGACAGATATCTGGAGGCGATCTCGTCCGTCACCGGATCCTCCAGGAGCCCTTCCTCCACCAGAGACGTAAACAGGGGACAGGCCTTTCCCGTTACCCGTATCGTTTTGTTGATTCTATGTATGAAATCCGGATAAATGCCGCTTCCTATGGTTCCCTCCGTGCCGATCACCCCGATTTCCCCGTTTCGGGTGGTATCCGCGGCCACCCGCGCCCCCGGCCGGATCACTCCGATCAAAGGCAGATCCGTTTCCTGTTCCAGCACATCCAGCGCAAAAGCGCTGGCCGTATTACAGGCTATCACAATCGCTTTCACCTGCTTCGTCTGCAGGAAGCGGACGATTTGCCTGGAATAACGCACTACGGTGTCCCGGGACTTGCTCCCGTAGGGAACCCTGGCCGTATCCCCAAAGTAGACGATTTTTTCATTGGGGATCTGGCGCATGATCTCGCGTGCCACCGTCAGCCCGCCCACTCCGGAGTCGAATACGCCCACGGGCCTGGCCTGAAGCTCTTGTCTGTCTAATGCCATGATTTTATCCTTTCAGTTCTGTCCGCGCCCTGCGCTTTCCCGGGAAAACTCCCTGTAAGCCTCCTTTTTCTGCGCGGCGCAGGGATGCCCGGCGCCCTCCAGGAAGCTGAGCCTGATTTCCACCTCCCCGTCGGATGCCTCCAGGATCCCGTAATAATCCGCCCTCGCCTGGCCCGGCAGCATGGAAGCCGTCTCTTGATCTTTTCTCCGGTAGGAATCCCCGGCCAGGGAAAACTCCGGATAAAAAACATTCCAAAAACAACACACGAGAAGCATTGCCGCCGCCAGGTCTTTCCATTTACCTCTATTTAACATACCGTCACTTTCCTCCGTTTTCTTCGATAAGGAAAGTATTGACGGTTTTCTCAGCCTTTAATCCGTCCGCCGTCCGCTTTTTGGTTTTGTATCTGGTTCAGGATGGACTGTTCCTGGTTATAAATGTGCATCCGGATGGCCCTGGCACCCGCTTCCTTGTCCCGGAGGCTGATACAGCGGTAGATCTCCTCATGCTCCTCGATCAGTCTTCCGTGCTGGCTCGCATCTTTGATATATTCCAGCCGATAGCGGTAGATCTGCTGGGACAGATTTCCCACCATCTGCACCAGTTTCTCGTTCCTGCTGGCCTGCACGATCCTGTCATGGAGCTCCACGTCCGCCTTTGCGATCAGGACCGGATCCTCCGTCTGCGTCGCCTCCCGAAACCGGTCGCAGGCCTCCCGCAGTTCCCCGATCTCCTCCTGCGTGATACGCCCGCAGGCCAGCTCCATGGCCAGCACATCCAGAGCCCGGCGCACCTCCAGCACGTCCTTTAACCCCTTGGCGGAGATCTGGGCCACCTGTGCGCCGCGCCGGGGCACCATGGTAACCAGCCCTTCCAGCTCCAGCATGCGGATCGCTTCTCTGATCGGCGTACGGCTTACTCCGAGTCTGTCCGCCAGATGGATTTCCATCAGCCGGGCCCCGGGCTTCATTTCCCCTTTCAGAATCTCGTCCCGAAGAGTATTAAATACCACGTCCCGGAGCGGAAGATACTCGTTTGAGTTGTCCTGCTTATTCTCTGCCGTCTTCATCTGTACCCGAAGGCTCCTTTCTCCGGTATGCTGCCCGTTTTGCATATCGGGCCTATTTCCCTCCGGTTTCCAGGCATGTCCGCTCCGCAAAGGAGGTTAAGAAGCTTTCTTTCGCCAGGCCGGATTCCTGCAGCTCTTCATACGCCCGGACGGCTTTCTCCCTGTCGTCATACAGAGCGAATACCGTGGGGCCGCTTCCGCTCATCAGGGCTCCCAGGGCTCCCCGAGCCGTAAGGAATTCCTTAATCCGAGCGATAACGGGATATTTTTTCACCGTAACGGTTTCCAGAACGTTTTCCAGCCGGGCCGCCATCCCGCTCAGATCCTGCCTGCGGATACATGAGAGCATCCCGTCGATATCCGGATGCCTCTCCAAACCGTTCAAATCCAGATTTTGATATACGAAAGCCGTGGATACGTGGATGGGAGGTTTGGCTACGATCACCGTACAGACCGGAGCCGCCGGAAGGGGTGTGAGGATTTCCCCGATCCCTTCGGACAACGCGGTCCCTCCCATAATGCAGTATGGCACGTCCGCGCCGATTGCCACGGCCCGTCTGCGCAGCTCCCCGCCGGAAAGTCCCAGACCGAACAGCTCGTTCATTGCCACAAAAACCGCCGCCGCATCCGTACTCCCCCCTGCCATCCCGGCCGCCACCGGAATTCTCTTTTCCAGTCTGATATCCATCCCCTCACGGATGCCGAATTCTTCCTTCACAAGCTTCGCCGCCCGGATAATCAGATTATCCTGGTTTGTGGGAAGAAAATCCAGGTTTGCCGTAAGGCGCAGTTCATCCTCCGCAAGACGCACAAAGGACAGCTCGTCGCATAAATCCACCGTCTGCATGATCATCCGTACTTCATGATACCCGTCTTCCCTGCGTTTTATCACATCCAGTCCAAGATTGATCTTTGCCATCGCTTTGAGCGAGATACGATCCATGGCAACCCCTCCGTCATGACCGGAGCCATAAGCGACATCCGGCGGAAATTGTATACACTAATCATCCATTCCGCCGCGTCCTTTGCGGCAGCGCAACATGAATCTTCGATTCATGTCTGAGAAATCGCGAATGCGATTCCTCACCTACCCGCCTTGGCGGGCATCCAAATCAGGCTAAGGAAACTTTCGTTTCCTGTGAAATCGAAGGTTTCACGCTAATTGCCCTTGATTATATACAATTTCCCACCTTCCGTCAATATTGATCCTGGCGCTCCCAGGGCAAACGCATGAATGGCTCTGCGGCCCCTGCGCACCCCTGCCCGTCCCCGCGGCGTGTGATGATCACAGAGGGGACGGGCAGGGGTGCGCAGGGGCCGCAGAGTCGAATCCGCCTTAGCGGGCATCCAAATCAGGCTAAGGAAACTTTCGTTTCCTGTGAAATCGAAGATTTCACGTCATCCCTTTCACGATCAGCAGCTTATCCCCCGGGCGGATCTCATCGCCCGTCATCTCATTGATCTCCCGGATCTGGGATACCGGTACATAATACCGTTTCCCGATATTCCACAGGCTGTCACCCTCTCTGGCGATATAGGCCACAATACCGGGCAGGCCGCTCACCTTCTGGGGATCCAGCTCCGTCACCTTTACATCCCTGATCATGGGTTCCTCGTAATGCTGGAACACGATGCCGCTGAAGGTGAGCGTTACCTTCACATCCAGTTCCGTTCCGTCCAGCATCGTAACGGACAGCTCGCAGGGCGTCGTCTCCAGTCTGTAAGTGCCGTCCTGGGTGATCCCCGGAATTTCCAATATATAGCTGAAGGGGATCGTCCCGGCAATGCTGTCGTAGGGAACCTCTCCGTCTCCCGTCCCGTACAGGCTCTTGACCAACGCGGCTCCCGTGATCCTGAGCCCCTCTTCCACGATCCGTACCTCTGCAAGCTGGATCCTGCATTCGCTATGGCAGATCTGCTGGATGGCCGGCAGGCCGTCCGCCACCTTGAAATGGCCGTTTATCTTGGTCTTTCCGGTGTTTTTCATCAGAAGCTGCTTCAGGCTTCCCATTCCCGCCACCGCCTCCACTTCCTTCGTGACGCCGTATACGTCCGAAAGAATCTCCGTCTGTTCTTCCTCGTAGATCTTCATATCCAGATCCAGCACCACTTCCAGGCTGACGATCCGCTCCTCTCCGTCGCCGTCCGGTTTAACCTCCACCTCTTTGTGGCCGATCCCGCAGATAATGTCGTCTACCATGCGTTCTTTCAACCCCTGACAATCCAGGACGCCGCTGAAGGGCAGGGTGGTTTCATACCATGCCACAGGCCGGTTTTCCCCTTCCCCCTCATACATGAAAAACAACCGCACCTGGCCCTGGACGGAAATCCGTCCCTCCGCCGTTCTGAATTCCGTATCCTCCAGCCGTACTTCCTGCCAGAAAATCTCAAAAATATTGGGATAGCCGCCGGGCAGCTCTATTTCCTCCCGGATCCGGAAAATGTCCTTTTTCTGAATGGCCAGGCCCGCCAGATCGATCGTCTTTTTACAGAATTCCACCGGCTCTGTGCTGTTTAGCTCCACAGCCGCCTCTTCCTCATACAGTTCTTCCACATACAGCTCCAGGGCCACCAGCGCCTGCACGCTGAGTTTCCTGGAATTGATCATCCCCACGTTCAGATCTTCCAGTTCCTTCCGGATACAGACTCCGTCTGTGGGAACCACGCCTTCCATATAGATCTGTTCGTCAAAAGGAAGGCTTCCCTCCATGCTGGCGGGCCTGCGCACGTCCTCGTCCGACAGATAGAGCACCCGAAATTCCAGCTTCCCTTTCACATATACGTGATCCGCCACCGCACGCAGCTCGTCGATCACGATTTCTCCCTGTTCCTCGATCAGCTGGTATACGTCCGGCCTGGAATCCGTGATATTGATGTCATCCTCCAGCGTGATCTGCGTCGCGGCCTTGCATTTGACACGGTCGATATGTATATTCTTTTTAATCAATTCCATAAAAGGACCTCCATGCGCCTACTTTGTACAATGTATTCGCATGGAGGCCCTTTTATTACAGCAAGGGCCAGGGTTACTTTACGCAGCCCACCAGCTCCTTAATATCCGCAACCCCTTCCGAACGCATGAAATCCTCTATCCCTTCGATAATCTCCCTCGTCGCATAGGGATTGATGAAATTCGCCGCGCCCACCGCCACGGCGGAGGCCCCCGCCATGAGAAATTCCAGCGCGTCCTCCGCGTTTTGGATCCCTCCCATGCCGATAATCGGGATTTTCACCGCCTGAGCACATTGGTACACCATGCGAACCGCCACAGGTTTAATAGCAGGACCGGACATACCTCCGGTCTTATTGGCCAAAACGAAACTCCTGCGGCGGACGTCGATTTTCATCCCCGTAAGAGTGTTGATCAGGGAAACTGCGTCCGCCCCGGCCGCCTCGGCCGCCTTTGCCATCTGTGCGATATCCGTCACGTTGGGGCTCAGCTTCATGATCACGGGCTGCGCCGCCTTTTTCTTAACCGCGGCCGTGATCTCATACAGGCTGTCCGCATTCTGTCCGAAGGCGATCGCCCCTTCCTTCACATTGGGGCAGGATACATTGATCTCCAGCATGTCCACCGGCTCTCCCGCCAGCCGTTCCACCACTTCCAGATAATCTTCTATGGTTTTCCCGCATACGTTTACGATGATCCTGGTGTCATATTGTTTTAAAAAAGGTACGTCCCTCTCCAGGAACACGTCGATCCCCGGATTCTGCAGGCCGATGGCATTGAGCATGCCTCCGTACACCTCCGCCACCCTGGGGGTGGGGTTTCCCGGCCAGGGCACATTCGCCACGCCCTTGGTTACCACGGCTCCGAGCCGGTTCAAATCCACAAACTCACCGTATTCCATCCCGGATCCGAAGGTTCCCGAGGCCGTCATCACCGGATTCTTAAGTTCCACGCCTGCGATTGTCACACTGGTATTCATCAGATATCCACCTCCTGCGCCTCAAACACCGGACCGTCCGTGCAGATACGGGCGGAATGCACATGGGAATGGGGATCCACGTCCCTCGTCCGGCATACACAGCCCAGGCAGGCCCCTACGCCGCAGGCCATCCGCTCCTCCAGGGAAATATAGGCCCGGATCCCTTTCCGGGCGGCATAGTCCTTCACCGCGCGCAGCATGGGCATGGGGCCGCAGGAAAAAATCACGTCCCCCTCCAGCCCGTTTTCCAAAACGGCGTCCAGCACATTCCCTCTGCTCCCTATACTTCCGTCCTCCGTGGCAATGACCACGTCTGCGTACCTTTCCAGATCCTTTTTCAGGAAACAATCCCCGTCCCTGTATCCCAACACGATCTTTTTGGAGCCGGGAAGGCGCTTCGCCAGCTCCAGGATGGGCGGGATCCCGATTCCTCCCCCCATCAGAAGCGCAGTCTGCCCTTCTTTTACGGCATCCAGAGGAAAACCGTTCCCGAGGACGCCCAGGATCCCTACTTTTTCCCCTTCCTTCCATTGGGAGAACTCGGCGGTCCCTGCTCCGGCCACCCTGTATACGATGCGCAGCGTCCCCCGCTCCCCGTCCGCTTCACAGATGCTGATGGGGCGGGGAAGCAGCGTGCTCTTGTCCTTCGGATAGACCGCGATAAACTGCCCCGGCCCGGCCTCCTTCGCCAGGGATGTGGACAGCGTGCAGTCATAAATCCCGGGAGCCAGCGGATGCTGGTGAAGTACCGTTGCCGTCTCTTTCCTTTTGTGTGCCATATTCCCTCTCATTCTGCCGCCGCATGGCGGCGTTCCATTCGGGGGATTTTGTGCAGAAGGCAGCACTTCCGTGTTGCCCGGCACAAATCCCGTATCCTCTCCCGCGATACCGGCTCCGCTATCCGCAGGAATAAACGATGCGTCCGCCGCAGACGGTCATGTGTATTTTCCCCTTCATCGTCCTGCCAAGGAACGGGGAATTGGCGGATTTGGAATGAAAGGCTTCCGCCTTCCACGTTTCCTCCGGGTCAAAAAGCACCAGATCCGCAGGGCCTCCCTCCGCCACATATCCTGCGTCCAGCCCATACAGCCGGGCCGGTGCCAGCGACATGCGAACAAGCAGCCCGGAAAGGGACAGCACCCCCGTATCCACCAGCTCCATGATCCCCAGGGACAGGGAGGTTTCCAGCCCGATGATTCCGCTGGGAGCCTCGGTAATCCCTCTGCTTTTCTCCTCCGCGCTGTGGGGCGCATGATCCGTGGCAATGAGGTCAACGGTTCCGTCCCGAAGCCCCTCCAGGATGGCCTGCCTGTCCTCCTCGGTGCGAAGCGGAGGGTTCATCTTGGCCAGCGTGCCGTATCGGATGGCCGCTTCCTGCGTCAGGGAGAAATGATGGGGCGTAGCCTCCGCATGGATATCCGCTCCCTGCCTCTTCGCCGCGCGCACCAGTTCCACCCCCTCCCGGGTACTGATGTGCTGAATCACCACACAGGCTCCGGTTTCCGCCGCCAGACGCACATCCCTGGCCACCAGGTCGATTTCCGCCTGTCTGTCGGAACCGCCGATCCCGAAATATGCGCTGGCCGCCCCTTTGTTGATTCCGTTATTCTCAATGAAAGCCGGGTTCTCCTCATGAAAACTGATGGGAAGATGAAGGGCCGCCGCTCTTTCCATAGCCTCTCTGGCCGTTTTTTCGGCAAGGATCGGGATTCCGTCGTCCGTAAACCCGGCAGCCCCCGCCGCCGCAAGCGCGGCCATATCCGTCAAAGCTTCCCCTCTCATCCCCAGAGTCACATTGGCGCAGCTTGCCACATGGATCGGGGTCTTTGCCCCCTTTTCCAGCACATAGCGAAGGGTTTCCACCCGGTCCACGCAGGGCTTCGTATTCGCCATGAGCACCACCGTGGTCACGCCCCCCGCCGCCGCAGAGGCAGCGCCGGTATCCATGTCCTCCTTATAGGTAAAACCCGGATCCCGGAAATGCACATGGGTGTCCACCAGTCCCGGCGCGGCAATCAGCCCGCCGCCGTCTACGATTCGGACCCCTCCCGCCCCTTGGGCCTCCTTCCCGGGCGGACCGTCCTCCTGCCCGCCGCGCCCAGAGCCCTGTGTAATCCGTTCAATTCTTCCGTCCCGTATCAGAATGTCTCTTACGGCGTCCGTACCTGATGCGGGATCCACCAGGCGCGCTCCCCTGATCAAAAGCATATTTTCCATATCTTAATCCTCTGCATATCGCAAGCAAAGCTTGCGATACTGCCGTCAATAAGGAGTTTGAAACGAAGTTTCAAACTTAACCCTCTGCATATCGCAGGCGATGCCGTCAGTCGAACACCACCGTTTTGTCCCGAAACTCCACCTTCAACACAATATAGGGATAGGACGGACTGTTTCCCGGCGTGCTGCCCGCTTTCGGTCCCAGCAGGTTGGTGTTCACATAGACCGCGTTGTCCGTCTCGTACAGCTCGTTCACCGTCACGCTGTATCCTCCGCTCTCCTGCCGCCCGTACCCCATACAAATATACAGATATCCTTCGTCCGCATAGGTGAGTTTAAATCCGTTATCCTTTTTGGATTCCACGATTTCTTTCAATTCATCCGGAAGCCGGTCCTCGCTCACCACGGTAAACTCCAGTTTTTCCTTCGTATCATCCGACGCCGTATCCGCAGAACATCCCATAAAAGCGAGCGCCGCCAGGCAGGTCGATACCGTCAGACAGGCTATTTTTGTAAAAAAGGATTTTCCCGTGAAAAGGAATTTTTTCATTCGATGCCTTCTCATTTCACATTCCATTCGCCTTTTTTACTAATCTATTGACACACGGCCTGTCCTATGACCGTATTCTTGACCGGCTTCCTATCGCTTTGTCCCGTCCACAATCCTGCGGGCCACATCCGGTTTATTGGTGATCACCGCATCGATCCCGTTTTGCACAAGGGCGCGGATCTCCTCCTCCTCGTCCACCGTCCAGACATGCACAAGGAGGTTATTCTTCCTGCAGTCCTCCAGATATCCCTCATACTGCAGGTCATAGAGCGCAGGGTGCAGGGCGTCCGCCCCGAGCCGCGCCGCATAGCCGGGCACGTCTATGAAGCCCTCCGAATACAGAAGTCCCACCCGGCTGCCCGGATCCAGCTTCTTCATCTTCATCGCGCTGTAATGATTGAAGGAAGAATAGAGGATCCGTCCCTCCATCCCCATCGTCCGCTCCAGCTCGATCAGTTTCTCCTCGATTCCGGGATAGAAAAAGATTCCCGTTTTGATCTCCACATTGATTTCCAGCCCGGTAGGCTTTAAGAGTCCGTAGACTTCCTCCAGAGTGGGGATCCTGGCAGCCTCATATTCCGGATGGAGCTTATTAAAGCAAAACTGCTTTAGCTCCTCCAGAGTATAATCCTTCAAATAACCTTCCGCATTGCTCACCCGTTCCAGCGTCTCGTCATGAGCAACCACCAGCTTTCCGTCTTTGCTCAGGTGTACATCCAGTTCCACCCCATCCGCTTTCTGCTCTGCCGCGAGGCCGAAGGCCTCCAGCGTATTCTCCGGCGCGTATGCGCTCGCCCCTCTGTGGGCCCATACTTTTGTCTTCATTTTTGGCTCCCATCTGCGCGCCTTGGCGCGCATACAAATCAGGGGGAGTGAAAGATTTGAAAAATCTTTCACTCTTCCTCTCATTCTTTTCAATCTAAAGTCCTCGGTTCCGAAAAGCCAATCCCAGCATACCACATTTTCTCTTCGATACAATACCCGATTTGCCGCACTGCTCTTACCAGGCCGCCGCACAGCCGTCTGCCCGGGGTTCCGTTCCCGCCTCCAGACAGCCGTCCTCCCTTCTTCGGATGATCTGGCCGCGGCCGAAACCGGAGGGTTCGTCTACGATCGTAATTTCATGTCCCCTGTTTCGCATAGCCTCCACCAGCCTGCGCGGCTGCGATCCCTCCATCTCTATCTTTTTTCCTCCGATCCACTGCCATCTCGGTTCATCCAGGGCCGCCTGCGGATTCATGTGCCGATCCAGCATGTTCACGAGGACCTGTACATGTCCCTGGGGCTGCATGAAGCCTCCCATCACGCCGAAGGGACCCACCGCCCTGCCGTTCCTGGTGAGAAAACCGGGAATAATGGTATGGTAGGGACGCTTTCCGGGCGCCAGTTCGTTGGCTGATCCTTCCTCCAGGGAAAAATTCGCCCCCCGGTCGTGCAGGGCGATGCCCGTATCCGGAACCACGATGCCGGAACCGAAGCCGCAGTAATTGCTCTGGATATAGGAAACCATATTTCCCTCTCCGTCGGCCGCGCACAAATAGACCGTTCCCTTACAGGAAGGATCGCCGTGCATCGGGACGAGCGCCTCCCGGCCGATGAGATCCGCCCGGCTTCTGCCATAGGCCTCATCCAGGAGCGCCTTTGTCGGAACCTCTGCGCAGGCCGGATCCGCTATGTAATGCTTCCCGTCCGCAAAAGCCAGCTTCACCGCCTCCATCTCCAGGTGCATGCGCTCCTCCTCATCCGCCTCCTCCAGGTCGAACCGCTTGAGGATATTCAGCGCCATCAGCGCCACGATTCCATGACCGTTGGGCGGGATTTCCCACACGTCATACCCCCTGTAGGACACGCTCACCGGCTCCACCCATTCCGGATGAAAAGCTTCCAAATCCGTCTTTCGCAGAAACCCGCCGGTTCTGCCCGCGTAATCGTGGATCACGCCGGCCAGACGGCCCCTGTAAAAGCTTTCGCATCCCGTACGGGCCAGTTCCTGTAATGTGGCCCCATGAAGCGGGGAGTTCCATATCTCTCCTTCCCCGGGCGCACGGCCCTTGGGAGCAAAAACCCGGAACCATTCCGCAAACAACTCGTCCTGTCCGTACTTTTCCCGATAGTCCGCATAGCTCTTCTGCCAGGCACGGGCCACCACAGGGGATACGGGAAATCCCTCCATGGCATACCGGACCGCCGCCTCAAAAAGATCCGCAAAGGGCAGCCTCCCGAACCGGTCCGAAAGAGCCTTCCAGGCGGAGGGCGCTCCGGGGACCGTGACCGGAAGCCACCCCTCCTCCGGCATTTTCCCATAGCCTGCGCCGCGTACCGCCGCCGCATCGATTGCTGCCGGAGCCGGGCCGCTGGCGTTCAGGCCATACAGCTTCCCTTCCGTCCAGACCAGGGCGAAAGCATCTCCCCCGATTCCGTTGGAAACCGGTTCCGTCACCGTTTGGCAGATCGCGGTCGCCACGGCCGCATCCACCGCATTACCTCCCTTTTTCAGGATATCCAGCCCGGCCTGCGCCGCCAGATTCTGGGATGTACAGACCATCCCCTTTCTTCCATAGACGCTCCGCCCGCCTATAGAAGAATTTCTTTTCCCTCCGTCCATTTACCGCGTGCTCCTTCCTGTCCCGCTATCCGCGCTTTGCCTGACGCCATGACCGCCATTCGCCGCTCGCCGAATGAGCTGGCTCATTCTTCTCGCTAACGCTCATTATACCATCATCCTCTTTGAAATCCTAGAGAGAAACCAGACAAATACCACTCCTTTGTCCGTTTTTTGGATATTGCGCCTTCTTTGTCTATTTTCATTCCCGTTCACTCGTTATACAGTACAGATACGGCATCCGGATAACCGCCGGACCCTGTACCCTGATGAAATCTTTTACCGAACAGGAGGTCTGTCTATGAACGAAATATTAGCTTCTTTTTTCAGCGGCGGGATTTGGGCCATCTTAAAGGCCGTATTGATTCTGCTTCTCGCATTTGCCACCTCGTCAATCGTAAAGTCTCTGGTCACCAAATTATTTACCGGGACGAAGCTGAACGCCTTGCTCTCACAGGCAGGCCGCGGCACAGAAGGCGGCACGGCGGGCGGGATGGAAAAGGAAAAGGCAGTGGATTTTATCGGAAAATTCGTCCGACTGCTGGTTTTCCTTCTCTTCGTCCCGGGAATCTTTGAAAATCTCGGTATGAGGGAAGTTTCTTCCCCCATCTTGAATCTTCTTAATACTTTATGGGGATATCTGCCGAACATCCTCGCGGCAGCGCTCGTTTTATGGATAGGCTTTTTCATTGCACGGCTGGTGCGGCAGCTTCTGATTCCGATATTCGATCGGCTGAAGGTGAACGCCCTGCAGGAAAAGGCCGGGATCCGGGTTGACGAGACGGGCAGGCTGTCCGACACCATGGCTTATATCGTATACGTGCTGATCCTGATCCCGGTATTTATCGCCGCCCTGCAGGCACTGAATATTCAGGCCGTTTCCGCACCGGCAGTTAAGATGCTGGACACCGTTTTTGCATTTATCCCCAACATATTGGCGGCCTTAGTCATCCTCATCATCGGATGCATGATCGCAAGGTTTTCCGGGAACATCGTGGAAAGCCTGACAGCCTCCGCCGGCTTTGACGCCAGGCTTTCCAAGCATCTTGCGGATAAGGGAAAGGGGTTCGTCCTGTCAAAGACGGCCGGCAGAATCGTACATATCGTCATGGTCATCTTCTTTATCGTGGAAAGCTTTGGCGTGCTGCACCTGGATGTCCTTACCAATATCGGGAATGCGGTCATCGCATATATGCCTTATATACTGGCATCTGCCTTGATACTGCTCGTATGTTATGTGTGCGACGGGCTCGCCGAAAAGGCGCTCTCTGAAAACAACCATACCGTTTTGGCGCTGCTTTGCAGAATTGCGATCTATTCCGTCGGCATCTTCATGGTATTGAGCGAACTGGGAATCGCAGAAGAGATTGTCAATACCGCATTTATCCTGATCCTTGCATCCATCGCAACGGCCTTTGCCATTTCCTTCGGCATTGGCGGCCGGGATTTTGCAGGCAGGGCGTTAAAAAAGCTTGAAGAATCCTTTGAGGGGAAAATTGAGCATTGAGAATTTTCAATCCGGGCTTTGAGAGGAGGTGGCCGCATTGAAACAGATAAAAATCGCCCGGGCGGGTTATATCCTGGTTTCTATCCTGTTTTACATTTTGGGGCTCGTCTGTATCACGGCGCTGTATATCACTCCCAGGGCGGCGGCCGTAATGGCAGGCACGGTATTGATTGCCTACGGCGTCATTAAGATAACGGGCTATCTCTCCCGGGAGCTGTACTGCCTTGCGTTTCAGTATGACTTTGCCTGCGGCTTCTTCTTAATCGTACTCGGCATCGTGGTATTGCTGATAGGCTCGAGATTCAACGGATATTTCCTGTACGGGCTCGGTTTTCTGATTCTGTTGGACAGCCTTTTGTGTATACAGACATCCGTGGAAGCCAAAAGCTTTGGGCTCCCCTCCTGGAGCATGATACTGGCTTCCTCCATTCTGACAGGAACCCTGGGCGTTGTGCTGATCGTTACAAATACGCGGCTCGTGGCGGGCTGCAGCCTTTTGGCAGAAGGATTTATGAGACAGTATCTGGTACAGCATACCGTGTATCTGTCGCCGTGCGGCGGGAATTCCGACGAAAAAGGGGACGTGCGGACATTTTAGTCAATAACCTCGCCGCAAGCAGCGGGGCATGGAATTTGAAACGCCCCAAGGGGCGGGGTATTGACCCTCGCGGCATTCGCCAAGCCAATGAAATTGGCTTTATGCTCGCGCAAGCGCGGCACTTGG
>JAETRI010000153.1 GCA_021770245.1 Lachnospiraceae bacterium
GTTCCTTGTATGGCTATTTTCCCCACATTCCTTTATGCTGTCTGGCGAAGGAGGTGGAATGGATGGATGAGAAGGATTTCCTTGAGATCATCCTGTCGGAACGGATGGGGATGCATTATGACAGGTTCAAAAAGGACTGTCCCCCTACGGAGGACCAGGCAGCGGAAGCAGAGAAAGCAGACCAGGCACATGAGACACTGTTCAGCCAGCTCACGCCGGAGCAGAGGGAACTGCTGGAAGCGTATGAGGACGGCGCAAATTCGAATGTTACAAGGGAAAACGAATATTACTACCGTGCAGGGTTCCGGGACGGGGTGAGCCTTGACAGGCTGATAAAGCAGATCAGGGAAAATAACAAATAAACAAAAGGCAGGGATTAAGACGGGCATCGCCATGGCGGTGCCTTTCTGCTGTCCGGCTTTCGGAAAGGAGCGTGGTTCTTATGGGATTGTTAAGCGGGCTGTTCAGGGCGAGGGATGCACCCACGAACCGCACGTCGGGCAGTGCCTACAGCTTTTTTATGGGCGGCAGCACCAGCGGCAAGCGTGTCAATGAGCGTTCCTCCATGCAGATGACGGCGGTGTACTCCTGCGTCCGTATCCTTTCAGAAGCGGTGGCAGGGCTGCCGCTGCATTTTTACAGATATACGGATAACGGCGGGAAGGAGAAAGCGGCAGACCACCCGCTGTATTTTCTGCTGCATGACGAGCCGAACCCGGAGATGACTTCCTTCGTGTTCCGGGAAACGCTGATGACGCACCTGCTTTTGTGGGGGAACGCCTACTCGCAGATCATCCGCAACGGCAAGGGGGAGGTCATCGCACTGTACCCGCTGATGCCGGACAGGATGAATGTGGAGCGGGATTCAAAGGGGCAGCTTTATTACGAATACACGGTGGGCATGGATGACGCACCCACGGTAAAGGGAAGCACAGTCGTCCTGCCTCCTACGGAGGTGCTGCACATCCCCGGACTCGGCTTTGACGGGCTGGTTGGCTATTCCCCCATTGCCATGGCAAAGAACGCCATCGGCATGGCGATTGCCTGCGAGGAATACGGGGCGAAGTTCTTCGCCAACGGCGCACAGCCAAGCGGCGTGCTGGAGCATCCGGGGACGCTGAAAGACCCGTCAAGGGTAAGGGAGAGCTGGCAGTCCACCTTCGGCGGCAGCCACAATGCCAACAAGGTGGCAGTTTTGGAGGAGGGGATGAAATACACTCCGATTTCCATTTCCCCGGAACAGGCGCAGTTTCTGGAAACGAGGAAGTTCCAGATCAATGAGATAGCAAGGATTTTCCGTGTGCCTCCGCACATGGTGGGTGACCTGGAAAAGAGTAGCTTCTCCAATATCGAGCAGCAGAGCCTTGAGTTTGTGAAATACACCCTCGACCCGTGGGTGTCGAGGTGGGAGCAGTCCATGGCGCGGTCACTGCTTACTGCGGAAGAGAAAAAGAAATATTTCGTGAAGTTCAACGTGGACGGCCTGCTCCGGGGCGACTATCAGAGCCGCATGAACGGGTACGCCGTGGGGCGGCAGAACGGGTGGATGTCCGCAAACGACATACGGGAGCTGGAGAACCTTGACCGCATCCCGGAAGAATTGGGCGGTGACTTATATCTTATCAACGGGAATATGATGCCGCTTTCGATGTCAGGGGCGGCGTACCAGAAAGGGAAGGAGGAATCCGATGAAAACGAAGAAGTTCTGGAACTGGAGGAAGGTGAAGAACCAGGAGCCGGAAGTGACAGAGAGGATACTGGAGCTGAACGGCACCATCGCAGAGGAAAGCTGGTTTGACGATGACGTCACGCCGCAGCTTTTCAAGGATGAGCTGAACAGCGGCACGGGCGACATCACCGTGTGGATCAATTCACCGGGCGGCGACTGCGTGGCAGCAGCACAGATTTACAATATGCTCTCCAACTACAAGGGCAAGGTGACTGTAAAAATAGACGGCATCGCCGCAAGCGCCGCCAGTGTGATTGCCATGGCGGGCGATACCGTCCTGGTATCCCCGGTTTCCATGCTGATGATCCACAATCCCGCCACCATCGCCTGGGGCGACCATGCTGAGATGCAGAAGGCTATCGATATGCTCTCCGAAGTGAAGGAGTCCATCATCAACGCCTATGTGCTAAAGACGGGGCTTTCCCGTCCGAAGCTGTCGCACCTTATGGACGCGGAAACGTGGATGGACGCAAACAAGGCGGTGGAGCTTGGCTTTGCGGATGAAATTATGGCGCGGGCAAAGGGGGAGCCGGAAAAGGAGCCGGAGGAAGGCGAGGGGGATACGGACGGGGAGGAAGAGGAGGAAAAGAAGCTCCCGCCTCCCACAGGTTCCATGCTGTATTCCCGCAGGGCGGTCACCAATGCCCTGCTGAATAAGATGGCCGCCAGGTATGGCGGGGGAAAACCGAAGGCAGATATCCAGGCGCAGGCACAAATCCCTGCTACGGATACAGAAACCGGCCGTTCCGTGGACGCACTCATGGAGCGGCTTAATTTATTGAAACGATAAGAAGGAGGATTTCATTATGACGATTCTGGAACTGCGCGAGAAACGCGCAAAGGCATGGGAGGCGGCAAAGGCATTCCTGGATTCCCACAGGAAGGAGAACGGCGTCCTTTCCGCGGAGGATGACGCCGCATACACGAAGATGGAGCAGGAGATCACCGACCTTGGGAAGGAGATCGCAAGGCTGGAGCGGCAGGAGGCGCTTGACGCGGAGCTGAACCGCCCGGTGAACAAGCCCCTCACGGGGAAGCCGGGCGGAAGGGCGGATGCAGACGGGGAGGATAAGACCGGTCGCGCTTCTGACGATTACCGGAAGAACTTCTGGAACGCCATGCGCTCCAAGGCGCCGATGCCTGCGGTCACTAACGCCCTGCAGATCGGCACGGATTCCGAGGGCGGCTACCTTGTGCCGGATGAATATGAAAGGACACTGGTGGAGGCTCTGGAGGAGGAGAACATCTTCCGGCAGATGGCGAAGGTCATTAAG
>JAETRI010000052.1 GCA_021770245.1 Lachnospiraceae bacterium
GAAGAAGAGGAAAATGGGGATGATAGAAAATCTAAGGGAACTGTTTCTGGGCACACCGGCTATATTTTAGCCGGTGCTATACCCAGTTACTCCTGCAGGAAGGCTGAACTGTTACGTTTGTCCCGGGAAATCCGGTAAAAAGCCTTGCGAATCAATACCCTCTATGCTATAATTAGGACGATGGGCAATGATAAAAAATTAACAATATTCGTTGTCCTGCGGATCAGCATTTATAACAAAGAATATGGAGGAAAAGACATGGCAAAGAAAATTGTTCTGGCCGGCGCCTGCCGTACGGCAATCGGCACCATGGGGGGGACTCTGAGCACGACTCCGGCTGCCGAGCTGGGCGCAATCGTTATTAAGGAAGCTTTAAACAGGGCGGGAGTCGCTCCCGAAGCAGTGGATCAGGTATACATGGGATGTGTCATCCAGGCAGGGCTTGGACAGAACGTGGCGCGCCAGGCATCCATTAAAGCGGGACTGCCCATTGAAGTTCCGGCCGTCACCATGAATGTTGTATGCGGATCCGGGCTGAACTGTGTAAACCAGGCGGCGCAGATGATCCTGGCAGGGGATGCGGACATCGTGGTTGCGGGCGGAATGGAAAATATGTCCCTGGCCCCTTATACCGTTCCTCAGGGACGTTACGGATACAGGATGGGTAATGCGACCATGGTGGATACCATGGTGAACGATGCCTTAACGGATGCGTTCAATCAGTATCATATGGGAATCACCGCCGAAAACATCTGCGAGAAATGGGGACTGACCAGGGAAGAGCTGGACGAGTTCGCGGCCAACAGCCAGCAGAAGACGGTTGCCGCGCAGGAAGCGGGGAAATTCGACGACGAGATCGTTCCCGTGGAAGTGAAGAAGAAAAAAGAAACCATTATTTTCAATAAGGATGAAGGCCCTCGTCCGGGAACCACGAAGGAGAGTATTGCGAAGCTTCGTCCTGCATTCAAGAAGGACGGCCTTGTTACCGCCGCCAATTCCTCCGGGATCAATGACGGTGCGGCGGCAGTGGTGGTCATGAGCGAAGAGAAGGCCAAAGAGCTGGGCGTTAAGCCTATGGCTACCTGGGTGGCAGGCGCGCTTGCAGGCGTGGATCCCTCTATCATGGGAATCGGCCCGGTAGCGGCAACGAGGAAGGTAATGGCCAAGACCGGAATGAACATAGACGATTTTGACCTGATCGAGGCGAATGAGGCGTTTGCGGCCCAGTCCATCGCTGTGGGAAGGGATCTGGGGATCAACCTGGAGAAGCTGAACGTGAACGGCGGCGCCATTGCGCTGGGACATCCTGTAGGAGCTTCCGGGTGCCGTATTCTGGTAACCCTGCTCCATGAGATGGTAAAGAGAGATGCCAAGAAGGGTCTGGCTACCCTGTGCATCGGCGGCGGCATGGGCTGTGCCACCATTGTTGAAAGGGATTAAGAATAGGGCATGGCTGCATGAGGCAGCATGAAAACGAGTGATTAGCGGATGGAAGTCTGCTAATCATTCGTTGCGCAATAAGGAGAGGATCGGATGCCGTCTTCGGCGGCGGAATGAGAGGAGAGCAAAAGCAAAAGGCGCTTTTGCTCCGGAATCTGTGCCGGCGCACAGAGTTCCCATGATTAAGATGCCGCCTGCGGCGGCGGAATGAGAGGAAGATATGGACTATATCGTATATGAGCAGAAGGGTGCATATGCCGTGATCACCATCAGCCGTGAAAAGGCGCTGAACGCGTTGAACTCCCAGGTCCTGGAGGAGCTGGACGCTGTGCTGGACGGGGTAAACCTGGAAGAGGTAAGGTGCCTGATTTTAACGGGCGCGGGCGCGAAGTCCTTCGTGGCCGGTGCGGATATCGGAGAGATGAGTACGCTGACCAAGGCGGAGGGAGAAGCTTTCGGCAAGAAAGGAAACGACGTATTCCGCAAACTGGAAACCTTCCCGATCCCCGTGATCGCAGCGGTGAACGGTTTTGCCCTGGGCGGCGGCTGTGAGATTTCCATGAGCTGCGATATCAGGATTTGTTCCGACAATGCGGTGTTCGGACAGCCCGAAGTGGGCCTGGGGATCACCCCCGGGTTTGGCGGCACCCAGAGGCTGGCCCGCCTGGTGGGACCCGGCATGGCGAAGCAGATGATCTATACCGCAAGGAATATCAAAGCCGACGAGGCATACAGGATCGGCCTGGTGAATGCGGTTTACCCTCAGGAAGAGCTGATGGCGGCCGCCGAGAAGATGGCAGCCGGCATTGCAAAGAATGCTCCCATCGCTGTGCGCAACTGCAAGAAAGCCATTAACGACGGCCTGGATGCGGACATGGATGAGGCTGTCGTGATCGAAGAGAAGCTGTTCGGGGACTGCTTTGAATCCTATGATCAGAAGGAAGGCATGGCAGCTTTCCTGGAGAAGAGGAAAGTGGAGAAGTTCCTGAACAAATAAAGGTTACATAGAACAATCGGGAACGCGTGGAGAGGGCCCCTCGCCCGTCTTTCGCTCCCCGGCAATTTGGTTACGCCGCGGCGGCGGCAGAAAGAGAGGAACACAATCATGAAAGTAGGTATTATCGGCGCAGGTACAATGGGATCCGGTATCGCTCAGGCGTTTGCCCAGACCGAAGGCTATGAAGTGTGTCTGTGCGACATCAACGACGAATTTGCCGCAAACGGCAAGAAGAGGATTGCCAAAGGCTTTGAGAAGCGGATCGCCAAGGGAAAAATGGATCAGGCTGCGGCGGACGCCGTCCTTGCCAAGATTACCACGGGCGTGAAAACCATCTGCACGGACTGCGACCTGATCGTGGAAGCAGCCCTGGAGAACATGGAGATTAAGAAGCAGACCTTTAAGGAGCTGCAGGATATCTGCAAGCCCGACTGCATCTTCGCCACCAATACTTCTTCCCTTTCCATCACCGAGATCGGCGCCGGCCTTGACAGACCCGTCGTAGGCATGCATTTCTTCAATCCCGCTCCGGTTATGAAGCTGGTGGAAGTGATCGCCGGCCTCAACACCCCCGACAGCGTGGTGGAGACCATCAAAGAGATTTCCACGGCTATCGGCAAAACCCCTGTGCAGGTAAACGAAGCGGCGGGCTTTGTGGTGAACAGGATCCTGATCCCTATGATCAACGAAGCGATCGGCATCTACGCCGACGGCGTTGCATCCGTGGAGGACATCGATACGGCTATGAAGCTGGGCGCAAACCATCCCATGGGGCCGCTGGCTCTGGGCGACCTGGTGGGACTGGACATCGTCCTGGCCATCATGGAAGTACTGCAGGCCGAGACCGGGGATTCCAAGTACCGTCCTCATCCGCTTCTTAGGAAGATGGTACGCGGCGGTAAACTGGGCCAGAAGACCGGCAAGGGCTTCTATGACTATAGCAGGTAACACCTTCCGGGCAGGCCTGCCTGCCTGCGGGCGGTGATCGCCCTGCAGGCTGCCGTACAAGGCTGCGGCAGCCTGCAGGGAAAACAGATAAAACGGAGGAATAGAACAATCATGGATTTTACTTTAAGCAAAGAGCATGAAATGGCCAGGACCCTCTTCAGGGACTTTGCCGAAAAAGAAGTAAAGCCCCTCGCTCAGGAGGTGGATGAAACCGAAATTTTCCCCAGGGAAACCGTGAATAAGATGGCGAAGCTGGGCTTTCTGGGAATCCCGATTCCGAAGGAATACGGCGGACAGGGCTGTGATCCCCTCACCTATGCAATGTGCGTGGAAGAGCTTTCCAAGGTGTGCGGAACCACAGGCGTTATCGTTTCCGCCCATACCTCTCTGTGCTGCGATCCCATCCTGACCTACGGCACGGAAGAGCAGAAGCAGAAATACCTAGTTCCCCTGGCAAAGGGTGAGAAGCTTGGCGCTTTCGGCCTGACCGAACCCGGCGCGGGTACGGATGCCCAGGGCCAGCAGACCAAGGCTTATCTGGACGGGGACGAGTGGGTGCTCAACGGCTCCAAAATTTTCATTACCAACGGAAAAGAGGCGGACGTGTACGTGATCTTTGCCGTTACCAGCGTGGTGGAAGATAAGAGGGGCAGGAAGAAAAAAATGATCTCCGCCTTTATCGTGGAAAAGGGTACGCCCGGGTTCTCCTTCGGTACCAAGGAAAAGAAGATGGGTATCCGCGGATCCTCCACCTATGAATTGATTTTCACGGACTGCCGCATCCCTAAGGATAACATGCTTGGGCAGGAAGGAAAAGGCTTCGGTATCGCCATGCATACGCTGGACGGCGGACGTATCGGTATCGCGGCACAGGCTCTCGGCATTGCGGGGGGCGCCCTGAACAATACCATCGCTTATACCAAGGAAAGGAAGCAGTTTGGCAGATCCATTTCCGCATTCCAGAATACCCAGTTCCAGCTGGCCGACATGGCTACCAAGGTGGAAGCAGCGCGGATGATGGTATACAAGGCGGCCATGGCTAAGGCAACCCAGAAGGTTTATTCCGTGGAAGCAGCTATGGCGAAGCTGTATGCAGCAGAGGTGGCTATGGACGTCACCACCAGGGCGGTACAGCTTCACGGCGGTTATGGCTATACCAGGGAATATGATGTGGAGCGCATGATGCGTGATGCCAAGATCACCGAGATCTACGAAGGAACCAGCGAGGTTCAGAGAATGGTAATCTCCGGAGCGCTGCTGAAGTAAATTGCGGCGTACATAGAAGGCAGTCCGGATGCGGCGGGATGGGAAAAGCCGCACATCCGTGGAAATTTTCATAAATAAGGAGAGAAAATACAATGAAAGTTGTTGTTTGCATTAAGCAGGTACCCGATACAAAGGGCGGCGTAAAGTTTAAGCCCGACGGGACCCTTGACAGAGCTGCGATGCTCACGATCATGAACCCCGACGACAAGGCCGGCCTGGAAGCTGCCCTGAGGCTGAAGGACGAATACGGCGCAGAGGTTACCGTGGTGACCATGGGGCTTCCCAAGGCGGAAGAGGTGCTTCGCGAGGCAATGGCCATGGGAGCCGACAAGGCTGTCCTGGTGACCGACAGGGTGCTGGGCGGTGCGGATACCTGGGCTACTTCCCAGACCATCGCAGGCGCTATCCGCAACCTGGAATACGACCTGATTATCACCGGCCGCCAGGCGATCGACGGCGATACCGCGCAGGTCGGCCCTCAGATCTCCGAGCATCTGGGAATCCCGGTGATTTCCTATGCGCAGAAGATTAAAATCGAAGGCGACAGCGTGATCGTGGAGCGTCAGTATGACGACAGATACCATGTGCTGAAAGCGAAGATGCCCTGCCTGATTACGGCCCTGGGCGAACTGAACGAGCCCCGCTATATGACTCCCGGCGGTATTTTTGACGCGTATCAGAAGGAAATCACCGTTTGGGGAAGGGCGGATCTGAAGGATGTGGACGATTCCAACATCGGCCTGAAGGGTTCTCCTACGCAGATCGCCAAGGCTTCCGACAAGGTGAGAAAGGGCGCAGGGGAAAAGTTTACGTTCGATGCTCCGGACGAAGCCGCTTCCTTCATTACCGCAAAGTTACAGGAAAAACACGTAATCTGATTTCGACCATGAATGGTGCAGAATCGCGGGCTTGCCCGCGGTATGCGGAGGGTATAAACAATGAATTTAGAAGAATACAAGGGAGTATTTGTCTTTGCGCAGCAGGTGGATAACGTGGTGAGCGGAATCGCCTTTGAGCTGATCGGCAAAGGAAAAGATCTGGCAAAGGATCTGGGATGCGATGTCACCGCAGTCCTGATCGGTTCTAATGTAGGGCCCCTGGCTGACGAATTGGCAGCCTACGGCGCCGACAGGGTGATCGTGGTGGACGATCCCGAGCTGAAGGAGTATCGGACAGAGCCCTATGCCCATGCGCTGGCTTCCGTGATCCAGAAGTATAAACCCGAAATCATGCTGGTGGGCGCTACGGCAATCGGCCGTGACCTGGGCCCTCGTGTATCGGCAAGGATACATACCGGACTGACGGCCGATTGTACCCAGCTGGAGATCGGCGATTTCCCCATCAATCCCGTGGCAGGACAGGAGCAGAAGCACAATCAGCTTCTTATGACCCGTCCCGCTTTCGGCGGCAATACCATAGCCACCATCGCCTGCCCGGATTTCCGTCCCCAGATGGCTACGGTACGTCCCGGCGTTATGCAGAAAGCGCCTAAGGTGGAGGGCGCCAAGGCAGTTGTGGAAGAGTTCAATCCCGGCTTCACACCGGACAACAAATATGTGGAGATCCTGGAAGTAGTGAAAGCCGTTTCCAATACCGTGGACATCATGGATGCCAAGATCCTGGTATCCGGCGGCCGCGGCGTGGGAAGCCCGGAGAACTTCAGCCTCCTGGATGACCTGGCGGAAGCCATCGGCGGAACGGTGAGCTGCTCCCGTGCGGTTGTGGATGCCGGATGGAAGCCTAAGGATCTGCAGGTCGGTCAGACCGGAAAGACGGTCCGCCCTAATGTCTATTTTGCCATCGGCATCTCCGGAGCGATCCAGCATCTGGCCGGCATGGAAGAATCCGACCTGATTATCGCCATCAATAAGGATGAGACCGCGCCCATCTTTGATGTGGCGGACTATGGCATCGTGGGCGACCTGAATAAGATCCTGCCCATCTTAACCCAGCAGTTAAAGAGCGTCAACGCTGCGAAATAAGGGAGAGGAAAACTGCCTCTGTATTTTGCAGGAGAGACGGATACAATGCGCATCATCATATGCTGTGCGCCGGATGCGTACAAACGAATGCAGGCCCGCCGGTTATCCCAGACCGGCGGGCCTGTATTGTGGTGGGTGCGCACGGCAGCGTACGTTTCTTAAGGACTCAAGTCCCAAATCCATGCAGATGCTGCTTCTTGGATATCTTCGCCCCGCAAATGGAAGATTGTTATATAAAAAAGGGAAATATCAAATGATTTTATTGCAGAAATCTGATATTGTCAAATAGAAAACAATACAAAGCGGATAAAGAGTAACAGTACAGCCACCCCGCAGGCTCCTTCCCTGCGCGCCCCGGCATCCGGGAGCCTGCGGGGTGGCTGTACTGTTACGATAAAGAGGCGGGTATCATGTTGAAAGAGAAAAAATTATTGACGCTTGTAATCCCTATAGCGTTTCAGCAGTTCATGCTGGCGCTGGTCGGCGCTTCGGATGCCCTTATGCTGGGCTTTTTGGCACAGGATGCCCTGTCGGCAGTTTCCCTTGCAGGGCAGATTACCTTTGTGGAAAACCTGTTTTTTGCTGCTATGACCATAGGGCTTTCCATGCTTGCGGCCCAATATTGGGGCAAGCAGGACAGGGAGGCTGTTGAGAGAATTTTTGCTTATATTATGAAAATTACTGCTTCGGTTTCACTTTTATTTCTGATCGCAGGGTTGGGGATTCCGGGTGTCCTAATGCGTATATTTACGAATGATAAAACTCTGATTGAAGGAGGCAGAATCTATCTGCGGACAGTTTCTCCGGCATTCCTGCTGACGGGCATCTCGCAGGTCTATCTATGCATACTGAAGAATACGGGCAGGGCAGCCAAGTCCAGCGTGATCAGTTCTGTAAGTGTGGTGGTCAATATCATACTGAACGCTGTTTTTATCTTTGGATGGTTCGGCCTGCCTCAAATGGGGATTGCAGGCGCGGCGTTGGCAACAGTGATCGCCAGGGTGACGGAAGTGGCATGGTGTATTTGGGAAACAGCAAAGAAAGACAGCATCAAGCTGAAATTATATCATATGATGCACGATGATAAGGTGCTGCGGCATGATTTCTGGAAATACTCTTTTCCTGTCCTTGGCAACGAAATTGTCTGGGGTGTGGGTTTTACCATGTATTCGGTTATCATGGGCCATCTGGGATCGGATGCTGTCGCGGCCAATTCTATTGCGAATCTTGTAAAAAATCTGGTCGCCTGCTTCTGCCATGGGCTTGGGAGCGGCGGCGGGATCATGGTCGGTAATGAGCTGGGAGCCGGCAGACTGGATAAGGCAAAAGAATATGGGGGAAAATTGTGCAGGCTGTCTGTCCTGTGCGGCATAGTGTCCGGAGTCATATTGCTCGCCTTAAGCCCGCTTATCCTTGCGGTGACGGATTTAAGCAATACAGCGGATACATATCTGAAATGGATGCTTGTCATCTGCTCCTGCTATATGGTCGGAAAGGCCGTGAACGGAACGACAATTGGAGGCATCTTTTGTGCGGGAGGGGATTCCAGGTTTGGTTTTCTCTGTGATGCCGTAACGATGTGGTGCATTACCGTTCCGCTTGGTTTCCTTGCAGCTTTTGTTTTACGGCTTCCTGTAGTTTTTGTATATATTATTGTCAATCTGGATGAGATTATAAAGCTGCCGGCGGTCTATCGGCATTATAAAAAATATAAGTGGGTTAAGGATCTAACCGCTAATGGCAATACATAAGGAAATCTCTGTAGGGGATGAAAGGAACCGCAGATGAGAAAACGCATTCGCGATTTCCCATCGTACAGCCGTGCAGGACGCGTTTGATTCAGGGAGGGAATATGACAGAAAGAGAACGTATGCTTTCAGGGAAATTATATAATCCGTATAAAGTCTCCGATAACCCATGGGCGGAGATAAGGGCGGCTTGCAAAAAGTTTAATCATTCCGATTTTTGGAATGACAGTAGTGCGCTGGAAGAATTGAAAAGACATTTTGCAAAGGCTGCAGACGATATGGTTCTTACGCCTCCGTTTTATTGTGACCATGGGGATAAGATTTATTTCGGAAAACATTTTTATGCAAATACCGGATTGACGATTTTAGACGAAAATGAGGTTGTTTTTGGAAATGATGTTTTTCTTGGGCCGCATGTCAGTATTTATACGGCAGGACATCCGATTTCTGCAGAAGTGAGAAATTTAGAATTGGAATATGCCAGGGCAGTCAAAATCGGCAACAGTGTCTGGATTGGAGGAAATGTTGTCATCAATCCGGGAGTGACGATAGGAGATGATGTTGTAATCGGCTCAGGGTCGGTGGTAACGAAGGATATTCCAAGCCATGTGATAGCTGCAGGAATTCCGTGCAAAGTAATTCGGGCCATTACGGAAGAAGATTCTATCCTATGGAAAAAACAGTTAGAGGATTATAAAAATGATGCAGACGTTGAAGTCTGACATAACTGTGGATTTTAAGGGGGAATCGAATAACGAAAGACAACGGGGAATTGGCGTATTAACCCCCAAAAAGAACTGCCATATTTCCTTTTTGGCCTCCCCAAAACGGATGGCCCTGACAGCATCACCCAGGCGCTTGAAACTGCCGCCGCAGATTATATTTTCTGATACGCAGGATCCGTCCTTTCTACATTATTATGAGGTACAGTTTAAAAGCTTTTGCACCTTCTACCGAAAAGCCTTTAAGAAATATCTTCGCATTTTTGGTTCTTCTTCCGGTACTCGGTGGGCGTGCATCCATATTCGTTATAAAATATTTTTGAAAAATAACTCAAATGATTAAACCCGCATGAAAAGGCTATCTGCGTAATTTTATACTGCGTATTTACTATCAGGCGGCGGCTTACCTCTAAACGGTACTTATTGAGAAAGTCAACGGGAGATTGATGCAGATATTGTTTAAATATCATACAGCATTTGCTTCGGCTTATATTTGCGGACGCCGAAATCTCATCAAGCGTTAAGGCATCCTGATAGTGCTCATAAATATAGGAAACCATTCTTTTTTGTAATGTCTGGTCACCCGGTTCCAGCATCGGTTCCTCCTGGAGATTCGGCCCGCATTCTTCAAATAAAATCTTCCACAAAAGATAAATCGCACTTACGAGCCTCAGCTCATAACCATCCTCCATTTCTTTTCTTATGCAGCATATTTGCCCGACCGCGTCTTCTATTTTATGATGGTTCGGCGAATCAATCTCATAGCTCAGATATTCTATTTTCCTATTTTCGATCAAGGGCACCACATACTTTTTATACACGGATGGGATCGAATTCAAAATACCGGGATGGAAGCGGATACAAATAAATTGGCAGTTATGATAGTAGCTGGAAGACCCATAATGCATATACTGGGAGTTAATAATGGTGCAGCTTCGCTCTCTTAAAAGAATTGTTTTCCCATTGATATGGTAATTCATCTCTCCCTTTGCAACATAAATAATTTCTATATCCTTATGCCAGTGACAAAGGCCTTTCCTATCAGGATAATCTGATAAATTCTGATCCAGAATATAGACAGGCATATCGGAGCAGTTATAAACGGGTGTCTCCGAAGCGTCCTGCATGACTTTCATATATATCATAGTAACCCTTCTCCTTCCCTACCAGCAAATTCGGGCGCAAACCCAAATCTGCCGCGCCCCCAATTATTTAAACTATTTTCCTATAAAATACGATTTTTATAATAATCAACGACAAATGTGTTAGATATTGTACCATAAATCTATTAATATTACATCATAACAAATGAACCACACAAATAAAAAGGAAAGGGGCAGTGACTATGAAAAACTATATGAAAACAATGGTGGAAACCTATTTCACAAAAAACCTGGTTGTTTTGAAGCAGGTGGGAAATGAAAACGTACCTGCCGAAATCCTGAAAAGAAATTCCTACGCATTGCTGAATGTATCCCCCAGAGCCTTTTAGGCTCCGGCCGGGATATCAGGTTTTCCCTCTATAAAATAATGAAAACCCCCGGAAGCATGCAGGGCCCGGGGGTTTTCATTCATATCGGTGTACTGGCCGGACCGCGTTTGCCTGTCATAAAGGACCATGCGCAATGGCTCCTCCCTTATACGGCTATAATGATCCCTCCGTCATTGGCATACATGCTGCTGATGCCTGCGGTATCCAGGATCAGGCTTCGCGCAAACGGCGCCTGTTTCAGAATCATATCCCGTACCCATACCGCTTTTTCCGGATTGTTGCAATGGCTGATGACCAGGCACTTTTTCTGAGGGGACTTCGTTTGCTCCGCCACCAGGGAGGCCATCCGGGAAAGCGCCTTTTTCAGGCCGATGGCCTGTCCGAGCTGGACAATCGTACCCTCGTCCGTGGATCCCATCACCGGCTTGATATTCAGAGTGGAAGCCACCAACGCCTTGACACCGGACAGCCGCCCGTTTTTGCGCAGCGTTTCCAGATTATTCAACACAAAATAGGTGTCCAGCTCATCGCGGAAAGCGTTCAGCTCCTTCGTGATTTGATCAAAGGGAAGCCCCTTCTCTTCCAGTTCCATAGCTTTCAGGGCAATCTGGGTTTCACCGCAGGAAGCGGACTTGGAATCGATCACCAGGATCTTTTTCCCGGATTTCTGACTGCTCCCATGCTTTTCTTCGTACAGGTTTTTCCCAAGCACAGCGCTGTTGTAGCTGCCGCTCAGGTTTGCGGATAAGGTGATTACATAAACGTGTTCTGCCTCACAGTCATAGCTTAGCATAAACCGCTCCGGAGAAGGGCAGGAGGAGCGGGGGCAAGTGGGACATTCCGCCACTTTTCTCAGAAATAATGCCTGGTCGAATGTCTCGTCATCCGGTACGCTCCATTCCCCTACCGTCAGTTCCAAAGGGATGATTTCAAACCGGGAATCCTTTTTGTATTCTTCCGACAATTCACAGCAGCTGTCCACCACGATCTTATAACTCATTTTTTGCTCCCGTCCGCCCGCTTTAGCGGGCATTCATACATATTTCTTTGCTAACCACAATAGACGGTTTTCATTACTACATATAATAACACCAGACGACGCATTCTGTAAAGAGTAAGATATAAGATTCGCTCGGAAAGTATGACTGGCCCTGCGGTTTACCGCGCCTTGCACCGAATGAATCGATGTGATAAAATAAACGCCGTACATAGGAATAATCGGTAAGATGCCGTTATCAGACATGGAAGACGCACCGGGAATATTGCTTGTCCGGTGCTTTTCTATTTTAGGAGGGCTCAAGCGATGGCACGATTTGCAAAAAAGGAAGATTTGGAACGGGTAAACGAACTGCGCAGGCAGGTGAACGATACGCACGTTCAGGGACGGCCCGATATATTCAAACCGGGGTTCGGCAGGGAGATGGAAGAACTGGTATATGCGATGTGGGAGGATACGGATAAAAATATCATCGTGGCCGAAAGGGACGGAGTGATCTGCGGGATGGCATGTGTGGAATATGTGACTAAGCCGGAATCTCCCTATAGTCTGGAACGGAAAATATACCATATAACCGAATTCTGCGTGGATAAGGCGTTTCGCAGACAGGGCGTAGGCACGGAGCTGTTTGCATTCGCACGGCAGGATGCCCGGGAGAAGGGATACCCCGGGATGGAACTGGACGTGTGGGAATTTAACGAGGCGGCGGTAAAGTTTTATGAAGCGGTCGGTTTCCGCGTGTACCGGAGATTTCTGGAATGCGGGGTGGAAGGATAACGGGTACGGACGCGAGATCAGAGGAAACGGCGTGCCCTTTCTGCGGCTTCCTGCAGGGGGCCTCTGGTATAGAAAGGGATTCTGACCTTCGTCCCGTCCGACATGGTAAGATGAAAAGGGCCAACCTTGGTTACGGATTTTAAGTTGATCACGGCCCGGTCCCCGATCATGGCGAGGAGGCCGGAACTGCTGAGGCGGATATGGCCGGAGGACTTAGCCGGCTTGCCGGAGGAGGGCAGAAGCCGGGTGGAGGCACAGAAGCCGGTCATATCGCCGCCTATCTGATAGGCCCTTCCGTCCTGCAGGTGAAGAAGGACGATTTTTTCCTTGGGGATGGCATGCAGAATCTGTGATTCCTCCAGATAAAGAGTTTCCGTTACGGTACGGTATTCCAGCTTATCTTCCCGGGAACCCAGCCGGGAGAGAAGCTCGTCGCATATCCGGGTCAGTTCTCCGGCCTGTATGGGTTTGTCCAGAAAAAGGCTGCCGTCCGGAAGGCCGGGCAGGTTTCGGTAATCGCTGCCGGAACAGCAGAATACGACGGAAAGGTTTTCCGTATTCGCGCGCAGCCTGGAGGCGATTTCCACAGCCTCCTGTTTGTTTTGGGACATATCGATGAAAATACCGTCATAGATCATGGGCGCAGAGAGGATGGCATCCTTATTTCCGTAGGAGTCCACATAAAACACGCCCGTGGTATGAATCCTTCTGTCGGATTCCCTTCCGAGAAGGCGTTCCATCTGTTTTCTGTCCGCTATATTATCGTCGCAAATCGCAAGATGCATAGGAGATACCCTGCCTTTCCGTGGCCCGATGACGGAAGACGTCCGTTCGCAGCCGTGAGTGCACGTTTTACCAAAGGTCTGCCCGGTATCGGGAGCGGCCGGACCGGGAACGGAGGATGCCGCGCTTTGTAAAACGGCTTTCGTATACACAAAAGCCCGTCCGACGAAGCCGGGCGGGCTTGAAAACATTTGGAATGCCTGCTACATAAAAGTGAACGAAACAGGCGCCACAAAGATCAGATAACCGATGGCTGCCAATTGAAGAAACAGGATGGCAGGCATGCCGAGCACAAAAGTGAGGTGCTTCGTCTTATGCCGGAAGAGATACATCCCTGCAATGCAGCCGATGCTTCCGCCGATGAGGGCGGTGAGAAAAAGATTTACCTCCGGTATGCGGAATGCTCCTCTTCTGGCCCGCCGTTTGTCGATTCCCATTTCCGCCAGACCCGCTATATTCACTATTATAACATATAAAATCAAAAATAAAATCACATTCATTGGGTTTTTCTCATTTTTATGCCCCTGCATATCGCAGGAATAGCCTGCGATACTGCCACCGATAAAGTTATGCCCCTGCATATCGTAAACGAAGCTTACGATATTGTTATGAATTTGCCAGTTCCTGTTCCTTCATGGCGCGTACCTTGCTGGAAAGTCCGAACAAATTAATAAAACCTTCCGCGTCATGGTGGTCATACAGATCCCCGGTGGTGAAGGACGCGATGGATTCATTGTATAAAGAGTAGGGGGAAGTCGTTCCGGCCTTGATGATATTGCCCTTATAGAGCTTGAATTTCACTTCGCCGGTGACCTTTTCCTGGGTGCTCTCGATAAAAGCCTGAACCGCCTCGCGCAGGGGGGTAAACCATTTTCCCTCATATACGATCTGGGCAAATTGATTGCCCAGGTTCAGCTTCAGCGTCGTGGTTTCCCGGTCGAGAATGAGTTCTTCGAGCTGCTGATGGGCCTCATAAAGGATGGTGCCGCCGGGCGTCTCATATACGCCGCGGGATTTCATGCCCACAACCCGGTTTTCCACGATATCCACAATGCCGATGCCGTGTTTTCCTCCCAGTTCATTCAGTTTGCGGACGATATCAGACACTTTCATTTTTTCCCCGTTTACGGCTACCGGCGTACCCTTTTCAAAGGAAAGGGTCACATACTCCGGTTCGTCGGGCGCTTTTTCCGGGGTAACGCCCAGCACCAGGAGATGATCGTAATTGGGCTCGTTTGCGGGATCCTCCAGCTCCAGGCCTTCATGGCTGATGTGCCACAGGTTCCGATCGCGGCTGTAGCTGGAATCAGCGGAGAAGGGCAGGTCAATGCCATGGGCTTTGCAGTATGCGATCTCGGATTCCCTGGAATCCAGCGTCCATTTTTCGTTTCTCCAGGCGGCGATGATCTTCAGGTCGGGGGCGAGGGCTTTAATGCCCAGTTCGAACCGGATCTGGTCGTTGCCTTTTCCGGTAGCGCCGTGGCAGATGGCGGCAGCGCCCTCCTTCCTGGCGATCTCCACCAGTTTCTTGGCGATCAGAGGCCTTGCCATAGAAGTCCCCAGGAGATACTTGTTTTCATAGACCGCATGGGCTTTCACGCAGGGCATTACATATTCGTCGCAGAATTCGTCGATCACATCCAGAACGTAGAGCTTGGAAGCGCCGCAGAACTTCGCGCGTTCCTCCAGCCCGTCCAGCTCCTCGGCCTGTCCGCAGTCGATGCAGACACAGATTACTTCATAATCAAAATTTTCTTTCAGCCACGGAATGATCGCCGTGGTATCCAGCCCGCCTGAATAAGCGAGAATTACTTTTTCTTTCATGATCCTCTACCATGCCTTTCCGTAGCCCGCCTGTCATCACGGGATATTTCCCGCAGCGGGTACAAACCTATGGAACTAACTATACATCAAAAACAGACGCAATGCAAGTGAAAAAATATTCATTTTTTGTGGGGAGGATTAGGATATTTGCATAAAAATAAAAATCAGCTTGCATATTATGCATAAAAAGTGTATTATTATGCAAACGTGAAACGGACGGCGCCGCATTCGCAAAAAGGCTGCTTCCGTCGGCTTAAGCGGCAGCACCAAAGGGAAAGACGGATTCCGACAGGATCCTTCCTGTGAGCCCCGGCGTCCGGGAGACTGCGGGGGCTGCGCTGTTACGGGATATTTATGTGTTTGCCGTGATTTTACCGAAAATGGGGTTGTCACGGCGGCGGCATCTGAATTATACTTGTGTAAGGCTGCATTCGGCTGAAGATCGGAGATTTATTCCCGCGAGCAATGAGCCAAGTGCCGCGCCTGCGCGAGCATTTGGCGAATGCCGCGAGGGTCAATACCCCGCCCCTTGGGGCGTTTCAAATTCCATGCCCCGCTGCTTGCGGCGGGGTTATTGACTATGGGCCGCATATCGCGGCAGAATGGGAGCAGGAATGATTAAAGCAGGAATTATCGGAGCAACAGGTTATGCGGGCGGGGAACTGGTACGTCTGCTGCTGGCCCACCCCCAGGTGGAAATCGCCTGGTATGGTTCGAGAAGCTTTGTGGATAAGAAGTATGCGGATGTGTATCGGAACATGTTCACCCTGGTGGATGCGGCCTGCATGGATGATAATATGGAAGAGCTGGCGGACCAGGCCGATGTCATTTTCACGGCTACGCCCCAGGGATTCTGCGCATCGCTTTTGGGAGAGGGAATCCTTTCTAAGGCAAAGGTAATCGATCTGAGCGCGGATTTTAGGATCAAGGATGTGGCCGTCTATGAGAAATGGTATGGAATAGAACATAAGGCGCCAAAGTTCATAGGGGAAGCGGTGTATGGGCTGTGCGAGCTGAACCGGGAGGCGGTGAAGGGGGCGAGGCTGGTGGCGAATCCGGGGTGCTATCCCACCTGTTCTGTTTTATCCGTCTATCCGTTGGTAAAGGAGGGGCTGATCGACCCGGCCACGCTGATCATCGATGCCAAGAGCGGGACGTCCGGGGCGGGACGGGGAGCGAAGGTGGATAACCTGTTCTGTGAGGTGAACGAGAATATCAAGGCTTACGGCGTCACCACGCACAGGCATACGCCGGAGATCGAGGAACAGCTTTCCTATGCGGCGGGTCAGGCAGTAGCGCTGAACTTTACACCCCATCTGGTACCCATGAACCGGGGAATCCTGGTTACCGCCTATGCTTCCCTGCGCAGGGACAGAGGGGAACTTCCTTCCTATGAGAAGGTGCGGGAGGCCTATGCGAAGTATTATAAGGATGAAAAGTTCGTCCGCGTGTTAAACAAGGACGTCTGCCCGGAAACGAAGTGGGTGGAGGGGAGCAATTATGTGGACGTGAATTTCCGGATAGACGAACGCACGGGCCGCATTATTATGATGGGAGCCATGGATAATCTGGTGAAAGGGGCGGCGGGCCAGGCGGTTCAAAACATGAACCTGATGTTCGGTTTCCCGGAAAGCCAGGCGCTGGAGCTGGTGCCCATGTTCCCATAAGGGAAAAGCCGTCAGACGGCAGAATGGAAGCAGGATTGCGATATGTACGCGTGCCAAAGCGCGCAGATGGGAGCCAAAGATGATAGACCATGCTTTCGATGACAAGACACCGCCGGTTATTACGCCGGAGCTTTTCTATGGGGAAAGGAAAAAGGTGTGCGATATCTGCATCGTCACTTTTTCCGTTCACGTAATGGAAGAAATCATGAAACGCTTTGCCTGCAGCAAAGTGGCGGAGATAGGCAGCGTAAACGGAAATCGCCCCGTCTATGTGCTGGAGTATAAGGGAAAAAAGATCGCTTTTTATATGACGATGATAAGTTCCGCCGGGACGGGAAACTGTCTGGAGGAGGCGCGGTGCCTGATCGGGGCGCGCCATTATATTATTTTCGGTTCCTGCGGGGCGTTGGACCGGGAGGTAGGAGAAGGAAGGATCGTCGTTCCCACCTGGGCCTATCGGGATGAGGGCTTCTCCTACCATTATGTGCCGCCAGCGGAATACATCAGGATGAGGAATGCGGACCGGGTAGCGGAGCTGTTAGGCGAGCTGAGGGTCCCCTATGTGAAAGGACGAACCTGGAGCACCGATGCGCTGTATCGGGAAACGCGCGGAAAGGCGGAACGTCTGAAGCAGGAGGGGTGTGTGGCGGTGGAAATGGAATGCGCCGGAGCGCAGGCCGTATGCGATTTTCACGGGATGGAACTCTATTATTTCCTGATCAGCGGAGATCTTCTGGACGGGGAAGAATGGGATGCACGCATCCTGGGAAACGAGCAGGAAATGGATTCGCAGGTGCGTTCGTTTTATATCGCGCTGGAAATGGCGCTGCAGTTAACTTGAAATCTTCGATTTCACGATCTTAATCTGGATGCCCGCCAGGACGGACAGATGGGAGTTTGAATTGAGATGGAACGGATCAGTCATGAATTGGAACCGGTGTATGATGCAAATTCCAGGATTCTGATCTTGGGAACCTTCCCTTCGGTGAAATCCCGGCAGCAGCGTTTCTATTACGGGAACCCACAGAATCGCTTCTGGAAAGTGACCGCCGCGCTGACGGGATGGGAGGTGCCGAAAACCGTGGAGGAGAAAAAGAGGATGCTCCTCGCTAACGGGATCGCCCTATGGGATGTGATCGCTTCCTGTGAGATCAAAGGCTCCAGCGACAGTTCCATTTGGAACGTGGAGGCGAACGATATCGCGGGACTTCTGAGAAAGAGCAGGATCGGGAAGATCTATGCCAACGGGGATAAGGCGTACCGGCTGTATCGAAAATATTGTGAAGAAAGCACGGGAAGGGAGGCCGTCCGCCTCCCTTCCACCAGCCCGGCCAATGCGGCCTGGTCCCTGGAACGGCTGTTGGAAGCCTGGCGGGGGATTGACATGCGGGACAAAGAAGCGTAGACTGCAAAGGGATATTGACAGGGAAAGGAACGGCGGATATGGTACGCACGATGACGATTGAGGATTATGAGGAAGTAAATGCCCTGTGGCATCGGATCAAAGGATTTTCCATGCGCAGCATCGACGACTCCAGGACGGGCGTGGAACGGTTTTTGAAGCGCAACCCGGATACCAGCGTGGTAGCCGTGGAGGACGGGAAGGTGGTGGGCGCAATCCTCTGCGGTCACGACGGAAGGCGGGGATGCCTGTACCATGTCTGCGTGGATCCGGACTACAGGAGGCGGGGGATCGGAAAATCTATGGTGGTTTTCGCCATGAATGCCTTAAAGAGGGAGGAAATCAGTAAGGTTTCCCTGATCGCTTTTACCCGGAACGATGTGGGAAATACCTTTTGGAAGTGCATCGGCTGGACGAAGCGGGAAGACCTGAATTACTATGACTTTGTCCTGAACGATAAGAATATCGAGCGGTTTAACGATTAATTTTGCAGGCACGGGACGGGCGCGGCATGGAGGATTAGTGTGAAATCTTCGATTTCACAATCCTGATTTGGATGCCTGCCAAGGCGGGCAGATGGGAGTTAGGATGAAACGGATAAAAGGCGGTGTAACGGCGGCAAAGGGCTTCCAGGCAGCAGGGGCCGAAGCCGGGGTGAAGTATCAGAACAGGAAGGATATGGCGATGATCTACAGTACCGTTCCCTGCCGGGCAGCGGGCGTATTCACCAGTAACGTGGTGAAAGCCGCTCCCGTGATCTGGGACCGGGAGCTGGTCTATCATTCGCCCTCTATCCGGGCCGTGGTGGTCAATTCAGGGATCGCCAATGCCTGTACGGGTAAACAGGGCTATGACTGCTGCAGGGAAACGGCGGAGGAGACGGCCCGGACGCTTGGAATCGCAAAAGACGAGGTTCTGGTAGCCTCCACGGGAGTGATCGGTATGCAGATTCCCATGGATCGGATCCGCGAAGGGGTGAAACTGCTGGCGGGAAGCCTTTCCGATACCCCGGAGGCCGGAACACAGGCTGCGGAGGCCATCATGACCACCGATACGGTTTCCAAAGAAGTGGCGGTGGAGGTGGAAATCGGCGGAAAGCCGGTGACGATCGGCGGGATGGTCAAAGGGAGCGGTATGATTCATCCGAATATGTGCACCATGCTGGGTTTTCTTACTACGGATGCATCCGTTTCCCGCGAACTGCTCCAGGAAGCGCTGAGCGCGGATGTGGTGGATACCTTTAATATGGTATCCGTTGACGGGGATATGTCCACCAACGATACGTTGGTGCTCCTGGCAAACGGGGCGGCCGGAAATGAGGAAATAACGGAGAAAAATGAGGATTATGAGAAATTCTGTCTCGCTCTGCGTGAGGTGACGCAGACGCTGGCCAAAAAGATGGCCGGAGACGGAGAGGGCGCGACTGCGCTCTTCGAAACCCGGGTGATCCATGCGGCCACGAAGGAGGATGCCAGGACGCTGGCCAAATCCGTGATCTGCTCCAGCTTAACCAAAGCGGCGATTTACGGCCATGATGCCAACTGGGGAAGGATCTTGTGTGCTCTGGGTTATTCCGGCGCGCAGTTCGATCCGGATGCCGTTGAACTCTTCTTCGAGAGCGAGGCGGGACGGATTCAGATTTATAAAGACGGCTGTGCCGCAGATTACAGCGAGGAGGAGGCCACGCGTATCCTTTCCGCTCCGGAGGTCACGGTCCTGGTGGATATGAAGATGGGGGAGGAAGAGGCAGCCGCGTGGGGCTGCGATCTCACCTATGATTATGTTAAAATAAATGCGGATTACCGTTCTTAAAAGGGAAAGGTTGGATCATTATCATGGAACAGCAGGAAATGGACCGGGTCATGCAGAAAGCAGAGGTACTGATCGAAGCGCTGCCCTATATCCAAAAGTTCAACAGAAAGATCGTGGTGGTAAAATACGGCGGAAGCGCCATGAGCAATGAAGAGCTGCAGAGGAATGTAATTCAGGATGTGACCCTCTTAAAGCTGGTGGGATTTAAGCCGATCATCGTGCACGGCGGCGGCAAGGCTATCAGCAGCTGGGTAAACAGGGTGGGAAAGGAATCCCGCTTCGTGAACGGACTGCGTGTAACGGACGAGGAAACCATGGAAATCGCGGAAATGGTGCTGGGCCGGGTGAATAAGAATCTGGTCACCATGGTGCAGGAGCTGGGCGTCAAGGCCGTGGGTATCAGCGGCAAGGACGGCGGCCTTCTGAAGGTGGATAAGAAATATGCGGACGGAGAGGACATCGGGTTCGTGGGTGAGATCCGGGAGGTGGATCCCAAGGTGCTCTATGATCTTTTGGAAAAGGATTTTCTGCCCATCGTGGCCCCTGTAGGACTGGACGATGGGTTCGGCACTTATAATATCAATGCGGACGATGCGGCCTGTGCCATCGCAAAGGCGGTGGGAGCGGATAAGCTGGTGTTCCTTACGGATATCGAGGGTTTGTATCGGGATATCAATGACAAATCTTCCTTTATTTCCAGGCTGACGGCGGGACAGGCGGAAGAATTGATCAAAGGCGGGCTCATCGGAGGCGGCATGCTGCCCAAACTGAGCAACTGCACTTCTGCGGTGCGCAACGGAGTAAACCGGGTGCATATTCTGGACGGACGGATTCCCCACTGCCTGCTGCTGGAGATTTTCACCAACCAGGGGATCGGAACCGCCATTATCCAGGACGGGGACATAGCGTGAAATCTTCGATTTCACGATCCTGATTTGTATGCCCGCCTTGGCGGGCAGATGGGAGTTAGCGTGAAATCTTCGATTTCACAGGAAACGAAAGTTTCCTTAGCCTGATTTGTATGCCCGCCGAGGCGGGCAGATGGGAGTTAGCATGAGAAATAGGCCCGGTGGCCTATTTCTCACACCCGGATTTGGGCCGCCTGCGGCACAAATCCGAATCGCAGATGAGAAATCGCATCCGCGATTTCTCAGACATGAATCGAAGATTCATGTTGCGCTGCCGCATAGGACGCGGCATGGAGGATACCATGATGAAGCAATATATCGAAGAGGCGGAAGCAGCCCTGCTGCACACGTATAACCGTTATCCGGTGGTCTTAGACAGGGGGGACGGGGTATATCTGTACGATATCGAAGGAAAGAAGTACCTGGACTTTGCGGCGGGGATCGGCGTATTCGCCCTGGGTTACCGGAATGAGAAGTACAACGATGCCCTGAAGGACCAGATCGACAAACTGATCCATACCTCCAATTACTATTATAATATACCGGCCATAGAGGCGGCAAAAAAGCTGAAAAAGGCTTCGGGGATGGATCGGGTCTTTTTCACCAACAGCGGGGCGGAGGCCGTGGAAGGCGCGCTGAAGGCGGCCAGGAAGTATGCCTATCTGAAGGACGGATGCAGGGATCATGAGATCATCGCCATGGAGCATTCCTTTCACGGACGGACTTTCGGCGCCCTTTCCGTGACGGGAAATCCCCACTACAGGGAGGCCTTTGAACCCATGATCGGCCATATCCGTTTTGCCGAACTGAACGATTTCGACAGCGTGCTCGCACAGGTGACGGATAAGACCTGCGCCGTCATCCTGGAAACGATCCAGGGGGAGGGCGGTATCTATCCCGCCTCGGAAGATTTCCTGAAAAAAGTCCGCACCCTGTGTGACGAACGGGATATCCTCCTGATCCTGGACGAGATCCAATGCGGCATGGGCAGGACGGGAGCCATGTTCGCCTGGCAGCGCTGCGGGGTGAAGCCGGATATCATGGCTGTCGCTAAGGCCCTGGGATGCGGAATCCCGGTGGGGGCGTTTGCGATGACGGAAAGGGTGGGAAGCCATTCCCTCACCAGCGGCGACCACGGCACCACTTATGGAGGAAATCCCCTGGCCTGTGCGGCAGTAAGCCGGGTGTTCGATCTGTTTGAAGAAGAAGGGATCCTGGAAAATGTAAACCGGGTGGGCGAATACCTGGGAACCTGTCTGGATAAGCTGGCGGAGGAATATGCGTTTATCGAAACCGTCCGCGGCACAGGTCTGATGCGCGGGCTGGCCTGTACCATTCCGGTAGGAGGAATCATCAGCCGTGTCCTGGAAAAGGGACTGATCCTGATCAATGCCGGGGCGCAGGTGATCCGGTTTCTCCCTCCGCTTATTATCTCACGGGAAAACGTGGATGAGATGGTGGGGATTTTGAGGGAATGCCTTGACGAAGCGGAAGGCTGAACGGAGTGCCTGCTAAAGCAGGCGGACGGGAGTAACCGGAAAATCTGCGATTTTCCGTATCCTGAACGGAGTGCCTGCTAAAGCAGGCAGTAAGGAGTTAGATGAAATTATGGAAAAAGGTGCTGGCCGTGGCGGCGGTTGCCGCGGCGGCCGGGGTCTTGGCAGTTATCGGGGTCGGAAGCGACAGGCTTGCCGGCCTTATGGAGATTCCGGAAAACGCGCTTACCATCCGTCCCACGGTGAACCTGTGGTATACGGATGAGGCGTTGGGAGATTATTTGGCCAGCGTTGCCCTGGATTTTTCACAGGAACAGGATGTGCGGGTGATTCCCAAGCTGGTTTCCGGGCTGGAGTATTTGGAGAATATCAACAGGGAATCGTTGGATACCAACAACTATCCGGATCTGTATATCATAGGCAACGAGAGCCTGGAAAAAGCCTGGCTGGGAGGACTGGCCAGCGATATCCGGGACGAAGACGGCCTGGTCGGGCCGGGATCTTACCCGGAAGCGGCCATCCGGGCGGTGACCTGCCGCGGGCATGTGGTCGGCTATCCCTTCTACTACGAAACCAGCGCGCTCATCTATAACGAGACTTATCTGGAGGAGGCGGCCCGGGACGCTCTTGAGGTGGAAGCGGACGCCCTCGCCGGGGAGGAGGCCATGCGGGATCTGGAGGAAAACGGGGAACCGGCAGGAGAAGAGCAGGCGCAAGCCATCCCTCCGGATGCGCAGGAAGCCGTCTATGAGGAGGAAGTTGTGGAAGAACGCATGCGGGGGTTCATCCCCGGCAGCGTGGAGGATATCCGGGCCTTTGCGGACGGCTACAATGCTCCGGAGCAGGTGGAGGCCGTTTTCAAATGGGATGTTTCCGATATTTTTTATAATTATTTCTTCGTGGGAAATTATATTAACGTGGGCGGCCCGACCGGAGACGATCCGGGAAAAATCGATATCTATAACATGGATGCGATCCGCTGCCTGCTCTCTTATCAGAACTTAAACCAGTTTTTTTCCATCGATGCGCAGGAAGTGGACTATGATACCGTGGTGCAGGAATTCATCGACGGGAAGCTGGTATTCACGGTGGCCACCTCGGACATCGTATCCAGGCTGGAGCAGGCGCAGGCGGACGGCCGTTTCCCCTACGAATACGGGGTATCCAAGGTTCCCGATATAGACGGGGAACTGGCCACGAAGAGCCTTTCCGTGACCAATGCGGTGGTGGTGAACGGTTACAGCCAAAAGAAGGATCTGGCCAATGCGTTCGCCCGCTATCTGGTGGGGGAGGCTTCTGCGGATTTATTTGAAAGGACAGGGAAAATCCCTGCCGCCTTAAATGCGGCCCCCTCTCTTCCCCAGGCGCAGGCCTTTAACGCGGAATATGCGGATTCCGTACCCATCCCCAAGATGGTACAGACCAGCAATTACTGGGTACGGATGGAGATCGCGTTCACCCGGATCTGGTCCGGAGGAGAGGTTTCCGAAACCCTGAAGGCCCTCTCGGAGCAGATTAAGACCCAGGTGGCGGGTACGCCGGTTACGGAGGAATATATTCCGGCTCCTGTGGAAGAGACGGAAGAGGAGCTTTCGGAGGAGTGAAAGGCGGGCCGGGCATAAAAATACCCCCATATGGGCAGGCTGTAAGGAGAATAGGTTGAAAAATAAGCCCGATGGCTTATTTTTCAACCGCAATTTGTGCCGCAAGCGGCCCAAATTGAATCACAGATGAGAAATCGCATTCGCGATTTCTCATTGCGATTGCCGCGCAGGACGCGGCAGGAAAGATAGACAAATTTTCCAAACAGGAGGCTCATATGATCGGTTTTATTATTGCGTTACTTTCAGGCGCCCTGATGAGCGTACAGGGGGTTTTCAATACACAGGTTACCAAGGCTTCCAGCATCTGGGCGGCCAATTGTTTTGTACAGTTTACGGCTCTTCTGGTCTGCCTGGCGGCCTGGGCCATGACGGACCGCAGCCCCTTGGGCGGGGTGTGGCAGGTACAGCCCAAATACATGCTGTTGGGAGGGGCCATCGGCGCCTTTATCACCTATACGGTCATTAAGGGCATGGATCTTTTGGGCCCGGCCCGGGCGGTGATGCTGATTGTGGTGGCGCAGCTTCTGGTGGCCTATCTGATCGAGTTGTTCGGCATGTTCGGCGTGGAGAAGGCCGGCTGGGAATGGCGGAAAGCAGTGGGAATGGCCGTGGCAATCGCGGGCATAGTGATATTCAAATGGAAATAGGCTGAAAAATAAGCCCGATGGCTTATTTTTCAACCGTTATTTGTGCCGCCGGCGGCCCAAATGGAATCGCAGATGAGAAATCGCATTCACGATTTCTCAGACATGAATCGAAGATTCATGTTGCGCTGCCGCGCAGGGCGCGGCATGTCGGTTAAGGAGGATCTATGCGTACACCTGATGAAATGAGGAAACTGATCCTGGATTTCGCCCGACAGGAGGAGGATATCCGCCTGGTGGGGATGGAGGGCTCCCGGGTAAACCGGAATATTCCAAAGGACGAATTCCAGGATTATGACATTACCTATTTTGTGAAAGATCTGAGAAAATTTACGGAGGACGACGGCTGGCTGTCCGCATTTGGCCCCGTCCTTATGATGCAGAAGCCGGAGGACATGGAGCTGTTTCCCGCGGTGGAGGAGGGCTATTCCTATCTGGTCCTGTTTGAGGATTATAACAAGATTGATTTCACCTTTCTGGAAACGGACAAATTGGAAAGCTATCTCGCCCAGGATAAGCTTCGGACGATTCTGCTGGATAAGGACGGCAGGCACCCGGAGCCGGTACTTCCTACGGACGAGGAATATTGGATCCGAAAACCCGGCCCGCGCAGCTTTGACGACTGCTGCAACGAGTTCTGGAACCTTACGCCCTATGTGGTGAAGGGGCTGTGCAGAAGGGAGATTCTGTTTGCCGTCGACCATCTGGGGCTTCTGCGCGATGAACTGCTGCGGATGCTTTCCTGGCAGGCCGGACTGGAATATGGTTTTTCCTTCAGCGTGGGGAAAAATTATAAATTTATCCGTAAATACCTTTCAGATGCAGCCTGGAAGGGCCTGTTAGCTACATACAGGAACGATTCCTATGAAAACATGTGGGAGGCCCTTCTTGGCTGCCATACCCTTTTCCGGGATGCGGCGGGAAAATGTGCGGAAGGGTTCGGATATCCGTATCCGGACTACGACAGGAAGGTCAGCGGATACGTGGCATATTATTATGAGAGGTTTGGCAGAGGCGGGGATGAAAAAAATCGCAGAGGGTAATACGGCCGAGATTTTTGAAGTGGAAGAGAAAAAGGTCCTGAAATTATTTAAGCCGGGTTATTCTAAAAGCTCTGTATCTCATGAATATAGCAATCACCGTATGGTAAGCGAAGCGGCGGAAAATGTGCCCAGGCTGTTTGCGTTTATAGAAAAAAATCAGCGATTCGGATTTATAATGGAAAAGGTGCAGGGAAGCAGCCTTGCGTCGTTGATGCAGGAGCCTCCTGCTTTTGATTGGGCTATGGAGACATTTACCGGTCTCCATAAAAATTGGCTTACGCAGACCGGCGATGGCGCAGCTTTGTATACGGACTGGATGCTCCGCCAACTCGATGAAAAATCAGTGGATGGCGCTTTGGCAGATCAAATAAAACTTTTACCCTCTGGAAACACTCTATGCCATGGGGATTTTCATCCGTACAATATTATCATTACTCCGGAACAAGGTGCTGTTATCATTGATTTTGCAACTGTCTGTAAAGCTCCAAAAGAGTATGATGTGGCAAGAACCTATTTTTTATTAAAAGAAGCTGCAGAAAAACCGGTCGCCGACTTATATTTAAAGAAAATGCAGGTCGGACATGAAGATATAAAGATCTATATGAATGTCTTGGAGGCTTTGCGCCGATATGAAACATAAAATCCCAGCCGCGGACATACGCCAAACGCATGAACGGCCCTGCGGCCCCTGCGCCACCCCTGCCCTGTCCCGCGGCGCGTGATGATCGCAGAGGGGACCATCCAAAAACGCCGGCACTTAGCGAGCGCGCCCTACGCGAGCTTAGTACCGTTGCGTTTTTGGCTGAGCGAAAGCGGGTCCCATCTG
>JAETRI010000053.1 GCA_021770245.1 Lachnospiraceae bacterium
TGTTCCGCCGGGACGAGCGGGGCCGCAGGGCTGATCCATGCGGTTTGCCGCGAAAACTCAGCCGCGAAAACTCAAGAACCCATAAATTGACAATTAAGTTGAGAGCATGATATAATACCGTCAGATATTCTGTCGGGCCGAAGGCAGGCGGAATGCCGTTGGATACGACATGCATCGAACATGGGAAAGAGAGGTGCAAAGGAAATGCCGGCATCAAAATTACTGATGGATATTGGGGACAGGCTTCGGGAGCGAAGAGAGGAAATGAAGCTGACCCAAAAGGAAGCGGGAAAGCTTCTGGGCATTTCGGAAACCTTTTACGGAGAGATAGAAAGAGGGAATAAACGGCTTTCCATCGAGAGGATGCTTGAGGTGGAAAAGAAGATGGATATAGACTTAACTTATCTGCTGACCGGTGAGAGGATCACTGCCCGTTTTATGGTTGATGTCTATAATAAATGTCCGGAGGATAAGCAGGATCTTCTGGAAGAGCTGTTAGTAGAGATTGCGAAGCTGTATCAGTGAGGGCGGAGGCGCTGCTCCGAAATTCGTGCGCAAGGTGAGTGGGAAGCATCGCCCGGCGGCAGAATGAGAGGAAAAATGGAAAAGAAAATAACGATTGCCGTAGCCGGCACAGGGTATGTGGGGCTGAGCAATGCCGTACTTTTGGCGCAGCATAACAAGGTCTATGCGGTGGATATCCTGCCTGAAAAGGTGGATCTTATCAACCGCAGGCTGTCGCCGATCCGGGATCGGGAAGTGGAAGAGTATCTGGCGGAGAAGGAATTGGATCTTACGGCCACCACGGACGGCCGTTTGGCGTACGGAGCGGCGGACTTCGTGATCATCTCCACTCCCACTAACTATGATTCGGATATGAACTATTTCGATACCTCTTCGGTGGAAGAGGTGATTGAGACGGTGCTGCAGGTAAACCCCAATGCCGTCATGGTGATCAAATCCACGGTTCCCGTGGGGTACACGGAATCCGTGCGGAAAAAGTACGGAGCAAAGAGGATCCTTTTCAGCCCGGAATTTTTAAGGGAGGGTCATGCGCTGTATGATAACCTCTATCCGTCCCGGATCATCATAGGAGTGCCGGCAGGGGATGAGGAGATGGAAGGAAAGGCGCGGCAGTTTGTAAACCTGTTAAAGGAGGGGGCCATAAAAACACAGATCCCCACGCTGGTCATCCATCCCACGGAGGCGGAGGCGGTGAAGCTGTTCGCCAATACCTATCTGGCGCTGCGTGTCTGCTTCTTTAACGAACTGGATACCTATGCGGAGATACACGGTCTGGACACCGGCCAGATCATACAGGGGGTGGGCCTGGATCCCAGGATCGGAAGCCATTATAATAATCCGTCCTTTGGCTATGGAGGGTATTGCCTGCCGAAGGACACAAAGCAGCTTCTGGCAAATTACAGGGATGTGCCCGAGAACATCATCGAAGCGATCGTGGAGTCGAATCGGACCCGGAAGGACTTCATCGCGGATCGAATCCTGGAAAAGGCGGGATATATCCGCCGGAAAAGGTCGAAAGAAAAGGGGACGGGCAAGCGTATGACCATCGGGATCTACCGCCTGACCATGAAAACCAACTCCGATAATTTCCGCCAAAGCTCCATCCAGGGTGTGATGAAGCGCCTGAAAGGAAAGGGGGCGGAAGTGATCCTCTATGAGCCCGCCATGGAAGAGGAAACGTTCTTCGGTACCGAGGTGGTGAGGGATTTCGAGGCGTTTACCCGGCGCAGCGACGTGATCGTGGCAAATCGCTTTTCCGAAGAACTAAAGCCGGTTTGGGATAAGGTCTATACCAGAGATTTGTACCACAGGGATTGAGGACTTCGTTTAGAACCCGCCGGAACATTATTCCAATCCGGTATTATACGAAAAATCGTTTTTTATCGCCCGGAGGAAATCTAAAATATTTGCCGCAGACAAGAAACAGCCCTGATGAGGCGGGAAGGGGCCACACAGGCTCTAAAAGCCGCCAATCAGACGGAATGGATGCCCCGGCAGTAAGCCTTTTGCAGACTTACTGCCGGGGCATCTCGTCGTGAAAAGAAATTACCTATTGACCCTCACGGAACGTCATGGGTTAGAGTGGATATATCAAGAACAGGAGGCCGATAGCAATGAGGACGGTAAAAGAAGTATCAAATTTAACAGGTATCAGCGTGCGCACGCTCCACTATTATGATGAAATCGGGTTGTTACAACCGACCGGCAAAAGTGAAGCGGGATACCGGCTTTATGACGATAAAGCATTGGAAACATTACAACAAGTGTTGTTCTTCCGTGAGTTCGATATTCCTTTAAAAGAAATCAAAGCGATTATGGAGAATCCGGCTCTTGACAGAAACCAGATTTTACAAGTGCAGAGGAAAATGCTGACAGCCAAAAAGGAGCGTATGGAACGCCTGATTATCAGCATTGACGACATCCTGAAAGGAGAAAACAAAATGGATTTTGCAGTTTTCAATGAAACAGAAATTGAAGAAATGTTCCGGACGATGACTGAACATATGCCGGAGGACATGAGAAACATTGCGATAAAGGAATTCGGAAGCATCGAACGCTGGAAAGAGCATTATATGGAAGCCGTATCTTCAGAAAAAATGCAGAAAGGCTATGCCAAGGTAGTTGAATGGTATGGCGGAAAAGACAAATTTTTATCCGTCACCCGGAATCCTGTCAGCAAAGAAGTTGCAGAAAGCTATAATAAACGTTTGGAAGCAATCTTACAAAAACTGATTGCCAAACGGGATTGTGCCGTGGATTCTTTCGAAGTAAAAGAGATTGTCGGAGAATTCGGCTTCATTATGAAACAGTTCTCACAGATAAAAGAGGAAAGAGGATTCATGCTGGCACAGGCACAATATTACCGCAACGAAAAAATTAAGCTGATGACAGATGAAAAGTATGGCGAAGGGGCTTCAGATTTTTTCGCACGGGCGATTGAATCCTTTTATGGGAAAGGCTAATTAAATATCTGCATGGGAGCGATGAAACAGCAGGCGTTTTTTATTGCTTCGGGCCAGCCTGGCCCGGGGCATAGAGAAAGACGAAAGGGCGGCACTCTTTACCGGGTGCCGCCTTTTCGGTGTGCCCGGCGGGCACACGTTCCCCACAGGACAAAAGGGAAACGGGCTGCCATGTCAATTTGTATGAAGAAAGCTGTTTTATTCCCGCGGGCAATGAGCCAAGCAGGCGTGCCTGCACGCATATTTGGCGAATGCCGCGAGGATCAAAAATCCTGCTGCCTGCAGCGGGGTTTTTGATTGATAGGATAAGCCTGGCTTTTCATACAATAGTATGAAGCAAGAATTTGAGGTGATTGTCATAGGAAAGCAAAAGGAGGTTTGTTTCTTACTTCAAAAAAAGGATTCTGATATTTCCGAAATCGCAAGGAAAAAGGAAGCTCTAAGCAGAAGGGGGTATCTGGTCGTTACCATTATCGAGGGAAATCAGGCAATGGGAAACGGATTGAGGGATGTTGTCCGCAACCATTTTCACTGACCGGCCACAACATTGTGTGCTCCTGCCTATATGGCAAAATATAGGCAGAAAGCAAGAGAAGGAGGATGGTTTTCAGGATGACGGCAATTCATACTCCCATAATGATAGACGGTTATGTCCGCCTCTCCAGAGACGATAACAAGAGAAATTATTCCTCTATCGAAAACCAAAAACTGATTATTCAGAAATACGCAGAAGAAAACAACATGATTGTGCGCCACATCTACGAGGATGACGGCATTTCCGGTTATTCCTTCGACCGTCCCCAGTTTCAGGACATGATGGCCAATCTCGGCTCCATAGATGTGATTGTGGCGAAAGACCTTTCACGGATCGGCCGGCATAATGCGAAGGTGCTGCTTTTTCTCGAAGAAATGGAAGAACAGGGGAAGCGCGTTATCTTGATTGATGACAACTATGATTCCTTCTACTCTGATGATGACATTATCGGAATCAAAACATGGGATAACGAACGCCATGTGAAGAATACGAGCCGGAAGGTAAAACGAATCAAAAAAATGGAGCAGGAAAACGGAACTTTAATATGCGCTCCTCCATTCGGTTACACAAGACACCCGCTGAATAAGCAGATGGTTTTAATTGATGAAGAAGCCGCCGCTATCCTGAACCTTGAAAAAGACCTTTATCTGGAAGGGAACGGCATACGAAAGATTGCGGAAATACTTTCAGACCGGGGAATCCCGACGCCTACTATGCTGCAAAAGGAGCGCTATGAGGCTTTGGGACTGCCCTACCACCGGGAAGCCGCCTATATATGGAGTTATGGTATGGTGAAAGATACGCTCTTTAATGATTATCATAACGGCGTACTCCGGACCCACAAAAGAGAGAGAATGACCATCAACGGCAAAGACAAAAAGATTTCCAAAGATCAGCAATATGTTTTCCCGGACCACCACCCGAAGATATTTGATGACGATACCATGAAGCTTCTTTTCGAGGTGAAGGACAGCCGCCATCGCAGCCGGTACCGGGGCCAGAGGAAACATATCAATCTTTTCTCGGGCTGTCTGTATTGCAGGGACTGCGGAAGGAAGCTGACCGCCATCAACCGGCCTAACCGTAAAAAATACTACCTGTGCAGCACCTATAACAAAAAAGGGAAACGGTTCTGCCAATACGCTCATCTGGTGAATGAAGAAACCCTGCTGGACGCTTTGATCAAATATCTGACCCTTTGCCGCGACAGTCTGGAGGATATGCTGCGGGATCTTGATCTGTCAAATCCGGAACCCCGCCGTTATCCCGCATATGACAGCAGGCAAAGGCTGGAAAACGAGCTGGAGGGCGCCAGGAAAGAGTTGAAAACCCTGCTCGCCCAGAAAATAAAGGAACTCACGGAAAATCCGTCCATGGCCGGGATCATCAACGAGACCTATTCCTCTTTACAGAATGAAAAAATGGAACGGATATCCACCATTGAAAAAACGCTGCAGGAGCTTGCGAAGAAACAACATATCCCAACAGCTGCGGTCAGCCCCCGTCTTCGCACCGTGCCGGATATTTTAAATGAGGTACTGGAACAGAAAGCCCTGATCCGCTCAGACATCGAAGTGCTGGTGGAAAGGATCATCGTGGATAAAGACGGAAATATGGATATCCATCTGAAACACGGTCTCGGCGGCCTGGCAGCTTATGAGCTGAAAGCCGATCGGGAAAACCCGAAGCTGGCCATGATGATCGAGACCATTCGTCTTCTCGGAAAGGACAAAACGGGTTTTACCTCCGTAAAATTCCTCTCCGACAGTCTGAAAGCCATGGGATATCCCATGCATAAGAAGAAATTCGTACCCTATATGCAGAAACTGTTAGATTTAGGGCTGGTGGAAAAGACGGGAATCTACCACCATCCCTATAGGATCGCCGTCTCCCGGCAGCAGCTGGCAGATGTGGAAAAAAGGTTCATCATGCTGGGCCGCACAGGCGGTATGCCGCAGATGGTATTTGAATACATCCTGAAAAAGAACGGCATCGACCCTTCTGCAGACCTTTCCATCGACCAGAGCATCGATTTCGGCTCCACCGCCGCGGCTTTCTCGGGCGGGAATGCGGATTTCACCGTGGAATTTGAACCCCATGCCACTCTTTTGGAGCAGAAGGGAGACGGCTATGTGGTCGCATCCCTGGGGGAGGACTCCGGTTATGTGCCTTATACCGCGTTTTCCGCAAAGAAGAGTTATCTGGAGGCTCATCCCGATGTGATCGAATCCTTTACCAGGGCGCTTCAGAAGGGTATGGACTATGTCCGTTCCCACAGCCCGGAGGAAATCGCCGCCATCATCCAGCCCCAGTTTGAAGAGACGGATGCGGAAACTCTGACCGCAATCATCACCAGATATTATGATCAGGATACATGGAAGGAAAACCTGGTCTTTGAAGAAGATGCCTTTACCCTTCTTCAGAATATTCTGGAGGAAGCGGGCGAGTTATCCGAACGCGTTCCCTATACGGACCTGGTGAATACAACGTTCGCCGAGAAGGTGAAATAGACTCCCGGACGCCCCGGGCCGTTGGGCGCATACGCCTTTGAAACGATGACAATGGAAGAGAAGAATGCGGCAGGATCCCGGTCCGGTTAAGATCGTTTCCTGAAGACGGGCGGGGAGGCCGGAGGAGAGAATATTAGATATAGAAAAAACCCTTGTATATACAAGGGTTTTTTCTATGGAGCATACGGGGCTCGAACCCGTGACCTCCACGCTGCCAGCGTGGCGCGCTCCCAGCTGCGCTAATGCCCCGTCCGCATTTTATAATAACAGATTATTCGATTCTTGGCAAGCAATTTCTTAAAAAATAAGTCAAAACATGAATCAAAGATTCATGCTGCGCTGCCGCATAGGACGCGGTATGCCGGTTACAACAGCCGGAAACCGCTGCAGGGCAGAAAATATTCAGAAGAAATTCATATTTTTTTCATTGGATAATCCCCTCATTTTTGGTAAAATATCCTTGAGAGCAGGAAGAGTGAAAGACTTTTAAAGCGTTCACTCCCCCTGATTTATCTGTGTATTTCGACGCGCAGAAGGGATCCAAATATCAGACACCCGGATCCTGCTCCACAATTCGAGAGCCGCCTGAGGCGGCAGAATGAGAGGAAGAGATGAGCAGAATAGGAATTTTTTTTGCGGAAGGATTTGAAGAGATAGAAGCGTTGACCGTGGTAGACCTGGTACGGAGGGCAGGGATTGATATAGCCATGATCGGCGTGGAAGGAAAGAGGGAAGTGACCGGTTCCCATAACATTACGATAAAGATGGATCAGACTCTGGAGGAAACGGATTTTGAAGGGCTGGACATGTTGGTGCTTCCCGGCGGGCTGAAGGGAACCGAAGGGCTGGAGAACTGCGATGCGTTAATGGAGCGGCTGGATGATTTTTACCGGTCAAAGAAAGGAATCGCCGCGATCTGTGCGGCGCCCAGTATCTTTGGACACAGGGGATATCTGAAGGGAAGAAAGGCCACTTCTTATCCCAGCTTTGAGAGCCATCTGGAGGGCGCGGCGGTGACCCATTGTGCGGTGCAGGTGGACGGCCATGTGATCACGGGACGGGGAATGGGGTGTTCCATGCCCTTTGGACTGGCGATCGTGGAGCGGTTCGCGGGAAAAGAGGCCGCGGAACAGCTGGCGGAGAAGACCGTGTGGACGGACAGGGATAAATAAAGAAAAAGACAGGAGCAAAGAGAAAGCGCAAATGAATATTTTATTTTTTCTGACTCCCAAAAGCGAAGTGGCCTATGTGGAAGAAGGGGATTCCCTCCGCCAGGTGCTGGAAAAGATGGAGTATCACGGTTATGCCGCCGTGCCCCTCCTTTCTGCCGAGGGGAAATATATCGGTACGATCACGGAGGGAGACGTCCTGTGGAAACTGAAAAAGGATAATTTCCCGACCCTCTATGAAATGGAAGAGATCTCGGTAATGGAGGTTTTCCGTGGACGGGATAACAAAGCGGTGCATGTAAATGTAGATATGGAGGGGCTTCTGGATCGGGTGAAAGCCCAGAATTTTGTTCCCGTGGTGGATGATGAAAAGGTGTTCATCGGGATTGTGACCAGGAAGGATGCGATTCAGTATCTGATGAGCGAGCTGATAAAAAAGGCTCAGCGCGTCTGAGAAAGGATCGGAAAATAACCAAACCCACGCCTAACGCCCGAATGGCCCTGAGGCTCCTGCGTCGCCCCGGCCCGGCTCCGCGGCGCCGGGCCGGGGCGACGCAGGAGCCTCAGGGCCATTCGGGTGAAAACCTGCGCCGGGCCGGCAGCACAGGCTTCGGGAAACGGTGATGTTCCCCTCGCATATATAAGAATGCCGCCGTATCTGCGACATACGATCGTAGATACGGCGGCATATTCTCAGTCTGCAGAAGCTTATTTCATCTGCTCTTCCTGCTTCTTGATCATCCTGCGGACCATCTCACCGCCGATGGAACCCGCTTCCTTGGAAGTAAGGTCACCGTTGTAGCCTTCCTTCAGGTTTACGCCCAGCTCGGAAGCCACCTCAGTTTTGAAACGGTCCATAGCAGCTTTCGCTTCAGGTACCTCAACTCTATTGGATCTGTTAGAACTTGCCATTTGATTTCACCTCCGTAATTTGTGTTTCCTTTTGTCTTGTATTTGTGAGATAAGCGGACGGCTCCATTCGATGCCGTCCGCCTATCCTTATTGCGCAGGAGATGGATGCATTTGTAGCTTTCTGCGCTTCCCCGGATTGCTGATCGGCTTTTCGTCTGTTTCCGTCGCTTATCTTGGTGTTATTATTTGCAATGAAAAAGGAATTATCCATAGAAGGTGTGGTAATTTATAGAAAATTCATATTGAAATGATTTGATCCGCCAGATAGTCTGCTTCCGTCCGGTCATGGGTGACGAGGAGGGCGCAGGCGTCCGAGCGGCGGCCGAAGCAGAAGCGGACATAGTCCATGGCGGTCCGGCGTGTTTCGGCATCCAGGCCCTTAAAGGGTTCGTCCAACAGAAGAAAATCCCAGGGGGCGAGCAGAGCGCGCAGAAGGGCGGCCCTGCGCCGCTGGCCTCCGGACAGCTCACGGACGGGCTTGAGGGCATCGGCGGACAGGCCGAGGGCGTTCAGCGCATCCAGGATGGCCTGTCGGGAAAGCTGTCTGCCTGTAACCAGGCGGATATTGGAAAAGGCGCTTAAGTTTTCACAGAGGCGGTCTTCCTGAAAAACCGCGGATAGGCGGAGTCCGTCTAAGCCGCGGACGGAGCCGGAATCGGCTTCCTCCAATCCCAGGAGGAGACGCAGAAGCGTGGTTTTCCCCGCGCCGGACGGCGCCATAACGGCGGTGATCTGTCCGGAAGGGAGTGAAAAGGAAAGGTCTTTTAATACCTGTTTTCCCGAGTAGCTTTTGCAGATATGGTCAGCGACGATCGATGTCAATTCAGTCCTCCTAGTCTGCGATAAACGTAGAGACGGCCCGGCGCCCGGATGCTGCCCCGGCCGTTTATGCGTTTGTCATGTCTATCGTTTTGTTTCTACATATGTTCCAGAAGGGCAGCCAGTCGGTCGGCCAGCCATAGAAAGCTTTTTTCAAACAGGACGCTCAGGCAGACGATGACCAGTGTCCAGGCAAAAAGATCCGGGGTTTCCAGATAGACCTTCGCCTCATACAGCTTTTCTCCGATGGAGCCTTCAGGTATGCCGATTACCTCCGCTGCGACGCCCGCTTTCCAGCATAATCCCAGGGAAAGGGAGAAGCCGGAACACAGGAAGGGCAGCAGCTGCGAAACGTAGAGATAACGGATACGGCGGATCGGAGGGATCCGGAATACGCCGGCCATTTCCAGAAGCTTCGGATCCATGCTTTCTATTCCGTTCAAGACGTTTAAGTACATGACGGGCAGCACCATGAGAAAGGAAATGGCGACGGAAAGGCTGCGGGAGGGGACCCAGATCAGAATCAGGATGATAAAGGATGCCACGGGAACGGCCTTGATGGCAGCCATGGCAGGAGCGAGCAGGTCACGCAGCGGACGGAATGCGCCCGCCAGGGAGGCCAGCAGGATCCCTGTCAGGGAGGATAATAAGAAACCGCCGATAATCCTTCCGAAAGAAAATGCGACGGAAGGCCAGAAATCCGCCGCAGACCGGGTCATCAGCTCCAGCAGCCTGACCGCCACGCGGATGGGAGAAACCAAAAGGATCTCTTGTCCGACGGAAAGGCTTGCCAGTTCCCAGACGGCCAGCCAGACGGCCACCGCCCAGGGGCGGATGCTCCTGCCGGTTTTAGAGGAAGGGAAGGAGGCCGTATGGAATTTTTTTGATCCGGATTTTCCCGCATTGCCCTTCTCCATGCATAACCTCCATTCCCCTTTTAAGGACGAGCCCGTTTCATAAAAAATGTTAAGATTATCTGACGAAGTAGAAATCCTCGGCGGGAAGCGCGCCGCCCACGGCTTTGGGGTTCTGATTGAAAAGAACCTCCAGGTAACCGGAAAGCTTTTCCTTCATTTCCTTCCCTTCTATAAAGGTTATGTTGCAGTAAGGCAGGGCTTTGGAGGCAACGGCCGCAGGGACGATATCATATTTTTCGATCAGAGTGGAGGCCTCCTGGGTATTGGCATTCACGTAGGCCACGGATTCCTGATAGGCGTCCAGAAAGGAAGCTACCGCTTCGGGATGCCCGGCAGCGAAATCGGAACGGACTACCACCACGCCGGTGATCATGGCGCCGGACGCTTCCCCATCCTTCTGGAGGGCTTCCCATTCCTGCGTCAGATCCAGGGCCGTGCGGATATTTTCGTTTTTCATCTGAGCCGTGGTAACGAAGGGCTGGGGAAGCATGGCGATCCCGCCTTCTTTGGAGGAAATGGCGGCCACGCATTCGGAATGTTCTGCCTTCCACTCGACGGTGACATCCTTCTGCGGGTCGATCCCGTTTGCGGAAAGGATATGGTTCAGGGCATATTCGGGCGTAGAACCTTTTCCGCTGGCATAGATGGTCTTGCCTGCCAGATCGGAAACGGAATGAATCGAATCGCCGTTTTCCACGATATAAAGGACGCCCAGGGTATTCACGGCCAGCACCTGTATCTGTCCGTCCGTATTATTATAGAGCACCGATGACAGGTTGGCGGGCACGGCCGCGATATCGATTTCTCCCTGAACCAGCTTCGGCGTCACCTCATCGGGGGAAGCTGCCAGGGCAAATTCATAAGAGTCCCCGCCTTCGGCGGCATCCATGAGCTGTACCATACCCATGGCCGTAGGGCCTTTGAGGGCCATTACGCGGACGACGGGAAGGGCAGTATCGGAAGCCTGCTGTGCGTCGGGGCCGCTTTCCGTTTCTTCCGCTTTTGACATTTCCTGCGCCTCGGGCGCCTCGGAATTTTCGGCGCCGTCCGCATCCTCACTCACCTCCTGCCCGGAGGCTTCTTCGGCTGTGCTCTGTGCTTCCTCCGAAGCCGCCTCCTGTACAGGAGCGGATTCCTTCCCTGCCCCGCCGTTTCCGCAGCCCGAAACCAGACCGGCTGCAAGCATAACCGTGACCAAAACTGCTGTAAATTTTTTCATGTTTCATACTCCTATCTGCCCGCTTTAGCGGGCATTTTAGTTTTTCACCTGTGTCTGCATGGCTTTGGCGGTGATGCCTTCCATGCGTCCCAGCCGTCCGGAAAGAGCGCTGATGCGGTCCTGTGTGGCACAGACGATAATGGAGATAATGTTTATGGACCTTTCCCGAAAGGGAATCCCCATACGCCCGATGATACAGTCGCTGTATTCGTGCAGCAGTCGGTTGACCTTTTCCGCCGCCTCCTGATCCGTTATAAAAATGCCGATGATGGCTATTCTTTCTTCCATGGCTTGAATGGATTCCTTCCTTTTATAATGTGTTCTACTGCCATAAAACATACATAGGGATACTGTCCGGGATTTTCGGTTTGTGATTGTTGAAAAACAAAAACCCCGGCAGATTCCGGGGGAAAAACGGATATACCCTTTACCGCAGGAATCCTTTGGCTTCAGAAAAAAATATATACGGAATCAATACAGGCTGCCCGGACGGGAACGTATGTGCTGCCATCCGTACAGGCTGGAATACCCGGCATGGTCGGAACCGATAAACATATGAGCCGCTCGGTTTCTTTCCGGCCGGAGACCCGGTGGGCATGTAAACGGCTGCCCACAGACTGTGACAATTCAGACACCTCGCGGCTTCCCGGACGCCGGGGGGCGCAGGAAGGATCCTGTCGGAAGCCCGCTGCCCCTTTGGGCTGCTTCTAAAGCCGCCGTACCCGGCTTCGGACCTTGCGAATGCGGCTGAACTCCTCACTGCGTTCGTCGGACAACGCCGCATTCGCAAGGAAGCCGTTCCCGTCGGACTAAGAAGCAGCACCAAAAGGACAGATGGCTTCCGACAGGATCCTTCCTGCGCCCCCGGCATCCGGGAGTTCGCGAGGTGTCTGAATTGTTACCACAGACTTTAATTATAATACAAAAAGGGAAAAAAAGCTAGTATTTTTCTATGGTTTATGCTATAATGCTAAGCGACATTATTTCCATATCCCGCCGGAACACAGCCCGGCGGGGTATGAAATAACGAAAGGATTGCTGTTGTTCGTACCCTGCCAGACGGCAGCCGGATAAAAGAAAAGCGGAATCACATGAGAGCGGAATACAAGGAGGATGCGGGAAAATGAGTTTGCAGGTGGAAAAACTGGAAAAGAACATGGCAAAGCTGACGATCGAAGTGCCTGCCGAGGATCTGGAGAAAGCGATCGAACAGGCATATCAGAAGAATAAGGGAAGGATCCAGATTCCCGGCTTCCGCAAGGGCAAAGTGCCCCGTAAGATGATCGAGCAGATGTACGGGAAGGCTTTTTTCTATGAAGATGCGGCAAATGCGCTGATTCCCGATGCATATGAGAAGGCGGTGGAAGAGTGCGAAGAAACCATTGTGTCCGCCCCTAAGATCGCTCCGGTCCAGCTGGAAGCGGGCAAGCCCTTTATCTTTACCGCGGAAGTGGCCTTAAAGCCCGCGGTTACCCTCGGAAAATATAAGGGAGTCGAGGTGGCGAAAACGGACACAGCCGTAACGGACGAAGAGGTGGAAGCGGATCTGAACCGCCAGAGGGAGAATAATTCCAGAATGGTGACCGTGGAGCGGCCCGTGGAAGACGGCGATATCGCGGTGATCGATTTTGAAGGTTTTGTGGACGGCAATACATTTGAGGGAGGCAAGGGAGAGAACTATTCCCTGGGAATCGGGACCCACTCCTTTGTGGATAACTTTGAAGAACAGCTCATCGGCAAAAATACGGGGGACGAGGTGGATGTGAACGTGACCTTCCCCGAGAATTATCAGGCAAAAGAGCTGGCCGGAAAACCCGCTCTGTTCAAGGTAAGCATCAAGGAGGTAAAAGAGAAGCAGCTTCCCGATCTGGATGACGAATTCGCTTCCGAAGTTTCCGATTTTGAAACCCTGGCGGAATACAGGGAGGATATTCGGAAGAAACTGACGGAAAAGAAGGAGCAGGATGCGAAGAACGCGAAGGAAGACGCGGCGGTGGCGGCCGTGGTGGCGGATGCGCAGATGGAGATCCCGGATGCCATGGTGGAAACCCAGCAGAGGCAGATGGTGGACGACTTCGCCCAGAGACTGCAGATGCAGGGGATGAACCTGGAAATGTACTGTCAGTATACGGGACAGACACCGGAAAACATGCTGGAATCCGTAAAGCCCGAAGCCTTGAAGAGGATCCAGTCCAGGCTGGTGCTGGAAGCGGTGGCAGCGGCCGAGAATATCCAGGCTACCGAAGAGGATTACGAGAAGGAAGTGGCCCGCATGGCGGAATCCTATAAGATGGAAGCCGATAAGGTGAAGGAAATCATGGGCGATAAGGGGAAGAAGCAGATCATGGACGACCTGGCGGTGTCCCGCGCGGCGGATTTCATCAGGGAAAATGTGGTGGAAGCCTGAGCATTCGGCAGCAGAGGTTATTAAAGTTTTCTAAAATATGGATTATTTATTGCAAAAGAAACGATGATGCGTTACGATTAACACAAAGTTCCCTGATATAGCAGGCAAAAAAGCCGCTTTTGCGGCGGAATGTGAGGCAATATGAGCTTAGTACCTTATGTAGTAGAACAGAGCAGCCACGGGGAGCGTTCTTATGATATCTATTCCAGGCTTTTAAAAGACCGTATTATTATCCTCGGCGAAGAGGTGAATGACGTAACGGCCAGCCTGGTGGTGGCGCAGCTTCTGTTTTTGGAGGCGGAGGACCCGGAGAAGGATATCAGTCTGTATATCAACAGCCCGGGCGGCTCCGTGACCGCAGGCATGGCGATCTATGATACCATGCATTATGTGAAATGTGACGTATCCACGATTTGTATCGGTATGGCGGCGAGTATGGGCGCGTTTTTGCTGGCGGGAGGCGCGAAGGGGAAGAGACTGGCCCTTCCGAATGCGGAGATCATGATCCATCAGCCCTCCGGCGGTACGCAGGGGCAGGCCACGGAAATCGAGATCACGGCAAAGCATATCCTCCATACCAAGGAGAAACTTGCCAGGATCCTGGCGGAAAACACGGGCCAGGATTTCGAGGTGGTCATGGCGGATACGGAGAGGGATAACTGGAAGAGCGCCGAGGAGGCGAAGGAGTACGGATTGATCGACATGATCCTGTCGTCGAGAAGGGATCTGGAGAAGAAGTAACTTTCGCTGCGCGTAAGGAACAAAAAAACGGTCGTACGCGCGGCAGAATGGTGGTTAGTGTGAGAAATAGGCCCGATGGCCTATTTCTCGCACCCGGATTTGTGCCGCCTGCGGCACAAATCCGAATCGCAGATGAGAAATCGCATGCGCGATTTTTCAGACATGAATCGAAGATCCATGTTGCGCTGCCGCGCAGGACGCGGCATGGAAGGATCGGATATACGGCCCGTATATCCGAAAACCGTGTGAGTAAGAGATTGGGAAACACGGTCACAGGTTTATGGCCCGGACGGCGACGGGCGGGCCGTAGGAAGACGCGGAGGCAGCGGGGGAGGTTCCCCGCAAAACGATTTTCATTGGTTAAAGGCTTGTTCCGGTTTGGATATCCGGGCCGTGACAAGGCTTGAGGGTTGAAAATGGCAGGTAGAATAATAGAAGAACAAGTGAGATGTTCGTTCTGCAACAAGACACAGGATCAGGTCAGGAAACTGATCGCCGGTCCGAACGGCGTCTATATCTGTGACGAATGTGTGGATATCTGTGCGGATATCATTGAAGAAGAATATGAAGAGGAAGAACAGCAGCCCGCCAGGGAAACCATGGAGATTAATCTGCTGCGTCCCGTGGAGATTAAGGACTTCCTTGATGAATATGTGATCGGTCAGGAGGAGGCAAAGAAGGTGCTGGCGGTGGCCGTTTATAACCACTATAAACGGGTACTGGCGGATCCGGGCGAGGACGATGTGGAGCTGCAGAAGAGCAACGTGATCATGATCGGCCCCACCGGTTCCGGAAAGACCTACCTGGCGCAGACGCTTGCGAGAATAATTAATGTCCCTTTTGCCATAGCGGATGCAACCACGCTGACGGAAGCGGGATATGTGGGAGAGGATGTGGAAAACATCCTGCTCAAGCTGATTCAGGCTGCGGAGTACGATATTGAGAGAGCGCAGTACGGGATCATCTATATAGACGAAATCGACAAAATTACGAAAAAAGGGGAAAACGTATCCATCACCAGGGATGTGTCCGGTGAAGGCGTCCAGCAGGCCCTTCTGAAGATTATCGAGGGCACGGTGGCCAGCGTCCCGCCCCAGGGGGGGAGGAAGCATCCCCACCAGGAGCTGCTTCAGATCGATACCTCCAACATCCTGTTCCTGTGCGGCGGCGCATTTGACGGGCTGGAGAAGATCGTGGAACGGCGGCTGAACCGCAAGACCATCGGTTTTAACGCACAGATGGCGCAGAAGAACACGCAGGAGGAAGCGGAGCTGCTCGCCCAGGTCACGCCGGGGGATCTGGTGAAATTCGGACTGATTCCGGAGTTCGTGGGACGTGTGCCCGTGAATGTATCTCTGCACGGGCTGGATAAGGAAGCCATGATCCGTATTCTGACGGAGCCCAGGAACGCGCAGATTAAGCAGTATCAGAAGCTGTTTTCCTATGACGGGGTGAAACTGGTCATAGAGCCGGATGCCGTGGAAGCGGTGGCGGAGAAGGCGATCGAGAGAAAGACCGGCGCCAGAGGGCTCCGCTCCGTGCTGGAAAACGTGCTGATGGATGTGATGTACCGGATCCCTTCCGATGACTCCATCGAACAGTGTATCATCACCAGGGAGGCGGTGCTCGGGGAAAGCGGGCCTCTGGTGGTTCACCGGGATACCGGAGGCCGGCTGGAGAGTTATGCGGAAGCGAATTAAAAAGGGAGGCCGATGGCGGCGCCCGGAAAATTGAACGTGCAGCAGCCCCTTACGCCGCCCTCTGGGGCGGCGTTGTTTGGCGGGTGGATCATTTTCTTTCCCCTGATTGGAGCGCGGGATTTGTAGGCAGATGGGAGTGAAATGAAATTATATGGAAAACGAAGAGATTAGGAAAGACGGCGGGATCGAGGCGGCCGCAAAGGATCGTGTGCCCGTTGTGGCACTCCGGGGCCTGGTGGTGCTTCCGGGGCTGATTATCCATTTTGATTTAAACCGTGCGAAATCCATGCGTGCCGTGGAAGAATCGATGATGAAGGATCAAAGGATTTTCCTGGTGGCACAGAGAAAGGCGGAGGAGGATAATCCGGGATTCGACGGTGTATACCGTATGGGCTGCCTGGCGAAAATCAGGCAGGTGACCAAGCTCCCGGAGAATGTGATGCGTGTCCTGGTGGAAGGCGTGGACAGAGGCCGGCTGGAGGAGTGGATCGAGGAAGCAGACTATCTGGCCGGCGTGATCGAGACGGTGGAAAGCCCGCAGCATCTGGAGGGTTACGAGGACGATGAGGAGGCCGTGGAACGGGAAGAGGAAGCCATGCTGCGCAACCTGAAAGAAATGTTCCTGGAATACGCCACCCATTTCCCCAGAATCGGGAAATCCCTCCTTCGGAGGCTGGAGGGAGGCAGCGGATTCGGTACGCTTTTGGACGAGATGGTGGAGAACATGCCCGTATCCCCCGAAAAGAAGCAGGAAGTGCTGGAAACGGTGGAGCTGGGGGAACGCTATCGGGTGGTATCCAAAATCCTCGGGGAAGAAATCGAGGTGGCCAGGATCCGTGCGGAATTGAACGAGCAGGTCCGGGCCAGGATGGAGAAGAACCAGAAGGAATATATGCTGCGGGAGCAGATGAACTATATCCGGGAGGAGCTGGGAGAAAATACCGTCATGACGGATGCCCAGCAATTTGCGCAGGAACTGGAAAAACTGAAGGCCGGTAAAGAGGTGAAAGAGAAGATCGCCAAGGAGATCGGCCGGTTTAAGAGCCTGAACCAGAACAGCGCGGAATCCTCCGTGGAAAGGGGATATCTGGAGACCCTGCTGGAGCTTCCCTGGGACAAGGCATCCAGGGATAATACGGACATCGGCCGGGCGGAGGAGATCCTGGAACGCGACCACTACGGGCTGGAACAGGTGAAAGAACGCGTCCTGGAATTCCTGGCGGTGCGCAGCCTCACAAAACGGGGGGAGGGACCCATTATCTGCCTGGTTGGCCCGCCCGGGACGGGGAAAACGTCCATCGCCCGCAGCGTGGCGGAGGCGCTGAACAAGAAATACGTGCGTATCTGCCTGGGCGGCGTACGGGACGAAGCGGAGATCAGAGGGCACCGCAGGACCTATGTGGGCGCCATGCCCGGCAGGATCGTCTCGGGGCTGAAACAGGCAGGGGTGAAGAATCCGCTGATGCTCCTGGACGAAATCGACAAGGTGAGCAGCGATTACAGAGGGGATACCTCCTCCGCGCTGCTGGAGGTGCTGGACGGGGAGCAGAACAGCCACTTCCGGGATCATTATGTGGAGATCCCCATCGACCTGTCGGAGGTGCTTTTTATCGCTACGGCCAATACGGCCTCTGACATTCCCCGCCCCCTGTTGGACCGCATGGAGATCATTGAGGTGACCAGTTATACGGCCAACGAGAAATTCCATATCGCAAAGGAACATCTGCTGGCCAAGCAGCTTAAGAAAAACGGCCTGGATGCGGGCCGTCTGGAGATCAGTGACGGCGCGCTTAAGGAGCTCATCCGGTCCTACACCAGCGAGGCCGGCGTGCGCGGGCTGGAACGCAGGATCGGAGAACTGTGCAGGAAAGCGGCCAGGCAGATCCTGGAGCAGCCCAAAGAGGAGAAACATCCCGAAGAGGGAGGACAGGGGAAAAAGCCTGCCAACAAAAAACGCAGGGCGGATGTGTCCGCAGCGCCCATCCGGATTACGACGAGAAACCTGGAAAAGTATCTGGGCAAACCGAAGTATTCCCGGGACAAGGCGAATGAGAAGGACGAGGTAGGAGTGGTGCGCGGCCTGGCGTGGACCAGCGTGGGCGGCGTCACCATGCAGGTGGAAGTGAACCGGATGCCCGGAAAGGGAGAACTGAAGCTGACGGGACAGCTGGGGGATGTGATGAAGGAATCCGCCATGGCCGGTCTCAGCTATATCCGTTCCGTGGCGGAGGAATATGAGGTCCCGGAGGACACCTTTACCAAGTACGATTTCCATATCCATATTCCGGAGGGAGCCGTACCCAAGGACGGGCCTTCCGCAGGAATTACCATGGCCACGGCCATGCTTTCGGCGATCACGGATACGCCCGTCAAGGCCAGCGTGGCCATGACAGGGGAAATCACCCTGCGCGGCCGGGTGCTTCCCATCGGCGGACTGAAGGAAAAACTGCTGGCAGCCAAGACCGCCGGGATTAAGACCGTGCTGGTCCCGAAGGATAATACGAAGGACGTGGAGGAGATTTCCCGGGAAATTAAAGGAGGCCTTACCGTTATCCCTACGGAAACCATGGACGAGGTGGTGAATTATGCCTTTGCCCGAAAGACGGAAGGAGAAGCGGCAGGGACCGTATAGGCGAGGGAGCGCGGTACGTGTTTGAAACCATGCCTCATGACGGCAGAGAGCGCTAAAGGGGAGGGATTCCTATGGTAATTAAGAATGTAAGCCTGGAGACGGTCTGCGGGATCACCAGCAGGCTGCCTGACAATACGATGCCGGAGATCGCGTTTGCCGGGAAGAGCAATGTGGGAAAATCCTCTCTGATCAATGTACTCATGAACCGGAAATCCTTAGCCCGCACCTCGGCGCAGCCGGGAAAGACCCAGACCATCAATTTTTATAACGTGAACGACGCGTTTTATCTGGTGGACCTGCCGGGCTACGGCTATGCGAAGGTAAATGAGGAAGTAAAGGCGAAATGGGGAAAGATGGTGGAGCGCTACCTGAAGCATTCCCGGCAGCTTCTGGCCGTATTCCTCCTGATCGATATCCGTCATGAACCCTCGTCCAACGACAGAATGATGTATGATTGGATCATGAGCCAGGGATATCATCCCATTATCATTGCCACCAAAATGGATAAGCTGAACCGCAGCCAGATCCCGAAGGCGGTAAATGTGGTGCGGGAAGGGCTGGGCGCGGATAAAGGGACGGCGGTGCTTCCCTTTTCCGCCCTTTCCCGACAGGGACGGGACGAAATCTATGAGGTGATGGACGGATTGCTTACAAAGAAGGACGGCTGAGGAAAAGATGCGGACGGACAGGATAAAATACTGGAAGGCGGTCATGAACCTGCTTACGGCAGGGGTGCTCCTGGGTGCTGCGGTTTTCGTGCTTCCCAGGCTTCTGGGATTTTTTATGCCCTTTGTGGTGGGCTGGGTGATTGCCATGATCGCCAATCCTTTGGTGCATTTTTTTGAAAAGAGGATAAAGATCCGCAGGAAAGCGGGATCGGCCATCGTGATCATCACGGTTCTGGCAGGGGTTATCCTTTTGGGGTACCTCCTGATTTCCCGCCTGATAGCGGAGGGAGCCGGATTCCTGGCGGATCTGCCCAGCCTGTGGAAGCGTCTGGCGAGGGAACTGGAGCTGATTTCGGTGAACCTGACAAACTTCTATGCCCGTTTCCCGGAAGGCCTGCGGGGCCGGTTGGACGCGGTGACGGAAAACCTCGGAAATTCCATCAGCGGTATGATCAATACTCTGAGCGTTCCCACCGTTTCGGCAGTGGGAAATTTCGCACGGAATATCCCTTCCATCCTGATCGGAACGATCATGTGTCTGCTTTCCTCCTATTTTTTTGTGGCGGATAAGGAAAATATCGGTATTTTTCTAAAGAAATATGTGCCGGAGGGGATCTGGGAAAAGGTCCGCATCATGTCTTCCGGTCTTACCGGGGCCGTGGGCGGATATTTCGTGGCACAGTTCCGGATTGAATGCGTCATCTATGTGGTGCTTTTTGTTGGACTCCTGGTGGTGGGAGTGAAGTATTCTTTCCTGATCGCTTTCCTGATCGCGGTGCTGGATTTCCTTCCCGTGTTCGGCGCGGGGGCGGTACTTTGGCCCTGGGCCCTGATCGAACTGCTGGCCGGAGAATTCAGGATGGCCCTGGGGCTGATGATCATATGGGGTGTGGCACAGCTCTTACGGCAGATTATCCAGCCCAAATTTGTGGGGGATTCCATCGGCCTGCCGCCGATTCCCACCCTGTTTCTTCTCTATGTCGGCTATAAGCTGGGCAGCGTGGCGGGGATGATCCTGGCTGTCCCGGTGGGAATCGTGGTGCTGCGGATGTACGAGGCCGGATTATTCGACACCACCCGGGAAAGCTTCCGGATTCTGGTGAACGGGTTCAACCGGTTCCGAAAGCTGGAGCCGGAGGAGCTGGAGGAGGCGGCCGGGCAGCGGAACAAAGGGAATGAGGGGTAACCTCGCAAAGGACGTGCCCGCTTGGTACCGGTGTTTTCGGACGGGCAGGAGCCGGCCGGGTACGGCATGAAAGGATCAAAATGAGAAATTTTAAGATCCTCCTCCAATATGAAGGAACGAGATATCAGGGCTGGCAGAGGCAGGACAGCACGGAAAATACCGTTCAGGGCAGGCTGGAGCGTCTCTTGTCCAGACTGGCCGCAGGGCCGGTGGAGGTGCAGGGATCCGGCCGGACGGATGCCGGAGTGCATGCCTATGGCCAGACGGCCAATTTTCATATGGATACGGCCCTTTCCCCCGAGGAACTGATGGAGAAGATGAACGCCTATCTGCCGGAGGATATCGCGGTGATCGAAATCCGGGAGGTGCCGGAGCGTTTCCACAGCAGGCTGAATGCCAAGGGAAAAACCTATCGCTACCGGGTGTTAAACAGTGCGGTCCCACATATATTTGAAAGAAGATATGTCTATGCTTATCCGGAGCAGCTGGATCTGGCGGCTATGCGCCGGGCGGCGGATCTGCTCGTGGGCACCCACGATTTCGCGGCTTTTACCTCTGCAAGAAAGGGGAAAAAGTCCACGGTGCGCACCATCGATTCCATCCGCATCGAAAGCGTGGGGGATGAGGTTCGGTTCACCTTTTCCGGAAACGGCTTTTTGTTCCACATGATCCGGATCCTGGTGGGGACTCTGCTGGAGGCGGGAAGCGGGAAGAGGACGCCGGAATCGGTGGCGGGTCTTCTGGAAAGCGGACTAAGGAAGGAGGCGGGGCCGCTGGTTCCGGCCTGCGGCCTTGCCCTGATGGAAGTGAGATATTGAGAAAAAAGCTGTTTACGGTCTATCTTTTGGCAGCGGTGAAGCTGATCGTGTTCAAATATCCCCTGGACCGGCTTATGGATACTGCGTTATCTTGGCAGAGGGGAGCGGTTCGGGAAGGGCTGAATACGGCCAACTTTACCCTGCTGCATACGATATGGATGTATATCCGGTATCGGGACAGACTCAACAGCTTGGAAAACCTGGCGGGAAACGTGTTGGTCTTCGTGCCCTTCGGCATTCTTCTGCCCTGGGCGGACGGGTGGTACCGGGCCTTTTGGAGAGTGCTTGGCGGTGTGTTTGTGTTTTCGGCAGGGATAGAGGTATTCCAGTTGCTAACGGCGCTGGGAGCTTTTGACGTGGATGATATCCTGTTGAACTGTCTGGGAGGGATGGCGGGATATTGGATCTATTGTTACGGGTTTTCCCGGTTTGTACGCGCGCCAAAGCGCGCAGATGGGAGCGGATGATGAAAGAATGGTTACGGGAATTGAAGCTTCATTTTGCACTGAATGCGGGATTTAGTATCGTCTGCGGCGTGGTTCTGTTTTTGTGGCCTGCCATGTCAGCCCGGATAGCCTGTATGGCGCTGGGGGCGGTTCTTTTGGTGATGGGAGTCATCCACCTGATAAATTTCCTGGGTACGCCCTCCGGCATGCTGATGCGTCAGGTGGAGCTGGCTCTGACCGTGGTCTTTGCGGCAGTGGGAATCTGGATCCTGCTGAAACCGGACTTTGTGGCCAGCCTGATCCCGATCATTATGGGGGTGATCCTGATTGCACACGGGGCGAACGATCTGCGCCAGGCCGTATATTTATTGAAAGAGAAATACGATTACAGCTGGCTGGCATTTTTACTGGCCGTTCTGACCCTGGCTGCGGGAGCCGTGCTGATCTGGAATCCCTTTGGAGCCATCAGCCTGGCGGTGAAGTTTATCGGCGTTTTCCTGGTATATGACGGGATTTCCGATCTATGGATCATGTCCGCGGCACGCAGGGTAGGAAAAGCGGTGCGCAGGGCCGTGGAGGAGGAAATCATCGACTGATGCGCCTGCCCGGAAGGGAGCAGAAGAAAAGACGCCGCATCCTGCGGCGGGATTTGAGGAGAAATGAGTGTAAGAAAAAAGCTATTTGGAGACAGGGCCTTTTACAAAATGGTGCTTGCCGTGGCCGTTCCGATCATCATTCAGAACGGTATCACCAATTTTGTGGGGCTTCTGGACAATATCATGGTGGGACAGGTGGGAACACAGCAGATGTCCGGTGTGGCGGTGGCCAACCAGCTTTTGTTCGTGTTCAATTTGTGTGTCTTTGGAGTGATCTCCGGGGCGGGTATTTTCGGAGCACAGTTTTACGGATGCGGGAATTATGAAGGGGTGAAAAACGCCTTCCGGTTTAAGCTGTTGGCCTGCGGTGTGCTGCTGCTTTCCGGCTTTCTGGTTCTGACGGCCGGAGGAAGGTCCCTGATCTCCCTCTATCTGAACGATACTGCCGGGAGCGGGGATGCGGCGGGAACGCTTTCCTACGGATATCGTTATCTGCTCTGGATGCTGGCGGGCCTGCCGCCCTTCGTAATGGCCCAGGTTTATGCCAGCACCCTGCGCGAGGCCGGGGAGACCGTGCTTCCCATGAAAGCGGGAACAGCGGCAGTGCTGGTAAATCTGGTGTTGAACTATATCCTGATCTACGGTAAATTCGGCATGCCGGCCCTGGGGGTGGTGGGAGCGGCCGCAGCCACGGTGGCCTCCCGCTATGTGGAATGCCTGATCGTGGTGGCCTGGACCCACAGAAACCGGGAGAGAGTGCCCTATCTGGACGGCGTATATCGGACGCTGCGCATTCCCGGCCGGCTGGCCAGGCAGATCTTTGTCCGGGGCTTTCCCTTGATGATCAACGAGGCCCTCTGGGCCGCGGGGATGGCCATCCTGATGCAATGCTATTCCGTGCGGGGCCTGGCGGTCATTGCCGGCCTGAACATATCGTCCACGATCTCCAATCTGTTCAATATCGCCATCATCGCGTCGGGCAATGCGGTTTCCATTATCGTGGGGCAGCTTCTTGGGGCGGGAAAGCTTAAGGAAGCAAAGGAGACGGACACCAGGATGATTTCCTTCGCGGTGGAGTGCTGTATCGTGATCGGGGCCCTGCTGGCCGTGCTGGCTCCCCTTTTTCCGCGCATGTACAACACCACGGAGGAGGTGCGCGCGCTGGCGGAACGGTTTATCATCATTTCCGCCCTGCTGATGCCGGTACAGGCCTTTCTGAATGCCTCTTATTTTACGCTCCGTTCCGGCGGGAAAACCTTTGTCACCTTTTTGTTTGACAGCGGGTTTTTGTGGGTGGCGAGCATTCCTCTGGCTTTTACCCTGAGCCGCTTTACCTCCATACCCATCGTGCCTCTGTACCTGATCTGCCAGATGGTGGATATCCTGAAGGCGGTGCTTGGATTTGTGATGGTGAGAAGCGGAGTCTGGATTCACACTTTTGTGGAGGAGACATAAGGCGTAGTGTGAGAAATAGGCCCGATGGCCTATTTCTCGCACCCGGATTTGTGCCGCAGGCGGCCCAAATCCGAATCTCAGACATGAATCGAAGATTCATGTTGCGCTGCCGCGAAAGGCGCGGCATGAAAGGGGTTAAAATGAGAATTCTGTTTGTCAGGCATGGAGATCCGGATTATGTCAATGATACGATCACCGAGAAGGGAAAGCGGGAGGCGGCCCTTCTGGCGGAACGTGTGGCAAAATGGGAGGTAACCGATTTCTACGTATCCCCGCTGGGGCGTGCCCAGGCCACGGCGGCCCCGGGGCTGAAGAAGCTGGGTAGGACGGCGGAAACTCTGGACTGGCTGCGGGAGTTCCATGCGCCGGTAAATGATCCCCTCCGGGGAGAGGGCGTGATTCCCTGGGACCTGTACCCCTCCTATTGGACAAGGATCCCAAAGATGTATGAAAAGGACGGATTCGCGGATACCGATTTGATGAAAAGCGGAGCGGTGAAGGAGGAATATGCCCGGGTCTGCGGCGGTATGGATGATCTGCTAAAACGATACGGATACGTGAGGGAGGGCGGAGTGTACCGCACGGATCTGTGCAGCGACGTGAACAGGGAAGCGGTGATTGTCCTGTTCTGCCACATGGGAGTGACGCTGTATCTGATGGGACATCTGCTGGGAATTTCCCCGGTGGTGCTCACCGGAGGTTTCTTCCTGCCGCCTACATCCGTGACCATGCTGGCCAGCGAGGAGAGGGAGCCGGGGATCGCCTATTTCCGGTGCCAGGCGGCCGGGGACACCTCCCATCTGCGCCTGGGAGGTGAACCGGTGTCCGTCCGGGGATACTTCACGGAACCTTTTCAGGGGTGAGCGGACGGCCGGATCCGTCGGGTAAAAATTCTTTGTTGAATTTTTAGATATACAGAGTGAGGGTACCGCTCCATCCTCTGATTTGATGATGGAGAGATACCCTCATCGAGCAATTCTATTCCGGCGCCCCGATCTTTACCACGGCCTTTACGATGTTCGCTTTGTCCGCGATACTCTTGTCCATGGCGTTCTGGATATCGTCGAAATCGAAGAAATCGGTAACGATCCCCTTCAGGTTCACCCTGCCGGAAGCGACCGCATCGATTGCCATGGGATAGATATGGCGGTAACGGAAAATGGTCTTGAAGGTAAGCTCCTTGTCCAGGGCCAGGCTCATGGGAAGGGTCATTTCTCCCGTCTTGGAGTAGCCAACCAGGACGATGGTGGAGCCCTTCTTGGCCATATGGATGGCCTGGCGGGTGGTGATCTCGGTTCCGGCGGTCTCGATGACGAGGTCGCAGCCGGCTCCGTCTGTCAGTTCCATGACGGCTTCTACGGCATCCTGCTTTTGGCCGTTAATGACGCCGTCGGCGCCCAGCTCCATGGCCTTTTCAAGCCGTTTGTCCATGATGTCCACCACGTATACCCGGCTTACGCCCTCGGCCTTCAGAGCCATCATGGATACCAGGCCGATACATCCGGACCCCATAACCACTGCGGTCTGGCCGGCGTGCGCGCCGCCCTGGTTCGCCGCGTGGAAGCCCACGGCCAGGGGTTCGATGAGAGCGCCCTCCAGCGTGCTCACGTTATCGGGCAGCTTAAAGCACAGGGCGGCTTCGTGGGCGACATATTCCTGGAACACACCGTCCACGGGAGGCGTGGCAAAGAATACCACGTCGGGACAGAGGTTATATTTACCCTGGCGGCAGAACTCACAGTGGCCGCAGGTTTTTCCGGGCTCCAGCGCCACCCGGTCCCCCACCTTTAAATGCTTCACATTGCTTCCTACCTCCACCACGGTCCCGCCCGGCTCGTGGCCCAGGACAAAAGGCGGTTTTACCACGTAATCTCCGATGGCGCCCGTCTCATAATAGTGCATATCGCTGCCGCAGATTCCCACATATTCCAGCTTAACCAGAACTTCGTCTTCCTTCGGCACGGGGATGGGGCGGGTGGTATAACCCATTTTCCCGATCCCTTCCATTACGGCAACCTTCATCATTCCATCCATTGTCACACCCTCCTGTCTTTTCCGGAATGGTTATGTAAGTAATTTCATTAAATCACAGGGCCGGGGGATTGTCAATCACGGCATTCCCTTTGATCGCGGCTGATGTAACGGTACAGCCACCCCGCAGGCTTCCGGACGCCGGGGCGCCCCCGGCACGTTACAGGCCCAACCGGGCGCCGGGGTGCGGCACGCGGCGTTCCAGGGCGGCCCCGCCGCCGGAAGGCGGTGGGGGTGTTGTACGGTGTCCCGGCGCGTTCATTACAATAAGGAGCCGTTATTGGCGTGGCCATTGCGGGCTCC
>JAETRI010000154.1 GCA_021770245.1 Lachnospiraceae bacterium
TGCGTGGAGGCCGCCCCTGCGGCCGTCGCCCGGTTCGTCGAACTGGAAGAGCCGGAACTCGACCGTGCCTTTGGTGAAGGTTGCGTGGTAGTTGAGCATATGGTAGCGGCTGTCGTTGTAGTGCTGGCTCCTGCCGTAGTTTGCACCGTGGCTCGTGTACCAGATGTCCGCAAGGGCTGCCATCGTGGCCGGCTTCTTCCTGTTGACCTGCTCCAAAAACCGCGGGTCAACCGTGCGGCAGTAGCGGTTCATCCTGCCCCTGTCAAGGTCCAGGGCATCCGCAATCAGGCTCTCATGGCTTGCCATGATGTTGGCAAGGTTGCGGAGCGTCTGCGGCGTGTGGCCTTTCGCCCCGATGTGGATGTGTACCCCGCAGCCCCTTCCCGCGTCGCTCTTTGCGCCGGCGTGCCGTAGCTGCCGGATGAGCTCCTGCAGGGTTTCCATGTCCGCGTAGGTAAGGATCGGCGTCACCAGCTCGCACTTTTCGCTGTCCGGCCCTGCGATGCTGACGTCCTTCTGGAATTTCCACTCCCTGCCGTCCGCGTCCCATGCCGACCAGGTGCTGTAGCCGTTCCGTGCCGCCGTGTTTTCGTACCTTCCTGTGCCGAAGAACTTAGCCGCAATCCTCGCGGCCTTATCCCTTGCGATGCTGTTCATCTCCACCTCAACCCCGATGGTCTGCTTTTTCATTTCCTCAACCTGTCTTGCTAATTTTTCGTTCATGCTGAAATCCTCCGTTTTCTGCCTTCCGGCCTTTGTGTTTTCCCTTTCGGTAGTACACATATTCGCTCTAAAACGGGATAATAGCAAGTCAATCCGGAGCATATATTACACAATGATTCAGGCCGGAATTTGTGTATTTTATGGCAGGTTATCCGCCATGGTGCGGCGGGGTTTACTGCACCCAGCCAAGTTCCGCAAGCTGCACCGTGATTGCCTTGAAAAGCTCCATGTCAATGCTCGGCGTATTCATCTCGCTTTCAAAGCTCACCCTGAAATTCATTAGCTGGTCGCAGAAATCGACCACTTTTTTGTCTGCCCCGCCGTCAATCTCCTTTTCATAAATGATGTAGTCGTCATCCTCACGCACCTGCGTATACCCGATTTTCTCAAAAGCCTGTTTTGCGTTCATCCCGTTATTCCTCCGTTTTCCTGTTATATTTTTCTTACTTCATCCTCGCCATAAATCGCATGGAGGCGGCTTCCGTTGTCCCACGCTACCATGACGCTCGCCGTGTCATCCACGCCCGTCACGGTTCCCTTCGTTCCGATGGGCGGAGCCTGCACATCGTCCATCCGCACAAGCTCCACCCGTGTGCCTGCAGGGTACTCCCTGCGGACACGCTCCACAATCTCCCTACTCGGAAACTTCATTGCCAGCCGCCTCCTTCCTTTCGCCGTTTTTGAAAGCCGAGCTGCCAGAGAGGTTCTTCAGCAGGACCTTCCGCTCGCCCTTGTATTCCGCCCCGATGAAGCCGAGCCGGAGCAGGAAGCACCGGAAGGCGTATTTTTCATTCTCCACCTTTTTCTCAGTCGCCGTGATGCGCTTCTGGTTCCTCGCCATGTCACAGAGGGCGGCAATGAAATGGGTGTAGGCCGCTGCCGATTCGCTGTCCGTTTCGGAAAACCAGGGGAAGGAAACTTTCTCCCCGTCCGCCTCAATCGGAAGGCTTTCAACCGCCAGGGCCTTTTTGATGAGGCTGCCCTTGGCATCCACCAGCTTCCGCAGGTTATCCAGTGCGGCATCCGTGAAGGAATCCCTCGGCATTGCCACCGTAAGCCCCAGATCCGCCTCCTGCGACGCTGTTTCCGGCTCCTCCGCATGGTTTTCCGCCTCCGCGCTTTCTTCCGCCGTGCCGCCTTCCTGCACCGTTTCTGCCGGGGCTGCAACAATCCCTCTCTCGGCAAGCCGCTCCATCAGGTTTTCAATCTCCTTGCTGTCCGCCCGGCCGTCGAATTCCACCGCCCCGGTTCTGTCAATGTGGAAGTAGTCCACTTCATAAGCCGCCGTCGGCATCCCAAGGTATCTCGGCTTTACCTCCAGAATCTCTCCCATCGCCTGCACCAACGCTTTCCGCTCTGCCCCTGTCCTGTTAAATTCAAACCTCATTTTTTGTACCTCCTTCGTTTTTCGGTACTACATTAATCACTCTGAACGGCAGAAATAGCAAGCGTTATGTGCGGAAAAATGTCACAATAAAAAGTCCGGGAACTGTGCATAGTACACGATGCCCGAAAGCACGAAATATACGTTCGGCAGTGCGACGCCGTTGCCCCACATTTTGTACTCGGCACTGTCCGAATGCGGGTCTTTCAGCCATTTGATAATCTGCTTATCCGTCTTTGGCTTTGTGGAAGTCCCCGCAATCTTCCGGTGGGTCTCAAAGACCTCCCTCCAGAACACTAAATCTTCCTCGGTAGGTTCTTCCGTGCCAAGCCCGCCGCACCACCAGTCCGGGAAGCCCTGCAGCCTCGCGCACTCAGTCGGCGTCAGCCTGCGGACGATATACTCCGGCTCCTCCTTCACATCGTTGATGACGGGAGGGTCCTTATAATCAGTAGCCACCAGCGTGTTTGCCAGTTCCTTCTCTGCCCGTGTGAAATGGGAATTCTTGCTCGTGCAGTAGGTCGGCTGTGCCACGGCGTGGCGGTCCGTTGCATCCAGCGTGAAGGAAACATCCTCATTGATGCCGCTGCCCTGCGGCCCGTTCTTATCGTCCCGCCCGATCATGGAGCCCTGCAGGACAAAAGTCTGCATCTGCATATTCCGGGTAGCCATCAGCGCCCCGGACTTCCCCTGCAGGTCAATGACCTCGTCCCTCTGGTTGATGTGGAACGCCGACATCCCTTCCGGCTCCACCACGGC
>JAETRI010000155.1 GCA_021770245.1 Lachnospiraceae bacterium
TTGACCGCATCCCGGAGGAGCTGGGAGGCGACCTGTACCTGATAAACGGGAACATGACAAAATTGTCCGATGCCGGTCTGTTCGGCAGAAAGGACGGAGAGGAGGAATCCAATGAAGACGAAGAAGTTCTGGAACTGGAGGAAAGTGAAGAACCAGGAGCCGGAAGTGACAGAGCGGATACTGGAACTGAACGGCACCATCGCAGAGGAAAGCTGGTTTGACGATGACGTCACACCGCAGCTTTTCAAGGATGAGCTGAACAGTGGCACGGGTGACATTACCGTGTGGATCAATTCACCGGGCGGCGACTGCGTGGCGGCAGCACAGATCTACAATATGCTCTCCAACTACAAGGGCAAAGTCACAGTGAAGATTGACGGCATCGCTGCATCGGCGGCATCCGTCATTGCCATGGCGGGCGACACCGTCCTGGTATCCCCGGTTTCCATGCTGATGATCCACAATCCCGCCACCATCGCCTGGGGCGACCATGCGGAGATGCAGAAGGCTATTGATATGTTATCCGAAGTAAAGGAATCCATCATCAACGCCTATGTGTTAAAGACGGGGCTTTCCCGTCCGAAGCTGTCGCACCTGATGGATGCGGAAACGTGGATGGACGCGAACAAGGCGGTGGAGCTTGGCTTTGCGGATGAAATCATGACACGGGCAAAGGCGGAGCCGGAAAAGGAGCCGGAAAAGGAGCCGGAGGAAAGCGAGGGGGATACGGACGGGGAGGAAGAGGAGGAAAAGAAGCTCCCGCCTCCCGCGAGTTCCATGCTGTATTCCCGCAGGGCGGTCACCAATGCCCTGCTGAATAAGATGGCCGCCAAGTATGGCGGGGAAAAGCCAAAGGCAGATATCCAGGCGCAGGCACAAATCCCTGCTGCGGATACAGAAACCGGCCGTTCCGTGGACGCACTCATGGAGCGGCTTAATTTATTGAAACGATAAGAAGGAGGATTTCATTATGACGATTCTGGAACTGCGTGAGAAACGCGCAAAGGCATGGGAGGCAGCAAAGGCATTCCTGGATTCCCACAGGAAGGAGAACGGCATCCTTTCCGCAGAGGATGACGCCGCATACACGAAGATGGAGCAGGAGATCACTGACCTTGGGAAAGAGATCGCAAGGCTGGAGCGGCAGGAGGCGCTTGATGCGGAGCTGAACCGCCCGGTGAATAAGCCCCTCACGGGGAAACCGGGCGGCAGGGCGGACGCGGATGACGGGGAGGATAAGACCGGGCGCGCCTCCGACGATTACCGGAAGAATTTCTGGAACGCCATGCGCTCCAAAGTGCCGATGCCGAATGTGACCAATGCCCTGCAGATTGGCACGGACTCCGAGGGCGGCTACCTGGTGCCAGATGAATACGAGAGGACGCTTGTGGAGGCGCTGGAGGAGGAGAACATCTTCCGGCAGATGGCGAAGGTCATCCAGACATCCAGCGGCGACCGCAAGATTCCCGTGGTGGCTTCCAAAGGCACGGCATCCTGGATTGACGAGGAGGGCGCATACCCGGAGAGCGACGACTCCTTCGGGCAGGTTTCCATCGGCGCTTACAAGCTCGGCACCATGATCAAGGTTTCCGAGGAGCTGTTGAACGACAGCGTCTTTGACCTGCAGTCCTATATCTCCCGCGAGTTTGCCCGCCGCATCGGGGCGAAGGAAGAGGAGGCATTCTTCACGGGGGACGGCAAGGGCAAGCCGTTAGGGGTGCTTGCGGCCACGGGCGGCGCGGAAACGGGCGTGACCGCCGCGTCCGCAACGGCAGTGACGGCGGATGAGCTGATGGATTTATACTATTCGCTGAAATCCCCGTACCGCAAGAAATCCGTGTGGGTGCTGAATGATTCCACCATCAAGGCCATCCGCAAGCTGAAGGACAATAACGGGCAGTATTTATGGCAGCCTTCCCTGACAGCCGGGGCGCCGGACATGATTTTAGGCCGCCCCATTAAGACTTCTGCCTATATGCCGGCCATTGCCGCAGGCGCAAAGACCATCGCCTTCGGTGATTTCAGCTACTATTGGATTGCCGACCGGCAGGGGCGCAGCTTCAAGCGCCTGAACGAGCTGTTCGCAGCCACCGGGCAGGTGGGCTTCCTCGCTTCGCAGCGTGTGGACGGGAAGATGATCCTTGCGGAAGCGGTGAAGGTGCTGGTGCAGAAAGCGGCATCTGCAGGCTAATGGAAGGGGGCGGGCATGGTGGTGACGCTGGAAGAAATGAAAAATTACCTCCGAGTGGATTACGATGACGATGATGCCCTGATTAGAAGCATTATCCGGGCATCGGAAAAAATCTGCATGGACGTGGCACGGATGGATGACGCGGGGGAGTTTGCGGCAGTGGAAAACGCAGAGATAGCCGTGCAGTATACAGCCGCCTATCTGTATGAACACCGGGAGGATGCCGACCACCATGCCCTCATGCTGACGCTCCGTGCGCTTCTTTCCGGCAGCCGGAAGGAGGCGTTCTGATGGAGGTTTCCCTTTTGAATGTCCGCATCACCTTTCAGAAGAATGCCGTGGAGGTGGACAGCATCGGCAACCACAAAAACACATGGGCAGATTATTATTCCTGCCATGCTACAGTAAGCGGTGAGGCCGGGAAGCAGACCAGTGAGACAGATGTGGCCGGAACCGTGGCGGATGAATCGGAGGTTTCGTTTACTGTCCGCTGGTGCAGGAAAGCGTCCGCGGTTGATTCCACGGGGTACCGGGTGGTTTTTGGCGGGGAGCTGTACGACATCCTCGCCATCGACCACATGAATTATAAAAAGAAATGCAT
>JAETRI010000054.1 GCA_021770245.1 Lachnospiraceae bacterium
TCAACTTAAGACCTCGGGCGCTCTCCCGCCTGCAGCCTCGGGCGCCCGGCAGGGAGCGCCCATGGCCTTAAGTTGACCACATTGCGCTAAGTGCCGGCGTTTTTGGATGGTCCCCTTTGTGATCACCACGCGCCGCGGGGCCGGGCAGGGGTGTCGCAGGGGCCTTCCGGCCATTCATTCATGCGCTTGTTCTGATATAAAATAAGGCAGGTTACTTTTAAGGTACCCGGGCCGGATGCACAAACCGCGGAGGGGCCATGAAGGCCGTCCGCGGTTTCTCCATGCGTACGGGGCGGAACCCGTCCGAGGGAAGGCTATTGCCCGCCCTGCGGGGTTCCCTGGGCTTCCTGCGCCTGCTGTGCGGCATGGGCGTTCTGCAGGGCGGCTATTTGATTGCTCAGACTGTCGATTTCCTGCTGGGCCTGGGCCGCGGAATTCTGGGCGGCCTCCAGGGAAACCGGATCCGTGGCGACCGCGGCCTGCTGCTGGGCCAGAAGCAGGTTGTTTTGGGCATTCTGCAGGGCAGCCTGCAGGTTGGCCATCTGGGCGTCATAATTGGCGAGCATGTTCCTTGCCTCCAGTTCCAGACGCTGCTGTTCGATCACCGCTTCCACCCCCGGGGTTGACATGAACAGGGCATCGTGCTGGCAGCGGCCCGTGGAGCCGTCCGCGGCAGCAGAACTGCCGCTTAACGCGGCATCCAGCGCCGGAGTCATGGTAAGGGTGCCCGCAGCCCCGAAGGGACAGCCGTCCGCGGCGGGCAGCCCGGAATACGCACAGATCAGACCCTGATAGTGGACGTCACAGGTCGCCGTGGGGACGGTGCCCTGGGCAAAGAACTCCGTCTTTAAGGTTTCGTCGCACAATCCGGGAATGGGAAGCTTTCCGGATTGGGAACATACCGTGGCCGTCACGATATCGGCCGGTACTTCAAAGGAGCGGTTTTCCAGATTTTCATGGATTTTACTCATCACCGCCCGCCATAGGGTTTTGGCCAGGTTGCGTTCCCCGTTATCCTTTTTCAGCTTGGCATTGTTATCGTAACCGGCCCAGGTGGTACAGGTATAATAGGGAGAGAAACCGGAAAACCAGACGTCGTTATAGTCGGAGGTAGTGCCGGTTTTCCCTGCGATGGACATGCCTCCGAAGTTGACGCTGGTAGCGGTTCCTACGGTGACCACGTCCACCATGGCATCGGTGAGCAGGTATGCGGTACTGCTTTTGATGACCTGATAGGAATCCCCGACGGTATTATCGATCAGCACGTTCCCGTTATAGTCCACGATTTTGGTATAGAGCTTGGGCTTGATGTAAGTACCGTTGTTGGCGATCGCCGCATAGGATGCGTTCAGTTCCAGATTGGTTACGCCATAGGTAATACCGCCCAGCGCCAGGGACTGGGTCACATCGGAATAGACCTGGCCGCCCCGTTCGATTCCGTCCGTCAAAGTGGTGAAACCGAAATGCTGCAGATAGTCGTAACCGGTGCGCGGGCCGATGGTGGTGAGCGTCTTTACTGCGATGATGTTCAGGGAATCATAGATTCCCTCCCGGAGAGAGCAGATCCCGCGGTAGCCGGAGGAATACCAGTTGGATACGGGCCTGCCGTTTTCGTAGTTATAGGGAGCATCCACGAATACATCGGCCAGGGTGAGCCCGGCGCTGTCCAGGGCCGGGGCATAGGTGGATACCACCTTGAAGGTGGAACCCGGCTGACGGGTGGTGGAGGTGGCCCGGTTCAGGGTACGGTTTGCCTCCTTGGCGCCCCGCCCGCCCACGATGGCCAGTACGTATCCCGTGGACTGATCCTCGATGGTCATGGAGATCTGCGGCTGGGGAGTCATGGAGATCCGCTCTCCCACCACTTCCCCTCCGCCGGCCAGCAGGGAAGCTTTATATTCCTCTATGGCGGTATTGGCTTCGTCCTGGGAAGGGAAGAGCAGCGGATACTGACGCTGGGTTCCGTGCTCCTTCATGTATTCTTCCAGCATTTCCTTGCTGTAGTTCTTGGTTTCGCCCGACGCATCCTGGATGGTGAGCTGGTAGTCCAGATACCAGGAGGTACCGGCGGGATAGTTTTCCTCATTGGAGCAGACCTCGTCGGCAATGGCCTGGATGACGGGATCCTGGGTCGTATAGATCTTCAGCCCGCCGCTGTAAAGCAGGGAAATCGCCTGGGTTTCGCTGTATCCGGCGGCCTCCAGGTCATTCATCACGTCCTCCGTCACCGCGTCCACAAAATAGGAATTGATGACGTTGTCGCCGCCCGTTTCCTCGTTAAAAGACCGGATCCGGGAATAGACGTCGTCGGCCATGGCCTGGTCATATGCCGTCTGGGTGATATAGCCCTGCTCCAGCATATGGTCCAGCACCCTTTTCCGGCGCTCCGCGTTGTCCTCCGGATGGGTAATGGGATTATAACGGTAAGGATTCTGGGTGATGGCGGCGATGACCGCGCATTCGGAGAGATTTAGTTCATATACGTTTTTGCCGAAATAACGCCGGGACGCGGCCTGGACGCCCAGGGTATTCTGTCCCAGATTGATGGTGTTCATATAATTTTCCAGGATCTTATCCTTGCTCATGGATTCCTCCAGCTTGATGGCAAGGTACTGCTCCTGGATCTTACGCTTCACCTTGACCGCGAAATTCTTATCGGTTTCGCTGGTCCAGGAGGTGAGGACGTTGTTCTTGATCAGCTGCTGGGTGATGGTGCTGGCGCCCTCGGTAAAATGTCCGGTGGTAATCCCCTTAACCCCGGCCCTGATGATACCCATGATGTCGATGCCGTTATGGGTATAGAACCGTTCGTCCTCGATGGCCACAAAGGCATGGGCCAGATCGACGGGGATTTTGTCCATGCTTACCGGTACCCGGTTGGAGCCTTCCGCATCCAGCTTGGCGATCTGATTGCCCTGGGAATCATAGATAAAGGTGGAAAATCCGGTGGGAGACACGTCGATGTTGGAGATGTCCGGCGCAGAGGAGAGGATCCCCTTCGCCACTCCCAGCCCGGCGCAGATCCCGATGATCCCCACGGCCACCACCAGAAGCAGGATTGTCTTAAAAAAGGTGAGGGCAAAGCGCTTGCCCCATTTTTTGGATTTGGAGTGCATTGCCTTTTTTTTCTTGGCAGCGCCCCTTTTGCTATAATTCATGTTTGCTCCCATCCGCGCGCCCCGGCGCGCATATCCATCAGGAAAATTCCGTTATATTCAAAACCGCTCCCTCAGATTATAGCAAATATAGGCAGGTAAATAAAGGATTTTCTTCCATATTAAGAATTGTTCACATTTCATTTCCCTTTTATTCCCGGCTGTGGTAAGATAAAAATGCAGACCGGACATCCCTTCCGGGCCCTTTGGGGAGGGATAGGCGCAAACGGAAGCAGAGGTTATTTGGATGGAAAACAGGGAAAGCTTTTTACCGTACAGATGCGTATTGGAGGGCGGGACGGGGGAGATCGTGGAGAAAAAATCCAGATTTCTCGCGTCGCTTCGACAAACGAGGACAGAGAGCGAGGCGGCGGCCTTTATTGAAGAAACGAGGAAGAAATATTGGGACGCCTCCCATAACTGCTCGGCCCTGGTAATCGGGCACGGTTCGCTGATTACCAGGTGCAGCGACGACGGGGAGCCCTCCGGAACGGCCGGCCGGCCCATGCTGGAGGTGCTGCTGCAGGAGGGGCTTTGCGACGTGACGGTGGTGGTGACCCGGTATTTCGGAGGAACGCTTCTGGGGACGGGAGGACTGGTACGTGCTTACGGCGCGGCCGTAAAGGCGGGAATCGAAGCGAGCCGGACGGCGTTTATGCGCTACGGATGCAGCCTGATCATCCACACGGACTATACGGATGTCGGGAAGATACAGTATCTGCTGGGAAAGCGGGGGATCGGCCAAACCGATGCCAGTTATACGGACCGCGTGACGCTGAAGGCTGTGGTGTTTGCGGAGGAAGAGCAGGGAATCTGCAAGGAACTGACGGAAGCCACCGCGGGAAGGGCGGTATTCGAGGCGGCAGAAAGGGGATATTATATCTCGGAACGATAGTCTGTCTGCATTATATCTGGGAAAATCCCGCAGGATATTCGTTCATCGGCAGGGCGGATTTTCCAGCCGCGGCAGTGGCTGCGGCTGGAAAATCCAACGCAGCAGATGCGGCATAAAAGTGAATCCGGAAGGAGGTGGTATACATGAGGAGCCGAAAAACAGGAAGTGCGGACTCGGTGCCCGGGCGAAGTTGGAAGCGTAGAAAAACAGCACATAAGGCGGCTGTCGCGCTTTCGGACGAGGTGCCCCGATTTTTTACTGCCCGTATGAAAGCGCCCATGACACCGCCGGAAGGAGAACGTCATGGAAATGAAAAGGGAACTAAGCGCGTTGCTTGAGCAAAAACAATACACAAGGCTTCGCCAGGCACTGACGGAGTTAAACGAAGCGGATATCGCAGCGATCCTGGAGGAATGGGATAAAGGGGACATGCTGAAGGTTTTTCGCATTCTTCCCAAGGATCTGGCGGCTGACGCCTTTTCCTATATGGATACGGATAACCAGCAGTTCATCATCACGTCCCTGTCAGACAGGGACGCGGGTGTCATCATGGACAACCTGATGGCGGACGATGCGGCGGATCTGATGGAAGAGATGCCCGCCAGCCTGGTTAAGAAGATATTGGCCAATGCCAGCCCGGAAACCAGACGGGATATCAACCACCTGCTGCGTTATCCGGAGGATTCCGCCGGAAGCATCATGACGGTGGAATATGTGGACTTAAAGGAAAGCCTGACGGTGGACGAGGCCATCACCAGGATCCGCCGGGTGGGGGTGGACAGCGAAACCATCAACATCTGCTATGTGCTGGATCAGGGGCGGCGGCTGGTGGGGACCGTGTCCCTGCGCTATCTGCTCTTGAGTCAGCCGGATGAGGTGATCGGAGAGATCATGCACGAGAACGTGATCTCTATCAATACCCTGATGGATCAGGAAGAGGCCGCCAGGGTGTTCCAGAAATACGACTTCACGGCCATGCCCGTGGTGGACAATGAAAACAGGCTGGTGGGAATCATCACCGTGGACGATATCGTGGATATTCTCCAGGAAGAAGCCACGGAGGATATGGAGAAGATGGCGGCTATCGTGCCGAGCGATAAGCCCTATCTGAAGACAGGGGTGCTGGAAACCTGGAAGAAAAGGATTCCCTGGCTGCTGCTTCTGATGGTATCCGCCACATTTACCGGACGTATCATCACCCATTACGAGGCCGCCCTCGGCACCTGCATGGTGCTTTCCGCCTTTATCCCCATGCTTATGGACACCGGAGGGAATGCAGGAGGGCAGGCAAGCGTATCCATCATTCGCGGGATTTCCCTGGACGAGATCCGCTACAGGGATCTTCCGTGGGTGATCTGGAAGGAGGCCAGGGTTGCGCTTTTGTGCGGAATCACCCTGGCGGCCGCTAATTTCGTGAAGCTGATGCTTTTCGACCGGGTGGGCTTCCTTGTATCGGCGGTGGTCTGCATCACTCTTGTGATCGCGGTCGTAGTGGCGAAAATCGTGGGCTGCAGCCTTCCCATGCTGGCCCGGAAGATCGGTTTCGATCCTGCGGTGATGGCCAGCCCCTTTATTACTACCATTGTGGATGCCCTGTCCCTGATCATTTATTTCCGCATCGCCACGTTGATGCTGCCCGCTCTGTAGAAGCCCGGACAAACGCAGGAACGGCCCTGCGCCCTGACGGCGGCCCGGCCTGACACCTGCGGAGCGAGGGGATCCATCGGGGATCCGCTTTCGCTCAGCCAAAACGCAGCACACTGGATTAAAAAATGACCTACGGCCATTTTTCAACCGGGAATTTGTGCTATCGCACAAAATCCCCTGAATGGAATGCCGCCTGGCGGCGGCAGAATGAGAGGAAAAATGAAGCTGATTTCATGGAATGTAAACGGCCTGCGCGCCTGTATGGGAAAGGGGTTCCAGGATTTTTTCCGGGAGGCGGATGCGGATATTTTCTGCATACAGGAAAGCAAGCTGCAGGAAGGGCAGATTTCCCTGGATCTGGAAGGATACTGCCAATACTGGAATTATGCGGTGAAAAAGGGATATTCCGGCACAGCCGTTTTCGCGAAAAAAGAGCCCCTGGGGGTGTCTTACGGGATCGGGATATCGGAGCATGACCAGGAGGGGCGTGTAATTGCGCTGGAATATGAAGATTTCTATGTGGTAACCGTCTATACCCCCAATTCCCAGGACGGGCTGGCAAGGCTTTCCTACCGCATGAAATGGGAGGAAGATTTCCTGGCTTACCTGAAAAATCTGGAGAAAGAAAAACCCGTAATCGTCTGTGGCGACATGAACGTGGCCCACCGGGAGATCGACTTAAAGAATCCCAAGACGAACCGGAAGAATGCGGGTTTTACGGATGAGGAACGGGAGAAATTTTCATGCCTTTTAGAAAACGGGTTCATCGATACCTTCCGGTATTTCTATCCGGAAACGGAGGGCGCTTATTCCTGGTGGTCCTATCGGTTTAAAGCCAGGGAGAAGAACGCGGGATGGCGCATCGACTATTTTCTGGTTTCCGCGGCCCTGGAAGGGCGGCTGGAAGATGCGGTGATCTACAAGGATGTTTTCGGCTCCGACCATTGCCCGGTGGGGCTGCTGCTGAAGGACTGAAAAAGCGTCGGCAGGCCATTCATGCGTTTGCCCTGCCGACGCCGCTTCTTTGGGGACGGAGTAAGGGTTTGGGTTATTTATTCATATTCGCCCTCTTGCGTTTGGTGGGATCCAGAATTTTTTTACGGATCCGAAGGCTCTTTGGCGTTACCTCCAGCAGCTCGTCCGTCTCGATAAAATCCAGCGCCTGTTCCAGGCTCAGGATGCGGGGCGGTGTGAGCCGGAGCGCTTCGTCGGCGCTGGAGGAACGGGTATTGGTAAGCTGTTTTTTCTTGCATACGTTGACCTCGATGTCCTCCCCCCGTCCGTTTTGCCCGACCACCATTCCGGCGTAAACCTTTTCGCCGGGACCGATGAAAAGGGTGCCCCTTTCCTGGGCGTTATAAAGCCCGTAGGTTATGGATTCTCCCGTCTCGAAAGCGATCAGGGAGCCCTGCTTGCGGTACTGGATATCTCCTTTATAGGGGCCATAACCCGCAAAGGCGGTGTTCATGATGCCGTTCCCCTTGGTATCCGTGAGAAATTCTCCCCGGTATCCGATGAGCCCCCTGGAGGGGATGGAGAATTCCAGCCGGGTATATCCGGCGCCGGCCGATCCCATACTGATCAGTTCGCCTTTTCTCTGGCTGAGCTTTTCGATTACATTGCCGGAAAAGGCCTCCGGTACGTCGATGTAGGCGGTTTCCATGGGCTCTAAGCGTTTTCCGTTTTCGTCCGTCTTATAGAGCACCTCCGCTTTGCTCACCGCGAATTCATATCCCTCCCGCCGCATGTTTTCGATCAGGACGGACAGATGCAGTTCGCCGCGGCCGGAAACCTTGAAGCTTTCGGTGGTGTCCGTTTCCTCCACCCGCAGGGAGACGTCGGTATTCAGCTCGCGCCACAGCCTGTCCCGGATATGGCGGCTGGTCACATATTTTCCCTCCAGCCCGGCAAAGGGAGAGTCGTTGACGATGAAGTGCATGGCGATGGTGGGCTCGGAAATCTTCTGGAAGGGGATGGGCTCCGGATTTTCCGGGGAGCAGAGCGTATCCCCGATGCGGATATCGGTAATGCCGGAAATGGCCACGATGGAACCGATGCCTGCCTCCTTTACCTCCACCTTGTTCAGGCCGTCGAATTCATAGAGCTTGCTGATGCGGACCCTTTTCTGCTTATCAGGCTCGTGATGATTGACGATCACCACATCCCGGCCCTCCGCCACGATACCGTTATCCACCTTTCCCACGCCGATGCGCCCCACGTATTCATTATAATCGATGGTGCTGATCAGTACCTGGGTCCCGGCCTCAGGATCGCCCTCCGGCGCGGGGATATAATTCAGAATGGTATCCAAAAGGGGCTTCATGTCTTTATTTTTAACGGTGAGCTGCAGCGTGGCGCTGCCGTTCTTGGCGGAAGCGAATACGAAAGGACAGTCGAGCTGCTCGTCGTTGGCATCCAGATCCATGAAAAGCTCCAGCACCTCGTCCACCACGGCTTCGGGACGGGCTTCGGGGCGGTCGATCTTGTTGACGCAGACGATAACAGGAAGCTGCAGCTCCAGGGCTTTGCGCAGTACGAATTTGGTCTGAGGCATGGGGCCTTCAAAGGCATCCACCACCAGAATGACGCCGTCCACCATTTTCAGAACCCGTTCCACCTCTCCGCCGAAATCCGCATGGCCGGGGGTATCGACGATATTGATTTTGGTACCTTTATAAGTGACCGCCGTATTTTTGGAAAGGATCGTGATGCCCCGTTCCCGCTCAATCGCATTGGAATCCATAACCCGTTCCGCGACCTCCTGATTTTCGCGGAACACGCCGCTCTGTTTGAGCAGTTCGTCCACAAGAGTGGTTTTGCCGTGATCCACGTGGGCAATGATCGCAACGTTCCTCACATCTTCTCGTTTCTGTTTCATGTGCCAACTTCCTTCCTCTATATTATAAAACAACGGCGAATGCGCCGGCTTTCTCTTAAACCACAATAGTATAGCATCCGTATTTCCATCTTGCAATATGTAAATTCCCCCGTTTAGGACCGTTCGTAACAGCTCAGCCACCCCGCGGTCTTCCGGCGGGATCCTTCCCTGTGCGTCTCAGCGCCCGGGAGCCTGCGGGGTAACTGAACTGTTACGAACGGTCAGGACAAACGCATGAACGGCCCTGCCGCGTTCGACGGATGACTGCCGTATGGCAAAGTCCGTATTATGGGACAGTAACTTTGGCAAAATAGACCTATCAAAGGGCTTAAATTGGCTCCGGATGCTGCGGGCAGACGGGAAAGGAGAACAGGGATGAAAGGATATTATGTGAGAGACGGGTATATGGGATGTGTGGACGGAGAATATATGTTGTTTGCAAACGAGGCAGATTACAGGGATTACATGGAAGACTGAGAATGCATTTTTGCCGGAACGGCTTGGCGCTTTTGTTCCGGGCAGGAAGGGAACCGGAAACATGAGAGGCTGTCCGGTTCTTTTTCTGCCCGGAATGAGGGAGGCCGTCTGGAAACGGCCTATGTTTTCCGGACCCTTTATTCCGAAAAAGTGCGTTAAAAAAGTATAAAATTAAGAAAATGGAAGATAATAGAAGAAAAGAAGAGAAATACAAAGGAAAAAAGAAATCTGGCCTTGCGGATGTGTTTGCATAAAAGCAGGCGAGAACATAATATATGTATTGTGCTTAGCACTCGATCTAAATGAGTGCTAACAACAGAGGAAAATCGATATAAGAATATAATAAAGGAGGCATTTTTATGAAATTAGTACCTTTGGGCGACAGGATTGTATTAAAACAGCTGGAAGCTGAAGAGACGACGAAATCCGGAATCGTTCTTCCCGGACAGAGCAAAGAGAAACCTCAGCAGGCGGAGGTCATCGCGGTGGGCCCCGGCGGTACGGTGGACGGCAAAGAGATCAAGATGGAAGTCAAGGTCGGCGATAAGGTGATCTATTCCAAATACGCGGGAACCGAAGTGAAGCTTGAGGATGAGGAATATATCATCGTGAAGCAGTCGGATGTTCTGGCGATCGTAGAATAAGTAAATTTCGGAGGCTGCCTGCGGCGGCGAAAGGAGAGAGAAGATATGGCAAAGGAAATTAAGTATGGCGCGGAGGCGCGTGCGGCGCTGGAATCCGGTGTGGATCAGCTGGCTGATACCGTAAGGGTAACCCTTGGACCGAAGGGAAGGAACGTGGTTCTTGACAAGTCCTATGGCGCTCCGCTTATCACAAACGACGGCGTGACCATCGCAAAGGAAATCGAACTGAAGGATGCATTTGAGAATATGGGCGCGCAGCTCGTGAAGGAAGTTGCCACCAAGACCAACGATGTGGCCGGCGACGGAACCACCACGGCGACGGTTCTGGCCCAGGCTATGGTAAACGAAGGGATGAAGAACCTGGCGGCAGGTGCAAACCCGATTATCCTGAGAAAGGGTATGAAGAAGGCTACCGAGTGTGCGGTGGATGCCATTGCGAAGATGAGCTCCAAAATCAACGGCAAGGAGCATATCGCAAGAGTGGCTTCCATCTCCGCAGGGGACGACGAAGTCGGAACGATGGTGGCGGATGCGATGGAAAAGGTTTCCGGAGACGGCGTCATTACCATCGAAGAAAGCAAGACCATGAAGACGGAGCTCGACCTGGTGGAAGGTATGCAGTTTGACAGAGGTTATGTTTCCGCTTATATGTGCACGGATATGGATAAGATGGAAGCCAACCTGGAGAATCCCTATATCCTGATTACAGATAAGAAGATTTCCAATATCCAGGAGATCCTTCCTCTGCTGGAGCAGGTGGTTCAGAGCGGCGCCAAGCTGCTGATCATCGCCGAGGATGTGGAAGGCGAAGCCCTTACCACCCTGATTGTGAACAAGCTGCGCGGAACCTTCAATGTGGTTGCCGTTAAGGCCCCCGGCTATGGTGACAGAAGGAAAGAGATGCTGCAGGATATCGCCATCCTGACAGGCGGCAAGGTGGTCAGCGACGAGCTCGGCCTCGACCTGAAGGAAACCCAGCTCACCGATCTGGGCCGTGCGAAATCCGTGAAGGTTCAGAAAGAGAATACGGTTATCGTGGACGGCGAAGGCAGTAAAGAGGAGATTCAGGCCAGAATTTCCCAGATCAAAATGCAGATCGAAGAGACCACCTCTGATTTCGACAGAGAGAAGCTGCAGGAGAGACTTGCCAAGCTGGCCGGCGGCGTAGCGGTAATCCGCGTGGGCGCTGCCACCGAGACCGAAATGAAGGAATCCAAGCTGCGTATGGAAGATGCCCTGGCGGCCACAAGGGCGGCCGTGGAAGAGGGTATCATCGCCGGCGGCGGATCCGCATATATTCACGCTTCCAAGGAAGTGGAGAAGATGGCTGCCGATCTGGAAGGCGACGAGAAGACGGGCGCGAAGATCGTGCTGAAAGCGCTGGAAGCTCCTCTGTATCATATCGTTGCGAACGCAGGTCTGGAAGGAAGCGTCGTTATCAACAAAGTGAGAGAGATGGAAGTGGGCATGGGCTTCGATGCCCTGAAGGAAGAATATGTGAACATGGTGGACGCAGGTATTCTGGATCCCGCAAAGGTGACCAGGAGCGCCCTGCAGAACGCTACGAGCGTTGCTTCCACCCTGCTTACCACGGAGTCCGTTGTGGCTGACATCAAGGAAGATGCTCCTGCGATGCCTGCAGGCGGAGCCGGCGGAATGGGAATGATGTAAAAAAGTACGAACCGGTATAGAAAAAGAAGGCGGGCGGGTCCGATCCGAAAGGAGGACTCGCCCGCCTTCTTTGATGGGATCTTTCGAGACAAACGCACGAATGGCCTTGCGGCCCCTGCGCCACCCCTGCCCGTCCCCCGAGGCACACAGAAAGGCTTGACTCGAACGGCGGTTGATGATATGATAAAACAAATAAAAACATATTCAACCATAAACAAACAAAATTTTTAAAACTAAAACAACCTAGGAGGACGCATATGAAGGTCGTATTATTGGAATCGCTGGGAATCTCCGCAAAAGTATTGGATGGCTTTGCAAAACGGCTGGAAGAGAAAGGGCATGAGTTTACCGCCTATGAAAGGAGTACGGACGAAGCGGTTCTCATTGAGCGGGCGAAGGAAGCGGAGGTCATCATGATCGCCAATATGCCCCTTTCAGGGAATGTGATCCGCAGCTGCCCGAAGCTGAAGTTCATCGATGTGGCATTCACGGGAGTGGACCATGTGGATCTTTCGGCAGCCAGGGAATGCGGTGTGGCGGTGAGCAATGCTTCCGGTTACTCCAACGAGTCCGTGGCAGAACTCGTGATCTGCATGATGCTTTCCCTTCTTCGGAACGTGAAGCAGGTAGAGGAGCGCTGCCGGACGGGAGGGACAAAGGATGGCCTTGTGGGAAGGCAGCTTCAGGATAAGACGGTGGGAATCGTCGGCATGGGTGCTATCGGGACGAGGGTGGCCCGGCTTTGCGGAGCCTTCGGGTGCCGTGTGCTCTCTTACAGCAGGACGCGCAGGCCGCAGAACGAGAAGATTGCGGATTATGTGAGCCTTAACGAGCTGCTGGAGCGGTCCGATATCGTTACGCTGCATTGTCCCTTAACGGAGGATACCAGGCACTTGATTGACGCAGAAAAGATCGGAAAAATGAAGGAGGGCGCGATCCTGATCAATGCGGCAAGGGGGCCCGTGGTGGACTATGAGGCGCTGGCCGAGGCGCTACGGGCGGGAAAACTGGGAGGAGCCGGCGTGGATGTGTTTGAGACAGAACCGCCTGTTCCCGCGGATCATGTGATGCTCCATACGCCCAATACGATAGTGACGCCGCATATCGCATTTGCCTCGGAAGAATCCATGGTTCTGAGGGCACAGATCGTCTTTGACAGTCTGGAACAGTGGATGGAAGGGAATCAGATTAACGTCATACTGTAGAAATACGGACGAAGGCGGACGGGGTGGAAACGAATGCTGCAGGAAGAAAGGGTCGAGATTATTTTCGACTATATGAAACAGAAAAAATTCGTTACGGTGGAAGAGCTGGCGCAGAAAATGGCGGTCAGCCCCATGACGATCAGGAGGGATCTGAACGCCCTGTGCGAACAGGGAAGGGCAGAGCGGTGTCATGGGGGCGCACAGCTGCCGGTAAATTTATTTTCGGAAAGGAATTTCGACGTTAAACAGGAACGAAACCTGGCGGAGAAGGAAAGGATTGCCCGGAAAGCTCTGGAGTTTATCAGGGAACGGGATACGATTTATCTGGACAGCGGGACGACCACCCGTGAGCTGGCGAGACTGTTGTGCGCTTATGGCAGGCAGTTATCCGTTGTAACGAATGATTTGAATATCGCGGCGGTCCTTGCGGATTCCGAGGTCGATTTAACGATCGTGGGAGGAAATGTGCAGAAGGACACGATGCGCGTTTTCGGCCATGCAAGCGAACAGTTCCTGAAGCAGTTCCGGTTTTCTAAGGCATTTTTGGGCGGTTCATCGGTGGGAGGCCGGTATGACCTTTTTTCGTCCACTTACGATAGTGCTTACTGGAAGAGATTCCTCCTCGAGCTGGCCGGCCAATCCTATCTGCTGGTGGATTCCGGAAAGTTTGGCCGACATTCCCTGTGTCCGGTCGGGAGTATTTCCCGGTTCGACGCCGTGATTACGGATAAAAAATTCGATCGGGAAGAGAGAGAGCGGATCGAGGAGCTCAATATCCATATGATCGGTATTTAGGCGCTGTCGCGCAGAACGCGGCATGTCGGTTAAGATCGAGGAGCTCAATATCCATAGGATCAGTATTTCGCAGGGCGGGCACGCGGAGAGGAAGGAGACAGGGACATGAGTGCAAAGCAGAACATTGTGATCCCCATCGGGGATATCGCCGGGGTGGGGCCCGAGATCGTGGTAAAGGCGCTGAATCATCCGGAGGTATACGAATGGTGTAATCCGGTCGTGGTGGGGGAGCGTACGGCTTTGGAACGGGCGCTGAACGTGACCGGTCTGCCGCTTGTGCCGGAGGAAATCGGGGACGCGAGGGCACAGGAATATCGCCACGGCAGGATCGCTTTCTATGATATGAAAAACGTGGATGCGGCCCGGATCGAATTCGGGAAGGTGCAGGCCGAGGCGGGACGGGCGGCCTATGAATTCATCGAAAAGGCGGTGAGCCTGATGAAGGAGGGACAGGCGGACGCCATAGCCACCACCGCCATCAACAAGGAGGCGCTCAGGGCGGCCGGGGTTCCCTATATCGGCCATACGGAGATCATCGGAACCTTACTCGACGTACCGGATCCCATGACCATGTTCCAGGTTAAAAACCTGAAGGTCTTTTTCTTGACCAGGCACCTTTCCCTGAAGGACGCTATCGCGGCGGTGACCCGGGAAAACGTATATCGATACATCAAAAGATGCTGCCTAGGAATGAAAGCGCTGGGCTTTGAGAATCCCAGGCTGGCCATTGCCGGGCTGAATCCGCACAGCGGGGAACACGGGCTGTTCGGCCGGGAAGAGACGGATGAGATTACGCCCGCCGTAGAGCAGGCGCAGGAGGAAGGAATCCGGATCAGCGGGCCCATCGGGGCGGACTCCGTTTTCCATCTGGCGCTTGGCGGCAGCTTCGATGCGGTTATTTCCCTTTATCACGATCAGGGACACATTGCCACCAAGATGGTGGATTTCGAAAGGACGATTTCGGTCACCATCGGGATGCCTTATATCAGAACCTCCGTGGACCATGGAACCGCGTTTGATATCGCGGGGACAAACCGGGCCGGAGAGCGAAGCATGTATGAAGCGATCCGTCTGGCGGCGGAATATGCCCGCACCTATACCTATTCCGTTATTTGACGGAAATACCTGAAGGCGTTTTATTTAAAAGACCGGGAGCAAACTGAAAAAAGGAGCGGATTTTCGGAGGTGCGGATGAGAAAAGAGAGGATTGGATTCATGGCGAAGCTTTTTTTCATAATCGGGATAATCTGCATACTATACTGCCTCGGCATCCTGCTTATCGGAGTCTACGGCTCCTGGTTTTTCCTGATCTGGGGGGCGGGCGGCCTCCTTTTGGTAGGGCTGTCCATATTGTTCGATAGCGGGATGTGGGGGCGCCTGCCGGCCGGGGTGAGATATGCTGCCGCGGGGATTTTCCTGCTGGGGCTGCTTTTTTTCCTGTTCATAGAGGGGCTGATCCTCAGCGGATTCGGTGCGAAAGGGGAAGAAAACCTGGATTATCTGATCGTGCTGGGCGCACAGATGCGGGAAAGCGGCCCCAGCAGGGCCCTGCAGATGCGCTTGGACGAGGCGTATGATTATCTGCAGGAAAACAAAAATACGCTTGTGATCGTTTCCGGAGGCCAGGGGAGCAATGAACCGGTCAGCGAAGCGCAGGGGATGTACGATTATCTGACAGGCAGAGGGATTGCCCCGGAGAGGATCCGGATGGAGGACCGCTCTACCAATACCTATGAAAATCTTATCTTTTCCGGGGAATTGATAGAAGACGGGGCGTCGGTCGGAATTGTGACCAACAATTTTCACATATACCGAAGCCTTCATCTCGCCAGAGCCCAGGGATATACCAGGGTATGCGGCATTGCGGCGCCTTCGGACCGGGGGATGCAGGCCAATAATATGCTCCGAGAGTTTTTCGGGGTGATGAAGGACTGGGTATTCGGAAATATGCGGCTGTGGGGATGATGCAGGGCCATCCATGTGCAGCAGTTCGGACACCCCGCAGGCTCCCGGACGCCGGGGCGCACAGGGAAGGATCCTGCCGGAAGCCCGCTGCCCTTTTGGGCTGCTTCTAAAGCCGCCGTTCCCGGCTTCGGACCTTGCGAATGCGGCTAAACTCCTCGCCGCGCTCGTCGGACAACGCCGCATTCGCAAGGAAGCCGCTCTCGGAGGCTTAAGAAGCAGCACCAAAGCGGCAGATGGCTTCCGGCAGGATCCTTCCCTGTGCGCCCCGGCGTCCGGGAGCCTGCGGGGTGTCCGAACTGCTGCATCCATGCGCATGTCGTGCCATATTTTTCTAGTCGGTTGACTTATGAACGGATAAATAATATAATAAACCATAGTTTTTCAGGAAAAGATGGTGTAAGACGTGCCGGAAAGGGATTTCCGGTTTCTTGTGGTGGAACGTTTGCGGAGCCGGCGGAACGGCCCGGCAGGGCATTGCGTCAGACGCCTGTGGAAGGGACGCCGCAGGCGCGGTTGGTCGGAGCGCGCATTTTGCGCAGAGGGGAGTACAAATGAAGAAATTGGAAGACTATGTGAGATGTATTCCGGATTTCCCGGAAGAGGGGATTATGTTCCGCGATGTGACGAGCGTGCTGCAGGATGCGGACGGACTGCACCTGGCCATTGATACGATGCAGGAGCTGGTCAGCGATCTGGACTACGATGTGGTGGCCGGTCCGGAGTCGCGGGGATTTATTTTCGGCATGCCCATTGCGTATAACAGGCATAAACCGTTTGTACTGATCCGCAAGAAAGGAAAGCTTCCCTGTGAGACGGCTTCCATGGAATATGATCTGGAGTACGGAAAAGCCGTTATTGAGATACATAAGGATGCCATCGTGCCCGGGCAGAGGGTGCTGATCGTGGACGATCTGATCGCCACGGGAGGTACCACACAAGCCATGGTGCGTCTGGTGGAATCCCTGGGCGGGGTGGTCGTGGGAATCGTGGTTCTCATGGAGCTGGAAGGATTGAAAGGCAGGCAGAAGGTGGCAGGCTACCGGCTGGATTCCGCCATTAAATATGAGGGAAAATAGTCCGGGGCAGCGGGGCCCTGGTTTACTGCACGTGAATCCTTTTATGCCGCGTCCTGTGCGGCGGCTCATCTGTGCTTCCATTTGGGCTGCCTGCGGCACAAACTGCGTATGAAAAAAGCCATCGGGCTTATTTTTCAATCTGTTTTGCGGGGGAATATCATGTAGACAGCACACGAGAAGAGCCGGGATACGGTATGTGGAAAAACAAGGAATATCGGTGGTGATATATGGATATAAAGGAAGAAAACAGGACAGCGGTACCTGCGCCGGAAGCGGTTAAGACGGAAAACGCCCGGCAGACAGACGGGAATGCAACAATTGTATATGAAGGCGGCGGGAACATCGCCCAGCGGACGACGGAAGGCGGGGAGGGCCTCGTGTTGGACGACGGGCGGATCGAGGCCATGAAGGAATATGTCAGTCCCGAGGAGCTCTATCAGGACCTGATCGCCCGCGTGCGCAGATATCATCCTTCTGACGATATATCCATGATCGAGAAGGCTTATTATACTGCGGCCAAAGCCCATGAAGGGCAGGTGCGCAAATCCGGGGAGCCCTATATCATCCATCCTCTCTGCGTGGCCATTATCCTTGCGGATCTGGAGCTGGATAAGGAAACCATAGAGGCCGGGCTCCTTCATGACGTGGTGGAAGATACCATCATGACGGACGAGGAAATCAGGAAGGAATTCGGGCCGGACGTGGCGCTGCTGGTGGACGGCGTGACCAAGCTGGAGCAGACGGAGTTTTTAAGCGACAAGGGCTTTAAGACGCTGGACCAGCAGGAGATGCAGGCGGAAAACCTGCGGAAAATGTTCCTTGCCATGGCGAAGGATATCCGCGTCATCATGATTAAGCTGGCCGACCGCCTCCACAATATGCGTACCCTGAAGTATAAAGTGCCGGAGAAGCAGATCAAGACGGCCCGGGAGACCATGGAAATCTATGCGCCCATCGCCCAGAGGCTGGGAATCTCCAAGATCAAGGTGGAGCTGGATGACCTTTCCCTGAAATACCTGGAACCGGAAGTGTACTATGACCTGGTGGATAAAATTGCGATCCGCAGAAGCGAGAGGGAGAAGTATATTCAGGAGATCGTGGCGGAAGTGGCGGAACACATGCATAACGCCGGGATTAAGAGCCGCCTGGACGGCAGGGTGAAGCATTTTTTCAGTATCTATAAGAAAATGAAGAACCAGAGCAAGACGCTGGATCAGATTTACGACCTGTTCGCGGTGCGGATCATCGTGGACAGCGTGAAGGATTGTTATGCCGCTCTGGGCGTGATCCATGAGATGTACAAACCGATCCCGGGACGTTTCAAGGATTATATCGCCATGCCCAAGGCAAATATGTACCAGTCTCTGCATACCACGGTGATCGGGAATTCCGGACAGCCTTTTGAGATCCAGATCCGTACCATGGAGATGCATAAAGCGGCGGAATTCGGCATTGCGGCCCACTGGAAATATAAGGAGGCCTCCGACGGCAGGAAGGTGGCGGCCCAGGAGGAAGAGAAACTGGCCTGGCTGCGCCAGATCCTGGAATGGCAGCGGGACATGTCGGATAACAAGGAATTCATGAATCTTCTTAAAAGTGACCTGGACCTTTTTTCCGATTCCGTCTACTGTTTTACGCCCACCGGGGACGTGAAAACCCTGCCTGCCGGCAGCACGCCGGTGGACTTTGCCTACAGTGTGCATACGGCGGTGGGAAACCGGATGATCGGAGCCCGGGTGAACGGGAAGCTGGCGACCATCGACTATGAGATCCAGAACGGGGATCGGATCGAAATTTTAACGAGCCAGAATTCCAAGGGCCCCAGCAGGGACTGGCTGAATCTGGTGAAGAGCACGCAGGCCAAGAATAAGATTAACCAGTGGTTCCGCAACGAGTTCAAGGAAGAGAATATTGTCAAGGGAAAGGAAATGCTGGCGGCCTACTGCAAGGCCAAGGGGCTGAACGCTTCGGAGCTCATCCGCTCCCCCTATATGGAAGCCCAGATGAAGAAGTACGGCTTCAAGGATTGGGATTCCCTTCTGGCGGCGGTGGGGCATGGCGGCCTGAAGGAAGGGCAGATCCTAAACCGTATGCAGGAGCTCTATGACAAGGATCACCCGAAGGTCTTAAGCAATGAGGAAGTAATGGCCAACGTGGCCGAAAATGCTCAGGCACGGCAGATGCTTCCCAGGGCGAAGAATAAAAACGGCATTGTGGTCAAGGGTATCCATGACGTGGCCGTGCGCTTTTCCAAATGCTGTTCCCCTCTGCCGGGAGACGAGATCGTGGGATTTGTGACCAGAGGACGGGGGATTTCCATTCATCGTACGGACTGCATCAATGTGCTGAACCTGCCGGAAACGGAGCGGACGCGGCTGATCGATGCGGATTGGGAGTCCTCCCGGGGAAACGGCGGGGAAGAGGAAAAATATATGGCGGAGATCCTCATCTACGCCAATAACAGAAGCGGCCTTTTGGCCGATATCTCCGGCACTCTGGCGGGAAGGAATATCGATATCCTATCCATGAATACCCGGGTGAACAAGCAGGGCCAGGCCACCCTGGCGGTATCCTTTGAGATCAGGAGCAGGGAAGAGCTGAACCGGCTGATCGACAAAATCAGAAGTATTGACAGTGTGGTCGATATCGAACGGAATTAAGATGGAAGCCGGCAGCAGACGGGAAAACGGAAAAGAGAATAGAGCTGATGCGCGTCGGCGTGCCCGGGGAAGACCGGCCCGGGCATGAGAGGAGACGGCAGCGAAAGCGGAGGATGGGAGCAGGCGGCAGCAAAAGCGGAGGATGGGAGCAGGAATGGGAAATTGGGAAATCGGCCGGATGGTGGTTGGCATGTGCGATACGAACTGCTATTATATCTATCGGAGCGGGGAAGGGGAGGAAAAAGAGGCCCTTCTCATCGACCCGGGCGACCGGGGCGGCCAGATCTATGAGGCACTGCAGAAAAAGGGTTTTCGGGTGGGGGCGATTCTTTTAACCCACGGGCATTTTGACCATATCTGGGGGGCCAATGAGTTAAGAAGGCTGTCCGGGGCGCAGATCTATGCCTATGAAGGGGAGAAGGACGTGTGCGAAGATTCCCATAGGAATGTCTCCTCCCAGGCGGGACGTGCGGAAACCGTGGCCGCCGACCGTTATGAGCGGGACGGAAGCGTCCTGGAACTGGCGGGTTTTACAATCAAACTCATCGCCACGCCGGGACATACCCACGGAAGCTGCTGTTACTATTTCGAAAAGGAAAAGGTATTGTTTTCCGGTGACACTCTGTTTGAGGGCTCGGTGGGGAGAACCGATTTCCCCACGGGGAGTATGGGAAGCCTGGTGCGCTCCGTTAAAGAAAAACTGCTGGTGCTGCCGGAGGATGTGACGGTATATCCGGGGCATGGGGAAAGTACGACCATCGGAGAGGAAAAGAGGTACAATCCATACTGCCAATAACGGGAGGGTCAGGGAAGGTATGCTTGCGGTAAAGATGAACCGGCTGCAGTTTGAATATGAAATCCATTCCATGGTCAAGGCCTTCTATCCGGAGCAGACCGTGAAAGTCATCGAGGAAGGGACAGGGCAGATAGCCTCCGACGATGATGTGCCCGAAATCAGCATTCATATGGAAACATCCTTCGTCTCGGTTTGGGTAGGCGGCAGGAAGGGGGAATTTATTCCCGAAAGGCCGGAAGATCGGATCGCTGTGAAGAACGAACTGAAGCGTCTGCTTTACCGGCTGCTGTCGGAATATACGGACCGCCGGCTGCCCTGGGGAACCCTGACGGGGATCCGTCCTGCCAAGCTGGCCATGGGAATGCTGGAGGAGGGCAGAAGCGACGGGGATATCCTGGATTATATGCAGAATGTGTACTATTGCAGCGGCCGGAAAGCGCAGCTGGCTTTGGACATTGCGAAAAGGGAACGGGAAATCCTGCGGGAGGTGGATTATGAACAGGGCTATAGCCTGTATATCGGGATTCCTTTCTGCCCCACCACCTGTCTGTACTGCTCCTTTCCCTCCTTTCCGATTGCCGCGTGGAGGAAGCGGACAGGGGAGTACCTGGCCGCGCTGGAAAAAGAGATCGACTTTGTGAAAAAAGCCTGTAAAGACAGGATTCTGGACAGCGTTTATATCGGAGGCGGTACGCCCACCACCCTGGAGGCGGAGGAGCTGCGCCGCCTGCTGTCTGCGGTGAGGGAGAATCTGGATTTCGCCCGGGTGAAGGAATTTACGGTGGAAGCGGGCCGGGCGGACAGCATCACCCGGGAAAAGCTGCGGGTGATGCAGGAATACGGCGTGTCCAGGATTTCGGTAAATCCCCAGACCATGAATCAGGAGACGCTGGATTTCATCGGCCGCCGCCATACGGTGGAACAGGTGCGGGAAGCCTTCCATGCGGCGCGGGAAGAGGGTTTTACCAATATCAATATGGATTTGATTCTGGGCCTGCCCGGAGAAGGGGAGGAGCAGGTGGCCCATACCATATCCCGGGTGGAGGAACTGGCTCCGGACAGCCTGACCGTGCATTCCCTGGCGGTGAAGCGGGCTTCGAAAATGAGCCGGTGGATTGAGGAAAACGGGCTGGGGCTGCTCAACAACACGGAGCGGACCATGGAGATCGCCGCCAGGGGAGCTGAGCGGATGGGGATGAAGCCCTATTATCTCTACCGCCAAAAGAACATGTCCGGCAATTTTGAGAATGTGGGGTATGCTGCAAAGGGCAGGTACGGGCTCTATAATATCCTGATTATGGAAGAGAAACAGGATATCCTGGCCCTGGGAGCCGGGACGATTTCCAAGGCGGTTCATCCGGACGGACGGATCGAGCGCTGCGACAGTGTGAAGGATGTGGCTCTCTATCTGGAAAAGATCGACGAGATGATCGAGCGGAAGCGCAGGCTGTTGGAAGAGAAAATGGGAGTGACGGAAAGGACAGGGGAAGATCGTTTTGAGTGAATACATAAAGATGAACCAAAATCTGATCAAGCATCTGTTGTCCATGCTGGATGGCGAGTTCGAACAGGCCGCCGCGCAGGGTACGTTCCGGCTTGCCGAACTCTCTTCTTCTTTTGACGAGGCGCAAATCTATGCGGCCTATGAACTGAAAAAATTTATGGATAAGATGCCGGGGGGCTTCCTGATCTACCGGGCGGACGAAAGGGAGGAGATTCTCTATGTCAACAGGGGGCTCCTTCAAATTTTCGGGTGTGAAACGCCGGGAGAGTTCCAGAAGCTGACAGGAAACAGCTTTCGCGGAATCGTCCATCCGGATGAGCTTTTGGAGGTGGAGGAAAGCATTCGGGTGCAGATCGAGCACAGCCAGTACGATTTGGATTATGTGGAATACCGTATTATCCGTAAAGACGGAGAAATCCGCTGGGTGGAGGATTACGGGCACTTCATCCGGAGCAAGAGCGCCGGCGATTTTTTCTATGTATTCATCAGCGATGCCACGGAAAAGATACAGAAGAGGATCGCCGAACGGACCGCCCTTCTCAATGAGAAGCTCTTAAAAGAGAAAATTCTGCAGAACCAGATCGCGGAATACGATAAAGAATTGAAGATCATCCATCAGGAGCATCTGCGCCGGCTCGAGGTGATCGAGGGCCTCAGCGTCAATTATGATTCCATCCTATATGTTAATCTGGATACGGACAGGATCCTGCCCTACAGGCTGAGTGAAGCGACAAAGCCTTTGTTTGACCGGAAATTCCATGTACGTTCCCTCCAAAGGTTTCAGATGGACTACGTCAGCACCCTGGTCCATCCGGAGGACCGTACATCCTATACTCATTCCACGGATCCGGCCTATATCCGCTCCAAGCTTTCCTCTGTAAAAACCTATTATTTTAACTATCGGGTTCGGGAGAACGGTGAGATCCAGTATCTTCAGCTGCGGATTGCCAACGTGGGAGGGACGGGAACGATCTCCCGGGTGGTATTCGGCTACCGCAGGGTGGATGAAGAAATCCGTTTTGAGATGGAGCAGAAAAAGCTTTTTGAGGATGCGCTGAATCACGCCAGGCTGGCAAATATTGCCAAGGATACTTTCCTTTCCAATATGTCCCACGATATGCGTACCCCTTTAAATGCAATTACGGGCTTTACTGCCCTCGCCATGAACCACAGAGAGGATGCGGATAAAATTCGGGAGTATTTGAATAAAATCAATATTTCCAGCCAACAGCTTCTCTATCTGGTAAACGATATCCTGGAAATTTCCCGGATGGAGTCGGCTTCCGTTCAGCTGGAGGAGACGGAATGCAGCCTGTCCGAGGTCGTGCAGGATATCCGGGAAACCCTGCTGGATCAGGTGGAAGGCAAGGATATTTCCATAGACCTTTCCGGACTCGTCCATCACAATGTCTACGGAGACGGCAATAAACTCAGGCAGATTCTCCTCCGTATCATCGGCAATGCCATAAAGTTCACCGAGGACGGCGGACGGATCCGGATAACCGGTTCGGAACAATGGGATTCATCCAAGGATTATGCCGTCTATCAATTCAGCGTGGAGGATAACGGCATCGGCATGGAGGAAGACTGTCTGGAGCATATTTTTGAACCCTTTGAACGGATCAGGAATACTACCCTGAGCGGTATTCCCGGGATCGGCCTGGGCCTTACCATCACAAAGAAATATGTGGAGATGATGGGAGGCCATATCGATGTACGAAGCGTCCCCGGCGAGGGGAGCTGTTTCACGGTTACCCTCAGTCTGCGTATTCAGAAACTGATTTCTCCCCACAGGGAGGGGACGGAAACAGCCTTGGCGAAGTTCCTTGGCCGGAAAAAGATCCTTTTGGTGGACGATAACGAGTTCAACCGGGAGCTCGAAGCCGAATTGCTGCAGGATGTGGGATTCACGGTGGATATTGCCGAGGACGGAAGCATAGCCGTGGAAAAAGTCCTTTCCTCCGCGCCCGGATCTTATGCGCTGATCCTGATGGACATTCAGATGCCCGTCATGGACGGTTATGAAGCCACGAGGGTCATCCGCAGCATCGAGGACCCTTCCCTGGCAAAGACCCCGATCATCGCCGTATCCGCCAACGCTTATGAGGAAGACCGGAGGATGGCGAGGGAAAGCGGAATGAACGCCCATCTTCCCAAACCCCTTGACGTCTCCGTGCTGTATGATTTGATGACGGAAATCCTTCTCCCCGCCGGAGATGTCAAGTAAAGGACAATTCGATAGCACCTGCCATAATTTTCATGCATATCATATGGTATCAAAATTATGGAGGCATATATGAAGAAGAGACTTCTCGCATTCACGTCTGCGCTCGCCCTGCTGCTCGTAAGCCTTACCGGCTGCGGCAGCGGGGAGGGCGCAAAAGATTTCGAAAACACCCCCGAAAAGACAATGACGGATGTAACGCTTAACGAAGTGGCCCACTCCATTTTCTATGCGCCTATGTATGTGGCCATTGAGGAAGGGTACTTTAAAGAGGAGGGGATTAACCTTACGTTGGTGACGGGGTTTGGAGCAGACAAAACCATGACCGCCGTCCTAACCGGCGAAGCGAATATCGGTTTTATGGGATCGGAGGCGTCAATTTATACCTACCTGGGAGGTACGGAGGACTATGTGGTCAACTTCGCGCAGCTTACTCAGCGGGCCGGGAATTTCCTGGTGTCCAGACAGCCGATCGAAGATTTCTCCTGGGATATGATAAAGGGAACCTCCGTACTGGGGGGCCGGGCAGGCGGTCTGCCCGGCCACGATGTAACATGGGCGCACATTACGCAAAGTGCCGGTATTTTGGATGGTCTCTTCGCTGATCGCTATGTTCCGCCGGGACGAGCGGGGCCGCAGGGCTGATCCATGCGGTTTGCCGCGAAAACTCAGCCGCGAAAACTCAAGAAC
>JAETRI010000055.1 GCA_021770245.1 Lachnospiraceae bacterium
ACAAGTACAGATTCCGGAGAAAAGTGCCAGATATTGGAAGAAGACTTTAACATAAAAATGACGCAGGCATTGGAGAGTGAGGTGTCGCTTATGTGCAATTTGAGTAAAGGCGTAGAAGAGAAAGGGATTCAAAAGGGGAGACAGGAAGGGAGACAGGAAGGGAGACAGGAAGGGAGACAGGAAGGAATAGCGGCCATGGTATCGGTATTAAAAGAGCTGCAGATTGCCGACAACATTATATTGAGTAAGATCCAGGAAAAATTCCACCTGGCAGAGGAGGCGGCCAAAAGGTATTTATAAGCAGGCGACAGGCAGAGCATCCAAGCGTTCTCCCTGTTAAAGAGGTGCGGATTCCACAAAGAAAAATCCGGGGAAAAGTGAAATAATCCCTTATCTTTTTCCAAAAGATGACGATAAATAAAAATGTAAGGTGGTAACATCTATCTTACAAACTTCTCCGAAGTAGGGCCCACCGAGGAGAGGTGCCGGGGACAGGGAGGTTCCCGGAGGGTAATTATCAAGGACAGGAGGAAATTTTTATGATTATCCAACACAACATAGCGGCGATTAACTCTTACAGAAACTTGGGTATTAACCAGAGCGGACTGAATAAGAACCTTGAGAAACTGTCTTCCGGTTACAAGATCAACCGTGCAGGTGATGATGCGGCTGGTCTGGCTATTTCCGAAAGCATGAGATCTCAGATCAACGGCTTGAATCAGGCTTCCAAGAACGCACAGGATGCCATCGGCCTGATCCAGACGGCTGAAGGTGCTCTGACAGAAGTGCATTCCATGTTACAGCGTCTTACCACCCTGGCTTCCCAGGCTGCTAATGGTACCTACAATACCGTAGCAAGATCCAACCTGCAGAGTGAAGTTGACCAGCTGCTGAAGGAAATCGACCGTATCGCTAACAATACGGACTTCAACGGCATCAAACCTCTGGCATTTGATCCGACGAAGAATGCAGGAGCCATGACCTTCCAGATTGGTCCGAGCTCTTCCGAGACGATTACCGTACAGGGACGTCCTATGACGGCAAGCGGTATTCAGGGATCAATTGACATGATGAAGGCCGGTACTTTGACGGCCAGCACGGCAGCAAGCTCTTTAACAAATGCTCAGCCTACCTGGCAAAATGGTGACAAGACGATTGCTTCTCTGCACAAGATTGATATTACAGGTACTTCTGTGACGAAGGCAAATCAGGCGATTGATACCATCAATTCCGCTATCAACGCTGTATCTTCTTACCGTGCTGTACTCGGTGCCGCTCAGAACAGACTTGAGCACACGGTGAACAACCTGAAGGTTACTTCCGAGAACATCACTGCTGCTGAAAGCCGTATCCGTGATACAGATATGGCTGATGAGATTACGGCATTCACGAAGAACAACATTCTTCTGCAGGCTTCCCAGTCCATGCTGGCGCAGTCCAATTCCGTACCTCAGAGCATCCTGAGCCTGTTGCAGTAAGCATTAGGCCGGGTAGTATCGTAAGTTATGGCTTTGGCAATTGTCAGGCTGTAGCATAGTTAGTAATCATTTCCGGCGGGATATGTCCATGGAATATCCCGCTGGATTTTTGATTTTATCAGAGAATCCATAAAAGAATGGCGACGGAGAGGATGGCAGGGTATATGAGCCGTATTTCCCAGTGCATGATCGTGAAAAATGAAGAAAAAAATATAGAGCGCGCTCTTTCCTGGGGAAAGAATATGATGTGGGAGCAGATCATTGTGGATACCGGCTCCACAGACCGAACGGTAGAATTGGCACAACAGATGGGAGCATCGGTATATTCTTTCCCTTGGACGGATGATTTTGCGGCTGCGAAAAACTATGCAATAGAAAGGGCAAAGGGGGATTGGATCGCTTTCCTGGATGCGGATGAATATATGATGCATGAGGATGCGGAAAAGATGAAAGAGCTTCTGGATGCCCCGGATACACAGCGGTTTGACGGTATTTCCACCGGATGGCAACAACTGAATGAGGATGGGCATATCTTTTCCTCCGGGACTCAGGTACGGTTTTTCAGGAACGATCCGGATATCCGGTACCGCAGACGGATCCATGAACAGCTGGAGTGTGTATCGGGAAGGGAACTTCTTCTCGGGGATGTGACTGCGTTCCTGTCGGTCTTTCACATCGGTTATCAGAGGGAGGCGTTGGAGGAGAAGAAGAGCAGCGGCAGAAACCGGAGACTGATTCTGAAGGAATTGGAAGAGGCTCCGGACGATTATGAGATGCTGGGATACATGGGGGATGAAGCTTTCGGTGAAGGAAAGTGGGAGGAGGCGGCGGATTGGTATTTGCGGTCCGTGCAGAATATGCCGGCCGGGCTGCCGGAATACGACCAGCGCAGCGCTTCCACCTTTACCAATTTTCTCACGATTATGACGGAGGGGGAGAAAGCCTCCTGGGAGAGGGCGGAGTGTATTTACCAAAGTGCGGTGGAGAGACTGCCCAAGGAGGCGGATTTCGACTATGTGGCGGGCAGATATTTTGCCTCTACAGGACAGGCGGCGGAGGCAGTGAACTATCTGGAGCGTGCTTTGGATAAACTGAATCGTTTTGGCTGCACCAACAGGGCCCTTCTTTTGGCGGGTAATCTTTATGAGGCCTATGAGTTACTGACCCGTTGCTGTTTTGAAGCCGGAGAAAGGGAGAAGTGCGTCACCTATGGGACAGCTTGTCTGCAGTCGGATAAGTATTCCATGGCTGTACTCGCCAGACTGCTGCAGTGCCTTGCACCGAATGTGGGGCAGACGGCGGAGGGGGAAAAGCTTTATGGGCAGGTCATGGTATTCCTTGCAGGATTGTATGATAGGGATTCTTTGAAGGAAAGGCTGTTTCTTTGGAAAACCGCCGGACAGGCAGGCTGCAGCGATTTTGCGGCATATTTGGGAACGCGGATTTTTAATCAATCGGAGCGTCTTGCATTGGGGATTTGACGCCTGCCGGAGCGGATAGAAAAGAGTAGGCTTGGAAATAGGCAGAGGGTACAGGGTTGAAAGAAGGGCGCTTTCAACTTCTCTGAATTTGAGTGCGTGTCAGGGCGCGCAGATGGGGACAGAAATGAAAGTACATAATATGGCCAGAATTTCACAGTGCATGATTGTGAAGGATGAAGAGAAAAATATAGAAAAGGCGCTTTCCTGGGGAAAGGGAATCGTATCGGAACAGATCGTTGTGGATACCGGTTCCACGGATCGCACGGTGGAGATTGCGGAGCGGATGGGGGCGAAGGTTTATCATTTTGAATGGATCGACGACTTTGCCGCCGCTAAAAATTTTGCCATCAGTAAAGCAAAATATGAATGGATTGCATTGCTGGATGCAGATGAATATTTTTCCGAAGAGGATGCACGGAAATTACTTTATTATGTCCGGAAATTACAGAACAGACCATATGATGTGATTCTGACTTCGTGGGTGCACCTGGACAGTCAGGGGAATGCGAAAGCAGTGGGTACACAGGACAGAGTCTTTCGGAATATTCCCGGGCTGGGATACAAAAGAAGAATCCATGAGTTCCTGACATCTTTGAACGGCGGACATTATCGTTATGTAAATGCCGTGGATGAATTGGCTATTTTTCATACGGGATATACGGATGAGGCGCTTGAGCGGAAATCGGCGAGCGCCCGCAATATGAAATTAATAGAGGCGGAGCTGGCGGACAATCCGGATGACTGGGAAATGCTGGGCTTCCTTGGAGATGAGTATTATGGTAAGGGAGATAATGAGAAAGCGGAAGAAATATATCGGAAATCCATATCGCTGCTTCCTCCCAAGGAAGAGGTGGGGGATCCGATGCGATGTACCTGGAATTTTGTATATTTATTGAATGTATTATACTGTAATCCGAAAACAGATGAACAGACATTCATGGAAGTTTATAATCAGGCAGTTGATTTTCTCCCTATGGAAGCGGATTTCGATTATTATGCGGGTGAATACTTTGTATTCCATAGAAATTATCCGGCTGCCGAAAAGCACCTGAAGCGTGCCATACAGCTGCTGGAAGAGAATGGGAATCAATCCAAATCCATGTTTTTATCGGGAAGAATCAAAATGGCTTACGAAATGCTCGCCGCCTGCTGCTTCAATAACAAGAACCTGTCGGACTGTGTCAATTATGCCGTCGCCCTTCTCAAAACCGACAAGTACCTGATGAGCACCCTGGTGGTACTTCTCAGCGCCTTTCGGGCGGATGAGGCGGCAAACGGTGAGAAGGCGGCGGACGCTCCGACGGTGGCCGCTTTCCTGGGACAGAATCTGTACGATTTGGGTTCTCTGAAGGATCGAATTTTCCTTCTGAAGGCGGCGGCGCAGGCGGGCTATGGAAGCATGACCCAGGTGCTGCGGGGGCTGTTTGCGCCTGAGGAGCTGCTTTATGTGGATCAGGCCCTGGAAAAAGAAGAGGACGGCTCTAAGCTGGAAAGCTGAGCCGTCCCGGCTTTCTTCTACGGGCAGCAAATCCAAATAACTGTTCGCAAAGCTGCCCTTTGCTATGGCTCCGGCAGCGAAACCGCCCATAGCGGCCCACCATAATCATAGCATTTCTTCAGTTCATCCATCAGAAGCTGCAGATCCCATTCCTTCACGCTGTTCTCATAGTTGGCCGGATCGGCGATATAGACGTTTCCGTTCTCGCAGAGCTGGGCGATGACGATGAAATGTCCCTTTTCGGTCAGGCTTCCCTTTCCCATCAGGGCGATCAACAGATGACCGGTTTGCAGAAGCTGTGCAGCGTTTTCCGGCGTCCGCTTTGTGACGCTCTCGATGTTCAGGCCGAAAGCGGAGATGCTGTCCGGGATGAGATTGTGATAGGAACCGCTGTGCGTGGCATAACCGCCGTTTTGAGCGGACCAGTCGGCCATTTCGACGGGGCTTACATCGGCCGTGCCAAAACTGTTGATGACCATGGCTACGCAGGTCGGGCCACAGCCATAGCGGCACATGGGATCCAGCCCTCCGTAGAGATAATCCCGCCAGCGGATGTCTCCCTGATTATAATAGACCATGGGCCCCAAAGCGGTATCGAGAATACAGGAATAGATCATGTCCTCTTCGTAATCCGCAGAAGAATCGCTGAAATCGGAGGCCCTTCCCACCTCGCCGGTGCGGTCCATGCGGGAAAGGCTTCCGCCGCCGTCGATATCGGCCGCTTCCCAGAAAAGATCCGGCCGTCCCGCTGCCTTTAGGGCGAGAACAGCGTCGTCTTTGGCATGCCCCAGGACGGTGGGAGAGAGATTTTCCCCCCATTCCTGTATCTGTGCAAGAAGAGAAGCGGCATGGACTCGAAGTCCAGCCGCCATATTTTGAAAATCATCCCATGTGAAAGGGAGAAAAAAGGCAGATAAACGAACGACAATCACCGTAATCGAAGCCAGAATACCGCCTAATATTAATTTTTCCGGTAAAGTCCATTTATTAGATGCGTTTTTCTTTTGAAACATATTCTGCCTTTCAGACACATAGGGTATGGATTGCAGTCTGTCTAACCCTTCGCCAGCTGGGCCAGTACGAGCTGGGGAATATTGGTAAGGGATGCCTGCTGGCAGACGCCTCCGATTTTGAACGCTTCCATGGGCATCCCATACACCACACAGGATTCCCGATCCTGACCGATTGTATACGCGCCCGCTTTTCTCATACGAAGCATACCTGCGGCCCCATCCGCTCCCATACCCGTGAGGATAACCCCAATGGCACGGCCCCGCACATGGGTAGCGACGGAATCGAACAGCACATCGACAGAAGGTTTGTGGCCACTGACCTTCGCCTCATCCGTACAGCTTACGGAATAGCCGGTTCCCAGACGTACCACACGCATCTGCAGTCCGCCGGGGGCGAGAAGAATCAGCCCGGGCTGTACTTTATCACCATGTTTGGCCTCTTTTACCTCCAGCTTACAGAGCCGGTTTAGGCGTTCCGCATACATGGAGGTGAAACCGGCGGGCATGTGCTGGGTAATCACGATTCCGGGCATTCTGGCAGGAAAACGACTGACCACATCCAAAATTGCCTCAGTTCCGCCGGTGGATGCACCGATAGCAATCAGATCCACCCGGGAAGAGGGGTTGGAGATTCGGCCGACAGCCTGCGAAGTATTGCTCGCAGCGGAAAGGCCGGCGGGAGCCGTGTGTGTAAGGGACGAAACAGAAGAAGGGGCGGAAGGGGATGGCAGACGGACACGGGCGTTGGAACCCATGGCCAATTTGGATTTCAGAGTGGCCAGGAATGCTTCTTTTCCTCCGGCCTGCTCCATATTCGGCTTCCGCACAAAATCCACTGCACCTGCAGCCAACGCATCAAAAACCCGCACATTTAAAGAAGAAACCAAAATGACGGGAACCGGATGGGTGGGGAGTACTTCCTTCAGAAATTCCAACCCGCTCATTCCGGGCATTTCAATGTCCAGCGTCATGATATCGGGTTTAAGAGAAGGAAGTTTCTGCTTCGCATCCATGGCGTTGACCGCGTATCCGACCACTTCAAACCGAGGATCGTTCCCGAGGTTTTGCATTAAAAAGCTTCGGAACAGAATAGAATCATCCACGATCATCACACGGATTTTTTGACTCATAATCTAAAACCTTCTTTCTTAGGTGGCCGACCTTCGGTAAATAGCCGGCTGTATGTACTCGTAAGGACAGGTAGCCTTATTCAGTCCTTCGGAGTGGCCGATGAAAAGATGGCCGCCCGGCACTGTGGCATTATAGAAACGCCGTACAAGCGCATCCTTGGTGTCCTGATCAAAGTAGATCATGACGTTACGGCAGAAGATTAAGTCAAACTTCCTTTTAAAGTTGATGGAATCCATCAGATTGAAGGTCTTGAATATGACATTCTGCTTAATGGCCGGAGCGACGGTATAGCTGTCCTTTCCCGCTTTCACGAAATATTTCTGCTTCCAGGTTGCCGGAAGAGGGGATACACTTTCTTCGTTATAAGAAGCGTTGATTGCCGAATTCAGGATCTTATGTGATATATCCGTGGCAAGGATCCTGGTATCCCACTGAGAAGCCTGTGCACCGAAATATTCCTTTAAATACATGGAAATGGTATAAGGTTCTTCGCCGGAGGAGCATCCCGCGCTCCAGATGGCGAGTACCTTATCCTTGGCATGTTTCTTGGCCAGATCAGGGAGGATTACGTCCCAAAGATATTGGAAATGGGCTTCCTCCCTGAGAAAATAGGTATAGTTTGTCGTCAGTTTATTGAGCATGGCCGTGACCATCTCCGTGTCACGGCCGGAAAGGATATCGTCTACATAGGCCGAAAAATCCTTATATCCCTGGGAAGACAGGGAATTGGATAGACGGCTTACAATCAGCTGTTTCTTTTTGCTCAGATCAATCCCATAGTGCTTCTTGATATAATTATAAAGACGTTGAAAGTCCTGGTCTGTTAATGTGAGCATTGCTTCCACTCCCGTTTAATACTGCGGATTGATGAGCGCCTGACAGTCGATGGACATAAAGACGCTTCCATCCTCCATGGTCACCATTCCGTCAAGCAGCTTTTGCTGGCGCTTGAGCGGAATGGGGCGTACATCCTTCATGTCAATATCAACAGTCTGGCGGACGGAATCCACGATGATTCCCAGCGGGACGGAATCGATGTTCAGCACGATGATGCAGGTCTGGCTGGTGTACTCGGTCCCCTCCTTCCCCATACTAAGCTGGATATCCACCACAGGAAGAATCTGGCCCCTCAGGTTAATGATCCCTTTAATATAGGGGGGCATCAGCGGCAGCGTGGTAATAGGATAATTGTTAATGATTTCGATTACATGCTTGGTGCTGATATATAAAATCAGATCCCCGGAATTAAAGGTGAGGCAGCGCTCTACGGTGGAAGATTCCTCCCTATCCGTTAATACAGGAGCCTCCTGCGCATTTACTTGTTCTGACATGGTTGGTTCCTCCCTTCTACACATTGTCCAGAGCTGCTCCGTGAAGGCTCAGAATATCGAGAATAATACTGATATTCCCGTCTCCAAGGATGGTACAGCCTGTAATACCGGAAGACTTCAGCTCGAAACTGTTCAAGAATACGGGAAGAGGCTTCACAACCACCTGCTGTTCGCCGATCAGTTCATCCACAAACAGGCAGAAGGAACGGTCGCTGGCTTCCACCCATAAAAGGATTCCGGCAGCAAGATCCTGGACTTCGGTATCGATGCCATAGAATTGATGAAGCCGTATTACAGGATAGAAGCTTCCCATCCGCTCCACCATTTCGCTTCCGTTTTCATCGTGGATGATTTCTTCCGGCAGGATCTTAAAGGACTGCCGGATATTGGCAATGGGAATGGTGAAAATGGATTTGCCGACGGTAACCTTCATGCCGTCCATGATGGACAAGGTTAACGGTATTTTCATAATAAAGGTGGTTCCCACCCCTTCTTCGCTGGTAAGGGAAACGATACCGCCCACGGATTCCACGTTCTTCTTCACCACATCCATCCCCACGCCGCGGCCGGAGAATTCGGTAACGGTCTGGTTGGTGGAGAAACCGGGCAGCATCACAAGACCCAGGGCCTCCTTCTTGGTATATTCGCTTTCGGGCTTGGTGAGGATCCCCTTTTCCTTGGCCTTGGCCAGAATCGTTTCGGGGTTCATGCCCTTGCCGTCGTCCGCGATGGAAATGACAACCTCACTGCTGGTATGGGAAGCGGACAGGATAATTTCACCCTGGGGGTTCTTGCCTGCAGCCACACGTTCCTGTGAGGTATCTTCGATGCCGTGATCCATGGCGTTACGGACCATATGCATGATGGGATCCTGGATGCTGTCAACGATGGTCTTATCAACCTCCGTATCCTCGCCCACAAGGGTGAGACGCACATCTTTCCCCAGTTTTTGCTTCATATCCCGGACGATCCGGCTCATCTTCTGGAATACGCCGGAGATGGGGACCATCCGCAGGGACATGGCAATATCCTGCAGGTCGTCGGTGAGCTTGCGCAGCTGTCGGGCCGATTTCATGAAATTATCATAGGCATCCCGATTGAGCTGATTCAGCTCGGGAGAAGAGGTCACCATGGATTCCGTAATGACGATTTCCCCCACGATATCCATCAGGCTGTCTAACTTCATCAAATTAACGCTGATCAGGTTCTGTTTGACCGGAGTGCCGGCCGGCTGTTTGGCCGATGCCTGAGGCTTGGAAGCTGCCTGTCCGTGCTCCTGGGCAGGAGCGGGGGCCTGGGGAGTTTCCTGGCCGGCGGAAGCCGGTACTTCCTGAACCGGGACAGGTTCAGGAGCCATGACCAATTCATAGGAACGGATATGGCCTTGGGTCCGCAGAAGATCGCTGGCTTTATCCGCCTCGTCTTCCGATTCAAAGCTCATGTAGAAGCCGTCTTCAATGATGGAGGCGCAGGTCCCGGAATCGGATTCCATATTTTCCGGATAATGACGGAATTCCAGCCCGCATTCCTTCAACGCATTGACAATCATGAAAGCGCGCAGATTCTCCATCCCGATACCCTCTTCCAGGAAAACATGGAGAAAACACACCGCTTTATCATCGGAAGGAAGATTCCCGGATGAGGAAACATCGCCGGAAGCAGCAGCCTTTTCCGGTTCCCCTTCCCCGGCGTCTTCCGTCTCTGCGCCGCTGATTTTCTTCAGAAAATGATTAATCTCGGTGGTAAAAGATTCCTGGTCGGTATCCAGCGGCTCGCCGCTTTCCACCTTTTCCACCTGTCCGCGCAGACAATCTTCCGAACGGAACATGAGATTAAAAAGCTCTTTTTTATGCTGGGGGTCAAGAGAGTCGATCCCCTTGTCGCGAATATAGAAGAACAGATCTTCTATATGATGGGCAATACTTGCGATGGGGCCGAACTCCATCATCGCGGAGGAACCCTTGATGGTGTGCATGATGCGGAAGATTTCGTTAACGTCTTCCGGAGAAAAATCACCCGCCTTCTCGTCGTTCATCAGCATTTCGTCAAGATTGTCCAAAAGGGAATTCGTTTCAAAGAGGTATGTATCCAGCATACTCTCCATACCATTATCCATTCCGTTACACCACCTATCTTTTAGTTTGTTTGGTATATTGCATAAAAAATAGAACGGTCTATAGTGCAAAAAGCAGGACAGACCACAACAGATTATTTATTTATCGACGAAAACAAAAGAGGGATAAGGGATAGAAATTATATTTTATAAAATTTTTAAAAAAATTAAAGAAAACAGGTTATAGAATAAAAAAATGTGCCGAAATACATAAAAGATGTTGTCTGTATAAAAATAAATTTATTAAAAAAGAAGGACTTTCAGGTAAACGACATTGCGGAGGGGAACGGAAGCTGCGGCATTCAAGGAATCATTCTCTCGGTCCGTTAGTTGCGTAAAAGGAAAGCCCGACAAGGAGGAACGGACAAATGAAAAACTTAAAGGTCAGTAAAAAGTTCATCGTGTCCTTCGGCATGATCCTGGTACTGTTTCTGGTAGCTGTGGTCACGGCCAGTGTGGGCATCATGAAGTCGAAGGCGAGCTACGAGAAATTCTATACCGAAGATCACAAAGCCTTATCCAGCGTGTATGAGATCCGGTTATACCTTCAGGGGGCTTTAAAGGAACTGTCGCTGGCGGTCATGGAAGACAGCATCGCCGAGACACAGTCGCACGTGGCTAAGGTGGATGAATATATGGTCAATGTGCAGGACAAACTGGATTGGCTGTATGCCAATTACGAGGGGGATCTTTCTCTCATAAAGGAATTTGAATCCAACGTATCGAACAATAAATACAAAAGACAGCAGGTAATCGATTATGCGATGATGGGGACTCCGGAAGGGACCGAGTTGGCCAAAGACTACATACTTACGGAATACAATCCTCAGGTGGACGAATATACCTCGATCCTCCAGAACGCATTTTCGGCAATGGAGAAGGAAAGCCAGGAAGAATATGAATCTTCGATGGCGATGCAGGATTTCCTCCTGGCCATATCGGTGGTGGTCGCGGCAGTGGCGTTCGTTATTACCTGTGTCATCGCCGTAAACCTGACGGGCAATATCCTTACCCCTCTTAAGAAGATCGAAGAAGCGATGGGCGAGGTCGTCAAGGGTAACCTTTCCGTGGAAGTGTCCTATGACTCGCAGGATGAGTTCGGCAGCATGGCCACAAGCATGCATGCGGTAACCAGCGGCGTCGGCACGATTATTCGTGATATCGAGAAGATCCTCGGCGCAATGGCTGACGGCGATTTCACGATCCGTTCCACTGCGAAGGAACTGTACGTGGGCGATTATCAGAAGATTTTCGTCTCTATGAGAAAGATCAGGGACAGCTTCAATTCTACGCTGGCCACATTGAACCAGTCCGCAAATCAGGTTTCCTCCGGTTCCGATCAGGTTTCCTCCGGTGCGCAGGCCCTCTCCCAGGGTGCAACGGAGCAGGCTTCTTCCGTGGAAGAGCTGGCGGCTTCCATTAATGATATTTCCGGACATATTAACAAGAGCGCTGAGGATGCACAGGAAGCCAGCAAGAAATCCATGATCGTGGGCGAAGAAGCGGGAGAAAGCAATCGCAGGATGCATGATATGCTTCAGGCTATGGCGGAAATCAGTTCTTCTTCCGGTGAGATCGGCAAGATCATTAAGACGATTGAAGACATTGCGTTCCAGACCAATATCCTTGCTCTGAATGCTGCCGTGGAGGCGGCAAGGGCAGGCGCGGCAGGCAAGGGCTTTGCCGTGGTGGCGGATGAGGTTCGTAATCTGGCAAGCAAATCCGCAGAGGCATCCAAGAATACTGCCGTTCTGATTGAGAATTCCCTCCATGCGGTGGAAAACGGAAGGAAGATCGCGGACGAAACGGCGAAATCCCTGGAAAGCGTTATGACGGGTGTACAGGATGCGGCCGGCATGATGGATGTCATTGCCAAGGCGTCCAAGGATCAGGCCGAGGCTGTTTCGCAGATCACCCTTGGAATCGATCAGATTTCCAGTGTGGTTCAGACCAATTCCGCAACGGCGGAGCAGAGCGCTGCGGCCAGCGAGGAATTGTCCGGCCAGGCGCAGATCCTCAAGGAGCTGGTTCGCAAGTTCCGGCTGGACGGGGATGTATCCTCTGCTTCTGAACCTGTATACGGGGGGGATGAGAGCATAGGCTACGGGGCTCCCGAACCGCAGCCCGTTTATTATGGAGGCAGTGACAAATATTAAACGGCAGCGGATGTAACGACGGCTGTACTTCATAGCTTGCAGCGTCGATGTACAGGGGTACATTTTGCCTCTTGTATACCGGCGCTGATTTGGCTATAATATAAAGGTAGGTCAAAAGGCAGGGTAAAACTTTACACGCGCCAATATGCGCAGATGGGAGCCCAAGATGATGAAGCGTAGTATAAAGCAGGATGTGGTTCTGCGTATCGCCATTATTATTATCGCAGTGATTCTCACCGGTATCATAACAACGAGCGGTATGAAGAGCGTCAGAAGCAGCAGTGTCTCCACGGAACGGTCCACGGAAATCCATTCGTTGGTTCTGACGGCGCAGAAGGCCCATTACAGCTGGGTGGAGAATCTCTGTTCCGCCATTGCCATGGGAACGGAATTTACAGGGAGTAAGGATTATAAGGGCTGTGTGCTGGGCAAATGGCTTTATGGGGACTTATCGGCCGTAGAGAATGAGGAAATCCTCCGGTTGATTGAAGAGATGAAGCCGATCCATCAGGCCATCCATGAGTCGGCCCAGACGGTCCTGGATTTAAATGTGACGGATCCACAACAGGCGAACCAGATGTATTTGGAGGTTACGAAGGCCAATGTGGAACAGCTGGTATCCATTCTGGATCAGGTTGCGGAGATTACGGAGAAGCAGGTGGAAGCAAATCAGTCCGAGGTATCCGGTGCAGTTACGAGAATGGAAATTATGACCTTTGTTGCGGTTGTGGTGATTCTGCTGGCGAGCATCCAGCTGGTCCTTTACATGTTAAAGAGCATTGTGAAGCCGATTCAGGAAGTGACGGAATCCAGCAGGAGCCTGTCGGAAGGAAAACTCGATTTTCATATTGATGTGAACAGTGAAAATGAGATCGGAGTGCTGGCCGACAGCCTGAATACTTCGGTGAAGAACCTGAGGACTTATATTTCCGATATTACAGATGTGTTGGAAGATATGGCTTCCGGAAATCTTGGCCGGGAAAGCAGTATCCAGTACATAGGAGATTTCCTGCAGATCCAGAAAGCAATCGGGGAGATCAGCCACGGTCTCAGCCAGACCATGGAGCAGATCAGCACTGCTGCGGTTCAGGTGGATTCAGGTTCCAATCAGGTGGCGGACGGGGCCCAGAGTTTGGCGCAGGGCGCTACGGAACAGGCCTCAGAAGTGGATAACCTGATGCATATGATTGAACAGGTTACGGATCAGATTAACGGGAATGCACAGAGCGCTGCTATTACCACGAAGGAAGCAGATAAGGTGGGAGAGAGCATTGCCCTTTGTAATGGGCAGATGCAGGAAATGGCAGAGGCTATGCGCCAGATCAGTGCCTGCTCCGGTGAAATCCAGCATATCATCAAGACAATAGAGGACATTGCGTTCCAGACTAATATATTGGCCTTGAATGCTGCTGTTGAGGCTGCCAGGGCAGGAAGTGCCGGGAAAGGCTTTGCTGTGGTAGCAGATGAAGTGCGTAATCTGGCGGCCAAGAGTGCGGATGCGGCTAAGAATACGACGGAATTGATAGAGAAGACACTGCATATGGTGGAAACGGGTTCCAAATTAACGAATCTGACACAGGAGTCTTTGGGATCCGTGGTGAACGGGGCGGAAATCGTAACAGATCAGATCAAGGTGATTTCCGATGCTTCTAAGGAGCAGGAAGTTGCTATCAACCACATTAAGGACAGCATTACCCAGATTTCTACGGTAATTCAGTCCAATTCCGCCACGTCGGAAGAGAGTGCGGCAGCCAGTGAGGAATTGGCCGGCCAGGCGCAGGTTTTGAAGGGCCTGATCGGGAAGTTCCGCTTAAAGGGACAATAAATCAGCCTGTATATGAGAGGGAAAAAGCAGGATGACGTTATGGAGGAGAGGTTAGATGGCTAACGGCATTAAAAATTTAAAGATTGGGAAAAAGCTGTACCTGCTGGTGGGGATTGCCCTGGCCGGTATGCTTCTGATCGGTTTTCTGTCTATTGCCCTGATGGGAAGTATAAACGGCAATGTAGAGATTATTTCGTTAAAGTGGCTGCCCAGCCTGGTATTGACGGAACGGATGGATGCTGCTCTGGCCAACGTGCGTGTGGCAGAGCAGAGTTATGTAATTGAATCCGATTCCTCCAAAGGGGCAGAAGATATGCAGACTGCGGCAAAGTCCATGGATACCTATGTTTCTGCCTACGGTTCCTATGTATCCACTGCCGAGGGCAGTAAGCTCTATCAGAATCTGCAGTCAGTCTGGTCTGCGTATAAGCAGATTGACAGCACCGTGCTGAGCCTGTTGAAAGAGGGAAAGGTAAAGGAAGCAGAAGAACTTTTGAACGGTACGGAGGGCGGGAATGCATATAACGCTGTGCTCACGGCTCTCGAGGCTCTTAGTGCTTTCGACGAAAACGGCAGCGGCGAGGCTTATTCTGACAGTACCCGTACTTACCGGATTGCATTACTCAGCCAGATGGCTGTGATGCTGGTCGTGGTGGTAATAGGAATCTGGTTTTCCGTGATCATTATTAAGGGGATCCGTGTACCCATTACGGAGATCGAAAAAGCAGCAGTCCAGATGGGCCAGGGCAGCCTGGATGTTTCAATCAGCTATGAGTCAAAGGATGAAGTGGGCGTGCTTGCCGATCAGTTTAGGGTACTGGTGAGAAAACTGCAGGCAATCATCGACGACGAGAATAAGTTCCTGGCCAGCATGGCTGCAGGGGACTTTACGGTAGATTCTATCTGTGAAGAAGAATACATTGGGGATTTCCATCAGCTGCTGATTTCCTTCCGGGCAATTGCAAAACGTTTGAATGAGGCGATGGCTCAGATCAGTGTGAGCAGCGACCAGGTTTCCAACGGTTCCGAACAGGTATCCAGCGGTGCCCAGGCACTTTCCCAGGGCGCAACGGAGCAGGCCAGCTCTATTGAGGAATTGGCGGCCACTATCAGCGATATTTCTAAACGTATCAGTGAGAATGCCGAAAATGCCGTCCATGCAAACGAGATGGTGAATTCCGTTGGTCAGGAAATGAATACCAGCAATGCCAAGATGCAGGAAATGATCCGTGCAATGGAAGACATCAGCAACTGTTCGAATGAGATCGGTAAGATCATTAAGACCATCGAAGACATTGCGTTTCAGACCAATATTCTGGCTTTGAATGCTGCAGTAGAAGCTGCGAGGGCAGGAAGCGCCGGTAAAGGGTTTGCAGTTGTGGCAGATGAGGTCCGCAACTTGGCCAGCAAGAGCGCGGAGGCTTCCAAGAATACGGCTGCGCTGATTGAGAATTCCATCAACGCGGTGAAGAACGGAACGCAGATCGTGGACGATACTGCGAAATCCCTTCAGGAGGCAGTGGAAGGGGCGAAAGAGGTTACCCAGCTTGTGGATAAGATCTCCGAAGCGAGCCGTACCCAGTCGGATGCGGTCTCTCAGATCACTTTGGGCATTGACCAGATTTCCAGCGTAATCCAGACCAATTCCGCAACCGCGGAGCAGAGCGCGGCGGCCAGCGAAGAACTTTCCAGCCAGGCGCAGCTTATGAAGGATCTGGTGAGTAAGTTTAAACTGAAGGGTACGGGGACCGGTTCTTTTGGTTCGAGCCGTCCGATACACGCGGAAGATCATTCTTCCCCGGGCCCCACGGAGAATTTCTCCTACGGAGGCGGGGATAAATACTAAAGGTTGCAGAAGAGTAAAAAACAGGCTGCGGTATGGAAAAAATATCGCAGCCTGTTTTTATAATAATCATCTTGCTTTTAGTTTTCTCCGATTTCCCCCTCCGCTTCCGGAAGCCCGTCTTCTTTGAAGCCCGGTGCGTCATTTTCTGTGGTTATGGTGATGGAATCATCAGAAGGCATCTGCCCTTGAAGGATTTCGGAAATGTAATCCATCCGTTTGACGGCCCGGTTATAGTTCTCCAGAGCGGCGGCAGCGATATCTTCATGATAGTTTCCGTCCCCGTAGGCTTGGTGATACAGACTGGCCGCTTCGGTCATATAAGAGCCGGCTTCGTCTGCCAGGCTTTCTATGGAAAGGAATTGCTTCGGGACGCTGATATTCGCCAGGGACTGAAAAGACAAGGCCAATTGATCCATGGCGGCCAGCATATCATCCACCGCTGTCTCGGAAGCAGGATCGATGCCGTTTAACGTGGAGAAATCCATATTGGCCTGACTGGTGAACTGTTCCATATCGGTATAATATTGATCCAGGGCAGCATCACCGCCACAGCCGGTAAAAACAAAGGCTGTTATGTATAATCCCAAGATCCATGCGGACGTTTTTTTCCTCATAATTGCTCCCATCTGCGCCCAGAGCGCGCATACATATGGAAATAAATCCTTTATGAAAGTATCACATTTTTTCCTTAAAATCAAGTACAAAGCCCGAAACCACCAGGACAAACGCACGAACGGCCCTGAGGCCCCTGCGCCACCCCTGCCCTGCCCCGCAGGCTCCCGGACGCCGGGACGCACAGGGAAGGATCCCGCCGGAAGCCTGCGGGGCAGGGCAGGGGTGGCGCAGGGGCCTCAGGGCCGTTCGCGCGTTTGCTCCGGTAGGATTGCACTGCCTCTTTCCTTTTCCCTGTTTTCATGATAAAATACTACAGCGGAATGAGAGAATGCGAATAAAATTTTCCTCTTAACCCCAATTTACAGGCGCGCCGAGACGCGCAGACGGGAGTTGAATATGACAAAACAGGAGTTCAGAGATTATATAGAAGACAGACTGATTTTTCTGGATGGGGCAACGGGTTCCAACCTGCTGCTCCGCGGAATGCCGGGCGGGGTTTGCCCGGAAAAATGGATTGCGGAACATGCACAGGTGCTTACGGATCTGCAGCGGGAATATGTGGAGGCCGGAACGGACATCCTCTATGCGCCTACTTTTACTGCCAACCGGATCAAATTGGCGGAATACGGACTGGCGGATGAAATCAGAGAACTGAACCTGTCCCTGGTGGAGGCCTCTCGTCAGGCGGCGGATACACATACCCTGGTGGCCGGCGATCTGACCATGACGGGGAGACAGCTGGCGCCTATAGGGCATATGGACTTTGAAGAATTGGTGGAGGTTTATAAAGAGCAGATCGGATATCTGCAGGAGGCGGGAGTGGATTTGCTGGTGGTGGAAACCATGATGAGTCTGCAGGAATGCCGTGCGGCCCTGATTGCGGCCAAAGAATGCGCTCCTGCGCTGCCGGTGATGGTTACGATGACCTTCGAGGGGGACGGAAGAAGCCTTTATGGGACGGATGCGGTAACGGCGGCCGTGGTTCTGGAGAGCCTGGGGGCGGATGCCGTAGGGGCCAACTGTTCTACGGGGCCGGAACAGATGGCGCGGATTGTCCGCGAGATGGCAGCGGTAACGCGGATTCCCGTTATCGCCAAGCCCAATGCGGGGCTTCCGGCACTGGATGGGGGGGGAAAGACGGTATACGATATGGGGCCTGAGGCCTTTGCCGATGAAATGGAGGCAGTGTGGGAAGCAGGCTGTCAGATTCTGGGAGGCTGCTGCGGAACCACGCCGGACCACATACGCACGCTGCATGAAGCCTTTGCGGACAGGCCTTTGGCTGCGGCGGAACGCAGGCAGGAGGGCAGGAGGTTCCTGGCCTCGGAAAGGCGGACGGTCTCCTTCGGCCTGTCGGATCCGTTCCTGGTGGTCGGGGAACGGATCAATCCCACCGGCAAGAAAAAGCTGCAGGGCCAGCTGCGGGAAGGCAGTTTTGATCTGGTGCTGCAGTTTGCCCAGGAGCAGGAGGAGGCGGGCGCTTCCGTTCTGGATGTGAACATGGGAATGAGCGGCATCGACGAGAAAGAATGGATGCTGCGGGCAATCGAGGAAATTTCCGGGGTTACCCAGCTCCCCCTTTCCCTGGACTCCAGTCACGTGGATGTGTTGGAGCAGGCTTTGCGCCGTTATCCCGGCCGGGCTTTGATCAATTCCGTTTCCATGGAAAAGGAAAAAATGGATCGGCTGCTTCCTCTTGTGAAGAAATACGGGGCAATGTTTATCCTGCTGCCCCTTTCGGATGCCGGTCTTCCCGCCTCTTTCGAAGAGAAAAGAGGAATTATTGAAAAGATATGGGAACGGGCGGAATCCTGCGCTTTGAATAAAGAGGATATTGTGGTAGACGGCCTGGTGACCACAGTGGGAGCCAATCCGGCAGCGGCGGCAGAGACTCTGGAAACCATCCGTTACTGCAGAAAAAAAGGATTGGCTACAGTGGTAGGTTTATCCAATATTTCTTTCGGCTTGCCGGAACGCATTCATGTGAATACTGCGTTCCTCACTCTAGCCATCGAGGCCGGGCTTACTATGGCGATTGCGAATCCCTCCCAGGAGCTTTTGATGGCAGGGGCTTTTGCAGCGGACATGCTCCTTCAAAAGGAGGAAAGTGACCTTCGGTATATCGAATATGCCGGACGCCTGAACGGAGGGAAAGAGAATCCGCAGGAGCCTGTGAAAGCAAAAAAGGATAAGAATTGCTGCGAAGAGATCTACGAGGCTGTCATGAAGGGCAGCCGGGGCGGAATAGAGGCGATGACGAACAGAGCCCTGGAGCAGGGCGTCGCCGCGGGACATATTCTAAACGATTATCTGCTTCCGGCTATCGATGAAGTGGGCAGCCTGTTCGATAAGGGAAAATATTTTCTTCCCCAGCTGATCTCCAGCGCGGAGGCCATGAAACTGTCTATCAATGTTTTGGAGCCTTATCTCAAGGAGGAAAAAGGCAGGAAGAAACTGCCCACGGTGGTTCTGGCCACCGTGCGGGGAGATATTCACGATATAGGGAAGAACCTGGTGGCGCTGATGCTAAAAAACCACGGATTTGGCGTGATCGATTTGGGAAAGGATGTTCCGAGGGAAAAGATCGTACAGGCGGCCAAAGAAAACGATGCGGCCCTGATCGGCCTTTCCGCATTGATGACCACTACGATGCAGGAGATGAAGCATGTGATTGCCCTGGTCCGTGAGGAGGGGCTTTCCGCGAAGGTAATGATCGGCGGCGCTGTCATCACAGAGGAATATGCCAAGGAAATCCGGGCGGACGGTTACGCGAAGGATGCGGCGGATACGGTGCGGGTAGCAAAAAAACTTTTGGGACTGGACGAAGAAGAAAGCCGTACAGGGACGGCGGAATGTGAGGAAGACTGAAAATAAAAATTTTCAATCTTACGGATTTGGGCCTATTCCCGTTTTGGGAAGACCCAAAACGGGAAAGGCATGGGTATAAATATGAACGGAGCGGATGCAATGATCAAGTGCCTGGAGCTGGAGGGCATTACGGAAGTGTTCGGTTATCCCGGAGTGGCGATCTGTCCCTTTTATGACAGTATCTTAAATACGGGAATTCAAACTATATTGATCCGGACGGAACAGAATGCGGCGCATGCAGCCAGCGGGCTCGCCAGGGTAACGGGAAAGGTGGGGGTATGCGCGGTTACTTCGGGCCCCGGCGCCACGAACCTGTTAACCGGGATAGCCACGGCCTTTGCGGACAGCATTCCGCTGGTGTGCATCACCGGACAGGTGAACAGCGAACTGTTGGGCAGCGACGTATTCCAGGAGGCGGATATTACAGGGGCGGCGGAGTCCTTTGTGAAATACAGCTATCTTGTGCGGGATGCCAACGAAATTCCCAGGATTTTTAAAGAAGCCTTTTATGTGGCCAATACGGGAAGAAAAGGGCCTGTATTGATCGATGTGCCGATTGATGTACAGAATGCGCAGGTGGCAAAATTCCGCTATCCGGACGAAGTCAATATGCGCACTTATAAACCTACGGTTAAGGGACATGCGGTACAGATCAAAAAGGTCATACAGGAACTGGAGAAGGCGAAACGTCCGCTGATTTATGCCGGCGGGGGCGTGTCCCTGAGCGGCGCATGCGAGGAACTGCGGCTGTTTGCAGAGAAATTCCGCATTCCGGTGGTTTCTACCATGATGGGAATCGGTGTGATGCCCACGAATCATCCCATGTATTTTGGAATGGTGGGAAATAACGGGAAGCCCTACGCCAACCGGGCCATGAACGAATCGGATCTGCTGATCATGGTGGGAGCACGCGTGGCCGATCGGTCCGTGAACCAGCCGGATTTGATCACCCAGGGTAAGGTCTTGGTCCATATAGACGTGGATCCTGCGGAAATCGGGAAAAATGCAGGCCCGACTATTCCCCTTGTGGGAGATGCCAGGCATATTTTTGAGGATTTTGAAAAACAGGATTTTGAATGCGAACATGAAGAATGGCTTCATCAGCTGGAGGAATATCGCCGGAATATGAAGCTGTTCCACCATCCCAATCCGGCCTATGTGGATCCGGAACGCCTGATCCGCCGCCTTTCAGAAAAGATGGCATCTGACGGCGTCTATGTGGCGGATGTGGGACAAAATCAGATTTGGTCCTGTGCCTATCATGTGGTCCGGGAAGGGCAGTTCCTCACTTCCGGCGGTATGGGAACCATGGGATATTCCATCCCGGCCGCAATGGGCGCTAAGCTGGGCGATATGTCCCGGCAGGTCATTGCGGTTTGCGGAGACGGTTCTTTTCAAATGTCCATGATGGAACTGGCCACGATTCAGCAGTATCATATTCCGGTGAAAATTATTGTGCTGCGGAACAATTACCTTGGAATGGTAAGGGAGTACCAACATCATTCCTACAAAGACAGATATTCCATGGTGGATATCGCCGGGACGCCGGATTTGGGAAAGCTGGCAGAGGCTTACGGGATTCCCTTCGTCAGAGTAACTGCCAACGAGGAGATTGATGAAGCCCTGGATATGTTTTTGAGAGAAGATTGTTCTTATCTGATGGAATGCATGATTGATCCGTTGGATTTGGTAAAATATTGAGCGTATACGGTGCAGCAGCTTTCGAGGCCGTCCGGCGGCAGAATGAGAGGAAAGGATTTCCCCTGATTTGTACGCGCGCAAAGGCGCGCAGACGGATCCCCTGATTTGTGTGCAAAAGTGTGCAGGCGGGATCCACTTGACTTGTATGCGTGCCAAAGCGCGCGGATGGGAGGCGCAAATGAAAAAAATATATTCTGTTCTCGTGGAAAACAGATCCGGAGTGCTATGTAAAGTGGCGGGGCTGTTTTCCAGAAGATGCTTTAACATCAATTCCCTGGCCGTGGGGGAAACGGACGATCCTGCCGTTTCCTGTATGACGATCGTCAGCAGCGGGGACCAGCGTACGGTGGAACAGATCGAAAAACAGCTGAATAAAAAGCTGGATGTAATCAAGGTACGCACTTTTGATGAAGGAGCGAGCATCAGCCGGGAGCTGATGCTGGTCAAGGTGAAATATAACCGGAATAACAGACGGGATATTATGGAGAATTGTTCCATCATGAATGCATCCATTGTGGATATTTCCAAGCATATGATGCTGATTCAGATCTGTGATACGCCGGAACGGGTGCAGATTTTCCTGGGAATGCTTCAGACCATCAGCATCGTGGAAATCGCCCGGACCGGGATCCTGGCTTTAACGAAGTGTATCGATAACGAGTGAAGCCGCCCCGGAGGCTTAAGAAGCAGCACCAAAGGGGCAGATGGCTTCCGGCAGGATCCTTCCTGTGCGGCCCGGCGTCCGGAGGCCTGCGGGGTGTCTGAACTGTTACATAACCGGTCGTTATGGAAGATATGCCTGATCATCATACGTTGACAAGGACGGCGGATATTGCTAGAATAAGTAGAAATCAGGGCCTGCGTTGTGATTCTGCCGGGAATTCGGCCGGAGGGAACGGTAACAAACCGGATTTTTCAGACAGGAAGAAAGGCCCGGACGGCAGAAACGGAAGGGAGCATGGTATCATGCAGAAGAAAGTTTTTCAGCTTCTGGTGGACAATACCTCCGGCGTGCTGAGTCGGATATCAGGATTATTCTCCAGAAGAGGTTATAACATTGAGAGCATTACCGCGGGTGTGACGGCAGATTCCAGGATTACCAGGATTACCATAGTCGCCACGGGGGACGACGAGATCCTCGATCAGATCGAGAAGCAGGTGGCGAAGCTGGTGGATGTCCGGGATATCAGGGAACTGAAGCCGGAGCGCAGCGTTTATCGTGAGTTGGCGATGATCAAGGTAAAGGCGGGAGCGGTGCAGCGGCAGGATGTGATTGCGATTTCCAATATATTCCGTGCAAATATCATTGATGTGGGGCCGGAAAATCTGATTGTGGAAATCACCGGAAATCAGGGAAAAGTGGATGCCTGCATCAATATGCTTTCCGCTTATGAGATCCTGGAGCTGGCCAGAACGGGAATTGCAGGCCTGGGACGGGGGACGGACAATGTGGTCTATTTCGATCCCGATTAACGGATCGTGAAAGCCTGCTGCGGGAACCAAAGAACTCTGAGGCGGCATGCGCTGCCTTTCAGTTAGATAGAATTTTAGCCGTTATCAACGGCAGAAGGAGAAGAAAATGGCGAAGATTTATTATCAGGAAGATTGTGACCTTTCCTTACTGCAGGATAAGACCATCGCAATCATCGGTTACGGAAGCCAGGGCCATGCCCATGCCCTGAATCTGAAGGAGTCCGGCTGTAATGTGATCGTAGGGCTCTATGAAGGCTCCAAATCCTGGGCCAAGGCGGAGGCGCAGGGCCTGACCGTATATACCGCAGCAGAGGCGGCAAAGAAGGCAGACATCATCATGATTCTGATCAACGATGAGAAGCAGGGCGCCCTTTACAGGGAATCCATTGAGCCCAACTTAAGGCCCGGCATGATGCTCATGTTTGCCCATGGGTTCTCTATCCACTTCGGACAGATTAAGCCTCCGGCGGACATCGATGTTACGATGATCGCACCTAAGGGACCCGGCCATACGGTGAGAAGCGAATATCAGGCCGGCAAGGGCGTGCCCTGCCTGATTGCCGTGGCTCAGGATGCTACGGGAAAGGCCCATGATCTGGCTTTGGCTTATGCGCTGGGAATCGGCGGCGCAAGGGCGGGCGTCCTTCAGACGACTTTCCGCGAGGAGACCGAGACGGATCTTTTCGGCGAGCAAGCGGTGCTGTGCGGCGGTGTATGCGCACTGATGAAGGCCGGGTTTGAGACCCTTGTGGAAGCGGGGTACGAGCCGGAGAGCGCTTACTTTGAATGTATCCATGAGATGAAGCTGATCGTGGATCTGATCTATGAAAGCGGTTTTGCAGGAATGAGATATTCCATTTCCAATACAGCCGAGTACGGCGATTATATCACCGGGCCTAAGATCATCACGGACGATACCAAGAAGGCGATGAAGAAGATCCTGGCGGATATCCAGGACGGTTCTTTCGCCAAGGAATGGCTGCTGGAGAATCAGGTCGGAACGCCTCACTTCATGGCTATGAGAAAGAGGGAAGCGGCACATCAGCTGGAAAAGACGGGAGCGGAGCTTCGGAAGCTGTACAGCTGGAACGACACGAATAAGCTGATCGACAATTAAACATGCGTGAACGAAGCGGCGTCCTGTTTTTAAAAAAAACAGGACGCCGCTTTTGGGAAGGCTGTCGTGTCCCGGCGCCCGTCTGCCGTACCCGGCCGGTCCCTGTGACCTGTGGTGATCCGTCGGGGACAATATCTGTAGAAATATCTGTAGAAATATTGTAGAAATATTGTAGAAATATGAAATTTCTTGTTGACAAGAATAACCGGCGGTGATATTATAAAATCCATCGCCGGTCATTTTGTTGGAGAAATGAGAACTTGGTGCAGCAATGCTTCGGCGATAAAGAAATAAAAAAGTGCTTGACGAAGCCGCAAAGATATGATAACATATCATCTGTTGCGGCGGGAAGCAGGCCGAAGGCCGAGAGGCCGGGAAGCAACAAAGGACCTTGACAAATAAACAGTAA
>JAETRI010000056.1 GCA_021770245.1 Lachnospiraceae bacterium
GGGTCCCATCTGCGATCATCACGCGCCGCGGGGCAGGGCAGGGGTGGCGCAGGGGCCGCAGGGCCGTTCATGCGTTTGTCCTGCCGGGCGGGTCGGCTGTTGCCCCGGTTCCCCTTTTCCGGTATTCCATAGGCGTTAAGCCGTACTTGTCCTGAAAAATCCGGTAGAAATAGGTGCGGTTGACATATCCGGCCTCCTGGATGATGCGGCCGATGCTTTTATCCGTCTTAAGGAGCATGTCTGCGGCTTCCTCCAGACAGAGCTGCTGCCCCATCTCCACCAGCGTCATGCCGGAGCATCTCTTGACCACCCGGTTCAGATAGTCGCGGGTATAGTTCATAGCCCTTTCCAGTTTTGCGTAATCCACCCTGCCGTGGTTCTCGCGTAGGTAGAGACTGACCCGGTTAAAAAGGAACTCCTCCTTAGAGCTCTTGAGATCCTGCCGCTTCATCCGATAGACGGCAGGGTCCGACAGCAGGGAAAAGAGCCTGGCGAGCTGGCCGGATACCACGGATAGGAAGCCCGGTTCCTGGAGCCTCGTTTCCAGGAGGATGGAGGCAAAGAGGCGCTGCGCCCTGTCGCGGGCCTCTGCCGCGTCCCCTCTGGGAAAGAAATCCAGGTATTCCTTCTTAAAATAGGCTTCCCGTTTCTGAAATTCCAGCAGGGCCTGATACAGGCAGCTGCTGCGGGCCGTCCTTTCCCGATAACTGGGATAATAGAAATCCCCCTCAATGGACTGTTGGATGAATCCATCGGAGATCAGGAGAAAAACAGCCTCGAAATCCGAGGAGCAGATCTCCACATGCTTCATGTTTTTGTTCAGGATACAACAGTCTCCTTCCCGATAAACGGATCGGAAATCTTCGATATGCTGCTCCATCTCTCCCTTGAGGATATAGACGAGTTCCATATATTTATGCCGATGGGGCGGGCGCACGGACGAAGGCGGTGAACCGGCGGCGCAGGAACGGGAGAGATAATAGCCGGGGGCCGCATGGGCGTGATGGAGCAGATGTCTGTCCGCATCGTAGGATTCCAGGGTGAGCATATAGGGGCTGTCCAGATCGAAATATTCCCCTTCCCGGTTTCCCGGATTGCGGATGCTTAAAGGGGATTGGCCGGGGAACTGTTGCTGCGCTGTCATGACGGACTCCTTTCCGGGAAAACGGCCGCCCTGCATCGAAAAAAATGTCCGGTTTAGGATACAAACGGTAAAGGACGCCCGAAAGACGATATTGATGTACGGCGGTAAAATCCCTATAATTTTAATTACAGTATACAGGAAACGAGTATTTTTTTCAAACTGGGGAGGTATTTCAATGCGGAGAGAAAAATGGAACGACGGATGGAGTTTTACGGCGGGGAAGGGAGAGGGATTCTTCTCGGCCCTGCAGGGGGAGGAAGCGAATGTGGTCACGCTGCCCCACGATGCCATGATTCACGAAACCAGGGATCCGGCATGTAAGAGCGGCGGACAGACGGGTTTCTTCCCCGGAAACGTGTATACCTATGTGAAGAAATTCCGGGTCCCCGCTCAGTGGGAGGACAGGACGGCCATCCTGGAGTTCGAGGGTGTCAATACCAACGCCATGGTCTATGTGAACGGAGATTATGCGGGCGGGGAAATGTACGGATATTCAAATTTTTATATTTGTATGGACGATATGCTCCGCTACGGGGAAGAAAACGAGGTGAAAGTGGTCGCCAACAGCCTGGACCAAAGCAGCCGCTGGTATCCGGGAGCCGGTATCTACCGGGACGTGAACCTGATGGTGGCTGACAGACTGCATATCGAAACGGACGGCGTGCGTATCTCCACCCCGGACGTGGAAGAGGACTATGCGGTGACGGTGGTGGAGATCCGGATCCGGAATCTGTCGTCGAAGAAAAGATGTGTCGATGTGGTGACGGAAATCTTTGACGGGGACGAAAACCGCGTGGGGCTATATAAGACGCCCCTGACGGCCTATGCGGGAAAGGAATTTTCCGTCAGGCAGAGGCTGGCCCTGGAGGACGTGAAGCGCTGGAGCTGCGAGTCCCCCTATCTGTACACCTGCCGGGTGCGGCTGATGGAAGCGGGACAGTGTGTGGACGAAACCGTGGAAACCTTCGGCATCAGGAAGCTGCAGCTGGATGCGAAACGGGGCCTTCGCATCAACGGGGAAACGGTGAAGCTGCGGGGGACCTGTATCCATCACGACAACGGACTGATCGGGGCCTGCACCCTGTACCGGGCGGAGGAAAGAAGATGCCTGCAGCTGAAGGAAGCGGGATTTAACTGTATCCGCAGCGCCCATCACCCCATGGGGAAGGCCATGCTGGAGGCCTGTGACAGGCACGGGATGCTGGTCATGGACGAACTGTGGGATATGTGGACGAGGACGAAGAACCCCAACGATTATGCCAACCATTTTTCCGAACATTGGGAAGAGGACGTGGAGAAAATAGTGGCAAAGGACTTCAACCACCCCTGCGTGATCCTCTACAGCATGGGAAATGAGATCCCGGAGGTGGGGACGGCTTTCGGCGCCTGCCTGAACCGGCAGATCCAGAATAAACTGAACAGCCTGGACGATACCCGCTTTACCACCAACGCGTTAAACGGACTGCTGGCCGGTATGCCCCACATGGCGGAAATCCTGCAGGAGGCCACCGGAAAGACCATGGAAGAGCTGTTGGGCGGCGGGGAGACGGAAACGGGTTCGGAGGACGGAAGCAATCTGCTAAACGGGATTATGGCGCTTCTTTCGTCCGGGCCGGTGGCGGACGGGATGGCCGTCAGCCCGATCCTGTCCGGCCTGATGGACGAGTACGCCAGCGGCATGGATGTGACCGGATACAATTATTTAACGGCGCTGCATGAGAAGGAGCGGGAAACGCATCCCAACCGGGTGGTGCTGGGCTCCGAGACCTATCCGGCGGACATTGTCCGGCTTTGGGATATCGTGGAGCGTAATCCCCATGTGATCGGGGACATGACCTGGACGGGCTATGATTACCTGGGAGAAGCGGGCTGCGGAATTTTCTATTACGACGGAAAGAGGAATTTCGGCTCCAACTGGCCCGATATCGCCGCCTACATCGGGGACATCGACCTGATCGGATACCGGAAACCCATCAGCTATCTGCGCCAGATCGTCTTCGGCTTGAGAAAGGATCCCTACGCGGCGGTGCTGCGGATGGATCGTGATCCTGCCAAAGCCTCAAAGACGCCCTGGATGTGGAAGGACAACATCGCCAGCTGGACCTGGCCCGGTTATGAGGGAAAGGAAGCTTCCGTGGACGTCTATGCCTGCGGGGACGAAGTGGAACTTTTCCTGAACGGGGAGAGCCTGGGGAGAAAGGGGACGGAGGGCTATATCGCCACATTCGCTGTCCCCTATGCGCCGGGTACGCTCCGGGCGGTGAATTATCAGGACGGCAGAAAGCTGGGCAGCTTTGAACTGCATACGGCGGATATGGACGTGGAGCTGGCCGTTTCGGCGGACCGGACCAGGCTGGCCGCGGACGGGGCCGACCTGTCCTACATCACGGTTGGGTTTGCGGACAAGGCCGGAAGGGAAAACCTACGGGTGCAGAAGGAGGTACATATCTCGGTGGAGGGCAGCGGGACCCTGCAGGGCTTTGGCAGCGCCAATCCGCAGCCCGAGGGGAATTACGACAAGACGGCCTGCCTCTCCTATGACGGATTCGTCATGGCGGTGGTCAGGGCGGGAACCCTTCCCGGGGCAATCCGCGTCAGGATTTGGGCCGAGGGCTGTGAAGAAAAGGAGATCGTCATTGAAGTGGAAGCCGAATGAGGCTGTATGACGGGAGGAGAGAGGCCGGGCCTCTCTCCTCTTTCCCCTTTTCCCGTTTTGGGGCCCCTTTCCGCAACGGATACCCCGCAGGCTCCCGGCCGCCGGGGACGCAGGGAAGGAGCCTGTCGGAAGCCCGCTGCCCCTTTGGGCTGTTTCTAAAGCCGCCGTGTCCGGCTTCGGGCCTTGCGAATGCGGCTAAACTCCTCGCTGCGCTCGTCGGACAACGCCGCATTCGCAAGGAAGCCGTCCTACGTCGGCTTAAGAAACAGCACCAAAGGGGCAGATGGCTTCCGCCAGGCTCCTTCCCCGCGTCCCCGGCGGCCGGGAGCCTGCGGGCGTCCGAACGTTTTTTCTACCATTCTTATAAATTTTAGAACTGTGTGCATGATAGAAGTTGAATAAAGTGCGTATTTCTGCTAAAATAAATACCAGTGTTCAAAAGTCGGCCCATACGGACGGGAAGAAAACGGGCAGCCGAAGGGAAAGCGGATAAAGAGGCCGGCGGTATTTACTGTGAAATCGCAGATTTCACGATCTTGATTTGAATGCCCGCCAGATGGGTGTCGGCGGACAAAACGATTGGAGCGAATACGAAATGAATGTTATTCAGAAGGTTTTCGGTACGCACAGCGAAAGGGAACTGAAACGGATCAAGCCCATTGTGGACAAAATCGAAGCCATGAGGCCGGAAATGATGGCCCTCGGCGACGAGGAACTGAAGGGGAAGACGAAGGAATATAAGAAGCGGCTGGCGGATGGGGAGACTTTGGACGACCTGCTTCCGGAGGCATATGCCACAGTGCGGGAGGCGGCCAGGAGGGTCCTGGATATGGAGCCCTTCCGGGTGCAGTTGATCGGCGGCATCATCCTTCACCAGGGCCGCATCGCGGAGATGAAGACAGGGGAAGGGAAGACGCTGGTTTCCACCCTGCCCGCCTATCTGAATGCGCTGGAGGGGAAGGGCGTGCACGTGGTTACGGTCAACGACTATCTGGCCAGCCGTGACGCGGCCTGGATGGGCGCGGTGCACGAATTCCTGGGCCTGGAGGTGGGGTGTGTCTTAAACGGGATGAAATCCGAGGAACGCCGGGTGGAATATGCCAAGGACATCACCTATGTGACCAACAACGAGCTGGGTTTCGATTATCTGCGGGACAACATGGTCATCTATAAGGAGCAGCTGGTGCTGCGGGATCTGCACTATGCCATCATCGACGAGGTGGACTCGGTGCTCATCGACGAGGCCAGGACCCCCCTGATTATTTCCGGGCAGAGCGGCAAGTCCACCAAGCTGTACGAGGCCTGCGATATCCTGGCCAAGCAGATGGAGCGGGGCGCGGACATGGAGGACCTTTCCAAGCTGGATGCCATCATGGGCGTGGAACGGGAGGAAAGCGGCGACTTTATCGTCAACGAGAAGGATAAGGTGGTGAACCTAACCGAGCGCGGCGTGGGAAAGGTGGAACGCTTTTTCCAGATCGAAAACCTGGCCGACCCGGAAAACCTGGAGATCCAGCACAACATCATCCTGGCGCTGCGGGCCAATAACCTGATGTTCCGGGATAAGGATTATGTGGTAAAGGACGACCAGGTGCTGATCGTGGACGAGTTCACCGGGCGTATCATGCCGGGGCGGCGCTATTCCGACGGGCTGCATCAGGCCATTGAAGCGAAGGAGCATGTGAAGGTGAAGCGGGAGAGCAAGACGCTCGCCACCATCACTTTCCAGAATTTTTTCAATAAATTCGAGAAAAAGGCCGGCATGACCGGTACGGCCCTGACCGAAGAGAAGGAATTCCGGGATATCTACGGCATGGACGTGGTGGAGATCCCCACCAACAAGCCGGTACAGCGCAAGGACCTGCAGGATGCGGTTTACAAGACCAGAAAGGAAAAGCTGCGCGCCATCGTGAACGCCGTGGAAAAGGCCCATGAGAAGGGGCAGCCCGTTCTGGTGGGCACGATCACCATTGAGGCGTCGGAGGAACTGAGCGGGCTTCTGAAGCGAAAGGGAATCGCCCATAAGGTGCTGAACGCCAAGTTCCATGAGCTGGAGGCGGAGATCGTGGCGGACGCCGGCGTACACGGCGCCGTGACCATTGCCACCAATATGGCCGGCCGCGGAACGGATATTAAGCTGGACGACGCGGCCAGGGATGCGGGCGGCCTGAAGATCATCGGTACGGAACGGCACGAATCGAGGCGTATTGATAACCAGCTGCGGGGCCGCAGCGGCCGGCAGGGGGATCCGGGGGAATCCAAATTCTATATTTCCCTGGAAGACGACCTGATGCGCCTGTTCGGTTCGGAACGCCTGATCAACATGTTCAATGCCATGGGAATCCCGGAGGATCAGGAAATCGAGCACAAGATGCTCAGCAATGCCATCGAATCCGCCCAGAAGAAGATAGAAGGCAATAACTTCGGCGTGAGGAAAAACCTTCTGGAGTACGACCAGGTGATGAACGAGCAGCGCGAGATCATCTACGCCGAGCGCCGCCGGGTGCTGGACGGAGAAAGCATGCGCGACGTGATCTACAAGATGATCACCGACATCGTGGACAATACGGTGGATATGGTGATCGGTGAGGACTCGGATCCGGCGGAATGGAACTATAAGGAGTTAAATACCCTTCTTTTGCCCATCATCCCTCTGGCCCCGGTCAGCCGGGAACGGGTGAACCAGCCGAAGAAGAACGGCCTGAAGCAGCAACTGAAGGAAGAGGCGGTGAAGCTCTATGAGAGCAAGGAAGCGGAATTCCCCCAGGCGGAAGCCATCCGGGAGCTGGAACGGGTGATCCTTTTGAAGGTAATCGACAATAAATGGATGGCCCATATCGACGACATGGACCAGCTCCGCCAGGGAATCGGCCTGCAGGCCTACGGTCAGAGGGATCCCCTCGTGGAGTATAAGATGAGCGGTTATGAGATGTTCGATTCCATGACCGACAGCATCCGGGAGGATACCATCCGTCTGCTTCTGCACGTACGGGTGGAGCAGAAGGTGGAGAGGGAACAGGTCGCCAAGGTGACGGGAACCAACAAGGACGATTCCCTGGCAAAGGCTCCGACAAAACGGGCGGCGGCAAAGATTTACCCCAACGATCCCTGTCCCTGCGGCAGCGGGAAGAAGTACAAGAACTGCTGCGGAAGAAAATAGTGTGAAATCTTCGATTTCACAATCCTGATTTGGATGCCCGCCAAGGCGGGCAGATGGGAGTTAGTGTGGGAAATAGGCCCGAAAGCCTGTTTTTCGCACAGGCAACCGGTTAGCGCGCCGGGGACGTTGGACAACCCCTCGGCGCATCAAAGAAATGAAAAAGGTGGTGAGCGTTAGTGGTCATTTTGGATCAAATGAAACAGGAATTACAGGCTTACAAAACTCCATTAGCGGAAGTGAGGGATTCACTTTAACCTCGCTGAAAAGACGAAACGGATAGAAGAACTGGAACGGGAGATGGAAGCGCCCGGCTTCTGGGACAATCCGGATTATTCCAACAAGCGGATGAAGGAACTAAAGAACCTCAAGGATACCGTGGAGCAGATCAATCATCTGGGGACTCAGTGTGAGGACATCGAGATGTTGATCGAAATGGGGAACGAGGAAGAGGATGAAAGCATGGCGGAGGAGATCCGCGGGGAACTGGACTCTTTTATCGAAGAACTGGAAACCCTGCGCATCAGCACGCTGCTCACGGGGGAATATGACAAGAACGATGCGATCCTGAAGCTGAATGCCGGAGCGGGCGGGACGGAAAGCTGCGACTGGTGCAGCATGCTGTACCGGATGTATACCAGATGGGCCGAACGGAAGGGATTCGGCGTGGAGGTGCTGGACTATCTGGACGGGGACGAAGCGGGCATCAAGTCCGTCACCTTCCAGGTAAACGGAGAAAACGCCTACGGCTATCTGAAATCGGAGAAGGGCGTACACCGTCTGGTGCGCATCTCACCCTTCAATGCCCAGGGAAAGCGTCAGACCTCCTTTGTGTCCCTGGATGTGATGCCGGATATCGAAGAGGATCTGGATATCGAGATCAACGAAGAGGAACTGCGCATCGATACCTACCGCAGCAGCGGTGCGGGCGGGCAGCACATCAATAAGACGTCCTCCGCAATCCGTATTACCCACCTTCCCACCGGAATCGTGGTGCAGTGCCAGAATGAGCGCTCCCAGTTCCAGAATAAGGATAAGGCCATGCAGATGCTGAAGGCCAAGCTATATCTGCTGCGGCAGGAGGAGAACGCCCAGAAGCTGTCAGGTATCCGCGGGGAAGTGAAGGAAATCGGATGGGGCAATCAGATCCGCTCTTACGTGTTCCAGCCCTATACCATGGTCAAGGACCATCGGACCGGCCATGAGACGGGGAACGTGGATTCCGTTATGGACGGAGAATTGGACGGCTTTATCAATGCCTATCTGAAGTGGATCGGAAACGACGGAAAAGAAGAGGAAGCGCAGTAGGCAAGGCCCGCAGACGGGCCAAGACAAATGCATGAACGTCCCAGCGCCCGTATCCCCGACAGAGATCCGCCAGGATCAGGGGGTATGGGCGCTTTCACCTTGGAATCTCCTTTTCCAGGAACCGGAGAAGAAGCGGAGGGAGAGCAGGAGGCAGCGGGTGATGTTGTCACAGATCATACAGATCCAGACGCTTTCCAGCCCGCCGTGGAGAACGAAGAGGCAGAAGCAGGTTCCCAGGATCCGGACGCCCCACATGGAGACGATGGAGAAGAAAAAGGGGACCTTTGTATCGCCGATGCCGTTGAAAACGCCTTCCAGGATGATGAGAGCGGCGAACATGGGCTCGGAAACGGCCACGATGCGCAGAACGCTGATCCCCCGCGCGATTACCTCCCCGTCCGTGGTGAAGATGGACATGAGGGGGCCGGGGAAAAGGAAGAGGAGCGCTCCGGATGCCGTCATCATCAGTACCGCAAAGAAGGCGATGATGCCCGTCACCTTCCGGAATTTTCGGGGATCCCCCTCACCCAGGGAGTTCCCGGCCAGGGTGGAGGCTGCGGCCTGCATGCCGTAGCCGGGGATATAGAAGGCCTGTTCCGCCGTGATGGCGATGGAATGGGTGGCCAGGGAAAGGGTGCCGAGCCTGGTGACCAGGGAGGTGAAGACCACCTGCCCCAGGCAGGCGCTGACGCGCTCCAAGGCCACCGGGAAGGCGATCCGCAGGCAGCGTCCGGCCAGAGAGGGATCGTATTTCAGACGGCGTCCCCTGGGGGTTAACTGCGGATTCCGGTAATACATGAGGAACATGAAAAAGCCCCCCACACAATAGGAGGCGGCCGTGGCCATGGCGGCTCCGGCCACCTTCAGCCCTGCGCCGGGAATGAAAAGGGAACGGGAGCCGACGGTCACGACCCGGGGATCGTAGATCAGAAAGAAATTCAGGACCACATTGGTTATGTTCATCATCACATTGGCATACATGGGATGCCTGGTGTCTCCGGAGCCCCGGAGCGCGGCGCCCAGGATGATGGTGGAAGCGCGGAAGACCATGGGAGCGCAGATGATGGCGAAATAGAGGGAGGCATCATGCCGGATCTCCGGATCCGCTCCCAGCCAGGAGGGGAGGAAGGGACTGACGGAAAGCGTCAGCGCTCCCAGAAGGATGCCGATTCCCGCAACAAAATAGAGAGCCTGCACGGCAATGCTGCCTGCCAGCTCTTCTCTGTGTGCCCCGATGGATTCCGCAATACAGGACAGCACGCCGATACCCAGAGCGCCCATGGGGCTGCCCACCAGCCAGGTCATGGTGGTGGTTAAGCCGATGGCGGCGGATGCCTGGGGACTGATCCTACCCACCATGGCGGTATCCGTATACTGTACGATCGTCTGAAGCAGCTGTTCCAATATGGCGGGCCATGCCAGAAGATAGATGGTCCGCAGCAGGGACCGGTCCTCGGCGGACAGCCCCTTTCGCCTGAAATTCATAATAGTACCCATATCCGCAGCCTATCCCTCCTGGCCCTGCCGGTTCCGGTGAAGCATCAGTTCCAGATAAAAACAGGTGCTTGTGGCGTTGACATAAGGAATGAGGAACAGAAAGCCGATACAGCAGGTGCACAGGCCGAGCAGGTACATGGGCAGAAAGCTCACGTTCAGGTAGAACAGCCGGGCCTTATTTCCCTTCATAACTTCGCGGCTGAACCGCAGGCACTGCGAAGCGGTGAAATCGGGAAAATCAAGAAGGATATAAAAACTCTGGGAATAGCGCAGACTCAGGATAACCGTGCCTGTCAGCCCGATACAGAAGGTAACCGAAAGCGGGATCATCAGGACGACGGAGGAATCCGTCGCGGCCCACAGGCCCATGCAGATGAAAAACGGGATAAAGCAGGCCAGACAGAGCAGCAGCTGTATGAGCTGAATCAGAATGGCTCTGTCAGGATGATGAGTGAAACCGTAAAATACATCGCTGACGCTGATTTTCCCTCCGCAGGCAGCGTTCAGATATAAAAAGGTCTGCCCGGCCAGGAAAACTCCGCTAAAAAGCTGCAGCAGGAATTCGATGACAAACTGAAAAGTGAGGCCGGAAGGGGTTCGGGTATCCAGGGCGAAGGTGGTCATCGTAGACAGCAGAAGCATGCAGCCCTCCACCACAAGAAGGGCGGGAATAAGCGTCCCGTATTTCCCCAGAAGCTGGCTCCTGGCCCGGGCTTTCAGCTGGGCAGAAGATTCGTGTTTTTCCATAAAGCAAGTCTCCTTTTCGTTCTGTTTACTCTCCGTTTCCGGCCGGTCAGTCGTTTCCGAATTCCTCCCGGAATCCCTGCTTGATTTCCTCCAGGGCATCGTCAAAGCTCTCACCGTAAAGGCGCTCATAATAATAGTTCATCTGGTCATGGAATGCCTGGTTGGCAGCGGGATTGGTGAAAAGCAGGATAAAGGTACTCGCCACCACGAGAATGTTGATCACAAAACCCAGCAGGGCGGTGAAAAGCCCCACCTTGGCGTTGGGCAGGAGGGCCTTATCGCCTCCCCGGGACAAAAGCCCCAGCAGAAGGGCGAGCCCGGAAAAAATGATGGGAAGATAGACCGTCCCGATAAAGGCCAGGGGAATCGAAAGGATCCCCAGCACCAGGGATGCCGTGGCAAAACCGCTGCCCGGATGCCTGGCGGGCAGCGGATAGGGACCGCCGTTTGGATAGGGGGGTAAGGGGTTATTATTATAATTATTCATAAAAATCCTTTCATGCCGCATTCTGTGCGGCAGTGCGATGCGAAACTGCAAAGGCGGTTTCGCATCTGCGATTCAGATTGGGGTCTCCTGCAATACGACGCTGACGTCTCTTTCCGAATCGGTAAAAACAACGGTAATATGCGAAACGGCCGTGGGTATGCGCCGGATCCGCTCGGAGATAAAAGAACTGCATTTATCATATCACTTTTTGCAGGGGGTTACAAGGTTTTATCCTTACGGACCCAGGACAACTCCGTCATCTGTATCGCTTTCATAGATCACTTTGGCTTACGCTGTGCAAAGCCGATAGGATTTTTACCGCTTGTTTTACATTCTCAAGGGTAAGTCCTTTTACCGGATCCGTTTTCACCTGATGGCGTTTGATTTGGTCATTGTGCAAATCAAGGTCATCAAGAACGACCCAGTTTGTAACACCATTATGCATCTTCATCCACAAAAGAATTTCGTCGGCTTTTACCAGGCTGAATTTCCTTGTTTTTCTGATTTCTTCTGTGGTCAGATCCGGGGTTATCCCGCTGATAGATATATTTTGCTTTGATAATAACTCCACCAATTTATTTGCTTGTGTACACAGCGGTTTCAATTCGCTGTCAAACCAAAATCGCCAGCCGGAATGAAGAATGATTTCTGAATCCGTCTCTCTTACCAAAAGCGCCAACAGTTTGACTTTTTCTTCATCAATCAATGTGCCGTCGCTGATTTCCGTCTGATGACTGTCATTTTCCAAATTAGAATTAAGCACCCCGTCTATATCCAGAAATAAAACCTTTGACATTGTTTTGTTTCTCCTATCAGTTTAGGTTTTACTCCTTGATTGTACTACAGGCGCACACACAATTCCAATATAATTTCTCCCTTTTCGGAATTGTGTACCCGGCAGGAAATGACTTATAAATATACGTTGTAAATGACAGATAAAGATTTTATAATCAAATATATCAATCAGGATTTGAGAGTGAGAGGAAATACTATGAATTTAAAGAAAATAGAAAAATTTATTGATAAGCAAAAAGTTTGTTTTATATGTTCTATTGATGATGAAAAATTTCCTAATGTAAAAGCAATGCTAAAACCTCGAAAAAGAAAAGGTTTATCTGAATTTTACTTTTCTACCAATACTTCATCTTTGAGAGTAAAACAATATAAAGATAATCCAAATGCCGGTATTTACTTTTATCATAAAGGATTGATAAAATATGTAGGAGTCATGCTAAAAGGTAAAATGGAAGTATTAACAGACCAAAAAACCAAAAATATTATTTGGGAAAAAGGCGATACAATGTTTTACAAAGAAGGTGTAACTGATCCGGATTATTGTGTTTTAAAGTTTACTGCTATAAGCGGTAGATATTATTGTGATTTGAAAACAGAGAATTTTGACATTAAATAATTGCTAAATTTGGGTTTACAGAACTGTTAAGCCGCAACATGAAAGGAATTAGGTTGAAAAATAAGCCTGATGGCTTATTTTTCAACCGGGAATTTGTGCTAGGTAGCACGGAAGTGTTACCTTATGCACGAAAGTTCCCTCCAATTAAGAGCCGCCTTGCGGCGGCAGAATGGTGGGTAGATTGAAAAATAAGCCCGATGGCTTATTTTTCAATCCCAATTTGTGCCGCAGGCGGCCCAAATAAAATCGCAGATGAGAAATCGCATCCGCGATTTCTCATCGCGGTGCCGCAAAGGGCGCGGCATGGAGGATTAAAATGAAATTGAGGCTCGTGAAACTGACCGAGGATGATAAGGCCCGGCTGGCCGATATGATGGGCGAATGGGAAGCCTGCGGGGAGAAAATCGTTCCCGCGGCCATCAGAAAAGAGAATTACCGCGATTTTGCCCGCTATCAGGACAGCCTGGAGGTGAGGGAGGCGAAGGACGGCCTGGTGACGGACTCCACTTTTTTCTGCCTGGACGAGGAACGGGACATTTTCGTGGGAGCGGTGAATATCAGGCACAGCCTGAATGATGAGCTGCTGCTTTGGGGAGGCCATATCGGGGACGGCGTCCGGCCTTCGGAAAGACGGAAGGGGATCGCCACGCGTATGATCGCCCTGGCGCTTTTGGAATGTGAGAAGCTGGGGCTTGATAAGGTTTTGATGGTATGTGATAAAAGCAATACGGGATCGGCGAAAAGCATACAGAATAACGGCGGTATATTGGAGAACGAGGTGGAAGTAAACGGGGTCATAAACCAGCGGTTCTGGATCGATATCGGATGGCTGCGGGATATGCCGCCCCGGGTAAGGGAGCTGTTTGAGGGAAGGCCGTACCGGATGGACCGGATGGGTATGTCCGGTTCCCGCGTGCTGCTTTTTGAAGACAGGGTCCTGAAAATACAGCCGGCAGGGGAGGAAGCGGAAAACGAATACCGGATCCTGAAGTGGCAGGAGGGCAGCCAGACGGTGCCCGCGGTGCTGGCCCGCGGGGAAAAGGGCAGGCTGAGCTATCTGATGATGTCCAGGATGCGGGGAAAGGTTTCCTGCGACGAAGGATATCTGAAGGATCCGGAAGCTTTGCTTCGGATTCTGACGGAGGGGCTGCGGACGCTTTGGAGCATGGACGCAGCGGGATGTCCCTGCGACAATACGCTGGATCGGAAGCTTCGGCGCGCAAAATATAACGTGGAAGCGGGCCTGGTGGACATGGACAACGTGGAACCGGAAACCTTTTCGGAGAAGGGGTTCCGGGATCCGGAAGAGTTGTGGGAATGGCTGAATGCGAACCGGCCAAAGGAGGAGGTCGTCGTGTCCCACGGGGATTACTGCCTGCCCAATATTTTCGGAGAGGAGGGCCGTTTCAGCGGCTTTATCGACCTGGGGAGGATGGGGAAGGCGGATAAGTGGCAGGATATCGCGCTGTGCTACAGGAGCCTGCGGGATAATTACGCGGGCGTCTATGGCGGGCCTGTCCATGAAAAGGCCGATCCGGCTCTGCTGTTTTGGCACCTTGGGATCGAACCGGACTGGGAGAAGATCCGGTATTATATTTTGCTGGACGAACTTTTTTAACCGAACGCAGGGGACGGGTTGAAATGGGAAGGGTTATCCTATATAATTACAGACAGTCAAAAAACAGGATAAACGTATGAACGGCTCCGCGCCCGTCTGCCGGCCCTGCGGCGCGGGGCCGTTCATGCGTTTATCCTGTGCCCAAAAGGATGGAAACGGGAGGAAAACGGAAGGTATGGATATCATCGGAAAGCTGGCAGAGGAACTGAAGGTACACAGGTGGCAGGTGGAGGCGGCCGTGAAGCTGATTGACGAGGGAAATACGATCCCTTTCATCTCCCGTTATCGCAAGGAGGCGACGGGGGAGCTCAACGACGAACAGCTCCGCGATCTGTATGACAGGTTGAATTATCTGAGAAACCTGGAGGAAAAGAAGGAGCAGGTGCTTGCCAGCATCAAAGAGCAGGGAAAGCTGGACGAGGAGCTGAAAGCCAGGATCCTGGCGGCGCAGACGCTTGTGGTGGTGGAGGATCTCTACCGTCCCTACCGGCCCAAGAGGAAGACCCGGGCCAGCGTGGCAAGGGAAAAGGGACTGGACGGCCTGGCGGAATGGATCCTGGTGCAGGAGGCGGACAAACCGGCCCTGGAGGAAGCGGCCCGTTATGTGAGCGAAGAAAAAGGCGTGGAGTCCGCAAAAGAGGCGCTGCAGGGGGCGAAGGATATCCTGGCGGAGTCCGTTTCGGACGAAGCGGATTACCGTATCTATATCCGCAGCATCACCATGGAGGAGGGAAAGATCGTCAGCGCGGCGAAGGACCAAAAGGCGGCCAGCGTATACGAGATGTACTACGACTATGAGGAGCCCTTGAAGAAAGCGGCGGGACACCGGATCCTGGCGCTGAACCGGGGGGAGAAGGAGAAATTCCTCACGGTAAAGGTGGAAGCGCCCGTGGAACGGATCCTGCGCTACCTGGAAAAGAAGATCATCACAAAGGAGAACCCGGTCACCTCCCCCATCCTGCGTGAGGTGGTGGAGGACGGTTATACCCGTCTGATCGCTCCTGCCATTGAGAGGGAAATCCGCGGAGAGCTGACGGAGAGGGCGGAGGACGGCGCGATTTCGGTTTTCGGAAAGAACCTGGAGCAGCTTCTCATGCAGCCTCCCATTGCGGGAAGGGTGGTGCTGGGATGGGATCCGGCCTTCCGAACGGGCTGCAAGCTGGCCGTGGTGGATGCCACGGGTAAAGTACTGGATACCAAGGTGATCTATCCCACGGCGCCTCAAAACAAGGTGGAGGAAGCCAAAGGGGAGTTAAAGAGGCTAATCAAAAAATACGGGGTGTCCCTGATTTCCGTGGGAAACGGGACCGCATCCAGGGAATCGGAGCAGGTGATCGTGGATCTGCTGCGGGAACTGGATACGCCCGTTCAATATGTGATCGTCAACGAGGCGGGGGCGTCCGTCTATTCGGCGAGCAAGCTGGCCACGGAAGAATTCCCGGAATTCGATGTGGGACAAAGGAGCGCGGCCTCCATCGCCAGACGCCTCCAGGATCCGCTTGCGGAGCTGGTGAAAATCGATCCCCGTTCCATCGGCGTGGGACAGTATCAGCACGATATGAACCAGAAGAAACTGGGAGAGGCGCTGGGCGGCGTGGTGGAGGACTGCGTGAACCGGGTGGGCGTGGATCTGAACACGGCCTCCGCTTCCCTGCTGGAGTACATTTCCGGCATTTCCAAAACCATTGCGAGAAACATCGTGGAATACCGGGAAGAAAACGGCAGGTTTACCGACAGAAAACAGCTTCTGAAAGTGGCAAAACTGGGTCCGAAAGCCTTCGAGCAGTGCGCGGGCTTTCTGCGTATTGCGGACGGGGATAACCCGCTGGACGCCACCAGCGTACATCCGGAATCCTATGAAGCCACCGGCAGGCTGCTCGACTATCTGCAGCTGTCCATGGAAGACGTGAAGAAGCTGCAGGCGGAGGCCAAAACGGCCAGGGCATCCGTAAATCAGGCGGAGGGAAAAGCCGACAGGCCGAAAAACTCCAAGGTTCCCGTGATCCGCAATACGGATACGGCCATGGGGAAGGCGCTGGCAGCGGCCATGGGAGGCCTCACCCTGGAAACGCAGGCCGGCGGAAGAGGAAAGAACGGGAAGGATGCACCCGCCCGTGCGGAAGCAAAGGGACGCAGCGCGGGCTCCAAAGAGACGTCCGCAAATATTTCTGGAAGCCTGGAGCGCAGGGTGAAAGATAAGAAAAAACTGGCGGAGGAACTGGGTATCGGAGAGATCACCCTGACGGATATCCTGAAGGAGCTGGAAAAACCCGCCAGGGATCCCAGAGAGGACATGCCTGCTCCCATCCTGCGCAGCGACGTGTTGGATATGAAGGATCTGAAGCCCGGTATGATTCTGAAGGGGACGGTGCGGAACGTGATCGATTTCGGCGCGTTTGTGGATATCGGCGTGCACCAGGACGGCCTAGTACACATCTCACGGATCACCGATCGTTTTATCAAGCATCCCCTGGAGGCGGTGAGCGTGGGGGATATCGTGGACGTGAAGGTGCTGGAGGTGGATTTGGCGAAAAAGAGAATTTCCCTCACTATGAGGCTGGACCGGGATAAATAGGGGAGGAAACGGGAAGCCTTAAGGAGAGAGACGGAAGGTGGCGTCAATGGAAGAAGAGAAGCGGGATGTGTCTGAAAATACACCAAAGGCCGGGCTCAGGAGACGGGAAAGAAGCCTGTCCCTTGCGGCGGTAGCCCTGCTGACGGTGCTGGCGGCAGCAGGCACGCTGCTCTTTTACCGATATATGGAAGACACGCTCTTCGCGGAGCGTAATACCAATTTTATAGAAATATCCGATAAGGTGACCGGAATCATTGAATTGGTGGTGGGACACTATGAGAAGGCTGCCTGCAGCGCGGAAAATCTCCTGAATCGTGCCGGGGTGTCCAAAAGGGCGGAGCTTTCGGGCTGCCTGGAGGAGATCCGTCGCTGTCTGGAGCTGGAAAGGGGATTGGTGCTGGCCTTTGATGCGCAGTCCGGACTTTATGCCTCGGATGGCACGGTGCGCATATGGCGGGATGCGGCCATGCTCTCCAATGAGGATGAGATACAGGAGGCGGCAACGATATTGGAGGACCGGGCGGAGGACATCACTCATATTCTTTTTATCAAGAAACTGGACGAGCCTTTGACGGTGGAGGATGCCAGCCTTACCCATGTGGGGCTTGCGGTGGATATCTCCGTCTTCCAGGATGCCTTTGATCCCGAGATGTTCCGAAACCAAAGCCATGTCTATGTGGTAAGCCCCGACGGCAGCAGACTTTACCGCCATGTATGTGAGGGAGGTTTTATTGACGACTACAATCTTTTGTCCGTGCTGGAATCCTGCGAGTTTATCCATGGAGGGACGGTGGAGGACCTGCGCCGGAACCTGTTGGAGCGAAGCAGTGGGGGATATGAATTCCGATACAACGGGAAACGATATTTTGTCGCAGCTTCATCGGTTGCGCAGACGGACTGGGCCGTGCTGACCTTTGTCCCCATGGAAGTCCTGGGGGCGGGCACGTCGGCTTTTCTGAATAAGGCCATTCTCTATGTGTCCGTTATCGCGGCGCTGGTGGTGCTGATGATGGGTCTGGCCATGTTCACCCTGCTTTCCCGGCGCAGTGACCGGCGGGTGATCGAGCATCAGAGGCATGTGAATGAGCTGTTAAAGGGCGCGGCCGATGCGGCGAACGCGGCAAACGTGGCGAAAAGCAATTTCCTTTCCCATATGTCCCACGATATCCGGACACCCATCAACGGCATCATGGGCATGACGGATATCGCTCTGAAAAATTTGGACGACCGCAGCCGGGTCCTGGACTGCCTGAAAAAGATCGAAGGCTCCTCCGGCCATCTGTTGAGCCTGGTGAACGACGTACTGGACATGTCCCGGATCGAAAGCGGGAAAACGAGGATCAGCCACGAGCCCATGGACCTGAGGCGTACGGTAGAGCACTGCGCTTCCATCATCACAGGACAGCTTTCGGGCCGGGATGTGGAGCTGGTGGAAGCGTATTCGCCCCTGGTTCATCCTCGGGTATTCGGGGACGAACTGCATCTGCGCCAGGTTCTTATTAATATCCTGGGCAACGCGGTGAAGTTTACCCCGGACGGAGGAAAGATTTATTTCCGGCTGCAGGAGCTTGACGCAGAAGGGAACACGGCTCGTTTCCGCCTGGAGGTGGAGGATACGGGGATCGGGATGAAGCCCGAATTCCTTCCCCATATCTTTGAGGCTTTTGCCCAGGAGGACGGCGGTACCCGCAGTACCTATACAGGGACGGGTCTGGGCATGGCTATCACAAAAAAATTCGTGGATCTGATGGGCGGCACGATTGCGGTGGAAAGCCGGGTGAATGTGGGAACCTGTTTCCGTCTGGAGCTGCCGATGGAAATCGACCGAAGAATGCAGGTAAAGGCGGAAACCGACGTGCCGGAAATGGACCTGGCCGGACTGCGGGTCCTGGTGGCGGAGGATAACGAGCTGAATTTGGAAATCGCCCGGTATATTCTGGAGGACAGGGGGATAGAGATGGTCCCTGCGGCGGACGGACAGGAGGCATTGGAGGCTTTTGCCGCGAGTCCTCCCGGGTTTTTCGACGGCATTCTTATGGATGTGATGATGCCCGTAATGGACGGGCTGGCCTCCACCCGGGCCATCCGCGCTCTGGAACGAGGGGATGCGAAGACGATCCCCATCGTTGCCATGACGGCGAACGCCTACGACGAGGATAAACGCCGGTGCCTGGAGGCGGGGATGAACGCCCATTTGGCAAAGCCCGTCGATGAGGAGACGCTTTTCCGGGTTTTGGCGCAATATATCGGCGCGGTACGGCCGGAATGCGGCCATTAGCCGGCCGTGGAAGAGGGAGATACGGACATCCGGAGTTTGTCTGGATGTACGCATCTCCCTCTTTTGCAGCTGCCTCTGCGGCCCCTGCCCGGCTTGGCGGAGCGTGCTGGTCCCCTCTGTGACCATCACGCGCCGCAGGGCCGGGCAGGGGGGCCGCAGGGTCATTCATGTGTTTGCCCAGGAGGAAGGACGGCAGGCTCTTGACAAATATATAGATTATCTATATAATTATGTGTAGATGATCTATATAGGATTCGGCCGTCCGGCGAAGGCGCATGCCGAGCGCATGAATGGATCTGCAGCCCCATTCATGCGTTTGGCGTGGGGAAGACGGACGATAAACTGACAGGAGGGATTTCTATGGGAATTGACAAGAGCCTTATTTCAGGCAGTACTTCAATGCTTCTGCTGCGTCTGCTGGAGGAAAAGGATATGTATGGGTATGAGATGATCGAGACGTTGGAGAGCAGGTCAAACCACGTTTTCAGCCTGAAGGCGGGAACGCTTTATCCGCTGCTTCATTTGCTGGAGGAGAAGAATTATCTGAATTCCTATGAAAAGGATGTAAAGGGGAAGACGCGGAAATATTATCGGATTACGAAGGAGGGAGTCCGGTACCTGAAGGCCAGAAAGGAAGAGTGGCAGGAGTACACGCGGGCGGTGGCAGACGTGCTGTCGGCCGGCCGGGCGGTTTGGATATAGGAAGCATTCGGCTGCGGGATTTCGGCAGGCATGCCTGCCGAAAATCGGGCGGGCCGTGTACGGGAACGAAGCATTTGAGAAAGGCGCCGTCGATGACGGCAGATGGGAGCGGGATATGGAAGAATTCATTCGGACATTGACGGAACAGATTCGCTGCGTAAAGGCCAGGGATGTTGTCGCGAGGGAAATTGAGAATCATATCATGGATCAGACGGAGCATTATGAGGCCGGGGGGATGGACCACGAAAGAGCACAGCGGGAGGCCGTGGCGCAGATGGGCGATCCGGTTGGCATCGGCGTGGAGCTGGATCATATCCACAGGCCGCAGACGGATTGGGATATGGTATGCATGGTGGCAGCCTTCAGCATTGGGGGATTGCTTATCCAGTATTTGACGGGGGCTTTGTCCGAGCCGTGGATGTTGTGGAAGCAGTGTGCCTATACGGGGATCGGACTCATCCTGATGGCGGGAATCTATTACCTGGATTACAGTTTTATCGGAAATCACGCAAAGGAGCTCTATGCGGCGGCCGTCCTTCTGTGTATCCTGGGCAGCGTGATGATGCCGACGGTTAACGGGATGCATCGGGGGATGATCATGCCCATGTATCTGTTCGTACCGATTTACGGGGGGATCCTATATCAGTACAGGGGACAGGGATACCGGGGCGTGGCCAAGAGTATTCTGTTCCTGCTGATTCCCGTCTACATCGGATGGCGGGGGATCCCTTCCGTTTCAACGGCTTTCCATCTGTGTGTCGTGTGCGGCTGTATGCTGCTGATTGCGGTGGGCAGGGGATGGTTTGTGGTAAACCGGGCCAAAATAATCGGTACGGTAATTGTGACGGGCGTCCTTCTGCCTGCGGTATTCGGCGTGTTCGCCTGGCTTTTCCTGATGGCGGACTATCAGAAAATGCGGATACAGGCTTTTCTCCATCCGTCCTTTTTCTCCGGCGGATCGGGATATATCTATGAAGCGGTGCGCAGGATGCTCGCCGGAAGCCGGTTCATCGGAGGCTCGGCAGACAAGACGGAATTTCTGGCAGGCAGCGATTTTCTGCTGACGGAGCTGGTCGTTTCCTATGGGAGCTTTTTCGGGATTCTGGTGGTCGTGGCGCTTGCCGCATTGATTCTGCGGGCCTTTCATATTTCCTCGATGCAGAAGAATCATCTGGGCTTCATGATCGGCACGGGGATCGGGCTCGTTTTCCTTCTGCTGGTGGTGGAAGGAATTGCGGTGAACTTCACCGTATTTCCGGCTACGACGGTGGCGCTGCCGTTCCTTACCGTCGGAGGGGCGGCAACAATGGTATACGATATCCTGATCGGGCTTTTGCTGGCCATCTATCGATACCAGAACGTCCTGGGGGAGAAGCCCTATAAGGCCCGGTGGAGAATCGGGGTGCGGATGGAGAAGCTTTAAATGTAGGAATCATGTAAAAGAAAAAGGAATTCCTGTACCTGGCCGGAGAAACGTGGTATACTGTCCGTATGCAGCTTGGAGGAAAGCTTTCTTTAAAACCGAGCAGGCGGCCCAAATGAATCGCATATGCGAAATCCGCATCGCCAAGCCGTAGAGGGCGCGGCATGAAAGGGGTAGTATGAAAAATAAGCCTGATGGCTTATTTTTCATACGGCTATTTGCGCCGGAGCGTCGCAAATAGCTTTGATGGCAGATCGCCCCGTCGCGTAAACGCTCCGGAATGGGGGTTAATATGAATCGGACAGACACGAAATTATTTCAAAGACTATCCAGGCCCACAGGGAAAGTGGATGTTGTACTGGATACGGATACCTACAATGAGATCGACGATCAGTTTGCCCTGGCTTATCTGATCCGTTCGGGAGAGAAATTAAACCTGAAGGCGATTTGTGCGGCGCCTTTTCACAACGCGAAATCGGAGGGGCCTGCGGACGGCATGGAAAAAAGCTTCCGGGAGATCCATCATATCCTGGAGCTCATGGAAAGGAAGGATCTCGCGGGAGCGGTATACAGGGGCTCCGAATCGTGGATGAAGGATGAGAAGACCCCGGTCCCTTCTGAGGCAGCATCGATGCTTGCCAGGCTCGCCATGGAATATTCCCCCGAGGCGCCTCTTTACGTGGTGGCGATCGGGGCAATCACCAACGTGGCATCAGCCATGCTTCTCAATCCGGAAATCGTAGACAGGATCGTTCTGGTCTGGCTGGGAGGGAACGCCCACGAGTGGCCGGACAATGAGGAATTCAATTGTATGCAGGATGTGGCGGCGGCCAGGGTGGTGTTTGACAGCGGTGCGGCGTTGGTACAGCTGCCCTGCGCAGGTGTGGTGTCGGCTTTTACCACCTCTGCGGGAGAGCTGGAGATGTTCCTTCGGGGGAAAAACAGGCTGTGCGATTATCTGGTGGATATCGTGGAAAGGGACGGTGCGGCAGACAGCCCTTACCGTACCTGGACAAGGGCGGTCTGGGACGTGACCGCCGTGGGCTGGCTTCTGGGAGAGGAGTTTATGAGGGACAGGCTGGTGCCCAGCCCGATTCCCCAATACGACCACCATTACAGCTTTGACGGAAACAGGCATTTCATCAGATATGTGTATCATATCAACAGGGATGCGCTGTTCGAGGATTTGTTCAGGAAGCTTGCGGAATAAGGAAGGCCGGTACTTCGCTTCAGACTCTCTGCCCGTGCAGGAACCGCAGGCGCTGCCTGCGATAGGCATGGGACAGGGACGAAAAAAAGGCAGGCTGTGGTTCGGAGGTTACAATGCGTATATTGAATTTCGGTTCGTTAAATATTGATAAGGTATATAAGGTGCCCCATTTCGTACGGCCCGGGGAGACCATCTCTTCCTCGGGGTATCAGTGTTTTCCGGGAGGGAAAGGTCTGAATCAGTCCATTGCCGCCGCCCGGGCCGGACATCGGGTATGCCATGCGGGTTCCATCGGCGCTGACGGAGGCCTTCTGGAGGAAGTGTTATCGGCCGGCGGAGTGGATACCCGGTATCTGAGAAAGACGGAAGGGATCACCGGGCATGCGTTGATCCAGGTATCCGCGGCCGGGGAAAACTGTATCATCCTGTTCCCGGGGAGCAACCATGAAAATGACCGGGCCTATATCGACGAGGTACTCTCGGACTTTGAACGGGGGGATATCCTCATGCTGCAGAACGAGATCAGCAACCTGGATTATCTTTTACAAAGGGGAAGGGAAAAGGGGATGCGCATCATGCTGAATCCTTCTCCCATGGATGATTTCCTGCGCACGGCCGATCTGTCAGGCGTAACCTGGCTGATGCTGAACGAGACGGAGGGAAAGGAGATGACCGGGGAGGAGGAACCGGGCCGCATCCTGGACCGGCTGCTCGGACGTTATCCGGATATGCAGGTGATCCTGACGCTGGGAGGGGACGGTGCGGTGTATCGAAGCAGGGACGGGGAGATTTCCCAGCCCTGTTATCCGACGCGCGTCGTGGATACTACCGCGGCGGGGGATACCTTTACAGGCTACTTTGCGGCCGCCATGGTGGAAGGGAAATCCGCGCAGGAAGCCCTGCGGCTGGCGGCCTGCGCGGCGGCAGTCACCGTTTCCGGGGAAGGGGCATCGGTATCCATCCCGGAGCGCCGCGTGGTAGAGGAACGGATGTAAGACATGACAGACGCAGGAACAGCCCTGCAGCACCTGCCCGGTTTGTGGTATGCTGCTCCCGCCTGCAGTTTGGGGGCCGGGCAGGGGTGCGGCTGTTTTTGCATGTTGGCCGGCCGGGAGCCGGCTCGGTAAAAGTACGGCGTTCCGCTGTTGAAATATGATCATACTGTACTTTTAGAAAATTTTATAAATTCATATGGCAATCCTATATCTTCAGAATATTTACAGATTTCTGCCTTTTCGTCATCATTCATTTCGTCATAGAAAGGGCGGTCCGATAATTTCCAGTATGTTTTAATTTCTTCTATTTTCAATACATCACCCCATGGGGCAGTATATAATTCCCCAACTTTATATTTCCCGATTTCTTTATATACCCTTGTGGTATAACAATATCCTAGTTTTTTTAAATAATTTTGAATTGACTCATATTCATGTTCAGGGAATGATATTTCTTCAAACATACAGAAAGCTCCTGACAATGTAAAACACAAAATTTATGGAGAATGTTCAATACAAAATAATATTCAATACGAAATAATATCCAATACAAATCCGGTTTATATACTTGATTATAAAATATTTGCTTGGTGCTGGCAATGTATATTTATTGTCTGTATAATGGGGTTAAAACCCTCGCCTTTAGGCGAAACCTTTAGGTAAACCCCATAGCTTCAAGTTTAGAAAAAAGGAAAATAGAGATACTAAACTTGAGGTGA
>JAETRI010000008.1 GCA_021770245.1 Lachnospiraceae bacterium
AGGGCCCGGCAGGGGTGCCACAGGGGCCGTCCATGCGTTTGGCCGTTCTATCCCTGCTGCATTTCTTCATACAGCTTTATAAGCCCCTCCAACGTTTCCGTCTGTTCCCACAAATCCCCGTATCTCGCTTCATAATCCTCCCGCTCAAAGCGCCACGTATCGGTATCGTCAAAGGTAATCTCCACATAGCCCAGATTCTCCACAAGGGCGAACAGGACTCCCACGTTTTCTTCCATGATAGAGGAGTAATTTTCCAAAATCCCCTGTGCGTCCAACCCGGATTCCTCCGATATCCGAAAACGGATCCGGGCTCCATAGGGCTGTCCTTCCGTAAAAAGTTCAAATCCGTCCTTCGGAGCATCCGCCATCGTATACCAGGCGTCCGTGATGTTCCCAACGGCCGACGCATTTCCCGTATAGGGCGTCCTCCATTCCCAGGCACGCGCCAGCCAGGACGGGCCGTCCACGGGCGGGGCGTCTTTCTTCGGATTTACGGCCATTCCCAGGCAGACGGCTCCGACTATCAAGAACAGTGCGGCGCAGGCTCCCCCCGCCGGTTTCCGGTAACGCAATACATGCCGAATCCTGTCCTTTATTTTTCCTTCTCCGAATGCCGGCGGGATCCCGCGGATTCCTGTCCGCGCCGCGGATACCGACAAAAGAGCCTTTGCATATTCTTTTTTCATCCCGTAACCCATCTCGTCCAGCACGGCTTCGTCACAGGCACGCTCCATATCCCGCTCCAGTGCCAAGAAAGCCAGCCATACCAAGGGATTAAACCAATGCAGGCCAAGCGCCAGACAGGCGGCGGCTTTCAGCAGAGGGTCCTTTCTGCGGATATGCATTCTCTCGTGCAAAAGGATGCATCGTCTCTCCGCGGCCGAGTCCTTCGGCAGATAAATGCGCGGCCGAAGAATCCCCAGCACAAAGGGCGTACGCAGATTTTCAACCAGATACACGTTTTCTTCCTGCTTCTCGGCCCCGGACATCTGCCGGATCAGCTTCCTATAGGAAATGCCCGCAAAAAGGAGCATTCCCGCCATACCCAGGATCCAGACCAGGGCTGCTCCCCGGATCAGCATCTGCGAAGAAACGGGGCCAAAGGCCGGAACGGCTGCGGACGATACGGCACGCGCCACGACATCCGCGGACGAAAGCCCGCTCGCAAATCCCGGCCCCAGTCTGTCCGCGATTTTCCGGAAAGCGGGCTGCAAAACCGGCAGCATACCGATCCGAACGGGGATCGCCCGGGGGCTGAGCAGCCGGAACAGGGCGGCATACCACAGAATACAGGAGTAACGCCCGGGAAACCGCGCCAGAGCCAGGCGGAGCGCCAGGATGCACAGGATCACCCAGGACGAGGCAATGCTCATTTCCACAACGTTACTAAATATTTTACTCATGTGAGCTTCCCTCCCGCTTCCGGCAGGCTGCTTCGGACTCCTCATTCCCGTCGTAAGCATCTATGATCCGTCTGATCTCCTGAACCTGCTTCGCATCCAATCCCTTTCCCCCTGCGAATGCGTTTAAAAAGCGGGGCAGGGACCCCCCGAAGGTATCCTCCACGAACTGCCTGCTCTTATGGGTATAAAACTGCTCCCGGCTGATCAGGGAAGTGACCACCCGGTCCGTATTTTTGAAAATCCCGCGGTCGCACAGCCTTCTTAATACGGTATAGCTGGTGGTGCTTTTCCAGGAAAGCTTTTCGGCAGCCAGGGCCGCCAATTCCCCGGAACGGATCGGCTCATTCTCCCAGATCAGCTCCGCGAATCTGGATTCCGCCTCCGCGAGCCTGTATTCCGCCATGCCTGATCCCTCCTTTTTATACTCCCGCATCTCGCAGGCCGTACCTGTGATACTGCCGCCGATAAAGAGTGCGAAACGCGGTGCCAAACTTAGTTTCCTTCTTTTCTCACAGATTTTTTAAGAAAAAAATATGCTCTACATACTGTAGATTAATCTTAGTCTACAGTATGTAGAGCATTCTGTCAAGCCATGGAATTCCCGTACCCAGGACAAACACATGAAGGGCATGCACCCTGACGGCGGCCCGCCGCCTTCACAGTCTCCCCTTTTTCACCGAAAAATGAAAATAGATCCCCATCCAGAGGCTGCACAGGATCCAGCCGGAGGGATAGGCGAACGCCACCGCATAGATCGATCCGAACAGCGCCGATGTGATTGCCAGATAGAGCTGGCGGAATACCACAAAGCTTCCCAGCATGATCACCATGGGCCCCTTGGAATCTCCGAAGCCGCGCAGCGCCCCCGCCGTGATCTGGTTAAAACAGCAGCATACATAAAAGGGAGACATGAACCGAAGGAAAATCCTCCCGTAGGAGAGCACCGTATCCTCCCGGGTAAAAAGCCGGATAATCGGCGTGGCGGCCGTGATCATGCCCGCCGTGAGCACCAGCGTGATGGCGAGGGACATGTACAACGCCGTTTTTCTTCCCTCCAGCGCCCTGTCCTTGCGCTGCGCTCCCACATTCTGTCCCACAAAGGTGGTGGCGGCCAGGGACAGGCTCTGCATCGGCAGGATCACGAACTGATCCACCTTGGTGTAGGAGGTCCATCCGGCCATGCAGGCCGAGCCGAACCGGTTGATATAGGATTGCACAAACACGTTGGAAAAAGAAGTGACCGCGGTCTGCAGGCCCGCCGGAATCCCGATGATGCAGATTTTCTTCAGCATCCCCTTGGACAGGCGCAGATCCTTCCAGATCAGCCGATAGCTTTCCTGCGATCCGGTCAGCACCCACAGCACCATCCCCGCGGAAATGAACTGGGCGATCACGGTCGCGTAGGCCACCCCGGCGATTCCCATGTGGAAGCCCACCACAAAAAGCAGATCCAGCCCGATGTTGATGAGGGAGGAAACGCACAGGAAATACAGGGGCCTTCTGGAATCCCCGATGGCCCGCAGGATCCCGGATCCCATATTGTAGACCATCAGTCCCGTTATCCCCGCAAAATAGATCCGCAGATATCGGGTGGACTCCTCCACCACATCCCCGGGCGTCTTCATGAAGCGGATCATAAAGGGCACCATCAGGATGCCGATGATCGTAAACGCGATGCAGAACAGAAAGGTCATGAGTACCGTGGTGTGTACCGCATCGTGCAGCCTTTTTTCATCCTTTCCCCCGAAATAATTGGAGATCACCACCCCGGCTCCGGAGGACATGCCCATGAAAAATCCCACCAGCGTATTGATCACCGGCCCCGTGGAGCCCACCGCCGCCAGGGCCTGGCTGCTGACGAAATTGCCCACCACCACGCTGTCCACGGCATTATAGAGCTGTTGAAAAAAGTTGCCGGCCAAAAGGGGAAGGGAAAACAACAGGATGTGCTTCCAGATCGTCCCCGTGGTCATATCCCTGGTCTTACTCGCTGCCGCCATAGCCATCCTTCCTTTCCCGATCGTCCATCGTAAGGCCGCAGAAAATTCCTTCCGTTTTGTCCTCTCGCCCGAAGCGGGAAGCCCTCCCATCCGTCCCGTCCCACAAGGCTCTCTGCCCCCTGCAGGCGCAGGGCATCTGCCTACATCCTCTCCGGTGCCGAGAATCCCAGCAGGTCAATACAGGTTTCCAGGATATCCCTGGTGAGGAGCAAAAGCGCGATCAGGCCGGCCTTTTTCTCCTCGTTTTCTTCCGTAATGATCTTCGTCTCATGGTAGAAACGATTAAAAGCATTGGCGAGATCGTAAATATAGGTGCAGATCTTATTCGGGGCGAGCTCTCTGTAAGCCGTATCCATTGTGGCATGAAAATTGGCAATCTCCAGCATCAGAGCCTTTTCATCCGGGCTCTGGGCAGCGCGGAGGCAGGCGTCCTCAGGATTCTTTCCCTGTTCTGTGTACTTTGCCAGGATGGACTTGATGCGTACAATGGTATAGAGGATATACGGCCCCGTATCCCCTTCAAAAGAGGTGAAGCGGTCCACGTCGAACACATAGTCTTTGGCCGCCTGGTTGGAAAGATCGCCGTATTTGATGGCCGCCAGACCCACGATCCGGGCCGTTTCCTCCGCCTCTCCCCCGGTCAGGCCCTTGCCGCTCTCCTTCATCTTCCGGCACATTTCCCCATTGATCTCCCCGATCAGGTTTTCCAGACGAGGCACGCCGCCCTGCCTGGTCTTGAAAGGCTTCCCGTCGCTTCCGTTCACCGTTCCGTAACCGATATGCACTAAGCGGGTATCTTCGTCCACCATCCCGGTTTTACGGGCGCAGCGGAAAATCTGCTCAAAGTGCATGGCCTGCCGTTTATCCGTCACATAGATCATGGTATCCGGATGGTATTTTGCCATACGCTCCTTGATGGTGGCCAGATCCGTGGTGCTGTAGAGCGCGGCCCCGTCGGATTTCAGGATGATACAGGGCGGGATCTCCTTTGCGTCCGTCTCTTCCTTCACGTCCACCACCAGCGCGCCGTCGCTTTCATGGGCAAAGCCCGCCGCCTTCAGCTCCTCCACCATGCCCGGAATCAGATATTGCACCGTGGACTCCCCGTTCCACAGGTCGAACTCCACGTTAAGCTTTTCATAATTCTTTTTCATATCCTCCACGGACACCCGGATGATGTGCTCCCACAGCGCCCGGTGGCCCCTGGAGGCATTCTGGAGCTTGAAGGTATGGGCCATGGCCCGTTCCCTATAGGCCGCATCCTCCTTGCATCTCGCGCTGGCGGCGGGATAGATCTCCTCCAGCTCCGATATGGTGAAGGGCGCCTCCTGCGGATAGTCCCCGGTAAAGCTCTCGTCAAAATAGGGAAGATCCGGCTGCCGTTCCTCCAGTTCCGTGATGATTTGCCCCATCTGCAGGCCCCAGTCGCCCAGATGGATGTCTCCGATCACCTCGTGGCCCGCAAAACGGGCGATCCGCTTGAGGCTTTCCCCGATCACCGCCGTACGCAGATGCCCCACATGCAGGGGCTTCGCCACGTTCGGGCCGCCGTAATCCAGGATGATTTTTTCCCTCTTCTCCGGCTCCTTGATCCCGAACTTTTCCGCCGCAGCCATTTCCTTCAGATGATTGCAAAGAAACTCCTCCGACAGCTTCAGATTCAAAAAGCCCGGGGCCGCCGCCGCGACCTCCGAAAAGATTTGGCTTCCCGCCATTTTTTCCGCCACATCGTTTGCGATCATAAGCGGGGCCTTATGATATTTCTTCGCTCCGGCCATGGCGCCGTTGCACTGATATTCGCACAGATCCGGCCGGTTGGACAGGGTCACGCGCCCCAGTTCCCCGTCATAACCGGCTTCCTCAAACCCTCTTCTCATCTCCTGTGAGATCAAATCCAGAATATTTTTCATACTTTGCTCCCATCCGCGTGCGAAGCACGCATTTAAATCAGGGAGGCTGAAAGCGTCCTTCTTTCAGCCTTGCTCCCATCCGCGTGCGAAGCACGCATTCAAATCAGGGAGGCTGAAAGTGTCCTTCTTTCAGCCTTGCTCCCATCCGCGTGCGAAGCACGCATTTAAATCAGGGAGGCTGAAAGCGTCCTTCTTTCAGCCTTAACCTTATCATGCCGCGTCCCGCGCGGCAACGCGATGCGAAATTCACGGCTGCAAAACAGCCTCCCGTTCCTTTTGGGAAAAGATACAGCCGCAGTAGTCCTGCCGGTACAGCCCGTATTGCTCCGACAGCTCTACGGAGCGTTTGTAGCCGTCCCGTTTCTTGAAATCGGAGGGGAGGAACGCCGCGCCGTATTCCTTTCCCAGCCGCTCCCCGATCTCGTTGAGCCATTGGGCGTTTTTTAAGGGACTGATGGTCAGCGTAGTGGTGTAAAAATCGTATCCGCCTTCCGCCGCCCTCCGGGCCGTTTCGCGAAGCCGCAGCTCAAAGCATCTGTAGCACCTCTCCCCGCCCTCCGGAATGTGCTCCACGCCGCGGACGGCCGAAAAGAAGCGCTCCGGCGCATAATCCCTTTCTTCCAGGAAGATCGGGCAGGCGGACGGAGACCGTTCCTCGTTCAGCCTTTCGATCAGGCGCCTCTGTTCCTCCACCCGTTTCCCGTATTCTGCCCGGTCCGTGATGTTGGGATTATAATACAGTACGGTGATCCGGAAGTAATCCCTGAGATATTCCAGCACATAACTGCTGCAGGGGGCACAGCAGCTGTGCAGCAGCAGCCGTTTGGGGGGATTTTCCCGGTCGTCTTTGTCCGTCCCGGGAAGTCCCTCCAGAATCCTTTCCAACGCTTTTTGGTAATTTATCCTGTTCACGGCATCACCCCTTATCCAGCGAGGCGATGTCGATCAGGGTCAGTTCGCCGCTTTTGCTCTCCAGGCTGCCCACCAGGGCCCTGGCGGTATCCAGGCTGGTTAAGCAGTTGACGCCGGTTTCGATGGCGGTACGCCGGATGAGAAAGCCGTCCCTGGACTTGTCCCTGCCCTGGGTGGGCGTATCTATGACCAGGTCGATCCGATGTCCCAGGATCAGGTCCATCACCGTGGGGGATTCCTGGCTGATCTTGTTGACCTTCCGGACCTTTATCCCCGCCTCCCGCAGCGCTGCCGCAGTGCTTCTGGTGGCATAGATGATGTAACCCAGCTTTTCATATCTTCGAGCGATCTCGATCGCTTCTCCCTTGTCCGCATCCTTCACCGTAATGATCATCTGTCTGTGCTTGGGCAGATCCACCCCGGCTCCCAGGAATGCTTTATAGAGGGCCTCATGGAAGGTTTTGGCCAGCCCCAGGCACTCCCCCGTGGATTTCATCTCGGGCCCCAGGCTGATTTCCGCGCCGCGGATCTTTTCAAAGGAGAACACGGGCATCTTCACCGCCACATATCCCGCTTCCGGCTGCAGGCCCGGTTCGTATCCCAGCTTTCGCAGCTTCTTTCCCACGATGACCTGGGTGGCCAGATCCACGATGGGAATGCCCGTCACTTTGCTGATATAGGGCACCGTCCGGGAAGAACGGGGATTGACCTCTATCACGTAGACCTCCTCCCCCACCGCGATGAACTGGATATTGATCAGGCCGATCACGTGCAGGGACCGGGCAAGCCGCCGGGTATATTCGGCGATGGTGGCCTTGACCCGTTCGCTCACGGTCTGCGCCGGATAGACGGAGATGCTGTCCCCGGAATGCACGCCGGCCCGTTCGATATGCTCCATGATACCGGGAATCACAATGTCCGTGCCGTCGCAGACCGCATCCACCTCCAGTTCCTTTCCCTGAAGGTATTTGTCCACCAGGATGGGGTGATCCTGGGCGATGCGGTTAATGATCTCCATGAACTCCTCGATCTCCCCGTCGGAAAGGGCGATCTGCATTCCCTGGCCTCCCAGCACATAGGAGGGGCGCACCAGGACAGGGTAACCCAGGCGGTTTGCCACCTCCTTCGCCTCCTGCGCCGTGTAGACCGTCCCGCCGCTGGGCCTGGGGATTTCGCATTCCTCCAGGATTTGATCGAACAGCTCCCGATCTTCCGCGGCGTCCACGTCCCGGGCGCTGGTTCCCAGGATGGGCACGCCCATCCGCATCAGGCTTTCCGTCAGCTTGATGGCCGTCTGACCGCCGAACTGTACCACCGCCCCGTCCGGATGCTCCATATTCACCACATTTTCCACGTCCTCCGGCGTGAGCGGTTCAAAGTACAGCTTGTCGGCGATATCGAAATCCGTACTCACCGTCTCCGGATTGTTGTTGATGATCACCGTCTCGTAGCCTTCCCTGGAAAAAGCCCAGGTGGCATGGACGGAGCAGTAATCGAATTCGATCCCCTGCCCGATCCGGATGGGGCCGCTGCCCAGGACTAGGATCTTCTTCGGCGCGTTTTCTCCCCCTCCGCTCTCTGCCCGCGCCGCCTCGTTTTCTCCTTCATAGACGGAATAATAATAGGGAGTGGCCGCCTCAAACTCCGCCGCGCAGGTATCTACCATCTTGTAAGAGGCCCGGATGCCCTGATCCAGACGCATCTGCCGGATCTGCGCCTCCGTCCGTCCGGTGAGGCGGGCGATTACGCCGTCCGGAAACTCCATCCGTTTGGCCTCCCGTAAAAGGTCCGGCGTAAGGGGCCCTTTCTCCAACGCGTCTTCCGTTTCCACCAGGACGGCGATCTTATCGATGAACCACAGGTCCACCATGGTAATCTCGTGAATGAGCCCGGGGTCGACGCCCTTCCGGAGGGCTTCCGCGATCACATAGATCCGCTGATCGTCCACCTTTTTTAAGCGGTTTGTCAATTCTTCGGCAGACAGGCTGCCGAAGTCATAGCTTCTCAGGCAGTCCACATGCTGTTCCAGGGAACGGATGGCCTTCATCAACGCGCCCTCAAAGCTGGTGTGAATGCTCATCACCTCCCCCGTCGCCTTCATCTGGGTGGTGAGGGTACGCTTAGCGGTGAGAAATTTATCAAAGGGAAGCCGGGGCAGCTTGACCACGCAGTAATCCAGGGCCGGTTCAAAGCTGGCGTAGGTTTTCCCGGTAATGGCGTTTTTGATCTCATCCAGGGTGTAGCCCAGGGCGATCTTGGCGGCCACCCGGGCAATGGGATAACCGGTGGCCTTGCTGGCCAGCGCAGAAGAACGGCTGACCCGGGGATTCACTTCGATGACGCAGTATTCAAAACTGGTGGGATGCAGGGCGAACTGCACGTTGCAGCCGCCGGTAATCTCCAGCTCGTCGATAATGTTCAGGGCCGCGCTGCGCAGCATCTGATATTCCTTATCCCCCAGGGTCTGGGAGGGGGCCACCACGATGCTGTCCCCGGTATGGACGCCCACCGGGTCGATGTTTTCCATGTTGCAGACGGTGATACAGTTTCCCGCGCAGTCCCGCATCACCTCATACTCGATTTCCTTCCACCCGGAGATACACCGCTCCACCAGCACTTCTCCCACCCGGGAAAGGCGGAGGCCGTTCTTGAGGATCTCTTCCAGCTCCGACTGGTCATGGGCGATCCCCCCGCCGCTGCCTCCCAGCGTATAGGCGGGCCGGAGCACCACCGGATAACCGATCTTCCCGGCAAAGGCGACCCCGTCCTCCACGTTGGTCACCACCAGGGAGGGTGCGCAGGGCTCCCCGATCTTTTCCATGGTGTCCTTGAATTCCTGCCGGTCCTCCGCCTTACGGATCGTCCGGGAAGTGGTTCCCAGCAGGCGTACCCCGTGGGCCGCCAGGAAACCGGACTCGTCCAGCTCCATCCCCAGGTTCAGTCCCGCCTGCCCTCCCAGGGTGGGAAGGATGCTGTCCGGCTTCTCCTTCTCGATCAGCTGCTCCAAAACCTTCACGGTGAGCGGCTCGATGTATACTCTGTCCGCAATCTCCCGATCCGTCATAATGGTGGCGGGATTGGAATTCACCAACACCACCTCCACCCCCTCCTCTTTCAGGGAACGGCAGGCCTGGGTGCCCGCATAATCGAATTCCGCCGCCTGCCCGATTACGATGGGGCCGGAACCGATGACCAGTACTTTTTTCACATCCGGATTCTTCGGCATATCTTCCTCACATTCCGCCGCCGCAGGGCGGCAAAGCATTTAAAAAGGGGAGAACCATTTATGGGAGCGCCGCCGCGAAACGATATTCGAAGGGACGCACCTCTCCGTCCGGGGATACGGCATATCATCCCCGGTCCATCATCTCGATAAACCGGTCGAACAGATATCCCGAATCCTGCGGCCCGGGACACGCCTCCGGATGGAACTGCACCGTGAAAATATTTTTCCCCACATACTTAAGCCCCTCATTGGTACCGTCGTTCACATTCACAAAGGAAGGCACGGCGATCTTCGGATCCAGCCTGTCCGTGTCCACCACATAACCGTGGTTCTGGGAAGAAATATAGACCCGCCCGGTGGCCAGATCCTTCACGGGATGGTTCCCGCCCCGATGACCGTATTTCATCTTAAAGGTATCCGCCCCGGCAGCCAGGGCCATGAGCTGATGTCCCAGGCAGATGGCGAAGATCGGAATGTCCGTATCATAAAGCGTCCGAAGCTCCCGGATCACGCTCCCGCATTCCTTCGGATCCCCCGGGCCGTTGGAGAGCATGATGCCGTCCGGACCGTCCGCAAGGATCTCCTTTGCGCACGTCTGCGCCGGATAGACGGTCACGTCACACCCACGCATGGCCAGGGAACGGGCAATATTCTCCTTCGCTCCCAGATCCAGAAGAGCCACACGCTTCCCGACCCCGTTCAGTTTTCTTACCAAAGAAGGGCGCTTCTCCGGCGGCATATCCTCTCCCCGCTGCCTCGCCATCCAGGCCTCCTTAGAAAAAACGCTGCTGCCCGATATCGGACCGTTCTCCGAAAGATCCCGGCTTCCCCGTATCCGATACTTTTCCCGGCAGGTCACCCTTTCCACCACCCCTTTGGGCGTATATGCGGCCAGCTTGGGGAGGATTTCCTCCAGACAATACCCACCGCCGGCGGTGATCATGCCGTTCATGGTTCCCTTTTCCCGTAAAAGCCTGGTAAGGGCCCTGGTATCTATTCCGGCGATCCCGGGTATGCCGTATGCCTCCAGCACCTCCTGAAGGGTGCAGTCGCAGCGGAAATTGCTGGGCCGTCTGGACAGCTCCCTCACGATGAACCCGTCCGGCCACAGCCTTTTCGACTCCATATCCTCCCGGCATACGCCGTAATTGCCGATCAGCGGATAGGTCATGCACACGGCCTGTCCCGCATAGGAGGGATCCGTGAGCACCTCCAGATAGCCGGCCATGGACGTGTTAAAGACGATTTCACTGATCGCCTCCCCCTTGGCTCCTATCTGTGTTCCTTCAAATACGGTGCCGTCCTCCAGAATCAAGTATGCCTTCATTTGGTTTTCATCCCTTTCTTCCCGGAAACGCCGGAGCGGCCTTCCCTTCCATTCCTGCTTCCTTTACCATAATCGCTTCATTGTACCACAAAATTCCTGCGGGTTCAAATTTTTTCGGCCGGCTCGGGGGCAAACGGTAACAGTTCATCCACCCCGCAGGCTCCCGGACGCTGGGACGCACAGGAAAGGATCACGTCGGAAGCCCGCCGCAGGGGTGCAGGGGGTTCCTGCGTTTGCCCGAGGCAGTGGGCCGCAGGGCCTTTCCTGTGTTTGTCCCGGGCCGGGCCGAAGAGAAAAAGCACCCGGGCCATTCCGGATGCTTCTTCGCAGTTTCCCTCTATTCGTTTGTTCCCGGCCTCCCCGGGCAGCTGGCCCCCGTCTACCTGAAATAGGCCACCCCGGATTCGAAGATCTTCATATCCTGCTCGCCGTAGATGTTCACGGCCACGGATTCTCCGCGCCGCTCCACATGCGCCATTTTTCCCAGGATCCTGCCGTCCGGTGAGGTAATTCCCTCTATGGCGGCATAGGAACCGTTCACGTTCCATTCCCCGTCCATGGATACGTTCCCCTCGGGATCCGCGTAACGGGTGGCCACCTGGCCGTTTTCAAAGAGCGCTTTGAGCTGCTCTTCTCCCGCCACGAAGCGTCCTTCCCCATGGGATGCGGGGGTGCAGTAGGTTTCCCCGAGCTTCGCGCCGGCCAGCCAGGGCGAAAGGTCGGATACCACCTTTGTGTACACCATCCTGGAAATATGCCTGTTGATGGTGTTGAATGTGAGCGTGGGAGAATCCTCCGTCTGGTCCACGATCCTGCCATGGGGAACCAATCCCAGCTTAATCAAGGCCTGGAAGCCGTTGCAGATCCCCAGGCACAGGCCGTCCCGCTCCTCCGTCAGTTTCGTCACGGCTTCCCTGATCCTGGCATTCCGGAAGGCCGTGGCGAAGAATTTGGCGCTCCCGTCCGGTTCGTCACCCGCGGAAAACCCACCGGGGAACATGATGATCTGCGCCTGTGCGATTGCCTTTTCAAATTCTTCCACCGACTGCCTGATATCCTCTGCCGTCAGGTTCCGGAAGACCTTGGTCACCACTTCGGCGCCCGCCCGTTCGAACGCCCTTGCGCTGTCATATTCGCAGTTGGTTCCGGGGAAAACGGGGATAAATACCCTGGGACGCGCCACCTTCTCCCGGCAGACATGGATCTGTCCTGCCCGATAAAGTCTGTCCCCGGAGAAATCCATGCCCTCCGGTGAAAGCCCGCCCTCGGGCGCGGCCACGCTGGGGAATACCTTTTCCAGAGGGGCCTTCCAGGCGTCCAGCATCTCATCCAGAGAAATCTTCTCCTTCCCGCAGACGAAAACCGGATCTTGGGCGACAATACCGATGCGCTCGTGGGCAAAGTCCACCTCGGGCAGCCGGTCCGCAGGAACCTCCGCCAGGATATCGCCCAGGGAATTTTCAAACAGCTCCTTAACGTCAATGTCCTCCTCCAGAGTCACGCCCAGACGATTGCCGAAAGCCATCTTGGACAGGGCCGCCGCCACGCCTTTGCTGTCCAAAGCATAGGCGGACACGATGATCCCTTTGCGCTCCAGCTCCCTGACCTTATCGTACAGAGCGCAGACCTCTTCGTATACCGGGATGTCGTAGTCGTCCCGCTGGATACAGAAGCGGATGACCCGGTTCCCGGGCTTTTTCAGTTCCGGAGTGATCACATCGCCCGCCTCGGCCACGTCCACGGCGAAGGACACCAGCGTGGGCGGCACGTCGATTTCGTTGAAGGTGCCCGACATGGAATCCTTTCCTCCGATGGAGGGCAGGCCGTATCCCACCTGGGCATCGAATGCGCCCAGCAGCGCCGCAAAGGGCTGGCTCCACCTGGACGGATCCTCCGTCATCCTTCTGAAATATTCCTGGAAGGTAAAGCGGATCTTACGGTAATCCCCGCCGGAAGCCACGATCCTGGCCATGGATTCCGTCACCGCATAAATCGCCCCGTGGTAGGGGCTCCAGGAGGATAAATAGGGATCGAAACCGTAGCTCATCATGGTCACCGTGTCCGTCTTTCCGTCCAGGACGGGAAGCTTGGCGATCATGGCCTGCGTTTCGGTGAGCTGGTATTTTCCTCCGTAGGGCATGAGCACGCTCCCGGCGCCGATGGAGGAGTCGAATTTCTCCACCAGGCCCTTCTGGGAACACACATTCAGGTCGGAAAGCAGGGCGAGCCAGGCTTTCTTCAGCTCTCCCGCCTCCAGGGCCCGCCCTGCGGCAGGAACCGCATACCGGTCAAAATAACTGCTTCCCTCCTCCGGGATATCCACGTATACGTCCGTCTCCTGATGCGCGCCGTTGGTATCCAGAAAAGCGCGGGAAATATTCACGATCTCTTTCCCCCGCCAGCTAAGGACCAGGCGGGGTTCCTCCATCACCACGGCCACGCTCACCGCCTCCAGGTTTTCTTCCTTCGCATAGGCCAGAAAGCGTTCCACATTCTCGGGGGAAACCACGACGGCCATCCGTTCCTGGGATTCGGAGATCGCCAGTTCCGTACCGTCCAGGCCCGCATATTTTTTCGGCACCTTGTCCAGATCCACCCGAAGCCCGTCCGCCAGCTCCCCGATGGCCACGGACACGCCGCCCGCGCCGAAATCGTTGCACTTCTTGATCAGCCTGCTGACCTCCGCCCGGCGGAACAGCCTTTGGATTTTACGCTCCGTGGGCGCATTTCCCTTCTGCACCTCTGCCCCGCAGGTTTCAATGCTCGCCTCCGTGTGCACCTTGGAGGAACCGGTGGCGCCGCCGCAGCCGTCCCGTCCGGTGCGTCCGCCCAGAAGGATGACGACATCGCCCGGATCGGAGGTTTCCCGAATCACGTTTTTCCTGGGGGCCGCTCCCATCACCGCGCCGATTTCCATCCGTTTTGCCACATAGTCGGGATGATAGATTTCCTTCACATATCCCGTTGCAAGCCCGATCTGGTTGCCGTAGGAAGAGTAACCGTCCGCCGCGCCGCGCACCAGCTTCTTCTGGGACAGTTTGCCTTTCAACGTATCCGCCACGGGCACCGTGGGATCCGCCGCGCCCGTGACGCGCATCGCCTGATACACGTATCCCCTTCCGGAGAGCGGGTCGCGTATGGCCCCGCCCAGGCAGGTGGCCGCTCCTCCGAAGGGCTCGATCTCCGTGGGATGGTTGTGGGTTTCGTTTTTAAAGAAAACGAGCCATTCCTCCGTTTCCGGCCCGTTTCCGCGGTCCATTTCCACGGGAACGATCACGGAGCAGGCGTTGATCTCGTCGGATTCCTCCATATCCGCAAGCTTCCCCTCTTTTTTCAGTTTGCGCATCCCCATCAGCGCCAGATCCATCAGGCAGACGAATTTATCCTCCCGTCCTTTGAAGATCTCTTCCCGCGTATCCAGATAACTCTGATAGGTCCCCTCGATGGGAGTCCGGTAATAGCCCTCGCCGAACTCCACGTGCTTTAGCTCCGTGGAAAAAGTGGTATGGCGGCAGTGGTCGGACCAGTAGGTATCCAGCACCCGTATCTCCGTCATGGACGGGTCGCGCCGCTCCTTTCCGGCGAAATAGTTCTGTATATGTTCAAAATCCCGAAGCGTCATGGCCAGCCCCAGGGAATCATACAGTTTCTTCAGCTCGTCCGGATCCATCCGGATCAATCCGTCCAGGATCTTCACATCCGCAGGATCCTCATATGCCGTTTCCAGCGTCTCCGGCTTCTCCAGGCCCGTTTCCCGGGAATCCACCGGATTGATGCAGTAGGCCTTGATCCGGTCGAACTCCTCGTCCGTCAGCGCTCCGGTGATCAGATAGGTCACCGCAGTGCGTATGATGGGTTCCTCTTCCTCGTCCAGGAATTTCACGCACTGAACCGCGGAATCGGCCCTCTGGTCGAACTGGCCGGGGAGATATTCCACGCTGAAAACGCGCCCGTCCTCCGGGATCTCTATCTCCTCTGCATAAAGCACATCCACCGGCGGCTCCGAGAAGACCGTCCTGCAGGCCGCTTCAAACACTCCGTCGCTGATGCGTTCCACATCGTAGCGGATAAAGATCCTCACGTCCTCTATCGTCTTTAAGTTCAGATAATTCTTCAGATCGCTCTTTAATTCCTTCGCTTTCCCGGCAAAGGGGGCCTTCTTTTCCACATAGATACGCCTTACGTTTCCCATCAACGCTTTTCCTCCATCCTTATACCGGCATCCTTCGTGCCGCCCTGCGTGATCCCTCCCGGACGTTCCGGGCCGTATGCTCATTCTTCATTATACAGGTTTCGACAGCTTTTTCAACCTATTCCTCATACACCAGCCCCTGCAGGATGTACATGAACTCCCTGTCCACCATGCTCTCCGAAAGGCCCATGGTCTGGGCACTCACCCGCAGGCCCTCCAGCACATAGGCCATGTTTCTGGCCGCTCCCTCCGGATCCGGGCAATAGAATTCCCCGCTCTCCACTCCGGCGGCAAGCAGTCCTGTGAGCATATCCACCGTTTCCGTAAAGCGGGTACACATGGGGTTTTCCCTTTTGGGCAGCTTGGCTTCAAAAAAGTATTCATAAGTCGCCACGGCCAGACAGTTTTTTCTTCGCAGGATCTCTCTCTTCTGCTCCCGCAGGAAAAACAGCAGCATGTCCGCCGCCCCCGCATGATCCGGGAAGCCGTCCGGAAGCGGATCATACGTTTCCGTCATTTCCGTTTCCAACACCTCCCGAAACAACGCCGCGGTGCTGTCAAAATACAGATACAGCCCGCCTCTGCTGATCCCGCAGGCGTCCACAATATCCTTCATCGTCACGTTTTTGAATCCCTTCTCCACAAAGACCTGACGAGCCTGCTCCACGATAAACTGCTTTTTCTGAACTGATTTCTCCCCCATACCATGGCTCCTTCATTCCGGTTTCGGGCGGTACGGATATCCGTTCCGCCCGTGCCTATTTATCTTATTATAAATACGGCCGGAAGTCAAATACGCCGTAACACAGGACAGACACAGGGCCGCAGCAGGGGTGCAGAGGCGTTCCTGTGTCTGTCCCGGCCATGCAGGCCTTCGGCCCGGGAGGAAGCCCAAAACAACGGCAGGCTTTAGGGTATTAATATCCGTATCTTTTGCTGCAGCGCCGCAGCAGCCACAGCGAAACGAAAAACAGGATCCCTTCCGCCGCCGGTACCGCCAGCCATACGCCGGCGATTCCCCAGATCCGCGGCAGCAGAAGGATGCCGCCGGCCAGCAGGCCGAAGGAACGCAAAAAGGAGAGCGCTGCGGATATTTTCCCGTTCGACAGGGCCGTAAACATGGCGGAAGCAAAGATATTCAGGCCACAGAACAAAAAGCTGCAGGTAAAGACCGGGAAGCCGTCCGCCGCAATCCGGCAGACTTCGGAGGTGCCGGGTGCAAACAGCCGGACGATATAGGGGCCTCCCCGCCAGGCGCCTGCGAAGATCAGCAAAGAGGACGCGGCGATAAAGCCGATGCAGATCCGGAACACCTTTTTTAACCGACCGCGGTTTCGGCTCCCGTGGGCAAAGCCGATCACCGGCGCAACACCCATGGAAAAGCCGATGTAGAGGGTATTCAGAAGAAACTGCGAGTAAATCATAATCGTAACGGCCGCGACGCCGTTTTCTCCCAGCAGGTCCATCATTGCAGCGTTGAATAAAAAAGTCGTGACGGCCGATGCCAACTGGCTCACCATTTCCGACGAGCCGTTCAGGCAGCTTTCCTTCAGCACCTCCCATTTCCATTTGGGCCCTGTAAAGGAAAGGCCCCCCTTATTCCGGATAAAAAAGACGGTTCCGGCGATCGCAGGGATAAGGGATCCGCAGCCTGTTCCCAGCGCCGCGCCGCGGATGCCGAGGCCGCATGGGCCGATAAACACATAATCCAGGACCAGATTCATAAGACCTGCCAGAACGGACAAGCCGAAGCCCATCCCGGGTTTTCCCGCGGTCACAAACAAATTGGAATACACGGTTTGTATCATATTGGCGGGAAGAAAGAAAAACAGCGTCTCCAAATATTCTTTGCAGTAGGGGAAGAGCCGTTCGCTCGCTCCGAGCCCGTATACCAGTTCGTCCGTCCATACGGCCCCCGCTCCAAAAAGGAGCAGCCCTATCCCTCCGGCCGCCAGGACGAGCAGCGTGAAATCTTCTTTTGCTTCCCGGTTCTTCCCGGCTCCCATCTTTCCGGAGATCAGCGCATTTCCTCCGGCGGCGATCATTGTCCCGAGCCCCACGGTGACGTTGATCACCGGGCATGCGATATTAATGGCGGAAAGCGCGTCGGTATTGATCAATCGGGCCGCGAACACAGTATCTGCAACGGTATACAGTCCCATAAATATCATCATAATGATCGTCGGAAAGGCAAAGCGCAGAAGCGACGGTGCGTCCCAGTCTTGATCCAGGATATTTTTATGCATCACACCCTCCGTTCTGCCGCCTGCGGGCATCACTGAAATCGGAGGGCTCTAAGATCATCCGCTGGACGGGATAGCCGAACTCCGTCAGCAGCTCCGCTTCCGTAAATCCGAGCCGCCGGTATGCCGCGCGCTGTCCCGTATCGGCCCTGTCATTCTCCCGGAATGTGGTGATACTGATTTCCCGATCCGCAACGATTTCGTATCGGATGAAATCCAGAAACGCTTTTTCTATTCCGTATCGCCGGTACTGCGGATGCACTCCCAGGAAACCGATCCTTCCCGTCCGGCGGGAGAAAGCGGTCCCGCCGACCACAATCCCTTTATCCCGCATGAGTAATACCTGTCCTAACCCGATATCATATTTGAGGCGCTCCGCATGCTTTCCGGCATCAAAACAGGGGAACCCGTCGATCACCAGAGGGACAAATTCCATCCATGCCTGCATATCCGCATACCCGGCATAGGCAATACGCGTATCCGGCTCATCGAAGGCAGACGGATCGCCGTTTAAGGTAAATGCCAGCTGCAGCGGATAGAATTCCCCGTTTCCCCGGTATTCCAGGGGCGTCCGTTTATACATGTCTTTGAAAATACCCGTAAAAGCCTGCTGGCTCTCATATCCCGCGTCCTGCGCAATTTCCAGGATCGGTTTTCGTGAAAACACCAGCGCCGCTGCCGCTTCGCTCAGCGCTCTCCGGCGGATATAATCATGCAGGGTCATCCCGACCGTATCCGTAAACGTACGATGCAGGTGATATTTGGAATAATGCACCCCGCATGCTACCTTCTCCAGATCCGGTTTTTCTCTCAGATGGGTTTCCACATACGCAAGCGCCGCATTGATGCTCTCAATTGCACGATGTCCCATTTCGGCCCTCCCTTTTATATTCTCTGTGACAAATACACTATACTCGAAACCGGCTCCTCAAAAAACCGGACAGCCGGGGCAAACGAATGAACGATCCTGCGGCCCTGCCCGGCGCCTCCGGCACGTGGCAGGGCCGCAGGATCGTTCATTCGTTTGTCCTGACAGGATAGCATATTTCTGAAAATATATTTTCATCATTCTTGCGCTTTTTCGGAATGAAAAACAGAATATTTGTAAATGAATCCAAGCTGTGATATGATGAACAGGCACCTGCCGGTCCCATTGAGAAACGTGGGAACAAGGTTGAAAACCTCACTGATTTGGAGGCGCGCTAAAGCGCGCAAATGGAAACAAAGATAAATTCCCTGAATGAAAGGCCGCCTGGCGGCGGCAGAATGGGAGGAAGTATGAAGGATTACAAACCCGCCGTGATAAAGATGATACGATTCTGTATAAAGCCGCTTTCTTTCCTGCCCGCAATCTTCATGATGTGCCTCATCTTCGGCTTTTCCGCCCAGGATGCCCAGGCCTCCGGGCAGCTCAGCAATCAGGTCACCGTAAAGCTGGTGGAAGCCTGCGAATCCGTTTTCGCCAGGGGGTGGAGCGACCTTGAGATTACCCAATATGCCCTCATGCTGGAGCATGCAATCCGGAAGGCCGCCCATATGGCGGAATATTTTATTCTGGCAGTCACGGTCGCCCTCCCTCTCTACGGCTGCCGCCTGAGGGGATGGCGTCCGGCGCTCGCGGCCGCCGTCTTCTGTACCGCCTTTGCCTGCCTGGACGAATATCATCAGTCTTTTGTACCCGGCCGTTTTCCCTCCCTGCGGGATGTGTGCATTGATGCCGCAGGCAGCCTGGCCGGTGTCTGCGCCGCGAACCTTCTGCGCATGCTGGGGGAGAGAGTATTTTCCCGCGCTCTCTCCCGCAGGGTTTCCCGAACCGGATAACCGCCTTCTATGCCCTTCTCAAAACCAGGCATTCATAGGGCTTGAGGGTCACGCTGCCTTCCAGCGCCGTTCCCTCCGGCACCGCCGCTGCCGCAAAGGGAAGCTCCACCCGCATTTCCTCCCTGTTGAAATTCTGCAGAAACCAAAGAGCCTCTTCCCCTTCTCTCTTGGAAACAGCCACTCCGTAGGGTAGTTTTCCCGTGAATTCGCCGGCAATGCCCAGCTCCCGGATCAGTTTAGCGTAGAAAGCAGAAAGGAAGCCGTCTTCCGTCTCACAGGCAACATAATAGGCCTTGCCTTCCCCGTACTGCCTGCGGGTCACAGCCGGAACCCCTTTGTAATAGTCCTCCCCATATGCGGCGAGCACTTCCACCTCCGCCACCGGATTGGAGATCTCGCGCAGACAGCCTGCGGCCCATTTTCTGCCGTCAAAGGTTAAGCTGTTTTGCTGATAGCAGGATGCGGCGTCCACTTCCTCCGGGCGGATCCCCAGGACTTCTTCCAGGGGATGTTCTCCGATGAAGCACAGATCCGTTTCGTTCACCACCCCGCTAAAGCAGGTAGCCACATAGGTGCCGCCCCGCTTCACATAGTCCTTTACCCGCTGCGCATAGCCGTCCTTATACAGATAGGCCATGGGCGCCGCCACCAGCGCATAGCCGTCCATGGTATCGTCCTCACTGACGAAGTCCACTTCCATCCCCAGCTCCCAGAAGGCCTTGAAATGGGCCAGAACCGTATCCAAATAGGCCATATCCCGCCTCGGCCCCTGGATATCCTCCACAGCCCACCAGTTTTCCCAGTCAAACAGGATCGCCGCCTTCGGCTCATTGCAGGTTGAAACGATGCTGTCGGAAAGGCGCTCCATCCTTTCTCCCAGCGCCGAAACTTCGCGGAACACCCGCGTGTTTGCTCCATTCTTATGATCCACGACCGCACCGTGAAATTTTTCCGAGCTTCCCCTTCCCTTTCTCCACTGGAAATACTGCACACTGTTGGAACCGCAGGCAATGGCCTGCATGGAAGAAAGCTCATGCAGACCGGGCCGCTTCTGGGTATTCAGCGGTTTCCAGTTCACGATGGAGGGCGTGCTTTCCATCAGGAGAAAAGGCGCCTTTTTCAGGCTGCGCATCAACGTATGCCAGGCCGCCGTATGCATGGCCACCTGTGTCTCGTCCGCCTGGCTGTGCCATTCCGGATAGGAATCCCAGGAAATGATGTCCAGCTGGGGAGCGAAGCGGAAATAATCGTAGGGCTTGAAATCCAGCATCATGTTAATGGTCACCGGGATATCGCTGTATTCCCGCACGGCCTTGATCTCCTCCATACAGAAATCCTGCATCTGATGGCTGGCAAACCGCTTCCAATCCAGCGTCAGGCCATGGGTGCTGTTTTCCCCGTTTTCCATCGGACTGTGGATCTGCGACCAATCCGTATAGGTATGACTCCAGAAGGAGGTCCACCACGCATGGTTCAGAGCATCCAGCGTTTTGTATTTTTCCTTCAGCCACTCCCGGAACGCCTCCTGGCACAGCGGGCAATAGCAGGCGCCCTCTCCCCTGTTCCCTCCGTATTCGTTGGAAAGGTGCCACAGGATCACGCCGGGATGCTTCCCGAATCGGGAGGAAAGCTTTTGGTTGATCGTCCTCATCTTCTGACGCATCACCGGGGATGTGGTGCAGAAATTGTGCCGTTCTCCCGGAAGGTTACGCACCCCGTTGGAGAGCACCTGCCTTACCTCTTCGTATTTGGCGCTCATCCAATGGGGCACGGCGCCGGTGGGCGTGGCCAGGATCGTATAAACCCCGTTTTCATAAAGCCTGTCAATGATCTCTCCGAGCCAATCCAGCCTGAATTCCCCCTCCGACGGTTCCAGCTTCGTCCAGGAAAAAATCCCCAGGGAGACACAGTTCACGTGTGCCTGCTTCATCAGACGGATATCCTCCTCCAGAATCTCCGGGTAATCCAGCCACTGATCCGGATTGTAGTCCCCGCCGTGCAATAGCTTCGGGTACTTGGCAATCACATTCTTCCTCATAAGTTCCCTCTCTTTCTGCCGCTTCTGGCGGCGTGCCCGTTTATCGGGCCCTCCGGCTTTTTTGTTCCGACACTCCGCTAAAAAAGCCCGAAAGAACCGTTTATCACGGTTATTTCAGGCTTTTCGTTACAGGAGCAGTAGGAATCGAACCCACATCGATGGTTTTGGAGACCACTGTTCTACCTTTGAACTATGCTCCTACGGGCTCTTACCGAACCGACGAATCCTATTATAGCACAGAGGACAGACAAAAAGCAACCCCTTTTTACAATCATTTCACGACAATCATTTCACGACAAACGCGTACATGGCCCTGCAGCCCTTGTGCAACCCCGCAGGAACCCGGACGCCGGGGTGTCCGAACCGTTACGCGTTTTAACGTAACCGCATGATACCCTCATCTGCGGATCTGATAGGCGATGTAGGCGTCGTCCTCAAAGACCACTTCCATATTCTTTTCGATCCATTCCCAGGGGAAATCTTCCGTATCCCTTTCATAGGGCCAGATGAGCCCGTTTCCCTCCGAGCCGGTCTGGATTTTGTCCATCAGCACATAATCCGGCTGTTCGTCCGTCATCACGAGCGCCTTGCCGCGACATTTCTCCAGATGGAAATACAGGTTCAGGCGGGCATACACGTCCCCCACCAAAACGGTGTCCACCTTCGTCTCGTCCAGCTGCCGCAGGGCCGCGTAGATATGGTTGTCCCGGCTGTCATAGCCCATATGGTAGGAGGGCCTTATGAAGCAGACAAAAAGAAGGCAGAAAACGGCGGCCGCAGGAAGAATGCCTCCTGCCCTTCCCATCCTTTTCCCCTGCGGGAAACGGGGCGGAGAAAGCCAGCGCTTCCTTACCGTCCGGAAAATCCGGTATCCCGCCAAAGTAAACAGCATGGCGAGCACGCTTCCCATATAGGTGAATACGCGCAAGTAGGGAAATACGCACTGCAAGAACAGAAAAACGGGTACCATGACCGTTAGTATTACGCAGTACAGGGACGCAAAAAGCCGGGTGCGTTCCTTTTGACGGAAGGCACGGACGGATTGCACCAGCATCACCGCCAGGGCGGCCGGAATGAGCACGGCCAATACCCCGGCCCCTCCGTGGTATACCTGATCCAGTACCTGCATCAGATAAGAGCCGATCCCGTCAAGGAATTGACCCCGATCCACGCTCTGGATGTTCGGGTCGGACAGCATCGCGCGCATCCCGCGCAGGAAGGCGGCAGCCGGGGCGCGCAGGATCATCTGCACATGGCCCATCCCGTAATAGATGCTCCCCTCCTCCTTCACCAGAAAGTTGGAGCCTATGGCGAGCCAGATCACCGTATAGAGGCCGAAGGTTACGGCCGCAGCCCCGGCGGAGGCGGCAATCAGCCGGCCCAGCCGGCCGTAGTCCCGGCAGATCAGAAGAAAAAACCCGCCTGCCAGGCAGATTGGAACCACCCAATACAGATTGCTCGGAATGGTATACAGCCCGCCCGTTAAGCAGGCCGCGAACCCGATATAATACCATACCCTGCTTTTCCTCAGGGAAACGGCTTCCTCCCCGGGCACGCAGATTTCATACAGCAGGTTCACCGCCCCCAGCAGGAAAAATCCGGAGAGCGCATAACCCCGTCCCTGGACCGCCTGCTGGGTTACATGATACATCCCGGCAAAAAGCCCGGTCCCCAGGAAGGCCCAGAAAGGCTCCACCGCCTTCTTTAAGATGCGGTATAACAGGAGCAGGCTGCCGAGAGAGGCCGCAAAGGATACGCCCCTCAGCCCCAGCCACGGACTGCCCAGCTTGTTCACCGCAGCGGACAGGGCGGAGAAGAACACATGGTTATTGGGGAGGGGCCAGTGGATCATGGAATAGACCACCCCTCTGTCGATGAACATCTCATAGGTATATAATTCGTCATACCAGGGCGGCATGGCAAAAAGCCGCCACAGATAATAGCATGCCAGGCATAAAAACAGGACGGAAAACGGCACATTGCCTTTCACCCATGCAATTCCCTTTTCAAACCGGAGCATCTTTCTTTTTTGGGGAACCGCCTGCTCCCCTGCCGCCCTTTCCGTCATTTTCCCGTCCTCTTTTTCGTTAATCCAGTTCGCTCTTTCCGGTATACAGTTCATAATACCGCCCCTGCAGGGCCAGCAGCTCTTCGTGGGTCCCCCGTTCCATGATCTCCCCGTGCTCCAGCACCATGATGGCGTTGGCATTGCGCACCGTGGAAAGCCGATGGGCGATCACCAGCGTGGTACGGTCCGCCATCAGGCGGTCCATCCCATGTTCGATGTGTTTTTCCGTCCTGGTGTCCACGGAGCTGGTCGCTTCGTCCAGGATCAGGATGGGCGCCTTGGAAATGGCGGCCCTCGCGATGTTCAGAAGCTGTCTCTGGCCCTGGCTCAAATTTGCCCCGTCGCCTTCTATCAGGGTATCGTACCCCTTTTCCAGACGCATAATGAAGGAATGGGCGCTGGCCGTCCTGGCGGCCTGCTCCACCTCCTCGTCGGTGGCGTCCAGCCGGCCGTATCGGATATTTTCCCTTATGGTCCCGGTGAAAAGATGGGTATCCTGGAGCACCATTGCGATATTCCGGCGCAGATCGTCCCTTGCGATCTCCCGTACGTCCACCCCGTCTATGGTGATCTTTCCTTCGTCAATGTCGTAGAACCGGTTGATCAGATTGGTGATCGTCGTTTTGCCCGCCCCGGTGGAGCCTACAAAAGCGATCTTCTGTCCCGGCTTTGCATACAGGGAGATGTGCTTCAATATGGTCTTATCCGGCTCGTAACCGAAGGTCACATCCTCCAGCTTCACATACCCCTTCGGATTCGCAAGGCGCACCGCCGTACCGGCATCCTCCTGTTCCGGCGCTTCGTCCATGACCGCAAAGACGCGTTCCGCACCCGCCAGGGCGGAAAAGATGGTATTCATCTGCATGGACAGTTCGTTAATGGGTCTGGAGAACTGTCTGGAGTAGTTCACGAATACGGTGAGCCCTCCGATATCAAAGCCGCGCAGCACGCATAACAGGCCGCCGATACAGGCGGTAAGGGAATAACTCACCTGCCCCAGGTTCCCCATCACAGGCCCCATAATGCCTCCGAAGAACTGGGCCTTGATCTGTTTATCCCGCAGGTCGTAATTCAGGAATTCGAACTCTTCTTCCGCCACCTGCTCATGGCAGAATACTTTTACCACCTTCTGCCCGGTCACGGTTTCCTCTATATATCCGTTCAGCGCCCCCAGGGCCGCCTGCTGGGCTTTATAATATTTCCGGCTGCGCAGAGAGACGAAACGGGCCGCCTGCATCATCAGCGGAATGGCCACCACCGTGACCAGCGTCAGCCATACGTTGGTATAGACCATAAGGCAGAAGGTCCCGGCCACGTTGATGATGCTGGAAATGATCTGCACCACCGTATTGTTCAGCATCTCCCCCACCGCGTCCACGTCGTTGGTAAAACGGCTCATGATATCCCCGTGGTTATTGGTATCGTAAAAACGCACCGGAAGCTTCTGAATTTTTCCGAACAGTTCGTTCCTGATCCTGAAAATCGCCCCCTGGGAAATGCCGATCATAATGCGGGACTGCAGGTACTGGGCCACGATCCCCACCGCGTAGATACCGGCCATGAGGAAAATAGAAGAAAGCAGCTTATCCACACTTCCCTCCGACGACGTTAAGCTGTTGATGATGGGCCGAAGCATATAGGAGCCCGCCAATGTGGCCGCGGTATTGGCAATCACACAGACGAAAACGATGATCAGCTTGGTGGTATCCTGTTGGATATAGGATAAGAGCCTTTTAATGGTTTTGCCCGCATTCCCGGGTTTCCCGCCCATCTGGCCCCTTCCTCTTCCCGGGCCGCGGCCTCCCGGTCCGGGGCCCGGTCCGTGTCCCGGACCGTCCTGAGCCTGGGCCGCCTGGGCTGCATGGGCATACTTGCGCAGCAGGGCTTCTTTTCTCGTCTCGTTCATGATGCGCTCACCTCCCTGTCCATCTGCGAATAATAGATTTCCTGATAGGCCTCGCAGGATGCCAGCAGGTCTTCGTGCCTGCCCGATCCCACGATCCTTCCCTCATCCATTACCACGATCCGGTCCGCGTCCATCACGGAACTGATGCGCTGTGCGATGATCAGCTTCGTGGTGTCCTTCAGCGTTTCGGCAAAGCTTTCTCTGATCCGCGCCTCCGTAGCCGTATCCACCGCGCTGGTGCTGTCGTCTAAGATCAATATTTTGGGCCGCTTCAACAGAGCCCGGGCAATACACAGCCGCTGCTTCTGTCCGCCGGAAACGTTCACGCCGCCCTGTCCCAGGAAGGTATCATATCCCTCCGGGAAGGTCTGCAGAAAAGCATCCGCCTGGGCTGCCTTGGATGCGGCCAGCATCTCTTCCTTCGCCGCATCCTCGTCTCCCCACATCAGATTCTCTTCTATGGTTCCGGAAAAAAGTACGTTTTTCTGCAGCACCATTCCCACGCCGTTCCTGAGATGATGCAGGGAATAATCCCGCACATCCACGCCGTCCACCAGAATCTGTCCCTCGTCCACGTCGTACAGCCTGGGAATCATGGAAACCAGGGTCGTTTTCCCGCAGCCGGTGGAACCGATGATACCCACGGTCTGGCCGGGTTCGATGGCCAGGTCGATCCCGTCGAGCACCTTTTCCCGGCTTTCTTTGTAATAGCGGAAGGACACGTTCCGAAACTCGATCCGGCCCTGCTCCACCTTTTTCTCCTTCTGCCGCGCTGTTTCGTCGGTCAGATCGACCTGCGTATCCAACACCTCGTTAATCCGTTTCGCGCTGGCGATGGCTCTCGAACTCATCAGGAATACCATGGCCAGCATCATCAGGGACATGAGCACCTGCACGATGTAGGTAGTGAACGCCGTCAGGTTGCCCACCGGCATATCTCCCGCCAGAACTTCCTTCCCGCCCATCCATACCACGGCCAGGGTGGTCACGTTCATGAAAAGCATCATCAGAGGCATCTGGAAGATCACGATCCGGAATGCCCGCAGGCTGGAATCCTTCAAATCTTCGTTGGATTTGGCAAAACGCTCCTCCTCGTAATCCCCGCGCACAAAGGATTTAATCACCCGCACGTTCTGCAGCGTTTCCTGGATGTTGGAGTTCACCCGGTCCAGCTTCTTCTGCATCACGTTAAACCGGGGAAAGGCGATCCGCATGATCAGTCCGATAGTCAGAAGCATCACCGGCATGATCACCAGGAACACCCTGGCCAGCTCCGGGCTCATGGAAACCGCCATAATGATAGCCCCGATCAGCATGCCCGGAGCGCGCAGCATCATCCGCAGGGCCATCATGATCAGATTCTGTACCTGGGTGATGTCATTGGTGAGCCTGGTCACCAGGGAGCCCGTGGAAAAGCTGTCGATATTATGAAAAGAAAACTGCTGCACCTTATGAAAACAGTCCTTTCGCAGATCCGCTCCGAAGCTGATGGCTGCCTTGGAGGCGAACCATGCCCCTCCGATCCCTCCTCCCATCATCACAAATGCCGTGAGAATCATAATAATCCCCATTTCAATGATGTAAGGTACGTTATGCTGTGCGGCTCCCACATTGATAATCTGCGCCATAAAGGCCGGGAGCAGCACCTCGCCCACCACCTCGGTGATCATCAGAAGCGGCCCTAATATAAACGCATATAAATAAGGCTTGATGTATTTCCAGTATCGCTTCAATTCCTGCCTTCCTCCTTATCCAATCTGCTGTTTTCCTTTTCCATGTTCCGATAGGCCCGCTCCATATACTGCCAAAACCGCGCCACCTCCTCATCGGTAAAGCCTGCAAAGAAGCATCTGTCCACCTCCTGGAAAAGACGGATGCTTTCCCGTATCACATCCTTCCCCTTCTCCGTAATGTTCACCTGGTTGATCCTGTTATCCGAATGGGCGGCCTCTCTGGTAATATATCCTCCTTTTTCCAGCTTTTTCAGGGTAACGGCGACCGCCGCCGCGGATACGTCGAATTTCTCCGCCAGCTCCACCTGGGAACAGCTGGGCCGGTGGTCCAGGATCATCAGCAGCCGGTGCTGCGAGGGGTAGACACCCGTATTGCATACCATCCTGTCTATATAACGGCGAAGCATGGCGTCCACCCTGCGGAACATGCCGGCCGCCTGACGGGTCAGTTCGCTCCTTTCGATCTCCATCCCGTTTTCGTCTCCTTTCTTAATCTCCCACCGGGCGGATGAGGGACGGGCCTATGGAAGTTAATTAGTTAATCGTTATCTGGTTAATTATTGTAGCAATGTCTCTTTTCTCTGTCAAGGAGAAATTTGGCAGATGTATGCCAGAAATCACGAATGCGATTTCGCATCGCGATTCAGCTTTGTGCCGCTGCGGCACAAAGCGTTCTTTTCCTATTTCATTTTATATCCGCTTTTTTCTATTATATCGCCTCCCTTTTCTAATAGCAAATGCTTTTCTGTTTTGGGTATGGCCAAATTCCTCCTGAAATAGCCTGGAAAAGCCCATAAAATCAATGATTGTACGGCTCAATAAGGCGCTTACTCCACCACTACTACACCATTTTTTGAAAGAGCCTTGAAATGACAACAATAGAAACCGAAGGTCATTTTATCAATCTTTACTTTCTCGCTTAAATTGAGTATAATTTAAGCGAAAAAGTAAAGAGGTGAATTCCATGGGTAAATATGATATTCTGCAACAACTGATAGAGAGAAACAATGGTTATCTTTTATCGGCCATGGTAAATGAGAACAATATATCTAAGGCAGTACTGTCAAAATATATCAAAGAAAAAGGGTTGGAAAGGATTGCAAGGGGTATTTACATTACGGATGATGTGTGGCCGGACGAACTGTATATCATGCAAATGCGAAACAAAGCAGTTATTTTCTCAGGTGAAACAGCACTGTACCTTCATGGCTTAATAGACAGGGAATACTCTGAGATTTGTATTTCCGTGCCGACAGGCTACAACGCTTCACATTTAAAAACCGAAAATGTGAGGGTAAAATATGCCTCAAAAAGCAGTTATGGACTTGGAGTATGTACTGTGCCTTCAACGAGCGGAAATATGGTTAAAGTTTATGACAGAGAACGATGTATCTGTGATTTAATTTCAGACAGGAAAAAAATAGAAGTACAGAATTTTCAAACTGCCATAAAAGAGTATATGTCAGGCAAAGGTAAAAAATTATCCAGACTAGTCGAATATGCGGAGAAGCTTGGGACGAGAGATGAAGTCATGAAATATGTGGAGGTATTTGGATGATTCATACTTCAAAACAACTGAAGGATAAGGTGAGGAATATCTCAAAAGGGGACAACAATATTGCAAAGGTATTGATCAGGAATTTTATTATGGAGCGTTTTTGGGAAAGAGTATCTGTGTCTGATTACCGCAATCATTTTGTTCTGAAAGGCGGCATGTTGGTCGCCTCCCTTATAGGTATTGATATAAGGGCAACCATGGATATTGACACAACAGTGAAATCACTTCCAGTGAATGCGGACGATGCACAGAGAATCGTTTCTGAGATATGTGCTATCCCGTTGGAGGATAATGTTGCCTTTCGGATTACTTCTGTGTCAGATATTATGACCGATTTCGAATATCCCGGTGTTAGAATGATGCTTGAAGCTGTATTGGAGCGAATAAGGCAGCTTATCAAGATTGATATTTCGACAGATGATGCGATTACACCATCTGCAATGGAATATGAATATAAATTGATGTTTGAAGACAGAACAATTCCGCTTCTTACATATAATGTTGAAACATTGCTTGCGGAGAAGATACAGACAATTTTAGCAAGGGGAATTGCCAACACCAGACTGAGGGATTATTATGATGTATATGAAGTTATGAAAATATGTGCAGCCAGGGTAGATAAAAATATCCTGTTACAGGCATTTTGCGCCACCTGTAAAAAGAGGGAAACGCTGTTCTCAAAAGAGGAAATGTCAGAAACTCTTGCATTGATAGAAAAAGACGCAGGGATGGCGGGAATGTGGGAGCAGTTCAGGAAAAGGAATTATTTTGTGGGCAATTTGGAATGGAAAGAGGTCTTAAATGGTGTTTTGGATGTGATTTATATAAATCACCTTTGGGGAAAGTAGCGTCTCCTCCAGGATCTTAACAGCGATTTCCCGCGCCTTGGAACTGGTCACCTCCGCATCCGCCGTCTCATCCAAATGCACACAGAAGTAAACCCTTCTGCCGGCGCACTCCGCGAAACCGGTATACCATGCATCGACAGTGATGCCTGCCGCTTTTCCCATCCCGGTTTTTCCATAAATCAGAATCCCCGTTTCCTCAGATTCCGGCAGCAGCATAACCTGCATCAGCCGGCCTATCGTCTCCCGGGAATATCCGGAGCCGCTTTCGAAAATGCGTTCCATTACCTCTGTCTGTTCCTTCGGCGAAATTTTCAGCGACGATTCGATCCAAAACCCGGTAAGGGCCGGATTCCGGTTATTGGTATTCAACCGTCCCTCCCAGTCGGAAATATCCCGGTTTCCGTATTGAAGCTTATCCAGTCCGTCCTGCATCCTCTCCCTTCCGATTTCGTCGATCACCTGCCGGAAATACCAGACGCAGGAGGTACCAAACGCTTCGTCAAAGCCGATATCCCTGTTCCAGTCCTCGTTCCAAAATATTTCCCCGCTCCATGTCCGGACGGACCGGTCCGGATCCACGACGCCGCTTTCCAGCGCGAGCAGGGAGGAAATAATTTTAAAGGTGGAGCAGGGGGAGCGACGTGTCATGGCCGCCTCCTGGTTGTAGATCCTATAGCGGTTTTCGGCCGGTTCATAGACGACGGCCGAACCGTTGATTCCGCCAAAGAAATCCTCCCAATCCGTCTGCTGCAGCAAAGGGGGCTTCGCATTCCCTTCCTCTTCCGGTTTTGCCGGCGATGCGGTTTCCTCCTCCGGCGCGGCCTCCATCTCCGCCGGTTCCTCCTCCGGCGCGGCCTCTATCCCCGCCTGAGACCGTTCCTCCGCCTGCCCGGCGCAGCCCGCAGGCATCAAAAGAAGGGCCGACAGCGCCAGATACCCGATTCGGTTGATCCAATTGTGTTTTCCCATATTCCCTCGCATTCTGCCTTAATGGCCGGTCTATTTTTTTGATTTTATCACAACTCCCTTTTGCGTTCAACTGGTATGGTTAAAATTTTATAAAATGGCCCTTTCAATCATGCCACTCATGCATATAATAGAATACAGGCATGCCAAATCATAGTTGTGTGAAACTCCGGTATTCGGCCGGAAAAGATGGGAGAGAGACTTATGCGAAACGAAAAAGTACAGAAACTGGTTTTAACGGGCGTATTTGCCGCCCTGTCCTATGTGGTATTCACCTTCCTGCAGATTAAAATCACCCTGCCCGGCGGCGACGCCACGTCCATCCACCTGGGCAACGCGGTATGTGTCCTGGGAGCGCTGATTCTGGGCGGTCTTTACGGCGGAGTCGGCGGAGCCATCGGCATGACCATCGGCGATCTTTTCGATCCGGTCTATGTGCTCTACGCCCCAAAAACCTTTGTGTTAAAGCTGTGCATCGGGCTGATTACCGGGCTGATCGCCCATAAATTCGGACGGATCACCCATACGCAGGACCGAAAGAGGATATTCCTCTGGACGCTGCTGGCGGCCGTGGGCGGCCTGCTTTTCAACGTCATCTTCGATCCGCTGGTAGGATACTACTATAAACTGCTTCTTCTGGGAAAACCGGCCGCGGAACTCACGCTGGCATGGAACGTGGCTTCCACCTCCATTAATGCCGTCACCTCCACCATCGTATCCGTTGCCGTGTATCTGGCTCTGCGTCCAGCCCTGCAGAAAGCCGGTCTGTTCTTCCGGATCGGAAAGGAAAGCGACCGCTGAGAATGCGGCATGGCCGCGGCCCTAAAACGGCCGCATCGGAGGGAGTACCTTAAATATTTCTTTTTTCGTAAGGTTTTCGGAAGAAAAAAGCAGGGTTTCGGTAACAAACGGCCCGTCCGCCTTTGGTATGATAGAAAAAATACCAAAGACGGACGGGCATTTTTCTTTTCGAAAAATTCTTAGAGATGCCCGCGTTATCATGATCCATACCGAGCAAGCCGGAAATCTCTCGTTTTACGGGCCGCATTTCCGAAAAAAAGGCCGCCCGGGGGCGGCAGAATAGGAGAAAACATGGACAAAAAACCCGACCGCTCTCTCACTGATCATTTACAACCCTCTCACATCCCTTCCGCCAGGAAGAGGATCGCCCTGCTCTTCGGCGGCTGTACCCCGGAGTACGAGGTTTCCCTCCAGTCCGCCCATGCGGTGGCAGGCAGTCTGGACCGGGAACGATATGAACCTCTCCTGGTGGGCATCACCCGGCAGGGAGACTGGTTCCTCTATAACGGAGCGGAGGAAAAAATCGCGGACGATGCCTGGCAGGAGGAGGGGAACTGTGTTCCCATATCCCTGTCCTTGAACCGCTCCGACCACGCCCTCCTTCTGCTTCGGGACGGGCACGTCGAGAAGCTTCCGGTCGATGCCGCCTTTCCCGTTCTGCACGGCCGAAACGGGGAAGACGGCACCGTGCAGGGTGCGCTGGAATTGGCAGGCATCCCCGTAGTCGGCTGCGGTGTTCTTTCCTCCGCCCTGTGTATGGACAAGGACAGGGCGCACAGGCTCGTCCAAGCCGAGGGAATCCCGCATCCCCGCTCCCGGCTGATCTGCCGGCATACGGCAAAAGAACAGATCCGCAGACTGGCCGCAGAAATCGACTGGCCCCTGTTCGTAAAGCCCGTAAAATCCGGCTCTTCTTTCGGGATCACCAAGGTGTCCGATCCGCAGGCGCTTTCCTCCGCCGTAGAACTGGCCTTTTCCTATGACGACACCCTCCTTCTGGAGGAAGCCATCTCCGGTTTTGAGGTGGGATGTGCCGTTCTGGGAAACGACTGCCTGACCATAGGAGCGGTGGATGAAATCGAGCTCTCGGAGGGGTTCTTTGATTTCACGGAAAAATACACCCTGAAAACCTCCGCCATCCATGTTCCGGCCAGAATCGACGATCAGACCTCCGAACGGATACGCCGGACCGGAAAACGCATTTACCGGGCGCTCTCCTGCCAGGGGTTTGCCCGGGTGGACATGTTCCTGGCCGATTCCGGCGAAATCTATTTTAACGAAGTCAATACCATTCCGGGTTTTACGGCCCACAGCCGTTTCCCGGGCATGCTGGCCGCGGCCGGACTCTCCCTTACGCAGATCGTCACCGCTGCCATTGAATTATCCCTGGAAAAACGCAGCGATTCCTGATCCGAACCGGGATGAGCGCCGCGGTGGGAAGGAAAAGCCTGGGCCGACGGCTCTTCTGTTCCTTCCCGCACACAGACAGAAAGAGGGAAACCAACCATGCAGACCACTCCTATCAATCATCCACAGACCGGCGGGATCGATCTCTTTCGGATTCCTGCCGCCCTCCTGGTCGTCTCCATCCACACCTCTCCCCTCGGCTCCTTTGGCGGCGAAGCTGATTTTATCCTCACCAGAATTTTAGCCCGGACCGCGGTCCCCTTCTTTTTCATGGCCACCGGCTATTTTCTTCTGCCTCCCTGCTTTTCCGGGTCCGAACGTTTGGGACAGACAGAGGCCCTGGGAAAATCTTTCCGGAAAATACTGGGGCTGTATCTGGCCGCCACCCTGATCTATCTGCCCGTCGGTATCTATGCGGGCCATCTGCATAACAGGACGTTTCCTTCCCTGCTGCGCCTATTTCTGTTTGAAGGTACGTTCTATCATTTGTGGTACCTTCCGGCCTGTATACTCGGAATCCTCCTTCTGCTTCCGGCAGGCAGGCTGCTGCCCTTCGGCGCGCTGTTCGCCGTCACCGCCCTCCTGTACCTTCTGGGCCTGCCCGGCGACAGCTATTATGGTTTCCTGCCGGAAGGCAGCACGACAAAGAAGGTCTATGACTTACTGCTGGATATTTTTTCCCAGACAAGGGGCGGCCTGTTCTATGCTCCCCTTTTTCTCGCACAGGGAGCGGGAATTCGGCTGCTCACAGAGCGTCGGGCAGACCAGGGCGTACCGCTCCCCAAGCGCTCGGCAGCACGGCATATACCGCTCCCAAAACGCTCGACGGCACCGCATATACCGCTCGCAGAAAGCTCGGCGACACGGCGCACACTGCTCTCGGCAGCACGGTCCGCACTGCTTCCGGAACGTCAGGCGGTAAGGCGCATACTGCTATGTGCCGGTCTCCTCTGCAGCCTGGCCGGAATGACGGCCGAAGGTCTGCTCCTCCACCGCCTGGATGTCCAGAAGCATGACAGTATGTACCTGGCCCTGCCCCTTGTCATGTTTTTCCTTTTTTCCCTTCTTCTGACCGTCCGCCGTCCCCCGGACAGACACCTGAGGAAGCTTTCCACCTGGATTTATCTGCTCCATCCCCTGGCGATCATCCTGGTACGCGGTGCGGCCAAGGCGCTACATCTGGAACAACTTTTCATTACAAACAGCCTGCTTCACTTTCTTTCCGTCTGCCTGCTGTCCTGGGCGCTGTCCGCCGTCGGCTGCCGTCTGGCCGACGCCCTGGGCGCCGCCTGCCGCCGGCTGCCGTCCGGCAAACGTCCCGGGTACTGTCTGCCGCTGTCCGGCGCCCTGAACGCTGTCTGCCGCCGTCTGGCCAACTCCCCGGGTACCGTCTGCCGCCGTCCGTCCTGCGTCTGTCCAAAAAGCGGCCGCACGAAACAACCGCCCCGGGCCTGGATCGAGCTGAGCGGCGACAGTCTGCGCCATAACGTGAGAGCTCTCCAAAGTCTGCTGTCTCCGGGATGCGCCCTGATGTGCGTCCTAAAGGCCAACGCCTACGGACATGGGGCGCTCCCTCTTGCCCATGCGCTGAACAGGATGGGCATCGACAATTTCTGCGTAGCCACCCTTTCCGAAGGAATAGAACTGCGCAGGGGAGGCATACGGGGCGAAATCCTGATCCTGGGCTACACCCACCCGGACCGTTTTTCCGACCTGGCAAAATACCGTCTCACACAGACGGTTCTGGACGGGGCCTATGCCGAACAGCTAAGCGCCTGCAAAAGGAAGCTGAACGTCCATCTGAAAATCGATACCGGCATGCATCGCTTGGGGGAACGTCCCGAAAGGGAGGATGAGCTATATCGGGTTTTTCAATACAAAAATCTCAGGGTGACCGGAACCTATACCCATCTGTGCTGCGCCGATTCCGATGAACCTGCGGATATCTCTTTCTGCACCGGGCAGAAAAATGCTTTCCGCAAAACCGTCCGCGCGTTGGAAGGGCGGGGCTGTGACTGCGGAAAGCTGCATCTTCTGGCCAGCCATGGCCTGATCCGCTATCCCGAATGGGGCGGAGATCTCGTTCGGACAGGCATCGCTCTCTACGGCGTATTGAGCCGCCGGGAAGACCTGAAAAACTGTCCTGTCCGCCTCCGTCCGGTACTGTCCCTCAAGGCCCGGGTGGCCCGGGTTCAGACGATCCGCGCGGGCGAAGGGGTGGGATACGGGCTGGAATACGTGGCCGGACGGGACGGAAAGATCGCGGTCCTGGCCATCGGCTACGCCGACGGAATCCCCCGTTCCCTTTCCTGCGGCCGCGGAAGGGTTCTCATCGGCAGGCGGGAGGCGCCCATCGTGGGACGGATCTGCATGGATCAGATGTTCGTCGATATTACCGGGATACCGGACGTAAAAGCCGGGGATATCGCCGTTCTCATCGGGAAATCCGGGAACCGGGAAATCACCGCCTATGACCTGGCGGAAGGGACGGGCACCATCACGAACGAACTGCTGAGCCGTCTGGGCGGCCGGCTGGAGCGCGTTCTGCGCTGATACGGACCGTCAGGTCATAGCTTTCAGCGATCATCCTCTTGACTTCCTCCTCCGGTATGCTCCCGTCCAGGATCAGGGAATTCCAATGGGTCTTATTCATATGATATGCCGGGATCACCCCCGCAAATGCCTCCCTCCAAAAGTCCCTCCACTGCGGGTCACATTTCACATTGACCCAGACCTTTCCGTCCTTATTAAAAATACAGGCGAACACCCTCCGGTTCTTCCGGTGGCGCATCACGCACCAGTTCGGGTCATGAAAGGGATAATCCTCATAGACATCCGGATAGGTGAGGCAATGGGCGATTACCTGCTGCCGTTTTGTCATAACCGTTTCCCCTCCGTGTCCGCCTGCGCGTCTTCTCTCCACCCCTTGCACACGTCCACCCACTGCGACGAGCCGGAATAGGCCTCCAGTTCTTCCATGGTCACTTCAATGGCGCTGTTGCTGCTTCCGCAGGCGGGAAATACGGTGGCAAAGCGTCTCAGGGATTCGTCCAGGTATATTTCCACTCCCGGATTGACCGCGAAGGGACAGACGCCTCCCGTGGCATGCCCGATCCGTCCCTCCACCTCCTCCGGCGGAATCATCTTCGCCTTTGTGCCGAACCTGGCCTTATAAGCCGCATTATCGATCCTGGCGTCTCCTGCCGCCACGATGAGCACATCCTTATCCTTCTGCGCGAAAGAAAGGGTTTTCGCAATGCGCGCCCCTTCACATCCCAGCGCCTGCGCTGCCAGCTCCACCGTGGCGCTGGAAACATCGAATTCCAGAATCCTCCCCTGCGCATTCCATTGTTTCATGTATTCCTTCACTTTATCGATTGCCATTTTCCCTCTCATTCCGCCGCCGCAGGCGGCTTTCCATTCATCAACAGGATTTTGTGCGGCAGCACCAATTTTTTGTGCGTGAGGTTATCGTGACGGAAAACGCCCTGTTCCCTTCGGATCTCTTCGGTCAGCCCCACCGTATACATCCGGATCTCCCCCATGAAAACATTGCTGTCCAGACACCCTTTGGAGATCTCATCAAGCTTCAGCTCCCATTCGGCCGTCTGCTCCGGTTTCTTCAGTTCCTCCGGAACCAGCTGCAGCAGCTGCCTTGCTTTGGAGGTGAGAAAAATCTCGCTGCCTTTCTTTACCAACAAAAAGCCGTTGAACAGCTTTTCTATAATATCCGCTCGGGCCGCCACCGTGCCAAGTCCGCTCGTTTCCCCCAGGATCTTTGCCATCCGGGAATCCTGGGTTTCCATATATCGGACAGGATTCTCTATGGCGGAAAACAGAGCGGCCTCCGTGAACCTGGCCGTTAACTGTACATACTGTTCGGCGGGAATGATCGCATGGTGATCGAATACCCTGGCGTCGTTCACAAAAGGGAGCTTTCCAAATTTTGCGTCTGCTTTGCGAACTGTTAGCTGAAGCCCTGGATTTATGCTGGTTTGAACAATATCCACATTTTAGTTTACCAGACTCTTGTTTGGAAAAGTTTTCTACCTCTAATTTTGGTATCAAAATTAAGGAATTTGAATATTGAAAGTTGGAAAAATGGTTTGGGAAATTGATAAAACTGCTGTTTTTACTATATACAGAAGAAACAAGCAAAGTTTTCACCGCCCTATCCCCACTATCCGACATCATTTTCCCTGTTTCTTTCTGTTCAAATTAAATTCTTCTTCCGCTAATTCAATACGGTGCTGAATCTCTTTCTCGGTAGGCAGCTGCTTCTTAATCTCTTCCAATTTAATATTATCATAAGAGGCAACTCCCATAGGTGTTTGAATTCCCTAAAATGCCCATTGCACTTCCGTCTGGTCTTTATCTTTGCAAATCAGCAATCCAATTGTAGGATTCTCATCCGGAGTTCGAATGAGGTCATTCACTGCATTAACATAAAAATTCAATTTTCCTGCAAATTCCGGCTCAAAGGAAACCGTCTTCAGCTCAACTACTACATAACATTTAAGACGGATATGGTAGAACAACATATCAATCTTTCGTGTTTTCCCTGAAATCACAATTTCCTTCTGCCTTCCGATAAAAGCAAATCCCGTTCCAAGTTCCAGCAAAAACCTGGTAATATTCTGTTCCAGAGCCGTTTCCAATGCTGCCTCATCATATCCTCTTGGCAAAGAGATAAAACTGAAATCATAGGTATCTTTTACAATCTCCTGTGCTATCTTTCCCTGTATCCCGGGGAGCTTTTCCGCAAAATTTGTATTTGCCATTCCCGTGTTATGGTATAAATCAGCTTTTATACAATCAATTAAGGCATTTCGGCTCCAGCCTTCTTCAATTGTGCTCTGAAGATAAAACAATGCCTCTTCCACGGAATTACATTTTGAAACAATTTCTACATGATGGCGCCAGGGCACAAAACCGAAAAAAGAGGGAAATGACATTTCTGCACCCACTTGGTGCAGTTTTTCTTCCTCGTTATTTTCTTGAATTTCTGCACCAATCTGCTGCAGTTTTATACTATCAAGTTTTAATTTATCATCCACTGCATGAATTAAATCACCTGAAGTTCTAGCCAATGCATAAAAAGAATACCATTTTTTCATATTCCAAAGATTTCTGGCTGAAAATCCTCTCACCTCTGGGAATTCATGCTGTAAATCAAGGCTTAACTGCTCAACAATACCTTTTCCCCATTTTTCCTCCGTTTTTCGCAAAACAAGATCCCGTCCCAGTTGCCAATTGAATAACAACTGTTCTGAGTTTACCTTCACAGCTGCTTTTATCTGTGCACTTCTAAAACGTTCCTTTATATCATGAATCCACTGTACATAATCAGAATCTAAATGCACATCATGAGAACTTACAACAATCGGAGAATCTCCCTTTTTGTTCTGCAATAATTTCTCCCCCTTTAATAATATTCTTTTCTTGCATATCAAAAATACATGACATTATCTAATAGTATAAAGCAAAGTGGAATTTATCTGTTCGAATCCACACAATTAAACCACCCTATTACAAAAGCAGCCTTTCCTTTTTTCCCATTTTCTATTTCATCCATTAACCAATCAAAATCCTGCTGCACCGCACTCCAATTCTTACTTGCTGCCCGTGTATTAGCAGAACTAATATATTTTACTTCTATTCAAAAATCCAGCTGTTCCGGAGAAAGACCATGATTTATTTTCTGCAGCTTTTTCACCCTTTTCCCATCTCCGGCTGAATATGCCTCAATTATCTTACCATATGGCGGACATTTTTTCCACTTCAGATTATCGGGGTTAGCAGGCACGGAAACGCTTCGAAGGCTGTCACGGCCCTATGCCCTCCTGCATTTGCCCCGATAAGGAAATCGATCCCCTTGCCCGTCCTCCCAATCCGGAGTATAATACCAGGTAGGTACCTAATAAATGGCTGCACTGCCATTTATCCCGTAAATATATGCCCGCCTCATCAGGCAGCGCGATCATTATAAAAAATAGGAGGAAGCAGATATGGCCGGCAATACCTTCGGAAATTATTTCAAAATCACCACCTGGGGGGAATCCCACGGGGAAGCGCTCGGCGTCGTCGTGGATGGCGTCCCGGCGGGGCTGGCACTGTGCGAAGAGGCGATCCAGGCCTTTCTGGACCGCAGGAAGCCGGGGCAGAGCCGCTTCTCCACGCCGCGCAGGGAAAGCGATTCCGTACGGATCCTTTCCGGCGTCTTCGAAGGGAAGTCTACCGGGACTCCCGTTTCCCTGCTCGTGCCAAACACGTCCCAGCGTTCCGCGGATTATTCCGAAATCGCCTCTTATTACAGGCCGGGCCATGCCGATTATACCTTTGACGCCAAATACGGCTTCCGGGATTATCGCGGGGGCGGACGATCCTCCGGCAGAGAAACCATCGGCCGAGTGGCAGGCGGCGCCGTAGCCAGTCTTTTCCTAAAAGAACTGGGGATCCGCATCCTCGCCTATACCAAGAGTATCGGCCCCGTCTCCATCGATCCTCAGAATTTCCGGGAGGATGCCATCCTCTCCAATCCGGTCTGCATGCCGGACCCGGATGCGGCGGCGCGGGCGGAACAATATCTGGAGGAGTGCATGCAGAATCGGGATTCCGCGGGCGGCGTGATCGAATGCCTCGCAGACGGCGTTCCCGCGGGGCTGGGAGAGCCCGTATTCGATAAGCTGGACGCGCGCCTGGCCCAGGCCGTCATGTCAATCGGCGCCGTCAAGGCGGTGGAAATCGGGGACGGCTGTGCGGCCGGTTCCTCCAGGGGCTCGGAAAACAACGATCCCTTTTGTATCCGTCACGGCCGGATCGAAAAGAAAAGCAATCACTCCGGCGGCATTTTGGGCGGCATCAGCGACGGGAGCCGGATCCTTCTGCGCGCCCATGTGAAGCCTACTCCGTCCATCTTCAGGGAACAGGAAACCGTGAACAGAGACAAAGAAGAAATCACCGTACAAATCAAGGGCCGACACGATCCCGTTATCGTTCCCCGAGCCGTGGTGGTGGTGGAATCCATGACCGCTCTCGTTTTGGCGGATGCGCTGCTGTCCCATATGGGATCCCGGATGGATCATATCCTCCGTTTTTATCAAAGAGAAGGAAACGATTAGAGGAGAACTTTCCCAACCAACGCGACAGGACGGCAGCCTCCTTTCTGTCTCATGCGTATCATAAAAACATCCGCCGGTTCCTGCCGGCGGATGTTTTTCGATTTGAAAGGCTGCGGCGAAATGACCGGCCCTCACAATACACGGCCCGGCTCTTGCGAATCCTAAGGCTTCGTATTGTGGTAGTGTCATAAATTGCGGCAGCCCATGCTATTTATTCGGACAGCTTATGGAAAATCACGCAGTTAGGCTGCGGCACGCGCAGCTCCGGGCCGTTCATAACCAAAAGCCCGTTTTTCATATCCGTGGTAAAGAACGTCAGCGTACCGGAATCCTGGTTCAGAGAAACCAGATGACGGTTATCCGGGAACAGGGCCACATCCTTGGGATATTCTCCGCTCACCGGAAGGCAGAGAAGCCTGGTAAGCAGGCCGGTTTCCTGATCCACCCTGAAAATGGCCGCGCTGTTATCCCCCGCATTGGAACTGCACAAATAGCTGAAATCATCCGAAAAGTTGAGAGCGCTGGCGATACTTCCTGTGGCGTGGTAATTATTCAGCGTACTGATGGTCTGGATCTTCTCAAAGAAGGGGTTTCCGTCCTTCTGTGTATAGGAATATACATCAATACAGTTCCCCACCTCATGGACGATATAGAGATACCGTCCGTCACTGCTGAATTTCAAATGCTCGGGGCCGCTTCCCATATCGCTTCGGATCACATCCACCAGCTTCAGTTTTCCCGTAGTATGGTCCAGATAATACACATTGGTATGATCCATTCCCAGATCGGCCACACACAGATAACGGTTATCCCTCGTCATCCTGGCACAACTCACATGCGGGCGGACATTCCTCTCCGCTACGATGCCCAGGCCTTTAAAATAAATCTCCTCCGTAATCTCGCCCACGCTGCCGTCCTCATTGGTGCGCAGCACGGTGAGCTTCCCGTCATGATATCCGGACACAAACAGGAATTTATCCTCGTAATCCGTGGCGACATGACGGCCCCTCATCCCATTGACAGAACCCAGGTTGATGTTTTCCAAGCCGCCGTCCGGCTTAATCCGATAGGACTCCACCCCGAAGTCGGTGATGGAATAAAGGTATTTCTTGCTATGGGAGATGGAAACATAGGAAGAATTGGTGATCTTGATTTTTTCCTTCTCATAAAACCTTCCTTTTTCCATATCTACATCAAAAACCGTAATTCCGAACTCTCCCTGATCGCCGATGGTGTACGTGGAAACGTATGCCACATATTTTTCCTGTCCCATTTTCCACCCTCCTGTTTGTGGTCCTGGCGGGAAACCCGCCCTGAATCCTTCCGATTTTTCGTTCCATATGCCCCGCTGCCGGATGAGCAGGCTCATTCTCCTCGCTAACGCTCATTATATCATGAATCTAAGATTCATGATCGTCATTCGCCGCTCGTCGAACATGCGAGCATGCTCTCCTCGCTAACGCTCATTATATCATACCGCCGGAATTTTGTTAATCTTTTTTTAGGAAAGCCCCAGGACAGCCCCAGGACAAACGCATGAATAGCTCTGCGTTTGTCTTGAGGAGAGCGCCGGACTCAGTAGATCCCTCCGACGCCCAGATCGGCATCCAGGGTATTCATATTATAGAGCAGGAGCACGTCCGTTATCCCTCGGTTTTCATTGATGAAGGAACTGGGCCCGCCCTTGTAATATCTGGTGTCGAACACATAGACCTTCCGGTAATGATTCACCAGAAAAGGAACCAGGCAGTTTGCATAGCTGTCCTTGATCACCACCAGCTCCCTGTCCGAGTCTGCCGTCTCGTTGGTGATCTCAATCAAGGGATGGATATTGTTTAAAAACATGGAATATTTATCTTTTTTGTCCAAATATTCCATATTATATAAGGAATCCGTTACTTCTCCCGTATCCAGGTAGGAAACCGTTAAACGGTTGTCCGGGTTTTCGAAAATCACGATCTCGTCGCTCCCCATCCGCCCGTCGTTAAGCTTGGAATAGATGGTGCCGCGGAAATCGGAAGTGACCTTTTTTACGGTGAATTTCTCCCGAGGCAGCGGCGTGATCCCCTTTGCGCCACAGTAAGCCGTATAAGCGGCATAGGCCCCATAGCTCGTCCAATGATGGTCCGTACGGTAATAAAGCTGTTCCCTGTCCTTTTCTTCCAGCAATACCTCATAACAACTGATGAAGGCCACGCCGGCACCTTCCCGAATCTCCTGCAGGGTTTCCATCTGATCCCCTGCGGGGGCCAGGGCCGGCAGTTTCTCCCGGTAAACAGTGATCGCAGTGGGCACCAGCATGAGGGAAACATCCGCCCGCTCCACAGCCTCATTGAACTTCCGAAACTGGGCCGCCACTTTCTCCGTATTCTTCGGCGTTTCATAGGTTTCGATCAAATAACCGTCTTTTCCGATATATACCCCGTTGATCTGTCTGCATCCAAGGCCGATTTCCGTCTCCGCCTTCAGTCCCATGAAAAAGTCACGCAGTGGAAAATGATCCGCCAGGTAGCTTTGGAGATCCTCCGTAAACTCTCCCTCCTTCAATGCCTTCAGGGAAAAGGCGGGAAACTTCTGCAGATACCTGTTTTCCCCTTCGGAAAAATCCTGCTTTTCCGATACCAAAAACGCAAGGGAAAAGGCCAGAATCAACCCGGACAGAAGAAGGACTGTGGCGGATTGCAGCCGCTTCCCGGTTAACCTGTATTTTTTTCTCACATCTTCCTCCTTCCTAAAAACGGAAATACAAAAACGGATTATAGGTATCGTTCACCAAATAAGCCGTGGTAAGCAGAAAGGCGAGCACATATCCCACCATGCCAAGGGCGTTACAGACGACCCGCCCTGCGTGAGGCAACCGTTTTCTCTTTTCCTTCAGGAAAGGATACACCGGAAATGCCAGGAGAACGGCTGCTGCCAACAGTACCCCGTAATTTCCCGCATACCAGAGGAATTCCTGCCCGAAAAGACGGTTTCCTGCCGCACCGAACAGAGCGGCGAGATATCCGCCCAGCTGGCCCATGTCGTCGAACACGAAGATCACAAACCCGAATACCACGATCCAAATCGCATAGAAATGGCGGATCGGGGAAGGCAGGCCGGAAAGCTTCTTTCCCCACACATATTTTTCCAAGGCGAGCAGCACCCCATAGTACAGTCCCCAGAGCACGAAATTCCAGGCGGCTCCATGCCACAGGCCGGTGAGGAACCATACCACGAACATATTCCGCAGATGTTTCGCCACGCTCACCCGGTTTCCGCCAAGAGGAATGTATACATAATCCCGGAACCAGGTGGACAGGGAAATATGCCACCTGCGCCAGAAGTCCGTCACGGACACCGCATACAGGGGATAATTGAAATTCTCCAGGAAATGGAAGCCCAGCATCCTTCCCATGCCGATAGCCATATCGCTGTAGGCGCTGAAATCAAAATAAAGCTGTAGAGTGAAACAGGCCGCCCCCAGCCATGCGGTGGCCACCGACGCGCTCCCCGGCTCCATAGCTCGGATCGTCTCCCAGAGCGCCCCCACGTTATTGGCGATCAGCACCTTTTTAAACAGCCCCTGCATGAACCGCAGCGTCCCCTGCACGAATCCCTTCCATCGGATATTCCGATGATGAAGTTCTCTGTTTACCGTTGAAAATCGGACGATAGGTCCCGCGATCAGCTGAGGGAACATGGAGACGTAGGTGAGATAGGTGAAATAATTCTTCTCCACCTCCACCTCCCGCCGGTACAGGTCAATGCTGTAGCTCATGGTCTGGAAGGTGAAAAAACTGATCCCCACGGGAAGCCCCAGCCCGAGAGGCTGAATGGAGGCCCCGGTTAGCGCATTGAGCGTTTCCACCACGAAATCCGCATACTTGAAAAAGCCCAGCATGGATAAATTGATCACAACAGACAGGCACAGGAATCCCTTCCTGCGCCTCTCGTTCGTCCCGAAGCGTTCCATCAGCCTTCCGTTCGTATAATCAACGGCGGACGCAAACAGCATCAGAACAATATAAACCGGCTCGCCCCAGGCATAGAAAACAAGGCTGAAGGCGAGCAGGATATAATTTTTCGCTTTATATGGTACAGCATAATACAAGATTAAACATAGAGGGAGAAAAAAGAACAAAAAAGGTATACTGCTGAAAACCATCGCTTCCTCCAGGTTACTTCAGAGACGACTCGATCACCGATTCAATGTCATCCGCGTTTTCCGATATCACAAGATAGACATACAGTCCCTGGGTCTTTACGCTGCTGCGGGAAACGATCTCGTACTGCTCCGGAATATAGTCCTCCATCTCCGCCGCTTTCTGGGCGAGCACCGTATTTAGGCATTCCTCTATACCGGCCACCGCGTCCTCGCTCTTTACCTTCATGACGATGACGGAATCCGCCAGAGTGGCGTCTTCTGCGCTGGCAAATACATAGCCGTCGAGGACTTCCGGGTCGATCCCATAATAATTGGAGATGAAGTCGTCATCCCCCTCCATCATGGAAGGAAGCTCCACCGCCTGGCTGACGGCCTCATAGACCGCCTTTGGATCCACGCCCGCTTCCTGCTGCGACGCGCCTTCCGTTCCTCCCGCCTGGGTATCCTCTCCCTGCGCTTCCGCTTCCCGGGTATCCGTGCCGTTTTCCCCGGACACGCTTTCCACTCCGCCTGCTTCCCCCGAATCCGCCGTCTCCGCCGAAGCGGTGGCTTCCGTCGTCTCCTTCTGCCCGCCGCAGCCGGCAGCCAACAGGGCCGCTGCCAAAATGAACGCGCACCACCCTGCCCGCCTGCCGCAGGACAGCCCGCCTATTCCCTCTCGATTCGCCTTATTCCTCATTTGTGCTCCCATCTGCGCGCCTTAGCGCGCATACCAATCAGGGAGATTGAAAATGTCAATTTTCAATCTTTTCATCCTCTCCCTGCATTCCTTCCGTTTCTGCTTCGTTAGACTCTGCCGTCCCGTCGGCCTGCGTATCCTCCAGGGTTTCCGCCGGTTCCTCCTCCGGAACCGGATATCCGATCTTCTCTCCCACATATTTACGCAGCACGTCGGTCCATATCTCGTAGGCCGCCGCTGTCTGATGGACGAATCCGTCGCTGCAATACTCTGCGGCCAGATTTCCTTCGCTGTCTGCCAGGGGCGTCGCCATATCGATGAATCCCCATCCGTTCGTCTCCGCCAGCGCTTTCATCTCTTCATTAAAAACGCGGATATTATCGTTGTTCAGCCGTTTTTTCCCCTGGCCCTTCAGGGTGTAGGTCATGCTGATGATATGGATATCCACATCCGGATTCAGTTCCCGGATATGGCCGATCACCTCCTGATAGCATTTACAGGTATCATCGTCCACCCCCAGGTCATTCATACCGAAAAACAGGAACACGCTTTTGGCCCCCATCATGGAAATGGATTCCCAAACCGGCTGCTGCTTCCCCTTATACAGAGGATGGACGCTCTTTTCACTCACCGGCCAAAGGGCATTGTGCACGGAAAAACTTCCCGCCGCAAGAAACCGCATGGATTTCAGCGATGCGTCCGCGCTCTTCATACAGTAATTCCGGTATCCCAGGACGATGGAATCTCCCACGATCACGCTGTCCGCGAAATAGGCGTCTATTTTCAGGTCTGCCACCGTACGCCCCGTGGCCGCCGCTTCCTCCTCCAGCCTGCGTTCCTCCTCTTCCAGCCGCTTTTCCTCGGCCATCTGCGCGATCCCGGGCACGTTCACCACGGCCGGCTCCGACTCCCGAAGCTGCGCGGAACCATTCCTGCGGCCCTCCGTCGCCCCGGGACTGCCCGCTCCCATCAATATGGCCATGCAGAGTCCGGCAGCCAGGATCATGGAACTCTTTTTTCTCATAAGCGATTGTCCCCGCTTTCTTCTATAAAATACAATGAAAAAACCGGACGGTTCATACCATCCAGGCGCATTTAACCATCTATGATTATATACAATTTATTTGGAATTGACAATACACTTATCGAATTTTGTCTAAACGCGCGCAGCCCCTCAGCCGCCCACAGATTCCCGGATACCGAACGCACAGAAAGGCTCCTGTCGGAAGCCTGCGGGCGGCCGGGCTGTCACAATCAAAGAGGATGAGAGCCGGACGAAGACAGGCGCCCCGGCCGAAATATCCGCCGGCCGGGGCGCCTGTTTTCGTCCGGCTCCCTTAAGAAACCGGATTGATCCTGTAATTTTCCATCGGGAACACATCCAGCCGGATCCCGGTGGGCTCCGTCACGTAGAAGGTAGCCGGCAGCCCCTCCCCCTCTCCCACGGCCTCCCCGTGGAGCACGCCCTTACACATCGTAAAGAAACTGACATACGGGTCGTTATACTTGCAGCGCAGGCAGATGAAATCCTCCTCGGACAGCGTTCCCCTCCTGCTCTTTTTCTGAAACTCCTCCCAGGAGGAAAGGCCGATCAGCAGATAGAGTTCCTTTTCACCCTCTCCTCCCAGAAGCAGGATCTCTTCGTTTTCGTCGTGCATGCCGAAGGCGTCAAAGGCCGTCCGGTTGATCCCGGCGTAAAGGAGTTTATGCCTTCCGGACCCTTCGCTGCTTTGATAGAGATCCTTTCCTATCCCGCACCCACGCTCCACCTCAAACCGGTGATGCGACGGGCAGAGGCGGATAATCAATCCCTTTTTTTCCAGAAATTCCATGCATTCGGCCGTCATCTCCCGCACCGGAATGTCCAGCCGCCTTTCGTCGGTCGCCGTAAGAGAAGAAAGGAGCTCCACCTCCTGTTTTCTGTAGGGTGTATAGTCCTTTCTCAGGACATCATGCTGCCAGTCCAGATTTTTCCCCTCCCCGAGGTTTTCTTCCCTGTTCCAGCTCAGATATGTCTGGGTTCTCCCCTCCACCAGGCCCCAGTTAAACAGGCCGATCCGTTTCTTCTTATAATAAGGCAGATGCGTTTCCCACCGATTGTTCGCATTCCTGTGGAGCCACTCCGTGCATAAAAGGGGCCTGTTATATTCCTCCAGCCGTTCCACCCTTTCCACGGTCGTCTCCAACCCACAGTAATCATGGTAGGATACCAAATCGGACAGCTTCGCGCATTCCAAATCGAATTCCCGGAACTTCCACACCCCTGCGGTCATAGGCTGGGCAGGCTCACAGCTTCTCGCCCACTGAAAGGCGCTTTGCAGCAGTTTTTGGCACTTCTCATTCCTTTCACTGTTGCCCGGCTCGTTATAGAGATCCCAAAAAAGGACCCGCTCGTCCGCTCCGTAGCGGGTAACGAATTCCGTCACATAACGTTCCAGCAGTGGATATTCCTCCTCCCGGTCCGCCGTCTCCAGGCCGGGGCTGGGCGTCCATCCGCTGTTATGTATCCCTTTTACCGGTTCGTCCTGTTTCCCGAGATAGGGCTCCCTTTTCCCGGAGAACGCGCAGTCGTCGAACAAAATCGGCACGGTCCTGATGCCGTGTCCATAGGCGACTTCCAGGAAGCGTTCGAAATGTTCAAACAGCTGTTCCCTTTCTTCTTTCCACAGCAGGTATTGGATAAAAACCCTGCACGAATTGTATCCGATCTTTGCCGCAACAGACAGCTCCCTTTCTATCTGCCCGTCGTCAAAAGACCCGCCCTGCCACATTTCCGTAGAGTTCACGGCATAGGACGGCAGATAATTGAAGCCCACAATCCACGGCTGTTTCCGGTACCACTCCCAAATCCTGTCCTCTGTCCACATATATTTTTGCCTCCTGTTTTCTTTTCCAGAGCGTATTGCGATTCCTTCCCCCGGTTTTCCGCTCTCCCCCTTTTTATATCCGGACGGAACGCCTCCCGCCCTCCGTCCGAAACGCGCAGCCGATTCGTCTCAGCCCTTTACCCCTGCGGAAATCTGCACCCCCTTTACCAGCCATTTTTCCGCAATGCAGTACAAAACGATCATCGGCACGATGGATACCACCGCCACTGCGCTCAACTTGGATACGAAGGTGGCATAGGTTCCTTTCGCCAGCTGGAGCCCCGCTGTCAGCGGCAGCTTTTCCACGTCGTTGATGATCACCGACGGCCACAGGAAATCGTTCCAGATGCCGGTAAAACTGAAAATCCCCACCACCACCAGAATGGGTTTCAGCATCGGGAAAACCAATTCAAAGAAGATCCGCACGTCTCCCGCCCCGTCTATCTTGCCCGCCTCTATTACGCTGTCCGGTATGCCTATCATAAACTGCTTCACAAGAAAGATGTGATAGCATCCGGCCAGCCCGGGAAAGATGAGCGCCATGGGGGTATTCACCCAATGGAACAGGCGCATCGTATGATAAAGCGGAACGATATTCACAATGGCCGGAAAGGAAGAGATAAACAGGATCGTTAGAAAAAGCGTATCCCTCCCCTTGAATTTCAGCTTTCCGTAAGCATAGGCCGCCATGGATACAATAACCACGGAAAGTCCGGTATAGGCGGACGATATCAGTACGGAATTTCCGAACCATTTATAAATCGGGACCTTCACGTTCTTCGGATCCAGCACCTCCATAAAGTTCTGCAGCGTCCATGTCTGCGGCAGAAACATAAAACCGCCCGCCCTGTTCAGTTCCGCATCCACCTTGAAAGCCGACAGAAAGACCCATATCATCGGAATGACGAACAGCACGGAGAAGACCAGCAGAATCAGAAAGGAAATGAGTTTTTCCGGATTTATTCTGTTTTTTTGTTTCATTTTGACTCCTTTCATGCCGTGCCCTTTGCGGCGCCGCGACGTAAAATTGCGGATACGATTTCGCGTCTGTGATCCCACTTGGGCCGCCTGCGGCACAAATGCCGGTTGAAAATGGCCTGAGGCCATTTTCAACCTACTCCCCCTTCTATTCCTTCTGCAGCCTGATGAGAACGATCATCTGTGCAATGGAAAAAATGCCGATCACAAAGCCGAGGATCACCGCCATCGCGGACGCCATTCCCGCTATGGGGGTCCCGGAGCCGAAAGCTAAGTTCCTGATGTACATAATCAGAACAAAGGTGCTTTCCGTCGGTCCCCCGGACGTTAACATCAGAGGCTGCCCGTAAATGTTGAATTGGGACGTGGTGGCCGAAAGGATCGTGAAAAGCAGCGGGAAACGGATCAGCGGGAGATAGATATGGATCACCTTATCCATCCACCCCGCTCCGTCAATCTTGGCAGACTCGATAACCCCCTGATCAATTCCCCCCAGGGCCGCGATGTAGATCACCATGTTCTGTCCGATGATCCACCAGATCGTCACAATGATGATGGACAGCCAGGCATAGGGCTGCTCGCCGAACCAGTTCACCGACAGCCTAAACAGCCTGTTGATGAGTCCGTAGCTGGGATTTAAAATAAAAAACCAGGTTAAAATTACCGACGAAATGGAGAAAAGCGTGGGAATGTACAGAATCCCCTGGAACAGCCTCGCCCCCTTCGGCCTGGCATAAAGAGCCACCGCAATGATGAGCGGTATCAGAATCTGGAACGGGACGATCATGACCACAAACTGCAGGGTATTCCCGAACCCGTTCCAAAACTGCCTGTAAAAGGTGGAATCCCTATTGGTGAAAATCGTCCTGTAATTATCCAGCCCTACCCACTGCGGTGCAGAAAACATATCCCATTTTGTAAACGAAGCGTAAACGCCATACAGAAACGGGATAAAAAAGAAAATAAGAAATATGATCATGTGCGGCGCCAGGAAAAAAAGATGTGCCCCCGAACGCCTTTTCTTCCGCATAGTATTTCCCATTGATACTCCCGTCTGCCCGCTTTTGCGGGCATTTATTCAGGATTGCTCCCGTCCGCCGCCTCCCCGGCGGCATAGAACCGGGATTCCCCCGACCGCCGCCTCCCCGGTAGCAGCTCCATCGGGATTACCTCCCATAATCCGGTACTTTTACTGCCGGCGGCATCTTCCGATGCCGCCGGCCCCATGGACAGGCCGCCCTATTCCATTTCTATCTTATCCTTTGTTTCCATTTCGGCCTGGCGCAGGCCGTCTTCGATGCTGATCTTGCCGAACATCATATCCGCCAGCACCTTGTCCAGGGCGTCCACGGCATAGCCGTAATATTTATAATTATAAATCTTCAGTTCATCCGTTTCCGAAGCCAGGAAATACTGAGGCATCTGCGAGAAGGTTTCATCCTCCAACGTAGCTTTGGAAGCAGGCACCAATCCTGCGGCAGACCAGCCGGCCGCGTGCTCCTCCACATACTTCATGAATGTCAGGCAGGCCATTATGCGTTCCTCATCCTGCTGCGGCTGCACCGGGATGGTGAACTGATGGGAGGATGTCCAGTTCCCCTTAGCGGAAGGATCGAATACGGGGAAGTCGAACGCTTTGATGTTCAGCCCGGAATCCCTCACTGCGTTATACGTCCAGATTCCTTCGGGCTCATAGAGCACGTTCCCGCCCAGAAAAGCTTTCCAGGAGTCCTCACCGTCCTTCTGCGTGTATCCGGCCGATACCATATCCGCATACTGTTGGAGCACGGCCGCCGCGGTCTCGTTATTGAACGAAGGATTCACGCCGTCTTCGCTCAGCGTACCGCCCATCTGCGCATAGGAGCTTAGGAAAATCGGACGATACCAGCTTAGGCCGATGGGAATTACCCCGTCCCCGCTCGCTTTCAACACCTCCGCCGTCTTGGCCACCTCGTCCCAGGTGAGTACGCCGTCATCCAGGTCGGTCAGTCCGTATTTCTCATATAAATCCATATTGACCCACAGGATATAGGAATGGACGTCCAGCGGCACTCCGTAATGCCCGCCTCCCAGATCCGTCATCTCCCAGGCCTTTGCGTTATAATTTTCTTTCCTGATATCCGCTTTCTCCAGATAGGGCGTCAGATCCAGGATACGCCCCTGCTCCTGATACAACGGAACCCTTTCGATGTGGTTCATCGCCATATCCGGGATCCCCTCTCCCGATGACTCGGCCATCTGCAGCTTCAGATACAGATCCTCCGCTTCCATGGGCCTGTGAATCACGGTATAGTCCGGATTCGTCGCATTGTAAGCGTCTACGATATCGGGGAACGCCGCTCCGTCGGCTCCCGTGAACATGGTCCAGATTTCAAGCGATCCCTTCGCCCCCTCTGCGACCGTTTCCCCCTCGTCGGCTCCGGCAGCTTCGCTGCTCTCCTCCACTCCATTACCGTCCGTATTCTGCGATGCGGCGTTTTCCCCTCCCTGTGCCCCGCATCCTGCCACGGACGCAAGCATCACTGCCGCCAGAATTGCTGCGATCCTCTTTTTTCTCATTTTCGTCCCTCCATAACAAGATTTATATATTACACTACAAATATATTGAAATATCTTGGACATGTCAACTGAACATCCCCCTATTTTTGCATGGAAATCGTCATTTTTCACTTTCAAAACAAGATTTATGTTTTAGTCTCAAATCTGCCACCTTCCTATCGGAAATGACAGTTTTTCTGTTCCCGCAAAAATATTTCCACCTGTGCGGTTGCAATCCAACGCCCCGTCTGCATGCCATTGATGGCAATGCAGACGGGGCGTTGGATAAGCAACCGCACAGGTGGAAATATTTATCGTTGATCTGTCCGCATGAGATAGAAGGACGGAGAGTTATTTTCCCAAAAGCTGCGGCTTCTTCAGCCGTCACTTTTTTCGGGGAGCGACTTTGTGAGAAAAAGGGCATAAGAGACGGTAATTACAAACAGAACCAGCTGAAACAGCAAACGTTTTCCTAACGTTAATCCTGTTTCATCCGCGAAAGTACTCGTGATGTTTATCGCGGAATGTGTGATGATGCAGGGAAGCAGGCTCCCGCCGCGGTAAAACAGGATCACAAACAAGAAACCGATCGCAATCGCTCCCGTAACCTGAAACAGGTTTTCTGCAAGCCCCGCGCCGCTCCCGTTTACCAGATTCAGCAAATGTCCCAGGCCGAATGTAACGCTTGAAATGATAACCGCCGTTTTTACGTCGGCTCCCGTCTGCCCGTTCCGGCCGGCAGATAAATCATGATCGTGAAACCGCATAGTTTCCGCCCTGTCTTCTTCAATGCCCTTAAAAAGAAATCCCCTGAAGATAACTTCCTCTACGAAGCCGACGCAAAGCATACAGACGATACGGCAGACAGTGCCGGCCCATGAATAATTGACCGTGATATTGTTCCAAAAATTTCTCGTACTTAAGATAAAAAGAGGCACATAATAAAGGAACCGGCGGGCGGGTATACCGGATTTACAGAGCCCATACCGTTTCGATAAATTATTCTTCCGAATGAAATTCCAAATTATAAGGGCCTGCAGGGCGCAGAAAACGGCGCTTGCCGAGTATTCCACACCGATCATTTCGTTTAACGGGTTTGCGAAAGACTGCAGAATGCAGTAAATCACGATCCAGACAATCGCAAAGGTCAGTTCTCTTTTTTCGTATATTTTTTTCATTTTAACCCTCCATGCCGCGTCTTTTGCGGCACCGCGCCGTAAAATCGCGCATGCGATTTCACAGCTGTGATCCCATTTGGGCCGCCTGCGGCATAAATGCCGGGTTGAAAAAGGCCATCGGGTCTTTTTTCAACCTATTTTCTCCTGTATGGCTAATATCGCTCCCGTATATACCCGTTCCAAATGCTTCGTTATGAGCTCCTCCTCATATTTGAAAGAGTTGTTGACAATGATGCTGGCATATCCGTGGACAAACAACGCGAGCGTTACAAAAACCTCTTTGGTCTCCTCCATGCTCCTGTTCATGGCTTCCCGCATAGCGGAAAGGACAGGGATGAGCTCTGCGGAATTTATCATTTCAAGCAGATCGTTTTCAACGGCAAATCCCGATTGAAAAAGGAAACGGAATAAATTGGGTTCTTCCACCGCAAACCGGATATAATTTAACCCGATTCCCAGCATAACGTCTTCCTGTGTTTCCGGAATATTCATCAGATATTCCGTATGATACCGATCCGCTTTTGCATAAGCGGCCCTTTTTAGCTCCTCTATCGTCGAGAAATGATACATAACGGGCTGGGTGGAACAGTGGAGTTTTTGGGATACCGTTCTCGCATTGATGTTTTCCGCGCCTGTTTCGCGGGCGACTTCAAACGCAGCGTCAATCACCATGTCCTTTGTAATTTTTGCTTTTGGCGGCATTTGCTTTCCTCCTGTTGCATTATTCATGTTATATAACATAAATTATGTTACATTCCTCCCATTTTGTCAATCCGTTTCACATCTTTTGGCAGGACAAATGTAACAATTCAGCTGCCCCGCAGGCTCCCGGACGCCGGGGCGCACAGGGAAGGATCCTGACGGAAGCCATCTGCCGCTTTGGAGCTGCTTCTTAAGCCGATGGGATCGGCTTCCCTGCGAATGCGGCGTTGTCCGACGAACGCAGCAAGGAGTTTAGCCGCATTCGCAGGGTCCGAAGCCGGGAGCAGCGGCTTTAGAAGCAGCCCAAAGCGGCAGCGGGTTTCCGGCAGGATCCTTCCCTGTGCGCCCCGGCTTCCGGGAGCCTGCGGGGTGGATAAACTGTTACGGACAAACGCATGAATGGCCTTGCGCCTGCCGCGGCGATTTTCACATCCCGCATCGACATGACCGTCCTTATCTGCTATACTGAAACATATGAATCCTTTCATGCCGCGTCCTTTGCAGCAGTGCGATTTCTCATCCGCGCTAATATTTCTGTCAGGAGGATAAACCCTATGCCGTCTCCCGGATTACTGGAACTCAATTCCCAGCACAAAGAACTGCTGTGCAAAACCGCCAGAGCGCTTTCCGTCCCCATACGGATCGATATCGTAAGCCTCCTGCACCATAGCGCGCTGTCCGTCCAGGAGGTCGCCGAGGCCCTGGGTATCCCCAAATCCTCCGCAGGGGTGCACATCCGGATGCTGGAGGAGGCCGGCATCCTCTCCACCCAGCGTAAGATTATCGACGGAACCAGCCATAAGATATGTCAGGTGGAAAAATATCTGGTAACCATCAACCTGCGCTCTGCCGTGCCCAGCATCAATCAGGTTTCCTCCCTTTCCATCCCCATCGGGAGCTATACGGACTGTTATGCCATCTTCCCCTGTGGCCTGATTTCGGAACGCGGGTTCATCGGTATAGAAGACGATCCGGGCGCCTTTTTTCATTTCGACAGGATGCAGGCCCAGCTGATCTGGATGGCCCACGGGTTTCTGGAATATAAGGTGCCAAACCCGCTTCCCCGGCATAAGCAGTGCAAACAGCTCTCCCTTTCCATGGAGCTGTGTTCGGAGGCGCCCGGATTTGATGAGGAATATCCCTCGGATATCTATATGACGATCAACGACAGGAGCTGCGGACACTACCATTCCCCGGGCGATTACGGAGCAAGGCGCGGCATCTATACCCCCGATTTCTGGCAGAGCGGCTTAACCCAGTACGGGAAGCTGGTCACCTGGCAGGTCAACCAGGAGGGCACTTATATCAACTCCGAAAGGGTGAGCAGCCTTTCGATCGAGGAATTGGGGATCGAATCGGAAAGCTATATCAAATTCAGGATAGAGAGCCGCAAGTCCAGCAAATGCTGCGGCGGATTCAATCTCTTTGGAGAGAAAGCCGGGGACTACGACCAGTCCATCGTGCTGACGCTGGAGCATTGAGGAAAAATGCGGAAACTGCCAAGATCGCCCAAAAAGGAGGCTGCGGGAAATGCCATCCAAGTTTGATACGTGCGCCAGAGTGCACAGACTGCAGCCAAGATACACACAAAAAGAGACTGTTGCAGAGTAACAGATAAATACAATATACAGCGTAGTTCCCATGCATCGATGCTATATATCGTAATCCTGTTATCAAATGCAGCAGTCTCTTCCGGGCTAAGAGCAGTTATGCAGGATTTTCGGGCTGCAGATGGGCAAGCGCACCCTGATAATCCGCCTGCCGCTCCAGGATCTGTGTCAAAAGCTCCTCCGCCTTTTTCATTTCTCCCAGCCCCAGCGCCCCCAGGGCGCGCAGGTAGTTGCAGTAAAGCTCATTGCGCAGGCCGATATCCTCCTGGAACACGTCGATCTCCGGCAGGGAGACGGCGAAATAATCATATCCCACCTCGTCGAACAGATGTCTTTCCCCGAAGATCTGCAGCTGATGGAAGGCCTTTTTGGCCCTTTCCTCCCATCCCAGTTCCCGGCAGGCCAGGCCCTGATAGAAGATGAAATCCGAAGGCTGGTCGTTATAATATAACACGGCAGACGGTTCCTGAGGCCCCTGTGCCGCCCGTTTAAAGCAGGTCTCGGCCTGCTCCGTCCTTCCCAGCATGAGGCAGGCCTTTCCCAGCAGGTAATGGATCTGGTTATCCGGCACGTTGGGCAGCTTTCCTTCTCCCAGATTCTCCGGATAGGTCAGAGCGGACTCCAGGCCGGAAAAAGCCTCCTGTGCCTTCCCCTCCCGCATCCGCAGGACGGCCGTCTGAATCAGCGCATATCGATATTGGGCGCTCACCTTGCCCTCGCCCCCTTCCCAGGGATGGAAGCGGCGCTTCCTGAGCGCTTCCAGGGCTTCCCCATACCTTCCGCTGCAGTTCAGAAGAGTGATATAACGAAGATACAGGTCGTCCCTCTCCCACACCAGCCCGGGAGCGGATTCCATGGCTTCCAGGCGACGGGCAACGGGCAGATTCAGTCTTGCGGCCAGCTGATCGTATTCCAGCCGGTATCTGGGATAGGAAGCGTCCAGGCGGCACGCCTTTTCCATCGCTTCCAGAGCTTTTTCCCCGTTTTCTTCTTTATTATAATAGGCGATGGCCAGATTCCGCCAGGCCACGGCCAGATCCGTTTTTCCCTCCACTGCCGCTTCCCAATGGCGCATTGCAGGCCGATACTGCTTCTTGTCATAGAGCAGATTTCCCAGATAGTAATGGGCCATGGGGGCCTCATCCAGGGTGTCGATTGCCGCGGTCAGAACGGCGATCTCCTCCACCTTATTGGGGAAGCAGTAATCGAAGGGCGCAGCTTCCCCTTTCCGGAACGCTTCCGCCGCCTCCTCCGGTTTTCCCATCCGCTGTTTCAGGCAGCCGATGGAATAGAAGCACAGGGGATTCGGATTGGGGCAGGCCTCCAGAATTTCCAGAGCCTCTTCATACAGGCCCGCTTTCCCGTAATCCAGGGACAGGATCAGATAATTATGCGCCTCCGGACGCATCTTTTCCTTCCAGTATCCCATCGGGCCGTCCGGGCCTTCAGAATTTCCCGGGCATTCCGAATCTCCTGAGCATTCAGGACCTTCCTGATCTTCGGAATCTCCCTGTTCCCGCAAGGCTTTTTCATACAGGCATCCCATGCACAACGGATCGATCGCCAGGCTCTCCGCCAGCCAGGAAGCGGGATCCGCGCCCAGCCTCCGCATCAGCGCTGCCTTCAGCGTCCTGGCTTTCATGTCGTGCCAGTTCCCCGCCAGGGCCAGGTCCACGAATTCCAGCGCCCGATCGTATTCCTTCTTTTTCGTCTCCAGACAGGCCAGATGGTAGAAGCCGACGCTGCGCGTATCGGCGCACCAGGTCGCCTTGAAAAAGGCGTCATAGGCCTTCTCCTCCTGCCCGTCCGCCTCCAGGGCCAGACCCAGGTTAAAGTAGCATTCCCCTGAAGAGGGGTTGGGATTTTTCCAGGTCTGCTTGGCGATCGCCGCCTCGAAATGGGGGATACTTTCCCGGATCCGGCCCCGCCTGTAGAGCAAAAGTCCGTAACCGTTATTCAGACGGATATCCGTGCCGTCCCGCCGCAGTCCTTCCAGATAATAGTCCTCCGGCTCATAGGTGGCATGGCGGTACTGCTCCAGATGGGCGGCCGCAAGATAGAGTTCCTCCGTGGACTTCAGCTCGCCCGGGGCCATCAGGGCATCCGCCGGCCGGGGAAGCGGTTCCGGCTTCCTCTCATATACCGCGTACTCCACCAGCGTTCTTCCCCGCCAGGACACCTGCACCCCGCAGCCTTTCACGCCCGGGACCGTCCCTTCGGGCAGGGAAAAGGAAAGGTCATAACAGGCCTCCGGCGTCAGGTCGGCCCGGCCTTCATACACTGCCCGCCCCTCCTTTTTCACCCGGATCTCCGCTCCGGGGTAGATCCCCGTGGTATAGATTTTCAAAAGGAGCTTTCCGTCCCCGGCCTCGGACAGACCCACCAGGGCATCCCTGGTGGCGTTCCCCACCCGTCCCACGCCCTTGTAAGGCATAAAATACTGTACAAAGGTTTTCTCCTCATGGGGAGCCAGCCAGGTAAAATCCGGCTGGTTGTCACAGAATACCCCTGTCATCAGCTCGATATAGGGCCCGTCGCTGTCCGTTAAGTTCCGGTCCCAGGTCCTGCCGAAATCCCCGTTTCCCCAGGTCCACTGCTTCTTGCCCGGAGAAATATGATGATCCGCCACATGGAGCAGCCCGGCTTCCACCCCTTCGTCATAGTTTCCCACGAAGTCGAAGTCGGAATGGGCCGCCATATAGGAGGTGGGCACTTTCACGTTTTGATATCTGGAAATATCCACCCCGGCGGAGTAATCCCATTTATAATATTCTCCGGTGGCGATGGGGAAGGTGGAAACCGCCCGTTTTCCGTGATCCATCACCGCGTTTACGTCCGGCGGAAACACGGAGTAGGTGTGATCGTTCACGGGCACCGCCGGATTGGCCCACCACAGGAAGGTCCGGGGCAGATCCGTCCGGTTGTACAGCCGTCCCCGGATCTCGATATAGGCTTTGCCCGGATAGAGGGTAATGGAGGCCATCCCCTTGGTACCGTACATTTTGTCGGTCTCGCTTAAGTGCACCGTGGCGGAGCCGTCCGCATTCCCGGAGAGGGAATACTCCACCGGCGCATAGGTGGAAGGCCGGTGATGCTGAGGCCAGTTGAATTCGATCCCGCCCGAGATCCACGGCCCGGCAAGACCCACCAGCGCCGGCTTGATCACATGGTTATAATAGACAAAATCGTACCCGTTGGTCTTGTCATAGGCCCGTTGGATCCGCCCGCCCAGCTGGGGCAGGATGCAGACCTTCAGATATTCGTTTTCCAGATAGACGGCCCGATACGCCGCATCCTCCTTTTCGTCGGATATTTTTTCCGTCACCGGCAGGGGATATACCTTGCCGGTGCTCCCCTGGTAGGCTCTTTTTTCGATAAACAACGGGCTCTTTTCCGCGGGATAGACCGGATACGTGGGGATCATACAGTCCTCCTCCCAGATTCTAACGCCTGATACAGCAGTCATTCTCCTTCTCCCTTCCTGGATTTTTCCAAATGTCGTCTTCTGCCGCCAAGGTCTGCCATGAAAACCGCACAGGCCGTCCGCCTTCCTGGCCAGGACAAACGCATGAATGGCCTTGCGGCCCCTGCGCCACCCCTGCCCGCCCCCGAGGCGTGTGATGATCCATCAGGGATCATCCAAAAACGGCAGCACAAAACGGAATCTGTTCTTCTATCTGCATTTTATCATGGGAAAGAGAGCCGTGAAAATGCCATATCCAAAGGAAAGATGGACAATCTTCCACAATCATGGTATACTGCTCCCATGAATGAGTTTACACAATGGAAGAAAGACGGATTTAAAGGAGAACAGATGATCGTACTGCCCACGGAGTCCTTCCAGGACTATGTGGAGCACCCGCTGGTACGGCGGCTTTATCTGACCGATGTGGGTTTCTTTCCCCATGCCGAACACCATTTCCGGGAGAGAAAGGACGGGATCGAAGAATATATTTTTATCTACTGCACGGAAGGTATGGGAACCGTCCATGTTAAGGGAAAAACCTATACGCTCCGGGAAAACGAAGCGTTCTGCATCCCCCACAATACCCCCCACCGGTACTATGCCTGTGCGGAGGATCCATGGAGTATTTTGTGGGTCCATTTTAAAGGGGAGGATGTGTCCTGTTTTCCCCTGGAGGAATGCCGGGTGGTCAGCCTGTCTTCTGCGCACGCCACCAACCGGATGCATTTCCTTTTCGACCTGCTTTTCCGGGTGCTGGACGGCCACTATACCCTGGGAAACTTTATCTATATTTCCCAGGTGCTTTCCCTGATCCTCTCGGAGGCCTATTTCCGAGAAAAGCAAAACTCCGTCCGGGAGCAAAATAAGCATGTAACCAATGTCATCCGATATATGTACAGGCACCTGGAGGAAAACCTGACGCTGGCGGATCTGGCCGCGGAATTCGAGCTGTCCAAAAGCTACTTAAACGCCGTCTTCCAGAAATATACCCAGCATTCCCCGATGGATTTCTTCATACACCTGAAAATGAAGCAGGCATGCCGTCTGCTGCGTACCACGGATCTGTACATCTATCAGATCGCCGGGGCGCTGGGCTATGCGGATCAATACTATTTTTCCCGAATCTTCAGGAAAGTGGTGGGCATGTCCCCGAAGGAATATAAGCATAGCGAGTATTTTCATTATAAAGAATGAGGCCGGAAAATATCATCCTTTTTCAGCCCGGATTATCATGGTGCCGCCATTTTCGTAAAGCACGCGGATCCGTTCAAAGCCCGCATGCCGCATCAGCTCTGTCTGGTGTTCCAGCGTCAGCGGGATATCGATATGGATGAAAACGTCGTCGGGTATCCGGCCCTCCCTCCGTTTGAACTCATACTGCTCCTGACAGATCTCTTCCTCTTCCTGACAGCAGGCGATATAGTCGCATTCGATATAATATCCGCCCGGCTTGATCGCCTGAAAGAGCTTATCATAGATTCGCTGCTTCTTTTGATATTTAAAATGATGGAGCGTCTCAAAGGAAAGAGCGGCATCATACCGCTGTGTCCCCAGGGGATATTCAAAATAATCTGCCCGGATGATTTCCATCCCCCTGTCCGCATATTTTCCTCTCAGTTTATCCAGCATGTCCTTCGACAAATCGATCCCCGTAACCGCCACATCGGGAAACCGTTCATAAATTGACTTAAGCTCCAGCCCCGTGCCGCACCCGATGTCCAGCAGCGATCCCAGCGGGGAGTCGAAGTAATCCGCGATATGGGCATACTCTTCCCCCCAGTTTCCCAGATGGACATTCTCGTACTCCCCGATCCGTTTTGAGAAAAAGTCCGCCATTTCCTCCGCCGGCTTCTTTCTCTCCTCCGCCAGCCACTGCTTCAGTTCCAGCATATACTTTTCCGTTTCTTCCGGCGTCCTTTTCCTGCTCTCTAACATATCAAATCCCCTTCCGTTTCCCCAGATTAAGTTCCATCCGATCGCTACATCTTAATTATATAGAAAGAGGCTTCCGTTTACAATAAAATTCCCGTAAAATTTCGTCTTCCGGCCGGGCAGAGGCAGCAAACGCACGAATGGCCCTGAAGCCTCTGCGCCATTTATGCGTTTGTCCCACCGCCCCCATTGTCCCACCGCCACGAAAAAATCCATTGACATTTCCGCAGAAACCCTTATAATGGATATCAGTGCATTTGTTTAGTGATTGTAAACTTTAAGTTTATTCTTACAATCACACCGTCCCGGCCGCACAGACAGGAGCAGACACTTATGAAGATAGGAAACAAGCTGAAAGAACTGCGCATCCAAAAAGGGCTGACCCAGGAGGAACTGGCCGACCGGGCCGAGCTTTCCAAGGGATTCATCTCCCAGCTGGAACGCGACCTCACTTCCCCCTCCATAGCCACCCTTGTGGATATCCTGCAGGTGCTCGGGACGGATCTGAACGAGTTTTTCAGTGAAAAGACCGAGGAACAGATCGTTTTCTCCGCACAGGATTATTTTGAGAAGGTGGATGAGGACTACCGCAACAGGACGGAATGGATCATCCCCAATGCCCAGAAGAACATCATGGAACCCATCCGGCTTACCCTGGAACCGGGCGGATCCACCTATCCGGATAACCCGCATGAAGGGGAAGAGTTCGGCTACGTCTTAAGCGGCAGCGTAACCATCCATATCGGGAAGCGCACCATACGGGCCAGGAAAGGGGAATCCTTTTATTTCACGCCCAGTTCCACGCACTATCTTACCGCCGGAGAAAAGACCGGGGCGACCCTCATATGGGTCAGCAGCCCGCCCAGCTTTTAAGCCGGTTTTACCGGGTCATACCGCACAGCGGAGAAAGGTCGCACACGATGAGCAACAGACTGATCGATCTTCAGCACATAACCAAGTCCTTCGGTTCCACCGTGGTTCTGGACGATATGAATCTATATATCCGGGAAAATGAATTTCTCACTCTGCTCGGTCCCAGCGGCTGCGGTAAAACCACCACGCTGCGCATCATCGGCGGTTTTGAGACGCCGGATCAGGGCCGGGTTCTCTTTGAGGGGACAGATATCACCAACCTGCCGCCCAATAAGCGGCAGCTCAATACGGTATTCCAGAAATATGCCCTCTTTACCCATATGAATATCGCGGAAAACATCGCTTTCGGGCTGAAAATAAAGGGAAAAAGCAAAAGCTATATCGACGACAAGATCAAATATGCGCTGAAACTGGTGAATCTGGACGGCTATGGCAAGCGGATGCCCGACTCCCTGAGCGGAGGCCAGCAGCAGCGGGTGGCCATCGCCCGGGCCATCGTCAACGAGCCCCGGGTGCTGCTTCTGGACGAACCGCTGGGCGCCCTGGATCTGAAGCTTCGCCAGGATATGCAGTATGAGCTGATCCGGCTGAAAAACGAACTGGGCATCACCTTCATCTACGTCACCCATGACCAGGAAGAGGCGCTCACCATGTCCGACACCATCGTGGTCATGAACCAGGGGTACATACAGCAGATCGGCACGCCGGAGGATATCTATAACGAACCGGAAAACGCCTTTGTGGCGGACTTCATCGGGGACAGCAATATTTTCGACGCGGTTATGAAGCACGACGGGCTGGTTTCCATCCTGGGTTTTCCTTTCCCCTGCGTGGATACGGGCTTCGGGAACGAAAAGCCCGTGGACGCCGTCATCCGTCCCGAGGATGTGGAACTGGTGGAGCCCGGCGACGGGATCCTCCAGGGTGTTGTCACCCACCTGATCTTCAAAGGCGTCCATTACGAGATGGAGGTCACCGCCGGCGGTTTTGAATGGCTGGTCCACTCCACCCGCCTGTTCCCCGTGGGAACGCCGGTGGGGATCCGGGTGGATCCCTTCAATATCCAGATTATGCACAAACCCGCGTCCGAGGATGAGGAGGCCGCTGCCGTCGATGAATAAGAAACGCTGTCTGAACCTGATGTCCGCTCCCTATGTATTGTGGTCCGCCGCATTCATCATCATCCCTCTGTGCATGGTGTTCTATTACGGGCTTACGGACCGAAGCGGCGCATTTACCTTAAGCAATGTGGCGGCCATCGCCACCCGGGAACATGCCAGGGCGTTGTGGCTTTCCATCGGCCTTTCTTTGGTCAGCACGTTGATCTGCTTCCTGCTGGCCTATCCGCTGGCCATGATTTTGGCCCGGATGAACGTGAGTCAGCACAGCTTCATCGTGCTGATTTTCATCCTGCCCATGTGGATGAACTTTTTGCTGCGCACCCTGGCCTGGCAGACCCTGCTGGAAAAAACGGGCGTGATCAATTCCGTCCTCTCCTTCCTGCATCTGCCTGCCCTGTCCATCATCAATACCCCGGCCGCCATCATCCTGGGCATGGTCTATAATTTCCTGCCCTTCATGGTGCTGCCCATTTATAACGTACTCACCAAGATCGATCCCAACGTGGTGAATGCCGCCCGGGATCTGGGAGCCAACAGCCTCCAGACTTTCCTGCGCGTGACCTTTCCCCTGAGCCTGCCGGGGGTGGTGAGCGGGATCACCATGGTATTCGTCCCGGCCCTCACCACATTTGTCATCAGCAACCTGCTCGGCGGAAGCAAGATCCTCCTGATCGGAAACGTCATCGAGCAGGAATTCACCCAGGCCGGCAACTGGAACCTGGGCAGCGGGCTTTCCATTGTCCTGATGCTTTTCATTATCCTGAACATGATCCTCACGGCCATCTTCGATAAGGAAGGGGAGGGAACGGCGCTTTGAAAACCACAATCCTGAAAAAAATCTATATCGCCCTGATTTTCCTCTTCCTCTATGCCCCCATCCTTACTCTGATGGTGCTTTCCTTCAATGCCAGCAGGACGAGGGCCAAATGGGGCGGCTTTACCCTGAAATGGTATCGGGAGCTTTTCCAAAACCGGATTATTCTGGAGGCTCTGTCCAATACCCTGCTGATCGCCCTCCTCTCCGCCGTCATTTCTACCGTCATCGGCACCGTGGCCTGCCTTGCCATGGATCGGATGAAGCGGCGCAGCCGGGCTGTTTTAATGGGCATCACCAATATCCCCATGCTGAACGCGGAGATCGTCACCGGTATTTCCCTGATGCTCCTGTTTATCAGTATGGGGGTCCGGTTCGGTTTCGGGACGATCCTGCTTTCCCACATCACCTTCAATATTCCCTATGTAATCCTGAGCGTGATGCCCCGGATGAAGCAGTTAAATCCCAGCACCTTTGAAGCGGCCATGGATCTGGGCGCATCCGGGCCGAAGGCCTTTTTCAGCGTGGTCTTTCCCGACCTGCTGCCGGGAATCCTCTCCGGTTTCCTGATGGCCTTTACCATGTCGCTGGACGATTTCATCATTACCCACTTCACCAAGGGGCCGGGGATCGACACCCTGTCCACCAAGATTTACACCGAAGTGAAAAAGGGAATCAAGCCGGAAATGTATGCGCTTTCCACCCTAATCTTCGCCGCCGTGCTCCTGCTGCTCTTCCTGGTGAACAGGATGCCCGGCGAAAAAACTCCCTGATTTGGATGCCCGCTAAAGCGGGCAGATGGGAACACGCATGAAGAAAAGCTACGAGGAGGAATCATCGATGAAAAAAATATCCGTACTGCTCCTTTTTACCCTCACTGCCCTCTCCCTCGCCGCCTGCGGTAATGCATCCTCCGGCAAAGACAACGGGGAAGTGGTGGTCTATAACTGGGGGGAATATATCGATCCCGACACCATCGACATGTTCGAAGAGGAAACGGGGATCCGGGTGATCTATGACGAGTTTGAAACCAATGAAATCATGTATCCCCGGGTAGAGGCCGGCGCGTCGGCCTATGACGTGGTATGTCCCTCCGACTACATGATCCAGAAGATGATCCAGAACGACCTTCTGGCCGAATTGAATTATGACAACCTTCCCAACGCCAGAGAAAATATCGGCGCCCAGTACTGGGAACAGTCCACCCAGTTCGACCCGGGAAACAAATATGCCGTCCCCTACTGCTGGGGAACCGTGGGTATCCTGTACAACAAGACCATGGTGGACGATCCCGTTGACAGCTGGTCCATCCTCTGGAATGAAAAATATGCGGATAACATCCTGATGCAGGATTCCGTCCGCGATGCGTTCATGGTGGCCCTGAAACTCTCCGGATGCTCCATGAATTCCGTGGACGAACAGGAGCTGCAGGCCGCCAGAGATCTTCTCATCAGCCAGAAGCCCCTGATCCAGGCCTATGTGATCGACCAGGTGCGGGATAAGATGATCGGAAACGAGGCTGCGATCGGCGTCATTTACTCCGGCGAGGCCATCTATACCCAGCGGGAGAACCCGGATCTGGAATATGTCATCCCCAAGGAGGGGACGAACGTCTGGATCGACTCCTGGGTGATTCCCAAAAACGCCCCCAACCGGGAGAACGCGGAAAAATTCATCGATTTCATGTGCCGGGCCGATATTGCGCTGCTGAATTTCGAATATATCACCTATTCCACGCCCAACGATGCCGCCCGGGAGCTGATCGAAGACGAGGATATCCGTACTTCCCCGATCGCCTTTCCCGATTTGAACGCCTATGACCATCTGGAGACCTATTCCTATCTGGGCGAGGAGGCGGACGCCGTTTACAACGAGCTGTGGAAGGAAGTCAAGTCCAACTGAATTATTTTCAGGGCCGGGGCAGCACGGTTCAGACGCCTGTCCTGCCCCGGCCGGGGAGGAGCCTTGTGCCATTTGAGGTTTGTCCTGAGGCTGCATCCCTTATTTCTGCAGCGGACGCATCATCCCGCTCTTATCTAAGTGCTTTATCAAACACCTCGAGCAGCCGATCCTGATGAAAAGGCTTATCTATAAACCCTTTTGCGCCGATCGCTTCGGCCCTCTCAAAAGTATCTTCATATGCCAGGGATGAAATCATGACAATCTTTGCATCCGGATGTTCTTTCAAAATAATCTCGGAAGCGTCCAGCCCGTCCATTCCCTGCATAATAATATCCATGGTCACTAAATCGGGTTTTACTTGATCATACTGGGCAATCGCATCCTCCCCGCTCCTGCAGTATGCCACAATCTCATAATCCGTGCCTTTTAAAACATCACCCAGCTGTACCTTCACCAATCGGGAATCATCTACCACCATAATTCGTTTGCTCATTTCGTATGCCCCCTTCTCCTAGTCTTCACCTGCAGCAGCCCCGGCCTCGTCGGAATACGGCACATGATGAATTAACTGCGCACCTCCACAATGCTCATCAGAATATGTAAGTATGAATTGTATCTCCTGCCCTTCCGGTTCATAGCGCCCACGATAAAATACGGGAGGGCCAAAATGAGCCGGGACCTGTGTGGCCTGAAACATAGCCCTGACAATCCTGCCACAGAGTACATTAAAATACTCCTTGCCAAACTCCTCCAAATCTTCGGAACTGACCGCTTCCTCATGAAAAGAATTACTTGCCATACGGTACAGCAGTCCGGTATCGGCGCAGAGCGTAAGACTGGTATGAAACCCTTTGTCAAAGGTAATCTGAACCGTACAAAGGTCTTCTCCGGGCGACTGGCCCCCTTGATGCAGGCGCACCCCTGCGGTACGCTCCGTCACATCCTGAACCGCCTGATCCAATATCTGCTCAAGCTCCTCTTTTGCCATTGCAGTATTCATCTTAGATATCCTCCTTTTTTATCATGTCTCCGCTTTTTCTTCCTGCTCGAAAACCCGGTGAATCCTTTTAAGCAGTTCTGCGGCAGAAAAGGGTTTCAACAGATAATCGTAAATGCCCAGCTTTGCGCTCTCCATAACGGTATCCTTATCCTCTACGCCGGTAAGCATAATTACCGGTATCTCCTTACATTCTTCCCTGTTCCGTATTTCCCGCAGCGTCTCGATTCCGTCCTGCTGCGCCATCCGAATATCCAGAAGAATGAGATCCGGCTTCTCCTGTTCCAGATACCTTAAAGCCCGCATCCCTGAGTTGACAGGGATCACATCATACTCATTCCGCAGGATTCCCGAAGTCCGCGTTAAGACAATGGCACTGTCGTCTACCGCTAAAATACGTTTTTTGGACCGTTCCTCTGTTTGACTCATTTCCATTTTTTCCTCTCATTCTGCCGCCGCCCGGCGGCCTTCCGTTCAGGGACTTTTCTGCATCAGGTAACTTTTTTCGTGTTACCCGGAGCAAACTCCGGATTGAAAATTTTTAATCTTCCTTATTCAATCATATCCAACAACCGGCCCAGCAGCCCTTCCGCATTGTCGTCCTCATACAGCCTCAACTGCTCCTGTATCGCCAAAAGGCTCTCCGACACGTTCCCGGGCAATTCATGGGCCAGCAATGCCTTCACTCTTTCCACACATTTTTGAGACTCGAAATGTTTTAGCTCCTCCAGGGCCGCCGCCGTTTCTTCTTTCAGCTTCTGCGTTGTCAGGCCGGGAAGTTTTTCCTGTCCCTCGTTCTCCTGCCTGCGCAGTTCCAGGAACCGGCCGATATTCGTCAAGAGAGTCTCATACTCCGCCAACAATAACGGGAACTGCCTGTCGATAAATTCCCTGTCCCCCTGGGCGGCGGCATTCTCCTGCGCACGGGCCATAGCCGAAACCCCCATAGCCCCGATATTGGCAGAAGCGCTCTTAAGTCCGTGTACCTCTATCTGATAATGTAAAATATCTGTTTCCACGAGCTCACACAGAAGTTCTGTCTTTCGCTTTCCGTCTATACAGTAAAGCTCCAGCAGATCAATAAATCCTTCTTCATCTCCGGAATAATACTGCATCGCCACATTCATATCCACCCCATCGATCTGGAACGCCTCCGGATCCAGTGGTTTCGATTCCTCTTCTATATCCTCTTCCTTCCTGTATTTTTCCGGAATCCATCGCAGCAAAAGCTGGTTCAGTTCTGACCTGTCAAGAGGTTTTGCAATAAAATCCTGAAAACCATGTTCCAGAAAATATTCCCGATTTCCCTCCATTGCATTGGCTGTCAAAGCGACCATAACGGGTGCGGCCCCGTTTTCGCCGCAATCCCGGCGTATGATCTCTGCCGCCTCAACGCCGTCCATATCGGGCATCATATGATCCATGAAAATAAGCGAATAGCGTTCGGCCTGTACCAGTTTGATAGCCTCCGGCCCGCTTTCTGCCTCACTCAGATCAAAGGCATAATTTTTCAAAAAACTTCTGGCCACCTTGCGGTTGATCGCATTATCATCGACAATAAGTACTTTCATACCGGGTGCAGTAAACATATCCGCAATTTTCTGTTCTGTCTGCGGCGTCTCCGGCATTTCCGAAACCGGCCGTCTGTCCACAATTTTCTGGGGGATCATAATCATAACCGTCGTCCCTTTACCATAGATGCTTTCCACATTAATGGTACCCCCCATCAGTTCCACCAGATGCTTCACAATGGCAAGACCCAGTCCGGTGCCCTCCACGCTTCGGTTCCGCTTGGCGTCCACCTGCCGGAAATCCTCAAAAATCTTCTGAAGGTCTTCTTCCCGGATACCGCATCCTGTATCCTCCACACAAAAGGTGAGCATCTCTTCATCCGCATTCTTTCCGGGTTTCCCGGTTATATATGCACGCACATATCCTTTCTTTGTAAACTTTATTGCATTACTGAGTATATTGAGCAGTATCTGTTTGATTCTGCCATCATCCCCGTTGTAACGGCAGGGTATCGTTTCATCACACTCATACTTCAGGAGCAGCCCTTGCTGCGAGGCCGCCATATCCATCATTCCTATGATCTCGTCCGCCATAACTTTGATATAATAATCCACGTTCACCAATTCCATTTTACCCGCCTCCACCTTGGACAAGTCTAAAATGTCATTGATGATCGCCAACAGATTTTTTGCCGCAGACTGCACATCTTTGGCGTAGGAATAGATCTCCGTATCCCCACATTCCTCCATGATGATATCATTCATCCCGATGATGGCGTTCATCGGGGTCCGAATCTCATGGGACATGTTAGCCAGGAATTCACTTTTCGCAATACTGGCCTTCTCCGCCTGACGACGCACTCTCTTGATCTCATTAATATAAGCCTTTATATCGGTCATATCCAGGATCAAAATAACGCAGCCCTGTACCTTACCGTTTTCCCCTATAATATGCTTGCTGTGGCTTTCATAGTGCTGTCCCCTGATGGAAAAGCTCTGAGGGATGTCCTCGTTAAGCATTTCCTCGCGGAATCCCTCCACTGTCCGGATATTCTCTCCCCGCTTATAGGCGGACAGACCGGTAAAAATATCCGCAGCCGCTCTGTTATAACTGACCAGCCGGTCATGGTCGTCCAAAGTAATCACGCCGTCGCCCATACTCTCCAGGACCTTCTCTGCCGCCAGATGACGGAAATCATAATTACGGCGGCTCCAGATTACGATAACTACCATAGACATAGAGATCATCAATGTCACCGGTGTAAAATCAAATAAGTTCACGAGTTTAAAAACATAAACTGTCAGCACAACGACCGGCAGACTGGAAATCCCGAGAATCATCCAATATTGGCGATTGGCCCGTTGATCAGTGCGTCCGCGGATCGCCTTCATCAATGTGTATATACAGAGGAAATAGGGAATAATAATGTGCCCAATCGTAAAAACCACATACAATGGGCCATAGCTGAGACTGACATAATAGAACCCGTCCCCGTTCGCCACCCACTGTACTTCCCGATAGAAAAGGCCGTGCCAGTTAAAAAACACCGTAGGCAGCGATAAAAAACAAATTGCGCAAAGTATTCTTAAGAGTGTTTTGGGAGGGCTAATAGAACAATAGATATATATAAACCAGCAGTAACACAAAGGTATGAAAGCGGAACCCACTTTTTCCACGGTCACTGCCGTCATCGCCGCCTCCACTGTGGGCGCAATCAGCTCCAATAAATAACCCACATTCTGTACCAGCGAGCCGCACAGAATCATGATCAGCAGTTTCTGCTCCCTTGCCCCTTCTCCGTTCAGCAAAAGAAATAAGGCTATAACCGTCAGACATATGCCAAAACTCTCTAATGCGATGACAAAATACAGCATACTGCTCTTCCTCCCGCTTTTATGGCTTCCTCTGCTGTCGCGATCGTTTTTGTTGCTTTCGGCAGCATTACTCCGGATGTCATAACCTCAGGGAGCTATTGCGAATACCGCCAGATTTCTTCTCCAATCATACAATAATATAAATTCGAAACCATGTCAAGAAAACACCGCACCAAGACAAACGTATGAAGGGCCCTTCGGCCCCTGCGCCACCCCTGCCCGTCCCTACGGCGCGTGATGATCACAGAGGGGGCCATCACGCGCCGTAGGGACGGGCAGGGGTGGCGCAGGGAAGGATACCGGCTTCCTCCTTATTGGGCCTGATCCTAAAGGGGGTATCGTTTCCTTCCGGAAACGATACCCCCTTTAGGATTCCCGTTTTCAATTGTTGTCACATCCACAGGCCGGCCCGTCTGCGAAGGGGGGGAAAGGCCTGGGGAAAGGCTGATCCGGCCTCGGTCCCGGACCCGGTTCCGGGCAGGGAGGCTCCGGACGCACATCCTGGCAGGGACATCCTCCGTCACGCTCCGCTCCGGCCCGGCGGATCTCTTCATGTACATGGCCCATATTGCGCATATCCGTCCCACGTCTCGGCGGCTCTTCCCGATTCGGGCCGCAGCTTTCGGGAGAGGGCTCGCAGCACTGGGGCGAATTATTCCTGCCGGAGCAATTCCCCCTGCATCCGTTGTTCGTTGTGCAGCATTGGTTCGACCGGCTGCAGCAGAATAAAAGCAGCAGTAAATACAGACAGTTCATATTCTCATCTCCTTTACCACTACTATATGTAAAGGAGATGAAATAGGTTCCTCCCAGACCGCAGGGGACGGGCAGGGGTGCACAGGGGCCGCAAGGCCATTCATGTGTTTGTCACGCTCTACCGCCTCCGTCTCCTCCTGCCCTTTCCAAGGAGCTTCACCCGAACATAGGCGAAGGTGGCCGCCTCCCCTTTCCGGGCAAGCATGGTCAAAAGCTTTAACAGAAGAGCACGCGTATTCTCGTGCATGATGGGCCGTTCCTTGGAGGAGGTGAAATACAGCAGGGGATCCTCGTCCCTGTATGCGCTGCCCCGATATACCTTGGATGCGGCGATCCGGTCCATCAGCATTTCCGCCACGTATTTTGCGGGCATCTCCACCGGGGCCATTCCTCCGGGCACGTCTCTGGTGCTGTAGTCGATCCAGTATTCATAGTGGTGCCTGTTGCGCCCTTTATGATGGAGCCATGCGGAGGAGTAACCCTTTTCCTCCCGCTCCGCATTATTGGGACTCCGGTTCCCCTGGAAATACCTGGCTCCCATCAAAAATTCCGTAGGTTCATATTTCGACAGGTCATGGGTTAACCCCTGCCTGTATAATCCCACGGCAAAGCAGCCTTTCATTACCAGGTATTTATGATAAGTAACCGTTTTAAAATGTTTCCAAGCCCCGGCGGCAGGCAGGAAGATGCGCCTGCGCCGGCTCTGTCCTTCTCTTTTCACTCCGTTTTCCGTCCTCTTCCCCGATTTTTACGGCCGCGTCCCGCCTTTTTGAAATCCTTTTTGAAGGATATTCCCTCCAGGATACAGACGGTACGTCCGCCCACCGGATATTTTCTGCGCTCATCCTTCTCCGGCCCATCCCCCGGGCCGGTCTGCCCGGCCGCCGTATCTTTCTGCCACTCCGTCCCGGCTCCCGCATCCGTGCTGCAGACCTCCTGCCATCTCATTCCTGCCGGAAGGGCCGGAAGGGCGAATTCATGGGCCTCCCAGTGCATATTATATGCAAGATAGAGGAAACTATCGTCTTCCTCTCTGTCCTTTTTCGCATAACGGCCGCAGTACATCACCCCTGCATGCCTGCTCAGCCTGTCCGCGGCCAGCCTCCAGGCATCCTCCCCGTGATAGGAGAGATCGGGATAGCCGCAGCCCATATAATCCAGCATTGTGAATTCCCTTTCCTGGTGCAGGATGGGATGGCGCTTCCGGAAGGCAATCGCCTCCTTTACGAAAGCATGGAAATCCGCGTTTCTCTCCGTCAGCCTCCAATCCAGCCAGCTCACCTCATTATCCTGGCAGTATGGGTTGTTGTTGCCCCGACGGCTGAAGCCGAATTCGTCTCCGCCAAGGATCATGGGCGTCCCCTGGGCCGTTAACAGGAGCAGTATGGCGTTTTTCATCTGTTTCCTGCGCAGCGCCAGAATGCCTTTTCGTCTGGTTTTCCCCTCGCAGCCGCAATTCCAGCTCATGTTATAGGTCTCCCCGTCCGAACCGCCCTCTCCGTTTTCCTCATTGTGTTTTCTGTCGTAGGAAACCAGGTCCGCCAGGGTAAATCCACAGTAATTGGTAATATAATTGATGACTCCGGCCTGCTCGCCGCAGCGTTTCAGGCTTTCCAGCGCCGGCATGAGAGAGTCCTCGTCGCTCTTGAGAAAACGCCGTACCGCATACAGGAAACCGTCGTTGTAAGCCGCCAGATTCTTGTATACGGGCGGCTGTGCGCCGTCAAATATTTCACGGCAGGGTATGTCCTGATAGAACAGCTTCACATTTCCCAGAATCGGTTCCGTCGCCAATAGGGCCATGGGAACCTGCGTCCCCATCAGATGAAAACCATCCACATGATATTCAAGAACCCAGTGCCTGACCACCTCCAGGATATACGCCTGCTTCACTTCCACGGGAAAATAAAACTGCATGACCACTTCGATCCCCGCCCCATGCAGAGCCTTCACCATATCCCTGAATTCCCTGCCGGGGCAGCCCGTGGCAGACAGGGACATCTTGGGCGCGAAATAGTATCCCCGCTTATATCCCCAGAAATTGATCCGCGGCGCCGCATCCTCCGGCGGATCCATATAATGGGACAGGGCGGCTTCCATCCCGGCCTCCGCCTTGGGCGGCTTCTCCAACTCCGTAAATTCATAGGAAGGCATCAGCTCCACCGCCGTGATCCCCAGCTCTTTCAAATACGGGATCTTCTCCACAATCCCCATAAAAGTCCCCTTATGCGGCACACCCGAGCTGGCATGCCTGGTGAAGCCCCGGGGATGGATCAGATAAAGGACAGTTTCCGACAAAGGCGTCATTAAAGGCGCATCTTCTTCCCAGTCGTAATCTTCCCTTTCCACTCCACCCTTCAAGGGCGGACTGACCTTTTTCCCCCAACGTCCGTTCCCGTGGATGATTCCCGCATAAGGATCGGTGATAACCTCGTCTCCCGCATAAAAATTATATTTGAAATCGGCGCCCTCTAACCCCTCCACCCGGAGGCAGTAGATATTCCCGATCCTTTTGCCTGTACGAAACGGCAGCCGCACCGGAGTACCGTGATTTCTCAGATACAGAAGCACACCGCATTCCTCCCGGGAATGGAGGGAAGCGGCAAAATTCACTTTCCCGTCGGGTTCAAAGGACACTCCCATGGGATAAGGCTTTCCGGGAAGGGTTTTCAAATTCTGTCTCGATACCATGTCTAACCGTTCTCCTTTCGTATGCCGGAAAATGTCTGCATCATTTTCAATTCATAGCAAGAAATTTGTTCTATTTTACCATATTATGCCCCGCGAAACAAGAAAAATAACCAAAAAAAGCCCACCGAACCCCGGAGGATCCGGCAGGCTTTTCTATCCTTTTTACAGGAAAATGTACTTTAAGATGAATAAAACGGTGAGAATGTACATCAGTACGCTGATTTTCTTATCCTTCCCCTTGCCGGTGATCAGATTCAGCAGCGTCCAGGAGATCACGCCGATGGCGATCCCTTCCGAAATGCTGTAAGCCAGAGGCATGGCGATGATGCACAGGAACGCGGGAATGGCTTCCGCCATATCGTCGAAGTTAATCCGCACCACGGCACCCATCATATAGAAGCCTACGATGATCAGGGCAGGAGCCGTCGCAAAGGACGGAATGGTCAGAAACAGCGGTGAAAAGATCAGAGCCAGCAGGAACAGAAGACCTGTGGTCATTGCGGTAAGCCCCGTACGTCCCCCTTCCGTAACGCCGGAAGCGCTCTCCACATAGGTTGTGGTGGTGGAAGTCCCGAAGACCGCCCCTACGCTGGTCGCTACCGCGTCAGCCAAAAGGGCCCCCTTGATCCTGGGAAGCTTCCCGTCCCGATCCAGCATGTCCGCCTTGGAGGCCACACCGATCAGGGTTCCAAGGGTATCGAACAGGTCAACGAACAGGAACGCAAACATGATTACAACGAAATCGAGGATCCGGATACTTCCGAAATCGGCCGTGAACACCCTGCCGAAGGTCTGCCCGATAGCGGTGAAGTCAAAGCTGATGATCGCGGAAGGGATTACGGAGTACATCCCCGCATCCGGATTGGGAACATAAAGCCCCACCAATTCGCAGAAGATCCCCAGCACCCAGGTAGCGATGATGCCGAACAGGATTCCGCCTTTGACCTTCTTCACCAGAAGGATGGCCGTGATGAGCACCCCGATCAGCGCCAGAAGCGCGCCCATGCCGATGGAATGGAAGTTCTCGCCCTTGAACGTCTGATAGGTTAACAGCGTGGCATCGCTGTTGACGATGATCTTCGCATTCTGCAGGCCGATAAAAGCAATAAACAGGCCGATCCCCACGCTCACAGCGGATTTCAGCGTCATGGGGATCGCGTTAAAGATCGCTTCACGCACATTCGTCAGCGAAAGCACGATGAAAATAATACCTTCCAGAAACACCGCAAACAGAGCGATCTGCCAGGAATACCCCATGCCCAACACCACCGTATAGGCGAAGTATGCGTTCAGCCCCATGCCGGGCGCCAGCGCAAACGGATAGTTCGCGAGCAGAGCCATCAGGGCCGTCCCGACGAAGGATGCCAGCGAAGTGGCAATCAGCACCGCACTTCGATCCATTCCCGCTGCGGAAAGGATATTTGGGTTGACAGCCAGGATGTAAGCCATGGTCATGAACGTGGTGATGCCGGCCATTACTTCAGTCTTGACATCCGTTTTGTTTTCCTTCAGCTTGAAGAAATTTTCCAACATTTCCCTACCTCCTAAGAATTATGTATAAATAAAAAAAATACATTTCTATTCTATACTCATTCTTCGGCTTTGTCCATGACATTTTTCGATTTTTATCGACAACTGCGGCGGGAGCGGCTTCGAAGGTTACCTTCCGGACAATCTCGCTATGATCTCATTTGCTTTTGCATACAGGGCTTCCGGATCTTCACAGCATAGGAACTTCCCGTCCCGATAGAGGATTTTTCCGTCGATCATGGTCAGTTTCACGTTCTGCTTGCTGCCGCTGTATACGATATTTTTCGTGATATTGTTCAAGGGCTGCATATTGGGCTGATGCAGATCTATCATAATTATGTCGGCCTTTTTCCCTTCCGCCAGTACGTCACAGTCCGTAAGCCCCATGGCCTTCGCACCGTTTACCGTGGCCATGCGCAGCACCTCATCCGCATCGACGGCGGATGCGTCGTTATCGTGCAGCTTGGCCAGGCCCGTGGTGAGGAACATTTCCCGGAACATGTCCAGGCAGTTGTTGCTGGAGGCGCCGTCCGTCCCGATCCCCACATTGATCCCTTTTTCCAGGAAGCGGGTGATGGGAGCGATGCCGCTCGCCAGCTTGGTGTTGGAGCCGGGATTCGTGATGACGGAAAGGCCTTTTTTTGCAAATAAGTCCATGTCCTCTTCCGTAAAGTAGACGCAGTGGTATCCGCCTCCGCCGTAGTCAAAGAGGCCGAGAGAGTCGAAAAATTGGGGCGGCGTCATCCCGTAGCGGGCGATGCATTCCTCCGTTTCCGTCTTCGTCTCCGACAGGTGGGAGAATACGGGAGCCTTGTATTTGTGAATCAGCGCGGACACGTCCTCCAGAAGCTCCTTCGAACAGGTGTATTCCGCATGGACGCCCATAAAGTAGCTGACCAAAGGGTGCATGGCGTTGAGCTGATGGAAGCGCTCCTCCATCACCTCCAGGGCCGGACCGAACTTGTTGAGCCCGCTCACCTGGACGCAGCGCATCCCCATGTCGATGCAGGCCCGGGCGATATCCTTCGGGGAAAGGTACATATCGAAAATGGCGGTGATCCCTGACGTTAAATATTCCAGAATGGCGAGCTGGGTTAAATCATAGTTATCTTGATCCGTCATTTTCGCTTCCAGCGGGAATATTTTGGTATTCAGCCACTCCTGCAGAGGCATGTCGTCAGCAAAGGAACGCATGGCCACCATGGCCGAATGGGTATGGGCGTCCTTGAAGCCCGGCATCAGCACATTCCCCGCGCAGTCGATCTCCTGATCCCAGGCGATGCATTCCTTTCCCGTCCTGCGATAAAAACCGTCCAGGTCTTTTCCGTCTCCCACATAGAGGATCCTGTCATCCTCCACCCAGAGTTCGCCCTCAAAAAGAGGGCTTCCTTCCGTCATCGTTAAAATCCTAGCATTGTAAAAACGGATTTTCATCCTTCTACTCCCGTCCGCGCGCTTTAGCGCGCACTTTAATCAAGAAGATTGAAAATATTATTTTCAATCATACTCCCGTCTGCGCGCTTTAGCGCGCTCAAATTTCTTCTTCTGCGATCCGCCGGCAGGCATCTTCCGGCCTGCCGGCCGCTTTGCCTTCTTATCGAAGCATCTGCCCGCCAAAGCCTTCCGGCAGGAGTTCCCGCAGACGATGTACCCGATAATCGTCTTCCGAAACCGCAGTCACGATCTCAAAGGTGTCCGGATCGCAGAATTCCTGCATCACCTGTCTGCACACGCCGCAGGGCATGGCAAAATCCGTAACCTGTCCGTGCATCCCGCCTACGACGGCAATGGCCCGGAAGGAACGTTCCCCTTCGCTCACGGCCTTAAAAAACGCGGTGCGCTCCGCACAGTTGGTGGGGGAATAGGCCGCGTTTTCGATGTTGCAGCCTCTGTACACCGCCGGTTTCCCATCCTCTGTGCCCTCCGCCAGCAGGGCCGCCCCCACCTGGAAACCGGAATAGGGCGCATAAGCTTTTTTCATCGCCCGGAAAGCCTCTGCAACCAGGCTTTTATATTCTCTGTCTGTCATCCGATCCTTTCATGCCGCGTCCTATGCGGCAGCGCGATGCCGGCCGCATCAACGGCCGAATTTCTTCACCGATTCCGTCACCAGGGCTTTAAACAAAGGAGCCGCCGCATTGGCCGCTTCCTGCACCTCCTCGTGGGTTAACGGATTTTCCGTCATCCCCGCCGCCAGATTGCATACGCAGGAGATGCAGCAGATCCGCATTCCCATGTGATTGGCAGCGATGGCCTCCACCACCGTGGACATGCCCACCGCATCCACTCCCAGCTTATGAAGCAGCTGTATCTCTGCCGGTGATTCAAAGGACGGCCCGGTGAGCTGGGCATAGACGCCTTCCCGAAGGGTGATCCCCTGCTCCCTCGCCGTTTCCCGGATCATCTCCTGCAGATTCTTATCGTAGACGGCGCTCATATCTGGAAAGCGCACGCCCAGCTCGTCCAGGTTGGCGCCGATAAGCGGGTTGGGCGCCCACAGGGATACATGGTCTGTGAGCATCATAAAGTCCCCGGCCCTAAAGGTCGGGTTGATTCCTCCGGACGCATTGGTGAGGAAGAGCACTTTTGCCCCCATCAGCTTCATCAGGCGGGTGGGAAGCACCACATCGGAAATGGGATATCCCTCATAATAGTGCACCCTGCCCTTCATGCATACCACCGGAACATCCCCCACATAGCCGAAGATGAACTTTCCCGCATGGCCGGGCACCGTGGAGACCGGGAAGCCTTCGATCTCGTGATAATCCAGCTGCGCTTCCACCCGGATACTCTCCGCATAGTCGCCCAGGCCGGATCCCAGAACGATGGCCACCTCCGGCCGGAAGTCGATTTTCTTCCGGACGCTCTCATAACACTTCATTAGTTTATCGTAGACGGGATTCATATCTGTTCCTCCTTCCCCAAAACAGGTATTTATTTACTGAATATCATATCATAATCTTTTCCCGTCTTCAATCTAATCCTTTCCCTTGAGGCAGGACAAATCACCGTCCGTATAGCCATCAACAAAAAGCCGGCGGTCTGTCTTTCCGACCGCCGGCTTCCTTCCTCTTTCCCGGATCCGTTTTTCTACCTCCCAGACCGATTTCGTCCGGCTTTTCTCAGATGATGATGCATACCATCCCGCCGTTGCTGTCGTTGACGATCTTCTGCATGGTTTCCTGAAGCTTTACCTGGCTTTCATCCCCGATCATGGATATCTTGCTGGTGATCCCGTCGTTCACGAGCTGTTCCACCGTTTTCCCGAAAATGTTGGTTTCCCAGATCCCGTCCTCATCCTTTTTCGCCTCGGAAATATAGCTGATCAGATCCTCCGCCTGCTGCTGTGTTCCCACAATGGGAGCGATCTCCGTGATCACGTTTGCCCGGATCAGATGGATGGACGGGCTCTCCGCCCTGATTTTTACGCCGAACTTATTGCCGTGTTTGATAACCTCCGGCTTCTCCAGCCTGATTTCCGACCTCTCCGGTGTCACCACTCCGTAGCCCTTCAGCCGGACGGACTCCATGGCATGGAGCACTTTGGTATATTCCCGCCGCATCTGCGCCATTTCTTTCAATACGGTGATGAGCTGATACTCGCTGCCCACGTTTTCGCCGATAAGTTCGCTGAGCATCTCATAATAGTAATTGTCGTCCACATCCAGCACCACCCGGATGCTGCCGTCCGCCATATTGATGTTTTCCACGATGCAGCGCTTCACGTAGCTGCCGTCCAGGCTGACGGGAGTATCCACCACATCCCGGATCGTATTGATCCCCGCCATCAGCGCGCGGATCTGCTCGATCAGGTCCGCTTTCAGCTTGTGGGTGTTGGGAAGCATCTCCACCCATTTGGGCATATAGAACTCCAGCATGGTGACGGGAAATTCATAGAGCACGCTCTCCATGATTTTATTGATGTCGTCCTTCCGCAGCTGCTCACAGTTCACCGGAAGCGCCGGGACATGATATTTTTCCTGAATCTGTTCCGCCGTCCGAAGGGCCTCCTCCCCATGGGGCCGCTCGGAATTCACCAGCACCATGAAAGGTTTATGGAGCTTTTTCAGCTCCTGGATGGTCTTTTCCTCGGGCGCCAGATAATTTTCCCTCTTCAGCTCCCCGATGCTTCCGTCCGTGGTCACCACAATCCCGATGGTGGAATGGTCGCTGATCACCTTCTTGGTTCCCACCTCCGCCGCCTGGGTGAAGGGGATTTCATAATCATACCAAGGAGTCTTTACCATCCGTTCTTCCTCGTCCTCCATATGGCCTGCCGCTCCCTCCACCATAAAGCCCACGCAGTCCACCAGCCGCACCCGTACATTCACATCCCCGCTCAGAGTGATGGAAGCCGCCTCCTTGGGTATGAACTTGGGCTCCGTTGTGGTGATGGTCTTCCCTCCGGAGCTCTGGGGCAGTTCGTCCTGTGCCCTGGTCCTTTCCGCCTCATCCGTAATCGAAGGGATCACCAGAAGGTCCATGAACCGTTTAATAAAGGTAGATTTCCCCGTGCGCACCGGGCCCACCACCCCGATGTAGATCTCCCCTCCGGTTCTCGACTGAATATCCCTGTATAGATTCTGCGTATGCAAAGTGTCCATAAAACATCCCCTTTTCGCTTATGCCTGGATGATACATGTATATGCGAAGGGGATTTCCGGTTATGCCTGTTTTTTCTCCATCAGGCTTTTTCCCTATCCTGCACTCAAGAACAGCTTGATAGACCGGATCCCTAAAATAGGATATACTGATCCTGTGGCCACACCATTCATACGAAATACCATGATTTGTCAGCCGCCCAAGACGGCAGAAAGAGAGGAAATATGTTTGCTATAGAAGAAGTTGCCAAGCAAATCAGACAGGCGAGGATTGCCAAAAATCTAACGCAGATGAATGTGGCCGATGCCCTGGGGGTAACCTACCAGGCCGTTTCCAACTGGGAACGGGCCAACTCCATGCCCGATATCGGTAAACTGGGAGAACTCAGCGACTTGCTGGAGATCCCGCTCGAAGAGCTCCTGGGGCACACAACAGCTTCCGCTCATATACGGAAGCTGCTGGACAAAAATGAGGACGAAAAGATACAGATCAGCCTTTCGGAACTTGCCGATCTATCTCCCCTGCTGCCTCCTGAGGACACCCGGGAACTGGCTCTGCAGGTGAAGGCATCCACCGTGGAGGAACTTTTGTCCATTGCCCCTTTTGTCAGCAGGGAAACGCTGGACCAGATGGCAAAAGACGTCAGAGCCTCTTCCATATCCGAATTATCCGCGATCGCACCTTTTATGGGCAGGGATGCCCTGGAACGCATGGCGCAGGGCCTGCGGGCCACATCCATACATGAACTGTCCGCAATCGCACCTTTCCTGAGTCAGAGTTTCCTGAAAAGTCTGATACGGTAAGCAGCAAAAAATGCCACCTGTGCGGTTGCTAATCCAATGGCTCGTCTGCATTGCAATAGCTTGCATGCAGACAAGCCATTGGATTGCAACCGCACAGGTGGAAAAAATGGGGCGGCCCGCTTGCCGGCCGCCCCATAAATCGTCTACGCAGATTTTCTTTCTGGATTTTCATCTCCCTGTCCGCTTCAACCGGGAAACTTATGGACAAAAACCACGAATTTCTCGCCGACTCCCGTCTGCCCGCTCTGACGGGCAGACGGGGCAGGGACGAAAGAACCGCCCGGCTTCACACACGGATGCGTTTAAAATTCTTTTTCCCGCGCCTGAGCACTTTTCCTTCGCCCCGGAAATCCTCCCCGGCAAATACCGCCCGGAAGTCTGTCACCTTCTCTCCGTCCATGGACACACCGCCCTGCTCCACCGCGCGGCGTCCCTCGGAACGGGACTTCACCAGGCCGGACTTTACCAGCAATTCCAGGATATCGATGTTCCCGTCCGTCAAATCCGTCTCTGACAACTGTGTGGTGGGCATCTCGGCCGCGTTTCCTCCTTTGAACAATGCCTTGGCACTTTCCCGCGCCTTTGACGCCTCTTCTTCGTTATGCACCAGCTTGGTTAACTCAAAGGCCAGGATTTCTTTGGCTTCGTTTAACTGGCTGCCTTCCCAGCGGTCCATTTCGTCGATCTGCTCCAAAGGAAGGAAGGTGAGCATGCGCAGACATTTCAGCACGTCCGCATCAGCCACATTTCTCCAGTACTGATAGAATTCAAAGGGCGATGTCTTGTTGGGATCCAGCCAGACCGCTCCCTTTTGAGTCTTTCCCATCTTCTTGCCTTCCGAATTCAGGAGCAGGGTAATCGTCATGGCATAGGCATCCTTTCCCAGCTTCTTACGGATCAGTTCCGTACCGCCCAGCATATTGCTCCACTGGTCGTCGCCGCCAAACTGCATATTGCAGCCGTATTTCTGGTACAGCATCAGGAAATCATAGCTCTGCATGATCATGTAATTGAACTCCAAGAAGCTTAAACCCTTCTCCATCCGCTGCTTATAGCACTCCGCCCGCAGCATGTTATTCACGGAAAAGCAGGCGCCCACATCCCGCAGCAGCTCCACATAGTTCAGATCCAGCAGCCAATCCGCATTGTTTGCCAGAATGGCCTTACCGTCCGAAAAGTCGATGAATTTGCTCATCTGCTTCCGGAAGCACTCGCAGTTTTCGTCAATGGTTTCCTTGGTCATCATGGTACGCATATCCGTCCTGCCGGTGGGATCCCCGATCATCCCGGTTCCCCCGCCGAGCAGGGCAATGGGTTTATTTCCCGCCATCTGAAGCCGCTTCATCAGGCAAAGCGCCATGAAATGGCCCACATGAAGGCTGTCCGCCGTAGGATCGAACCCGATATAAAAGGTCGCCTTTCCGGCATTCACCAATTCCCGGATCTCTTCTTCGTCCGTGAGCTGGGCCAAAAGGCCGCGCGCTCCAAGTTCCTCAAATACCTGCATTTTTTCCTCATTTCTGCGCCGCTTTGTCCCTGTCCCGGGTCTGCGGATGCGGCGCGGACACAGACCCGGGCAATGGCGTGTCCGAAAGGGATGCGCCAAATTGCTTTTCATCATGTCGATACACGGTTACCGCGCGGATCAAGGCCGTCCGGACGACTTGTATATGCTCTTTTGCCGGAAAACAAAAAAGCCCTTCTCCCCGGTTTCCCGGAAAAAAGGACGAGCATAAACCCGTGTTACCACCTTCCTTCGCAGCCGGCTCACACCGTCTGCCTCATCAAGTACGGTCCCGCTTCCTGCGGCTGCAGTCCGAAACGCATTCGCAGATTTTTCCCTTTATCCGCCGGATGCGCTTTAAGGAATCGGAACGATACTCCTGCAGGATAACGGCTGCGCCCGTTGCAGCCTACTCCCTTCCGGTTTCGGTGCAAAACTCCGGGATGTATTCCGGAACGCTTCCCCTGCGCCTCTCATCAACCGGCCGCTTTCTGTAGGATCCCCGTTTCCGTACTTCTTCCCTTCACAGTTGTTAGAAAATGATTCATTTATAACAAACTATCGTTACTGTAGCACATACGCGGCCGGCTGTCAATCGTCCTGTTCAAAAAACGGCGAACGGTAACGGTGCATCCACTCCGCAGAATCCTTCCTGTGCGCCCCGGCATCCGGGAACCTGCGGGGTGGATGAACTGTTACGACGAACGTACGAACGGTCCTGTGGTTCCTGCAGAAATCTCACTCCCCGATCCTGTCCGGCATTTTTCCTGCCAGCTTCTTCGCCCTTTGCAGCATATGGACCAGCCTGTCAAAGCTTTTAGCATCCGGGTCAAAAAAATAATAATTTTTGGTCGCTTCCTTCCTGACCTTCAGGATCCCCGCATCCTTTAAAATCTGAAGATGGTGGGATACCGCAGGATGCGAAAGATGCGTCCTTTTCGTAATATCCCCTACCCTGGCTCCCGAACAGTTTCCCATCCTCATCATCTCAAGGATCAGGTGCTGCCGGTTCTCATCTCCCAGCGCAACCAGCACTTTCCTGCAGCTCTCAAATTCCTCTGCAAGCTTTTCTATCTCTGTTTTCGTATCCATTGGCACCGCTTTTCTGCCCCCCCTGCAGGCTATTCCACCTTATGGCCCGAAACGGCCTCAAAATGATATTTTACAATGCCCATGTCCATTTTTGTGTAGAATCCCTTTCCAGCTTTGACAGACACATTCCCATTTTCAAGGATAAAACAGAACTTCTGCTGGTTCATAGCCGTCGGTGCAAGCAGTACCGCCTCCATTCCCTTTGAAAACCAGTCCGGCATATCCGACGTACAGCGGCATAGCTGCCCCACAGGTTTGTTCGGATGGGCCGTTCCCTGGGTTACTCCATAACCCAGCGCAATGATGCACGCCTGCTTTTCTCCTTTCTTGAGTCTGGCAGCGCTCTTCCCATGGGTCATTGCTACCCAGCAGGTATTCAGCCCCAGTTCCTGGGCTTTCAACACCAGCTTCTCCCCGTAATATCCTGCCTTTTCATCCAGGCCGGCGTCCTTTTCTCCCACAAGCGCGATGTAATTTTCCACGCCGCTAAATTTCCCGTAATGTGCCATCATACTGTCAAAGCATTTCGGCTCGTCAAAGAAAATCTGGATATGCATGCCGCTCTCTTTATTACATTCGTTTACCAACGCAGCCAGAGTCTCCCTTTTATTACCCTCAATTTTTTTCCCTGTATACTGCCGTACGCTGTGGCGCGCTTTCATCGTCTCTAAAATATCCATAACATGGCCCCTTTCGTTTCAGTATTTAAACAAATTATATCATGAATCGGAGATTTATGACCGCCATTCGCCGCTCGTCGAACATACGGGCATGCTCTCCTCGCTAACGCTCATTATATCATACTTCGCAAGTTAAAAAACATCGGTAAAGAAAATCGAGACAAAAACGCCGTTTTTAAAAAAACAGCCCTCCGAACCGGAAGTTTTATGTGAAATGAAGTATTGAACGACAACCAGGGAGGCCGAAAGAATATTCTTCAGCCTCCCTTTTGTTTCTTCGTCTATGTATTGCGGCCCGCCTCTTTTTTCCAAAAAAGCCTTTCCTGCGGGAACCTCTGTCATCCGATTTTATTTTCTCTGAAGGAAATCCGGGATATTCAGCGTTTTTTCCTCCACATTGCTCCTTAAGTTGCCCGGCTTCTGGATTCCGGTCATGTTGGGAGCGGGCGCTGCAGGAGGCCTCTGCTGGGGCATCACACCGCCCTGCGGATTGGGCATCGGATTGGGATTATAAGGCCTGGGGCCTCCTGTCGGCGGCATTTGGCGCATTCCTCCCATGGACGGCTTCACGCTGAATGCGGAACCGAACCTGTTCTGAGGCCTGTCCTCAATCCCTGTGGCGATCACCGTAATCTGGCAGGTATCCGGTGTGGTATCGTCGTACTTGGCGCCGAAGATGATATTCACGTCCTCTCCGGTCAGCTGCTGCACATAGCTCGCCGCATCATCCGCATCGTATATGGATACGTCGCCGCTGATATTGATGATCACATCCGTGGCGCCGGTAACCTTCGTCTCGAGCAGCGGGCTTTCCACCGCCATTTTAACCGCTTCGCTGGCTTTATCGTCTCCCTTGCCCTGTCCGATACCGATATGGGCAATCCCTTTATCACGCATAACCGTCTGTACATCCGCGAAATCCAGATTGATGATCGCAGGCGTATTGATCAGATCGGTAATTCCCTGAACCGCCTGCTGAAGGACTTCATCCGCTTTCTTAAGCGCCTCCGGCATGGTGGTTCTGCGGTCAACAATTTCAAGAAGTTTATCATTCGGAATTACAATTAACGTATCCACGTTCGTCTTCAGCCTGTCGATCCCGCCTATGGCATTGGTCATGCGGGCTCTGGCCTCGAAACGGAAGGGCTTCGTCACCACGCCCACCGTCAGGATTCCCATGCTTTTAGCGATTCCGGCAATCACGGGGGCCGCGCCGGTTCCCGTTCCTCCGCCCATGCCGCAGGTTACGAACACCATATCCGCTCCCGTAAGGGCATTGGTGATCTCGTCCGTGCTTTCCTCCGCCGCCTTCTGCCCGACTTCCGGCTTCGCTCCCGCGCCCAGTCCCTTGGTCAGCTTCTCGCCGATCTGGAGCAGCTTGGTCGCTTTACACAGCTGAAGGGCCTGCTTGTCCGTATTTACACCGATGAACTCCACACCGTCAATTTGCTCATCTATCATTCTATTAACAGCATTATTACCGGCCCCGCCAACACCGACTACTATGATTCTGGCGGAGAACTCGGTATCGTTTGTCTTAATCTCAAGCAAGGGTAGTTCCTCCTTTTTGATTTCCGTCTCAACTTCACAATTTCTATCATATAATTATTTTGCCAGGAACGCAATAGCTTTTTTCATTTTCTTCTCGATTTTCTTGGCGATTTATAGCGGGCCAGACACCTCCGCAGGCCCTCGGAGGCCGGGGCCTCAGAAGAAGATCCTGCCGGAAGCCTGCCGTCCCTTTGGACTGCCTCTAAAGCCGCCGTACCCGGCTTCGGTTCCCTGCTTCTGCCGGGAATTCCCGTTTCAAGAACAGTCTGTTCCCGCTAAGGTTTATCCTGTTCAAAGGATACGTTATCCCCGCTTCCCGTATAACCCTCCAGCCTGAAAACTCCCTTTTTCCCTTCCGCGGCCGGCAGGATCTGCTGGAGCCTGCCCACCTTTTCCTCAATATTGTCGTCGTTCCCCAGTTTGGCCCTCACATCGCCGAAATACAGCGTCATTTCGGAAGCACTGTCAAAATAGATCTTGTCCGCACTGATGCCGTATTTGGACAGAATCTGCGTCATGGACAAAATTTTTTTAAAAATATCCTGGTTCTCCACGGGAAGCGGCTCGTACAATATGACCTGGTCAAAGGAAATCCCCGTGATTTCGGGGATTCCGGCCGTTTTCATCTCGGAAGCCTCCACGATGATGCCGTCCCTGTCAAAATACATATACCGGTCCAGGTATTCCACATAGCCTGCCACCGATTTCTCATATACGATAATCCGTATAGTATCCGGGGAAAGCACCTTCACATCCATCTTTTCGATAAAAGGAATGCCCTGGATCCCTTTGTTTTTATATTTCAGGGAAAGGAAGAGGGAATTATCCCCAAATCGCTGCGACGTTACGAGGTCTATGATTTCTTCGCTGGTATAGTGGATATTCCCTTCCACATAGATCGTCTCCACATGATAGTGATCCGAAACATACAGGATGCAGGATACGGCCACGGCCAGAACCGCTATGGCCGCCGCCGCAAAAATCATCTTCCCCTTTCCCTCCAGGGATTCCGGAACGTGCGCGCGCTTCTTCTTCTTTCCCGCGTTTCCTTCCAGGACGCGCAGTCTGCTTCCCGTGGAAGTGACCACGCTCCTGCCCTTTTTTTTCCCGTTGACCGGTCTACTGTCCATGTATGTATTCCCTCTTCTCCGCCTACCAGCATTCCGCGCCCAGCGAACGCATGTCGCGGCAGATATCCTCGTATCCGCGGTCTATATAATGCCTGTTTGCGACCAATGTCTCCCCCTCGGCGCACAGCCCTGCCGCCACCAGGGCCGCCCCGCCGCGCAGCTCCTGGGCGCTCACCCCGGTTCCCTTAAGGCTCCTCCCTCCGGGGACATAGGCTGCGTTCCCCCTCACCCGGATCTCTGCACCCATGCGGTTGAGTTCCTCCACCACGCGGAACCTCCCGTTGAAGATGGTTTCCCGCAGGACGCTTTCTCCCCGGGCCACCGACAGGGCTGCCAGCAGAGGGGACTGCAGATCCGTGGGAAAGCCGGGATAGCTTCCGGTCTCCACCAGGCCGGGGGAGAGCAGTTTCCCCGTCCGCTCCACGATCAGCCCCTTGTCCGTTTCCCTCAGCCTCGCGCCCATGCGCAGGGCGATTTCTTGAAGGGCATCGTTTTCCCCCTTAGGCTGCCCCGCCAGGAAAACCTTCCCTCCTGCGGCCAGGCAGGCACACAGATAGGTTCCTGTGACGATACGGTCTGCCGGTATCTCAAAACAGCAGGAATGAAGCGGCCGTCCGCCTTCGATCAGAAGGGCCTCGTCCCCTTCCTTTCTTATTCCTGCCCCGGCCGAGCGCAGGAAAGCGCACAGCCATTTGATTTCCGGTTCCGCAGCCGCATTTTTCAGGCAGGTAGTGCCCTCCGCCGCCACCGCTGCCATTATCACATTTTCCGTGGCTCCCACGCTGGGGAAATCCAGAGCGATTGTCGCTGCGCACATACCGAGAGCACGGGCCCGCAGGACGATCCCGTCGTCCTCACAGCAGGCGCCCAGGCAGCGCAGGGCTTTTAAATGGATGTCAATGGGACGGTCGCCGATCACGCAGCCGCCGGGATGACTTAACTCCACCTCCCCCAGCCTCCCCAGAAGCGGCCCCATGAGCATCACGGAGGAACGCATCCTCGTCACATACTCCTCCGGGAGATGCCCCGTGTTCAGACAGGAGGCGTCGATTTCCAGATTGTTTCCTCTCCAGCACACCCGGCATCCGATATGGGTAAGGATCCTGCACATATATTCCACATCCGCTATCCGGGGACAGTTCTTCAGTACGCTTATTCCCGGGATCAAAAGAGCCGCCGCCATAATGGGCAGCGCCGCATTCTTGGATCCCTGGATCGTCACTTCGCCGTACAGGGGCGTTTTTCCGCCAATATAAACAGACTCCAAATGTCCACCTTCCCGGAAATTCATCAAATTCAGAGATGTTTTATTTTATGCGGAATGCCGGATGGTGTGCTTACGGTCCCCGATGGACCATCACGCGCCGCAGGGCCGGGCAGGGGTGTCGCAGAGGCCATTCATACGTTTGTCATGCCGTCCTGGCTGTTACGAACCGAGCTTGATCCCCTTTGCCACGCTGAGCACCAGTCCGATTTCGATGAGCAGAAACATCACCGAAGACCCGCCGTAACTGATGAACGGAAGGGAAATCCCCGTATTGGGAATGGTGTTGGTGACGACGGCTATGTTCAGGATGACCTGGATGGCTATGTGTCCCATGACGCCCACCACCAGAAGAGCTCCGAAAAGGTCGGGCGCGTTGTTGGCGATGACCATAAAACGCCAGATGAGCAGGATGAACAAAAGGATGACGGCAATCCCTCCGAAAAGGCCCAGTTCTTCGCAGATGATGGAGAAAATCATATCGTTCTGCGCCTCCGGAAGAAAACCGAGCTTCTGCATGCTCTGCCCCAGCCCTTTGCCGAATATGCCGCCGGAGCCGATGGCATAAAGGGCCTGAAGCGTCTGGAAGCCGGTCCCCGAAGCGTATTCCTCCGGATTCAGCCAGGCGAGGATCCGGTCTCCCCGAAAGCTCAGATCCGAATCTTTCATCTGGACGATCGCAAATACAATCAGCGCTGCACCGGCAATCCCGATTAAGAACATCAGAACGAATTTTTTATAATCCGGGCTGGCTACGAAAAGCATCAGGAAGGCGATCCCGAAAATGATAATGGCAGAACTCATGTTGTTGGTAATCTTCCATACCATCAGACAGATGGGCAGGGGAACGGCCAGCACCACACAGAATCCCTTCATACTGCGGATTCCCTTTCCCATCTTGCAGATAAAGCTGGCAAGGAACAGGATCATACACAGCTTAGCGACCTCCGCAGGCTGTACGCTCATCCCCAGGTTCAGCCATCTTCTGGCGCCGTTCGCCTCGATCCCCAGCGGAGTTAATACCAGGAGGATCATGACTGCCGATACCACATATCCCAGTACGGCAAAGCGTTCCCAGAAATGATACGGGATGTTGGATACCAGAACCATGGCTGCCAATCCCAGTGCGGTGGCCATGGCCTGATGCTTCAGGTAATAAGCCTCATCATAGTTCAGGCTCGCCGTCATAGCCGCTTCATAGGAACTGGTGGAATAGACCATGATCAGGCCGAATCCCAGCAGGAACAGGACAATGAACAATAGAGTATAATCAAAAAATCTATCAGGCTGTTTTCCGTTTTTCCTGGCCGCCACGCAATCACTCCTTCAGGCTGTTAACATATTCCTTGAAAACTTTTCCCCTTACCTCATAATTGGGGAACATGCCCCAACTGGCACATGCAGGGGACAGCAGGACGGCATCTCCGGGCGCCGCGTTTCTCACGCACAGATCCATACATTCCTCAAAGGTATCCGCCAGGATCACCTGCTCCAATCCGTGCCGTTTGGCGCATTCGGCTATTTTTTCCCTTGTCTGGCCGATCAGCACCAAAAGCTTCACCTTCCCCTCAAAGGCCTCGATCCATTCGTCGTAGGAGCTTTCCTTATCGTAGCCGCCCCCGATGAGTATCGTGGGGCGGTCCATGGCCCGGATCCCCCGGATGGCCGCGTCGGGATTGGTCCCTTTGGAATCGTTATAATATACCACGCCATTTTTTGTGGCTACGTATTCGATCCGATGCTCCACCGCCTTGAAATGTCTCACCGTCTCCAGGATTTCCTTCATGGGGACTCCCAGGGCCGAGGTAACCGCAATCGCCGCCATCACATTCTCCGCGTTGTGAATGCCGGGCAGAAGGGTATCATGGATATTCAAAAGGCATACCTGCCCGTTCTCTCCCCTGTGCCAGATCTCATCCTTTTCCAGATAATAGCCTTCCTTGGGCTTCTCTTTGGAGGAAAACCAGACCACGTGTGCCGGGCACCGTTTTCCGAAGGCTCTGGTGTAAGGATCCATATAGTTCAGGACACAGACATCCTCCATCGTCTGGTTCCTGGCGATCGATTCCTTTACCGCCACATAATTTTCCATGGTATGATGCCTGTTCAGATGGTCCGGGGTAATGTTCAGGATGGCGGAAACCGCCGGATGAAACGCCCTTGCAGTCTCCAGCTGAAAGCTGCTCACCTCCGCCACAGTCACGCTCTCCGGGCGGGTTGAAAGCGCTTCATGGGTGATGGGATCCCCGATGTTCCCCACCACGAAGACGGAGGAAAAATGATCGGCCAGGATCTGTCCCACCAGCGCCGTGGTCGTGGTCTTGCCGTTGGTACCCGTGACGGCCGCCAGGCGTCCCTGAAGGAAAGCATAGCCCAATTCCAGCTCTCCCCATACCGGAATTCCCGTCTTAGAAAATCCTTCCGCAAAAGGGGTATCCACCGGAACCCCCGGACTCATGACCACCAGGGAAAATTCCGCCCCTCTCTCCTGCGGAAAACTCCCCGCCAGGATTTCCGGACTACATCCCTCCGGCAGACGACTTCTTACCGCTTCCCGGTCCACCTTTTCATTCTCGTCGTAGAGAACGGGAACCGCGTCCACCGCATAAAGCAGCGCCGCGGCCGCAACGCCGCTCTTTCCCGTTCCCACCACCAAAACCTTTTTCCCTTCCAGTTCCGTCTTTCTCATTTTGGGCTCCCATCTGCGCGCCCTGGCGCGCATACCAATCAGATATCATCCCGCTTCCGTTCCGAAGCCGTCCGGGGCTCATATGCCCAGAAGCGCCAACAGGCACAAAAGCGCCGTAAAAATGGAAAACGCCGCAACAATCCGCGTTTCCGACCAGCCGCACAGTTCAAAGTGATGATGCAGGGGAGCCATCCGAAACAGCCGCTTTCCCCCGGTGATCCGAAAAAAAGCCACCTGAGCGATCACGGAAAGCACCTCCGCCATATAGATAAAACCGATGATGGGGATGAAAAGCTGCATCCGCATCATGTAAGCCGACGCGGCCACAAATCCGCCCAGAGCCAGGGAGCCGGTATCTCCCATGAAAACGCTGGCCGGATATACGTTAAACAGTAAAAAACCCAGAAGCGCACCGGCCACCGCACAGGCCACCGGTTCGATCCGTACTCCGGTCCCGATGGCGGCCGCGGCCAGAAAGGTCGCGGTCATCACCGTCACGCTGGCGGCCAGTCCGTCCAGCCCGTCGGTAAAATTAACTCCGTTCACCGTTCCCAGGATCACGCAGAAGGCGAAGGGAATATTCAGCCATCCCAGATCCAGCATCTGCCCCGGAAGGAACGGGATCCTGCCCGCCAGGCCGATATCCGTCTCCTCAAGCAGATAATAGATGAAAAGCCCGGTCACCACCAGCTGGCCTGTCAGCTTCTGCAGAGGGGAAAGCCCCATGGAACGCCGGAGCACCACCTTGATATAATCGTCCAGAAAGCCGATCAGCCCGAACCCCAGCGTCATCAGAAGGACGGGCAGGATCTCCGGATAATCCTTTCTGTAAAACAGGGAAGAGACTACCACCGCGGAAAGGATCAGGATCCCTCCCATGGTGGGCGTACCGTTTTTCTTTAAATGGCTTCTGGGCCCTTCTTCCCTTACGGTCTGCCCAGCCTTGAGTCTCTTTAGAAAAGGGATGATCACCGGCCCCAGGAGCACGCTCACCAGGAATGACATCAACACCGGCAGATAAATGGATATACTCATCTGACCTTTCCTCTTCCATATCGACAGGGCCTTGGGGGAATCCCGGATTCAGCCGTTTGGCCCAAAAGCTTCCCGGCCGGGGATTTCCCCATCCCTGCTATTATAATCCATCTCTTCCAGATAAGGAAGGATATTTTCAAAAAGCTGCCGCACCACCGGGGCGGATACCTGGCCGCCGTAATAGACCCCCTGCGGATTGGTCACGATGGCCAGCGCCAGCACCTTGGGATCGTCCGCGGGCGCAAATCCCAGGAAAGAGGCGATATACCGCCCCGTCCCCCTGGGAAGGGTCTGGCTCGTGGCGGTTTTCCCTCCCACCCGATAACCTTCTACATAACCGTTCTTTCCTCCTCCGTTCTCCACCACCTGCTCCAGCATATAGCGCATCTTTTCACAGGTTTCCTCCGATACGATTCCCTCCGTCACCGGATATTCGAATTCCCGGGTCACGTTTCCCTCCCGGTCCACGGTTTTAACGCCGAAATGAGGCGTGATGCGCTTCCCGCCGTTGATCAGGGAGGATACGGTGGTGGCCAGCTGGATCGGCGTCACCTGGAAAGACTGGCCGAAGGAAATGGTCGCCAGCTCCACCATGCCGATATCCTCCTCCTTGTGCATGATCGTTCCGGCTTCCCCGGGCAGATCCACATTGGTCTTGGTTAACAGGCCAAACTGTTTGAAATATTCGTAATAGGAGTGGGCGCCCAGCCGCAGGCCCACGGTGACGAATACGGGATTGCAGGAATTCATGGTGGCCTGGACAAAATTTTCCGCCCCGTGGCCGGTGGTCTTATGGCAGCGGATCCTGCGGTCTTCCACCATGATAAAGCCCGGGCAGCTGAACTGATCCTCCATGGACACCACTCCCGCCTCCAGCCCGGCGGAGGCCGTGATAATCTTGAAGATGGAACCGGGTTCATAGGTATCGTTGATACATCCGTTCCTCCACATCCGGTTCAGAAGATCCTGCTTTTCCTCCGCGGAAAGCCCCTCCGCCTGCGTACCTTCCGGCAGCGTGTAGGGGTCGTTCAAATTATATTCCGGCACGTTGACCATGGCCAGGATTTCTCCGTTATCCGGCTTCATTACCAGGATGGATACGCTTTCCGCCTCCTTGGCTGCCATGACCTGATTGGCGAGCTGTGTGGCATACTGCTCGATGTTCACATCCAGGCTGATGTACAGATCGTCCCCGTCCACGGGCTCCACCCGTTCCTCTCCCTCTCTGGACACCTCCACCCCTCTGGCATCCGTCACTGTCAGGATTGTCCCCGGCTCTCCCTGCAGATATTCATCATACTTTACCTCCAGGCCCACGATCCCCTGGTTATCCCCGCCGGTAAACCCCAGCACCTTGGAAGCCAGGCTGTCATAGGGATAGTAACGTTTGTAGTCTTCATCCACCTTTACGCCGTCCAGATGATAGGCGCGGATGGCGTCCCCCACCGACTTCTCCACATTGCTTTTTATCTTTTCAATGGAGGTGTACTTCTCCACCCGCCTGCGGATGTATTCCTCCTCCAGGCCCAATTCCTTAGACAGCACCTCCACCACCAGATCCGGATCCGTGATCTGATTGTGGATGACGGATATATTGCACACCGTCCTGTTATCGGCCAATACCGTTCCCGTGGAATCGATGATCCGTCCTCTTTTGGCCTTGATGCTCCTCTCCCTCTGATGCAGTTCCTCGGCGGCTTGGGAATAATACGCCGAACTGTAAACCATCAGATATACCAGCCTTCCCGAAAGTCCAAGAAAGGCAGAAAAGCAGAGCAGGAAAGCCAAAAACGTTTTTTTCCGGTGAAAGGTTTTATGCTTCTCTTCCATTGGAAAACCTCATAAAGCGGTAATTATTAAAATTTATTACCCGGTTTATGAGGTTATTCGCAATTCGCCTTTTTTCTTAAATGTACATCCTAAAACGGGGAGTCGTCTCCTCCCTCCGGCGTCTGCGGCAGGGAGGGCTCGGGCAGGCCCAGCTCCACGCTTTCCACCGGTTCCCCGGTGGCGGGATCCACCTTCGTCCCGTCCGGAAGGATACCGTATCCCGTTTCCGGGTCGATCACCATGTCTTCCTTCGACACTCGTCCCGTACCTTCCTGTTCTTCCGTCCGGCCGCTTCCGTTTCCCTCGCCCGGTTCCCCGGCCTGGCCCGTTCCGCCGCCCTGGCCTGTCTCCGTACCCTGGCCGGTTTCACCGCCCTGGCCCGTTCCGCCGCCCTGGCCGGTTTCCGTGCCCTGGCCCGTCTGCGTTTCTCCTGCTCCTTCCACGTCGTTTCCGCTCACGCTGTTGCCGCTTACCTGGTTCATCAGCGCCTGTTTATAGGCGATTTGCTGTTCCTCCAGCTCCTGCTGCTCTTTTTCCGAAAGGGGCTCCGTCATGAAAATATCCAGGTAGGGAAGAACCTCCGTGAGGATGCTGCGTACAATGCGCGTTGCGTATTTGGCGTCATCCTGCCTCGCCGCATTGGGGCGGTCCACCACCACATAGATGGCGATCTGCGGATTGTCCGCCGGGGCATAACCCATGAAGGACACCACATATTCCTTGTTTCCCCTGGGCACGGTTTCCGCCGTCCCCGTTTTCCCTCCGATCAGATATCCGGCAGGACGTGCCGTATGGCCTGTCCCCTTCTCCCCGATCACCACCTGCAGGCAGTAATCCCTGATTTTGGCCGAGGTTTCTTCGGATATGGTCTGTTTGAGCAGGCGGGGTTCGATATTGCGCACCACGGAACCGTCCGACGCGGTAATCCTGCTCACCATATGGGGTTCATAGTAATATCCCCCGTTGATCAGGGAGCAGAAGCCCGTAATCATCTGGATCATGGTCACATTGAAGCCCTGCCCGAAGGTGGAGGTGGCCAATTCCATGGGCCCCATATTGCTTTCCTTATACACCAGGCCCGCCGTCCTGGATTCCCCGGACAGGTCGATATTCGTCTTCAGGCCAAAATTAAAGTCTTCCAGATATTTCAGCATGGTGGTCTTGCCCATGGCCTGCCCGATTTTCATAAGCGCCACGTTGCAGGACATCTCCACCGCCTGGGATACGGAAACCTCTCCGTCTCCGAAGGTATTGTGGCATTTTACAGGCTTCTGCCCTTCCACGACCGTCAGGTTCCCGTTGCATTGATAGACCTCGTTTCCGGTGATGCTCCCGCTCTCTAAAGCAGCCGCCACGGTAAAGGGCTTCATGGTGGAACCCGGTTCATAGGTATTGAAAATACAGTAATTGCGCCACAGGGAATTCAGCTGGCGGACCGCCTCCTCGCCGTCGATGGACGCTTCCAGCTCGGCCGCCTTTTCCGCCGTGATCACGTCCGCCTGTACCTCGCCCTGTTCGTTCACCAGGTTTGTCCCGATCAGCGGTTCGACCGCCTTGGGATTGTTCAGATCAAAGCCGGGATAACTGGCCATGGCCAACACGTTCCCGTTGTTCACATCCATGATCACGCAGCCCACGTTCCTGGCCCCGTTCCCTTCCCGGACCGCATTTTTGTATTCTTCGTTAAACGCCGCCAGATGCCTTTCCACGATGCCCTGGATATTGGCATCCAGGGTGCTCACCACGTTGTATCCGTCCACGGCCGCCTTCGTGGTGCGCTCCAGGTTGGAGTCGTCGTTCATATAGCCGTATTCCCGGCCGTTCACACCGCTTAGTATATCGTTGTAATATTCCTCCAGCCCGTATTTTCCCACGTTATCCTTGGTGGTAAAGCCGATTACGTCGCTGGCGAGGGTATTATTGGGATAGACTCTGCGGTATTCCTCTTCGAACCATACGCCCTGGATGTTCTTTCCGTTTTCTTTATTTTGAAGAAGCTCCTCAAAGGCCGCCACCTGTTCATAGGTCTGCTGCCGCTTCACCACGTAGTAGCGTGAGGTGGGATTTTTCTCCCTGTAGCTGTGGATATCGGATGCCGAAACGTCAAAGCAGCTTACCAGAGCCGCCACCGTGGCATTGATGCATTCCTCCTTTTCCCCCATCTGCTTACAGTCCAGGACCACGTTGTAAACCTTCTCGCTGGTGGCCAGACGGGTTCCCTTGGAGTCCAGAATGTCTCCCCGGCGGAAGGGGATCGTCCTGCTGGAATAATACTGCTGGGAAAGCACCTGTTTCTTATATTGATCCCCGTTATCCCTGTTGATGAAAAAAAGCCTGGCGCTCAGGCCGGCAAATGCCAGCAGGATAAAAAGATAGAGCACCACCAGCTTTATCTGCATTTTTTTGGTGAATTTATTCTTTTCGTCCGCCTGCTTCTTTCCCGTCCTGGTCAAATCCGTCCTCCCCGGTTTCTGCCTTTTTCCTACTCCACAGGTTCGCCCAGCTGCCTGACATAGTCGCTTCCCCCGTCCGGCACGGTCATAACCTGTCCTTCCTCCGGGTACATCATCCCCAGCTCCGTGATGGCAATCCTGCGGATCTCCTCCAAGTCAATCGCGCTTTCGATCCTGCTGTATTCCTCGTCATTGGCCACCTTTAAGCTGTTCAGGGTGCTTTCCATGGAAGCGATGCGCTTAATGCTCGCCGTAATCTCGGACTGCAGGCGTATATATCCCACCAGGATCCATCCCGCCATCAGCAGGGAAACCGACAAAAACAGCACATATCCCAGGTTCATATATACAGCTCTGTCCCTGTTCTTCTTTACCGCATGGCTCAGTTCCCTCTTTCGCGGCGGTTTGCGTATCTCAGTGACCACATCCAGTTTTCTTGCCGTATTTCCTGCAATATATGCGCTGTCATTGTATCTGTATCCACCCTCTGCCGGGCGCCTTGCCTGTCTTCTTCCTGTAGTCCGTGCCATGGCAGTTACCTCAACTATCAATCAGATTCCGGCATTTTTGCTTCGCCGGACGGCTCATCCGGCCGGCGCTCAAAAATTCTCAGCTTCGCGCTCTTTGAGCGCGGGTTCTCCTCCATCTCCTTTTGTGAAGGAAGGATGGGTTTTCGTGTGGCTGCTTTTCCCAATGGTTTCCTGCCACATATGCAGACCGGGAAATCCGGCGGGCAGGTACAGGGATTCTCCATCTGCCGGAAGAGATTCTTCACGATCCGATCCTCCAGGGAGTGGAAGGTGATCACACAGAGCCTTCCTCCCGGGTTCAGAAGCCGGACCATCATCTCCAGCGAGTTTTTCAGTACCTCCAATTCATGATTGCATTCAATACGGATTGCCTGGAACGTCCTTTTGGAAGGATGCCCGCCCGTAGCGCGCATCTTCGCCGGTATGGCCGTCCGGATCAGCTCGTTTAGCTCCCCCGTGGTCTCGACGGGTTTCTTCTCCCTCGCCGAGAGGATGTTTCTCACAATCTTTTTGGCAAAGGGTTCCTCTCCGTACTCACGCAAAACCCGCAGAAGCTCCGCCTCGGAGTACTCATTCACGATCTTCCTGGCGGAAAGCGCCTGCCTGGTATCCATCCGCATATCCAACGGCGCGTCGAAGCGGTAGGAAAACCCCCGTTCCCCCCGGTCCAGCTGCCAGGAGGATACGCCCAGATCCAGAAGGATCCCGTCCACTCTCCGGATTCCCAATTCCGCGAGCACGCGCTCCGCATTCGAGTAATTATCCCTTACAAGCGTGATATGCCCCGCGTATTCGGACAGCCTGTCCGATGCGGCGGCGACTGCGTCCCCGTCCTGGTCGATCCCGATCAGGCGCCCGCCCTCTCCCAGGCGGGCCGCAATCCCTCCGCTATGCCCCCCGCCGCCCAGGGTTCCGTCTAAATAGATCCCCTGCGGCTTTATCTTAAGCCCCTCTATCACTTCATCAAAAAGTACCGGTTTATGACCAAATTCCATCCGTATCCCCTTACATACCGCAGGCAGAGTCCGCAATGCTGCCGTCCATAAGGAGTCTCAAACTCGACCCCTGCATATCGCAGAATGCGCCTGCAATACTGCGCCAATCAGGCGTTCCTTCACCGATTCCGGCCTGTCAGATTCCCAGTCCCAGTTCGGACATGCGTTCCGCGATGTCCTCCATGGAATCCTCTTCCTCCTGCTGCAGGCCATCCCATCTGGAACGGCTCCAGATCTCGATACGGCTGGCCACACCCGCCAGCACCACATCCTTTTCCAGTCCGGCAAACTCCCTCAGATTGGCAGGCAGCAGAATCCTTCCCTGCTTGTCCACCTCCACCTCTGCGGCTCCGGCCAGAAAAAACCTGGCAAACTGACGGTTATCCTTCCTGCTCAGGGGCAGACCCTTTAATTTCTCCTCAAAGGCATCCCATCCCTGATTGTCATAAGCAAACAGGCAGCCGTCCAACCCTTTCGTAACCACGAACCTGTCTCCCAGGCTTTCGCGGAATTTAGAAGGGATGATCAGCCTGCCCTTTACATCGATCGTGTGGTTGTATTCACCCATGAACATGACAATCACCACCCTAACCGACATGCCGCGCCCTGCGCGGCAGCGCGATGCGAAATTGCGCATGCGATTTCGCATCTGCGATTCGGATTTGGGCCGTCTGCGGCACAAATCCGGGTGTGCGGGAAATAGGCCATCGGGCCTATTTCCCGCACTAAGCAGCCGGTGGGAAAATGGCTCCACTTCTCTCCACTTCAAGCCACTTTTCACCACTTGTATTTGATTTTATTATAATTCTGCGCATTTTGCAAGTAAAAACAAGGAATCTTCACAAAAAACGGCCGATTGTTAATGATTTCCATATCAGTCAAACGGGAAATTTCCACATGTTGTACTTTCCTTTTCGGCACATACCATATGTGGATTCAGGTGCAAAACCTGCACAACAAACGCATGAACGGCCCTACGCTCCGCAGGGCTCTGCCAGGGGCATCATCCGAGCGCAGGGCCGTTCATGCGTTTGTCCTGGTAACCCTGCATACCGCCTTTCAAAAGCAGAACGGTTCTGTTATAATAGGATCTAAAAGGAAGCCCGGCATTTTTCGTTCAGGGGGAGCACGATAAGCGGCAGGAATTCTGCCCGGAGGCCGCAGGCCGCGGAACTCCTTTTGTGTCTGCTGTCCCGGGAAAGGGAGGTTACTATGTTTTCAAATAAAATGGCTTCTGTCCTTTCATCTTTTTTCTGTGGTTTCATCCCGAGACATGTGGGAAACCGGACGGTCTATACTGCCTATGAGCTGCTGCGCAGGATGCAGAGGATGGCAAAAAGGGATTATAAAGGCCATGCGCCGGCCAACGAGGCCGCCTTCCAAAAACACCTTACACGCCTGCAGCAAACCGGAGGATATATCGAAGATCAGATGAATTATGCGGATCTGGCCTATGGGAAAAGCACTCTGCGCAGTGCGGGATGCGGAGTCATTGCGGTCTATAATATTCTTACCCACCTGGGCTGTCCCCGAAGCCTCCCCGAGATCATCTCAGGGTTTGAAAAAGACGGCCTGTGCCTGGACGGGAAATGGGGCACTTCTCCCGGCGCCATCCGGGATTATCTGGCCCGCAGCGGCCTCTCGGCCAGCCTTTCCGTGAAAAAAGAAGAATATAAAACCCTGGCCGAAGACAGCCAGGGTTTCATCCTTACGATCTATAATGACAAAAACGATATCCGACAGCAGATACACACCATTGCTGTAACGCGGGAAAACGGGCGCTGCACCGCCCATAACGTATCCTGCGACGGGAAAATAATGCCGCCCTGCCCCGGTCCGGACGAACTTCTCGCTTCCCTGCACGGCGGCAGGGCGGCAGGAATCGTACTCATCGGGGTAAAGCGCCCCGTATAGGCGGTATAAAAGGCCCGGCGGGCCGCAGCCATGGCCTTATACTGTCCTGCTGGATCAAACGGCCTTAAACATTGAACCGGAAAAGGATGGTATCCCCGTCCTGAACCACATAATCCTTTCCTTCCATACGTACCAATCCCTTCTCCCGGGCGGCGGAAAGGGAGCCCTGCTCCAGCAGATCACGGTAATTCACCACCTCCGCTTTAATAAAACCACGTTCAAAATCACTGTGGATCTTTCCCGCCGCCTGGGGAGCCTTTGTCCCGACCCGGATCGTCCATGCCCTGGTTTCGTCTTCCCCGGAGGTTAAGAAGCTGATCAGTCCCAGCAGCCGATAGCTGGCCCGCACGAGCTTGTCCAATCCGGATTCCGCAAGCCCCAATTCCTCCAGGAACATATTCCGTTCCTCTTCTTCCAGCTCCGCTATCTCCTCTTCGATCTGGGCACAAATCGCGAATACTTCGCTGCCGTTTTCCTCCGCGAATTTCCGTACCGCTGCCACGCCCGCATTGGAGGCGCCGTCATCGGCCAGATCTTCTTCCGCCACATTCGCGGCATAGATCACCGGCTTTGCGGTGAGCAGGTTCAGGGAGGCGAAAATCGCTTCCTCATCCTCATCCCCGGGCGTAAACCGTATGGCCAGGTTTCCTGCTTCCAGGATTTCCTTCACCTTCTCTAAGAGGGCCTCTTCCTTTGCCAGCCCCTTATCCATTCGGGCCTGTTTGCCCACCTTGGCAATCCTTCTTTCCAAAATCTCGAGGTCGGAAAAAATCAGTTCCAGGTTGATGGTCTCGATATCCCGAAGGGGATCAATGCTGCCGTCCACATGCACCACGTTTTCGTCCTCAAAGCAGCGCACCACATGGACAATGGCATCCACCTCCCGTATGTTTCCCAAAAACTGGTTCCCCAGCCCTTCCCCTTTGGAGGCGCCCTTCACCAGCCCCGCGATATCCACGAATTCGATAACCGCAGGCGTCACCTTCCTGGAATGATACAGATCCCCCAGCAGCTTCAGACGTTCGTCCGGGACCGTCACGATCCCCACATTGGGATCAATGGTGCAGAAGGGATAATTGGCCGATTCCGCCCCCGCCTTGGTCAAAGAATTGAATAACGTACTTTTGCCCACGTTGGGCAGGCCTACGATGCCTAGTTTCATGTATTTTAGTCCTCCGTGTTTCCTATCAATAAGTGAGTCTTAACAGCTATGATAGTATAGCATAGTAGGGCTCAAAAGTAAATTACGGGATTTTGCATCCATACTAAATATGAAAAACGGTCAACTTCTTCAAGCTTTTTCTGCAAATAATCCGCAAAATTATCTTACATGAATGATACGCCCCTAATCAAGGAAACATCTCCTGATGACTTGCAACTAACAAAGTCAAGCATCTTAGGATGCTCATTCACTATTCTCGTAACATTTTGTTGCATTTCGACATCAAACGGCAAAACAACACAAGATTGTTCCTTCAACCATCATTTAATCTCATCATCCTTGATTTCATCTGATATTTCAAAGCAAGTTACCATTACGCTTCTTATGATTGTAAACTATCTCCGCATTTTTTCTTATTCGACATTTTTGCTTATTAATTTCCCGATTTTCAGCCTGCAAAAGGAATTTATAATGTGGATCTTTTTCCGCATTGATATTCAGTTCTACCAATTGCCCTCTCGGTACAGGAATCATGTTATTAATATTGATAACTGCGTAATCCTTTATCTTAATAAAATCCACACCTTCCTTCATCTTTTTGTGTTTGGGTTTAAACGAGGATAACGGTGCAAAATAGGAAAATTTATTGATTTCAAAAACGACTCCAATATACTTACGTCCTGACGATCCTCCTTCATGCCGGAACAAATGCTCCTGATATTGGCTCAAATATTTTATGTAGGAATCCTTCACTCCATATATTCTTAAATTATCTTTCATAAAACTCCTCTGTGTACAAACAATCACATACTTTAACCTCCGCATTATCTGACAGAAAAGGCAGAGACTCAAATAGTCCCTGCCTCCTGATAACTCGCTCACTTATGGGCTGTGCATCACCCACTTATAACTCGCTCATTTATAAGGCTGTGCATCACCTACTAATTTCAGTATACACTATTTTTTCTAATTACAACACATTTAATAAAATTTTTACTTTTCCTCGGTATTAAGGCTTAAACTAATAGTTTCTAATTCCACTTCAACGTACCAATTTTGAAACAAAACGTTCTACAGCTTGTTGCAGAATTTATCGATATTATGAAAAAATCTCCAGCCGGTAACTGCTCCCGATCCCCTAATACCTTCTCCTGCCTTTGAGTTCCTCATAAAGCAGGCAGTAATTCTCATAACGCACCGGACCGATCTTCCCTTCCGCGAGAGCCTGCTTCACACCGCAGCCCGGCTCCTTTAAGTGGGCACAGCCGACGAAACGGCAAGAGGATTCCCACCTGGCAAACTCCGGGAAAAAGCCGGACAGTTCTTCCTTCCCGATCCCGTATACTCCGGCAAGCTCGATGGAGCTAAAGCCAGGGGTATCCACAATATAGGCGCCGGGGGAAACAGGTATCAGTTCGGAATGCCTGGTGGTATGCCGCCCTCTCCTGATCTTGCTGCTGACTTCACCGGTTTCCATCAAGACCCCGTCCTGCAGGCCGTTGATCAGGGAGGATTTCCCCACGCCGCTGGGTCCGGCCACCGCGGTGGTGCGGCTTTGCAGGAAAGCCCGGAGCTTGGCGCACCCTTCCTTTTGCAGGGCGCTGGTAAACAGCACCGGATAGCCCGCAAGGCGGTAATCCAGTGCCAATTTCTCGAGTTCTTCCTCTTTAACCAGATCCTTCTTGTTAAAACAGATACAGCAGGGAATCCCCTGCTGCTCCATGGTAATTAAAAATCTGTCCAACAGGTTCAGATTCGGTTCCGGGTCTGCTGCGGCGAGGATCACCAATGCCTGGTCCACGTTTGCCACCGCGGGACGGATAAGCGCGTTCTTCCTGGGGAGGATCCGGCGGACATTCCCCTCCCGCTCCTCCTCATCCAGGACGTCCATTTCCACGTAATCCCCCGGAAGCGGCTTCATGCCGTCCTTCCGAAAGATCCCCTTCGCCCTGCATTCGTAAACCACACTCCGAAGGGCCGGCGTCCCGTCCGCTTCAAAGCGGCCCGGCCGCCCGGTCATTCCCTCTGTTTGGAGACGGCCCGGCCTCCCGCACGGGATTGGGCCGTCTGTCCCGGGCGCCGTCTCCGCCATGCCGTCTTCCCACACCTGCACATAATAGAAACCCGCAATGCCTCTGATGATCCTTCCGCGCATACTCACTCTTTTCTGCTGAATTCCACAGGCCTGTTGATTGATTTTTCCTCCACCGTACCGGGCACCGTCGTGGTTTCCCCGGTTTCGGGATTCACCACCGTTGAGGACTGGCTTGTGACGTTATAGATCAGCGTCAGCGTCCCCGTCGCCTCGTTGATTTCCAACAGGTTGACCGGCGTCGGGAAGGATGCGGTGGTCATTCGGTAGAGTTCCCTTCCGCTCGCCGTGGTGAGCACGATGATGCAGGGCGTTCCCTGCACATAGGCGGGATCCTCCAGGGCGGGGCTTTCGATATTGGCCATATACATATAGGTGACCTTCGGGCCGATGCTTACATGCAGATCCACCGTTGTCCCCGGTTCCACCTCCGTACCCACGGAATAACTCTGATAACAGACTTTGCCTACGGTAGTCTCGTTGTCGTTGTTCACCTCTTCCACATTGCCCACGTTCAGGCCGGAAGCCTCTAAGGTGGTCTTCGCGTCTTCAGGCAGCATGCCCATCACATCCGGCATGGGCACCCTGCTTTCCTGGGCGCCCTGGCTGACGGTGATCGTCACGGTGCTTCCGCGCTCCGCTCCGGTCCCCGCCTCCGGATTCTGAGCCATCACATTTCCCTTCGCCACGGTATCGGAAAAGCCTTCGTTTTTCTCGGGCACAAAGCCCTCCGCCTCCAGCTCCGACACCGCCTCCGCCAGGCTCTTATTCTTCACGTCGGGAATCTTCACGCCAGAAGTCCCGCTCACCGTAAGTTCCACCTTGTCGCCGGCCGAAAGCTGCGTCCCTTCCATGACGCTGGCGCCGATTACCTGGCCCTCCGCCACATCCGCGTTCTCCTCATACACCACGGAAACCTCCAGCCCGAGCCCCACAAGTTCCTGCCTGGCCTGCGCTTCGCTCATCCCGGCCACCGCTATCATCTTAACGGAGTCCTCCTGCCTGCCGGGTGCAAAGTTAAAGACCCCGATCCCCCTTCCCACCAGAACAATGACAATACAGCCGATTAAAACCGCCCCGATCACCGCCGCCACAGTGGTAAACCGTTCCATCCTGGATTCTTCCTCTTCTTCCTCCTCCTCGCGGTAATTCGCTTCGTAGCTCCCCTGTTTTTTCTTACCGCCCCGGGACGGGGGCGCAGCGGTCCTCCTGTCGTTTTTCTTCAGGCGGATTTCCTCCGTATGGGATGTTTTCCTGCCCGACTGCTTTTTGATTTCGTTCAGTTCGTCCCTGGAGATCTTACGGGTGGCTCCGCCCGTATCCATATCCATCACCTTGACGAAGTCCTCGTCCGGAGAAACCAGGGATTTTTTCAAATCTTCGATCAGTTTCCCCGCCGTCTGGTATCTGCGGTCAGGGCTCTTCTGGGTGCATTTCAGCACAATCTGCTCCACGCTCACCGGAATTTCCGGCACATAATCCCTGGGGGACGGCATCGGTTCCTGGATATGTTTGATGGCTACGGCAACCGTGGTGTCCCCGTTAAAGGGTACTCTTCCGGTGAGCATCTCAAACAGGGTGATGCCCATGGAATAAATATCGCTCTTCTCATCGCTATAGCCGCCCCGGGCCTGCTCGGGGGAAGTGTAATGGACGCTGCCCATCACGTTGGAGGTAATCGTATCGCTCGTAGCCGCCTTGGCGATTCCGAAATCCGTAACCTTTACCTTCCCTTCCTTGGAAATGATGATATTCTGCGGTTTAATATCTCTGTGGATGATATGGTTATTATGGGCCGCCTCAATCCCCATGCACGCCTGGATGGCGATGCTCACCGCTTCCTTCACGGAAAGGCGCGCTTTTTTCTCGATATATCTTTTCAGGGTAATCCCTTCCACCAGTTCCATCACGATATAGTGGATCCCGGCGTCTTCGCCCACATCATACACGTTCACAATATTGGGATGCATCAGGCTGGCCGCAGCCTGGGCTTCCACACGAAACTTTGACACAAAATTGGAATTTTCGCTGAATTCCTGTTTCAGTACCTTCACCGCCACATAGCGGTTCAGTTTATGATCCTTCGCTTTATATACATCCGACATTCCGCCGGTACCTATTTTTTCAAGTATTTCATATCTGTCGCCCAACATCATTCCGATTTTAATCATCCTTACTCCCATCTGCCGCCCCGGCGGGTATCCAAATCGGGACGGTTATCCACCTTCTATGCGAACGGGTCAATCACAATGACCGCGATGTTATCTCTTCCACCATTATCATTCGCCGCCTGGATTAGGGCCTCCGCCCCTTCGCGGACGCCTTCTTCCTCCGTCAGGATCCGGTAGATCTCCGTATCCTCCAGCATATCCGTTAATCCGTCCGAACACAGAAGTACCAGGTTCCCGGGCGCAAGGTCTTTCTCAAAGCAGTCAACCTTCAGATTTTCTTCCAGTCCCACCGCACGGGTAATGATGTTTTTATTCGGATGGAGCCTGGCTTCCTCTCTATTGATGCCGCCTACCCGCACCATTTCCTGCACCAGGGAGTGGTCCTCGGTGATCTGTCTGATCCCCCCGTTAACCACATAAAGCCGGCTGTCGCCCACATTGGCCGTGATCAGAGTATCGCCGTCGATACAGGCTGCCACCACGGTGGTACCCATCCCGTAAAGGCGTTCATCCTGCCCCGCCAGCCGCTCCAGCACGCCGTTCGCCTCACGGATCGCATCCGTAAGGATCTCCGGTATTCCTGTTTTTTCCGATTCCTGTATACTCTTCAGGATGATTTCCACCGCACAGCTGGAGGCATATCCCCCGGCCCTGTGGCCCCCCATACCGTCTGCCACCAGAAAGACGTTCGGCAGATTTCCCACCGGTTTTGTGGAGGCATACAGGTGGTCCTGATTTAATTGTCTCTTTTTTCCGATATCCGTAATGGAAAACGCCTTCACTTCGTATCTCACCTTTCTTCGGACAAATGCCGACGGCGCAGCTGCCCGCAGGCGCCGTCGATATCCCTGCCCATTTCCCTTCTAATCGTAACATTTATTTTGTTTTTTTCAAGTTCCTTTTTAAAAGCCTCTGTTGCGAAGCGTCCGGATTCCCGGTAATCCCGTTCCCGGATGGGATTTACAGGGATCAGGTTCACATGGGCCGCGAGCGGTTTCGCCAGGGCCGCGAGCCGTCCGGCGTCCGCCGGCGAATCGTTTATGCCGCCCACCAGCGCATATTCAAAGGTAATCCTTCTGCCCGTCTTTTCAAAATAGTATGCGCATGCCTCCATCAGTTCATCCAGGGACCATTTTTCGGCTATGGGCATCAGGCTGCGGCGCTTTACGTCCGTAGCCGCGTGCAGGGAAAGGGCCAGGGTGATCTGCATCCCTTCCTCCGCCAGGCGCCTCATCTTAGGCACAAGGCCGCAGGTGGAGACGGTGATGTTCCTCTGGCTGATGTTCAGGCCGCCTTTTGCGGTAAGCAGACGGAGGAACCGGAGCAGGTTGTCATAATTATCCAGGGGCTCCCCCGTCCCCATGACCACCACGTTGGAAATCCTCTCCCCCGTAATCCTGGTGACGGCATAGACCTGCTCCAGCATCTCGGAGGGCAGCAGGTCCCGGGCCCAGCCGTCCAGGGTGGAAGCGCAGAAGCGGCACCCCATCCTGCAGCCCGCCTGGGAGGAAATACATACGGAATTCCCGTGCTTATATTTCATCCAGACGCTTTCCACCAGATTCCCGTCCCCCAGGGAAAACAGGAACTTCCGCGTTTTGTCCAGAGCGGATTCCTGCATGTTCATAAGCTCCAGACGGGTCAGGGGATACTCTTCCCCGAGGCGCTGCCGGAGGGCGGACGGCAGGTTGGTCATCCGGTCATAATCCTCCGCCAGCTTATCGTGCATCCATCCGTAGAGCTGCGCGGCGCGGAAGCCCTTCTCCCCCAGGCCTTCCACCTCTTTTCTCAGTTCCTCCAGCGTCATGGACTTGATATCACATCCCATGCTTGCTCCCGTCTGCGCGCTCTTGCGCGCCTATACTATTCAGGAAAGGCGCTTAAAGCAGGAGAGAAAGAAGCCGTCCGTCCCGAAAAATCCCGGCAGGAGCCGGCACATCCCCTTCTCCTCCTGCCCGGCCAAAAGTTCCGCCGGGAGCCTGTCTTCCAGGGAAACCGGCACGAACGGGAACGTCCCGGCAAACCACTGCGCCGTCCTTTCGTTTTCCTCCCGGTTAACCGTACAGGTGCTGTAGATCAGGATCCCTCCCGGCCTGACGTACTCCCAGACGGTTTCCAGGATCCTGTGCTGTAATGCCGACACTTCCTTTAAACTCTCCAAAGATACCCGGTATTTGATATCCGGCTTCCTGCCGATCACCCCCAGACCGGAACAGGGCAGATCGGCCAGCAGCACGTCCGCGGCTCCCAGCATAGCGGGATCACACACCGTGGCGTCCCAGACCTGTACCTTCAGGTTGGATACGCCCATCCTGTCCGCATTTTCTTTTATGTATGCGGCCTTTTTCTCCGACACATCCCGGGCCCGTACCATGCCGTGCCCGTCCAGGAGCTGTGCCGCATGGACGGCCTTGCCTCCGGGCGCGGCGCATACGTCCAATACCAGGATATTTTCCCGCTCTCTTTCCTCCAGGCCGGCGCACTCCGTCACCAGCATGCTGCCAACGTCCTGCACCGCAAATCTCCCCTCCGCAAATCCCGGCAGCTGTGCCACGCTTCCCGACCGTTTCAGCAGATAAGCGTACGGAAGGAACGGATGGCGCCTCGGACCGGCCCCTGCCCGCCTAAGGCCGTCCAGAACCGCTGTTTTTTCTTCTTCCGTCATCCGGGGGGACAGGCGGACGGCGACGGGGCGTTCTTCCAAAAGCCCCTGCAGCATCCGTTCCGTCGTCTCCGTCCCATAGTCGTCCGACCACATCCGAACGATCCATTCGGGCATGGAATAATACACGGACAGAAACCGGAAGGGTTCCTTTTCCCGGTCGGGCCACACAAGCCGGTCCTTTTGGCGGGAAAGGCTGCGCAAAACGCCGTTCACGAAGCCCTTGAGGGAGACGAAATGTCTTCCCGCCGCCAGCTTCACCGCTTCATTACAGGCCGCCGCATCCGGTACCCCTTCCATAAAAAGGATCTGATACGCTCCCATCCGCAGCACATTCCGGATCAGAGGCTTCATCCTTCGTACCGGGACGCTGGAAAAGGCATCCAGCACATAATCCAGCTGAATCCGACGTTCCGTCACGCCCTGAGTAAGCCGCTTGGCGAAAGCCTTTTCCCGCTCCTCCAGATAATCGTATTTATCCAGCACATCCTTAAGGAGCAGGTTTTCGTATCCGCCGTCCCGCTCCGTTTCCAAGAGCATATCGAGCACCAGCTCCCTTGCGCTTACACCCATTTTCCCTCCTTCAGTCCCTGTCGCTTCTTCCCCTGGTTAAGAGCACCAGTCGCAGAAGCTGCAGGATGGAAGAGGCTGCCGCCGCCACATAGGTGAGAGCCGCCGCGGAAAGCACCTTCTTGCACTGGCCCGTCTCCTCGGGGGAGAGGATCCGATATCCCTCCAACATTTTCAAAGCGCGGCCGGAGGCGTCGAACTCCACGGGCAGGGTCACCACCTGGAACAGCACCGCCAGGGAAAAGACCCAGACGCCGATCATGGCCAGGGACTCCGTAAGGCCCAGGACGATGCCCAGCACCACCATGGGCAGGCCCAGCCTGGAACCGATATTGGCGGCGGGCACCAGAGCGCTGCGCAGCTTCAGGGGGCCATAGCTTTCTTTATCCTGTACCGCATGGCCGCATTCATGGGCCGCCACACCGACGGCCGCCACGCTCCCGGATGCAAAAGTGGCATCCGACAGCCGCAGGACCTTGGAGGACGGGTCGTAGTGATCCGTCAGATTCCCGCTCACATGCTCGATCCTCACGTTGGACAGGCCGTTGTAATCCAGGATCCGCCTGGCCGCCTCCGCCCCCGTCATTCCGGTCATGCTGCGGACCTTGGCGTATTTATTGAAGGTGGAATTCACCCGGCTGCTGGCCCATATGGAAAGTACCGCGCCGATGATCACCAATATATAAGTGGGGTCAAAGTAGTATCCGTAACCTAACATCCCAACATCTCTCCTTTATCCATCCGATATCCCAGCAGAAAATCCTTTACCGGCATCTGCTTCTTTCCTTCTATCTGTACCCGGGTCACCCGCAGGAGTCCGTCTCCCGTGTTCACGCAGACGGCATCCTTCTCCACCCTGCTCACGCTGCCCGGGCAGCCGTCCGCCTCTTCTCCCGTCACGCGGGCCTCCCAGATCTTCAGCGTCTTTCCCTTATAAGAAGTATACGCACTCGGCCAGGGATTTAACCCCCGGATCTGCCTGTGGATCTGCTCCGCAGAGCGGGAAAAGTCGATCAGGCCCATTTTTTTATCGATCATGGAGGCATAGCAGCCGCCCTCCTCCGGCTGAGGCACAGCCTGTATGCTCCCCCTTTCGATCGCATCCAGGGCGGGAACGATCAGTGCGGCTCCCGCCTCCGCCAGCTTATCCTGGAGCGTGGAAGCGGTATCCTCGGGATTAATGGGCACCTCCCTTTTGAAAAGCATGTCTCCCGTATCGATCCCCTCGTCCATCTGCATAATCGTAACGCCGCTCACCGTCTCACCGTTTAAGATGGCCCACTGAATGGGGGCCGATCCCCGGTATTTCGGCAGAAGGGAGGCATGGATATTCACGCAGCCGTAAACCGGCAGCTGCAGGATCTCGCGGGATAAAATCTGTCCGAAAGCCGCCACCACGAAAACATCCGCCCCATAGGAAGCCAGCCGCTCCACGGCTTCCGGCCGCTTCAAGCGCTCCGGCTGAAACACCTCTATCCCCTTTTCAACGGCAAACGCCTTCACAGGCGGCATCTGCAGTGTCTTCCCCCTGCCCTTTGGCTTATCCGGCTGGGTAATCACTGCAGGGATTTCATGTCCTGCTTCCCATATGGCACGAAGCGCTCCCACCGCAAAATCCGGGGTACCCATAAATACTACCCTCATTCGCCCTCCCGTCTGCCCGCTTTCGCGGGCATTTAAATCAAGGAGATTGAAAGTGTCCTTCTTTCAATCTTGCTCCCGTCTGCCCGCTTTCGCGGGCATTTGAATCAAGGAGATTGAAAGTGTCCTTCTTTCAATCTTGCTCCCGTCTGCCCTTTCCGGGCAGGCTCAGACAGCCTTCCCCTCCGGTCTGCTCCCCGCTGGTCTCCATAATACGGGGATTGATCAATACGATCAGATCTTCTCCCGTCACGTCGATCACCACGATCCGTTTCAGCACCCCCACCTGGGGGGCCGCCAGTCCCACGCCGTTCGCATCGTACATGGTTTCAATCATATCGTCGATCAGCTCCCGCGTCCGGGGCGTCATTTCCTTTACTTCCTTACACGTTTTCTCCAGTATGGGATCTCCCATGAGCCTGATATTCCTGATCGCCATTCCTATCCTCCTGCATCCGGCACCAAATCTTTCTGCCGCTTTCTTCCGTCCGTTTTTTATTCCGTATACCGCCGTCCCGCGGCTTTTGGTTTAAACAATATATAATCATACCATAACCGGAGCCTAATTTCTATCCTTTTTCCGAATCCGCTCAGGATAAACGTAAGAGTTCGGCCGCCCCGCGGGTTTCCGGCAGGATCCTTCCCCGTGCGCTCCGGCGTCCGGGAGCCTGCGGGCGGCTGAACTGATACGGAGAAACGCAGGAACGGCCCTGCGACGCTCCGGTGCGGACGGCACGTTAGATATTCCCGAAATCCTCTTCTATAATATACTGCATCATATCCTGGGGAAGCATGGTATATCCTTCCGCTTTCAGCCGGGGAAGGCTCTGCGCATATTTGGTCCTAAGGGAGGCCAGATAATAATTCTTATAATGATAGTCCCTGAGCCTTTCTGTCTGGCCGCCGCAATACTTTAACGCCACCGTCTCCCTGGTCTGCCTGATCCTGTCCGCAATCTCCCCGATGCAGCCTTCCATCTGCGTCCTGACCGGCTGCGGGACCTGATCTTTGTATCTGTCATATTCCTCCTGTGCCTTCCGAAGCTGTTTCTCGTCCTCCGTCAGGTACAGCGCCTTGCACCAGCCGGCGATTTTCCAGTCCAGATTGTCCGTCCTGTCAGGATAACGGGCCAGATATGCCATCCTGAGCTGTCCTTCCGCTATATTCACGTTGGTGGAGGAATCATAAAATTCGATGATTAACCCCTCCCACTGACGGACCAGTTCCCCTCTCTCATACTCCCGGGCCAGCTCGTCCACCAGCGTGGCGGTAAGGGAATACACCCGGTCCGCCAGTTCTTCCAGCGCCGTCACCGCCGGCCGGTAATCTTCGGCCTGCGTCGGCTCTTCCTTTTGTATCACGCTCCTAAGCCACTGCTCGGCACGTCTGCGCACATCCCCGGTGCCGCTTTCCTCGCTTACGTTATGGGCAAAGGCCGTCCGCAGGTCCTGCACCAGAATCTGACACGCCTGGAGCCTGCCGAATTCGTCCTGGCATCTCCGGCCGAGATTTCCTCCCAGCCTTCCGTCCAGCCTTTTCAGCCTGCCAATCAGGCCGGCATCCACCACAAACTTATACAGATTCGTAACTCCCTTAAAAAATCTCCCGTCGTCCCCGAAGGCCCGAAAACTTTCCGGTTCGTAATTGCATAGCAAAAACAGATGGGGGGCTATTCTTTCCCGCACCAGCGCATTTAATTCCTCCGCGCCGTCCCGGTAAAAAAGAAGGCTTCTGTTCATTGTCTGCCCTCCAATCTCTTACGGCCCTCCGGCGTATACAGGGAAAATCCCATATAGCCGATGCCCATTTCCAAACCGGTCAGATATTCGTTTTCCTCGGGCATTTTCCGGTTCCCCAGATTGTTCAGATAGAAACGGACCCCCTTCTTATTGCCCAGATACAGCGGCAGCCCGTCCACCTTAATGAATCCCTTGAAGCGTTCCCTGGCGTCGATCACCTTGCCCGAGTAAGCAGCCGGGCAGCCGTCGGAATCGCAGATCATATACGGGACGCGCATCCGCGGCGTGGCGTAAAATGCCTCCTCGTTCAGGGAAACCAGCATGTCCGCAGCCTCCCTGTAATCTCCCGAAAGCTGCACCACGGACAGGGCATGGACCAGCACGACGATGGGGCGTCTGTTGGAGTTGGTACATTCCTCATAGAGACAGCAGATCCTTCTGATGTCCTCCCACTGCCCCTTATCCAGCCTGGTCATCCGGCGTTCCTGGCCGTTGTCGGACAGAGGCCTCCTGTTATAGCACATCCAGGCCACCCGGAGCAGCAGGTACAGGGCATGGGAATTCCTCTCCACACACTCCGCATACTCCTTTTTGCTGAGGAAATCATAGATTTCTCTGCACTTCTCCAGCTGCCCTTCGGTCAGTTCGGACGCCTCGTCGTCCGGATCCCTTCCCGCCCGGTTCAGCCTGCACGACTCCAGTTCCTGCTGCGCCACAAAGGTGATGGCGGAGGCGTTGTTCTGTTCCAGCATCTTTTGAAACAGGCTGGAAAAGGAGGGGCTGCAGCTTCCCTCCAGGATACTGCGGATGCCGACCCGCGCAGCGCTGCCGTACTGCCGGATGCGCGCCAGATGCTGACCCAGCTCATCCACGCCGGCCGGGCCCCGGTCCTGGATATCGCTGCCAAGCGCATCGTCCACATACATCATGATTTCGCTCAGCAGCGCGATCCGCTTCTCTTCCCCGTCCGCGCCCTGGTACTCCTTTTCAAACAGGTCAAAGAGGGCGTTATAGATATAGCCGTTGAGCGGGTCGCTGTTCAGCGCCTTCGTCAGCATCTGATACATGGGACGGTAGGGCAGCGGATTATAGATCGAGCGGTCGATCCTCGCCTGCAGCCCCTTTGCCCGGCACAGACGGAAATACTCGTTCAGCAGCTTTTCCAGGCTCATGTTGCAGCGGCACAGCTCCACGGTCAGGGAATTGATCTGGGAAGCCACCTGCCGCCTGCTGCCATAATCCACATCGGAACGCTCCAGCATATCGATATTGGCATTGGCCAGATCCACCGCCTTCTTCAGCTGCTTGAGCCTCGTACAATAGGTTTCCTCGGTGAAAATATCCCCGTATACATCCCAGCATTCCAATCCGCCCGGTTCGTTTTCACCCGCAAAACAGCCGTGCACGATTCTGGACCAGTTATTGCCGAAATATTCCCGCAGGAACGTAATTTCAATGGACGCAAAGCTGGCGTCCGCATCCTCCATCCCGATTTCTTCCCGCATATAAGCCAGCTTGTCGATGATCCGGTCCATATTTTTCAGAAGCAGGTTGTGTTCCATATTTCCCTGATCCTGGAATTTCTCATAGTCGGAATTCGGGCCCAGGATACGGATAAGCCGCTGCAGCGTCCTCTTCAGGAACGGGTCCTGGGAACCGTACTGCCTGTAGCTGTAGATATAATAATCCAGCATCTGCAGAACCATACCGATGGTTTTGTCCGGCTCGATGGCGTTGTTTTTCAAATGGATCTCCGCTTCCTTCACGCTGCGGTAATAGAAACAGAATTCACCATCTTCGTTTTCCCGGTAGAAAATCCACGGTATGGAGGACGTGACGATCTTGAACAGTTCCCTCTTACTGTCCGAATAGAAAAGTTCGGCCTGGCCGGCATTCCCCTCATACAGTAAATAGAGCGCCAAAGACACCGGCGTATCCAGTTTGAAACGGCCGAAAAGCGCGACGCAATCGTTTAACCGGCCCAGATTTTCCAGCGCCCGGTCCTCTTTTTTCTCCGCGTCCTCTTCCTCATCCAGGGTAAATCCGGCATCCTGCAGCGCCTTTTGTATGGGGCTGAGCGTCTTCTCCTCCGTCTCGTCTGCGGGCTCCCCCGTATAATCTTTCATCTGTTCCTGGACATATCTGAAAACGATCCGCTGCTCATCGCCCAGTCCCTGCTCCAGGGGCGGCTGCAGCGCCACGATCAGTTCATAGAAGTAGTCAAACAGGCTCGCGTCCGGCGTTTCTTTCAGTTTTTCCCACTTTCTTTTGATGTGGTCGGAATTCTGCGGGCAGTACCTCCTGATTTTATTCATCAGTTCGTATTCTTCCCGGCTGTTGATCCAGCGGTTGCTGTTTACGAAATAGCAGCCGTTGTAATAGGATACCGCGGCCGGCCTGCCGTCGGAGCGCTCCTCAAATCCTCTTTCCTTCTCCCAGCCAAACCGGCGCACCTCATCCGGGCCGGCCTTTTCCAGGGCCAGATTGCGGTACGCGCTGCACACCAGCACGAAGCGGCGTCCCCTGTTGTCCAGCTGCCTGGCGATGTTCTTCGCGTTCTTCTCAATGTTATGATAGGCGGAGCCGTCCCAGATCACCAGGATACGCGTATCCGCCTCGCCCGCGGCCTCGACCGTCTGCATCATGCTGTCCAGTTCTTCCAGATCCTCGTTGATATTCAGTTCCTTTTTGGTGATGAAAATCACCGGGTTCATCTTCTTTTCGAAGATCTGGAAAGCGAGGAAGCCCAGCACGATACTTTTGCTGCTTCCCGGGTCTCCGTTCAGGATGATCGGCGTGGCATATCCGTAGCCGGCCATTTCCTTTCCGTCCAGGATATTGCTGACCAGTTCGGTAAGAACTGTCCCGTATTCCCTTTTCAGATAAAATTCGGACTGGGGCAGATAGCCGTACCATTGCGGGCCGTAGACCGCAGTTCTCGTCAGAAAGTTGGCAAACCACCTCGCCTGCTGGATCCTCCCCAGCGGGCGGATCTCATAGACCTTCTCTTCGGTCAGAAGCTCCCCCGCATTCCGGTAACGCAGCAGCTGGCTCTGGGGCAGGAACGCAGGCTTCCTGCCCTTATAGAACAGCCGCATGGCTGCATCCGGGTCTTCCTTCGCCTCGGGGATATCCTCCGTGCCCCGGCGGCCCAGCATCTGCGCCAGGGTCTGCCGGAAATGGCGGAAATTCATCTTATCTGCGGATTTCAGCAGCTTGGCGGTCTCCTCATCCTCCGGATCCATGCCGAACAGGCTGATGCTGCCTCCCTGGCATTTCCCCCACTGAACCACGAGGGACGTCCTTTTGAGCTCGTTCTCTTCCCCCGGACGGTATCCCACCATGACCATCTGGCTGACCACGTCCAGCTTGGCCATGACCGCGGCCAGAATGGTTTTGCATTCGTCCTGCTGCCGCTCCCTTAAAAGCTCCGGATCCTCCTCCGCCTCTTCCCCTGCACCGACGCCGAAGCACCGGATCACAGGAAGCTGCGAACGGTTAAACAGCTTCAGGGGCAGTTCCCCCGCGCTGTTATATTCCTTCAGCCTTCTGCCGTCCTTCTCAAAATATTTACAGAATCCTTCCTCCTGATTCGTTGTAATCACACAGCTCCAGGGCAGCTGGCAGACCTCCGCGCTCAGCTCCTCTGAAAGCGGGCCCGTCCCGACGAACAGGATCATATTGTTGACGTTGAAACTTTGAATGAAATCCGCAACGACCGCATCTTCCTCTTGTATCGAAATTCCCATCTTAACCGCCATTCTGCCGCCGTATGGCGGCTCTCAATCAGGTCTCCCGCATCAGAACCACCTTGGCCGAGCCCGTAGAGTGCCTCCCTTCCAGAGATACTTCCACGATAAATTCCAGTTTCCCTCCCTCATAAGCTTCCGGCCTAAAGGCGATCTCCGCCTCCGCCCTGGCCCCGTACAGATTATTCAGCGGAAGCTGGAAGGCCCGTCCGTTTACCGCCTCCACTCCCTCCGGCATGTAGACCCGGATCCTGGCCCACTGCTGCTGGCACATGGTATGGGAGTTGACGACGCTCACTTTCACCTTCCGCAGCTCCCCGGTTTTGAAAAACACGGAATCCCCGTAATCCACCGTCAACCGGAAGGCCGGGAAATCATAGCGGACCACATAGGCGGACAGGCCGCACAAATCGCGCACGGGAAGCGCCTCATCCTTCCCGCCGCCGTTGATCCCGGGCAGATAGTCTGCGGCTTTCCTGCAGTAAAGGTCATCTCCCTCCCTGCACTCTATGCTCATCCCGCCCTCCGCGAATATGTCGCACCGCTCCGGCCCCAGGAAACCGGGCACTGCCCGCATGACCCGGTCCGTCAGCTGCGTCACCGTGGAGGGTACCCAGATCCCTCCGCCGGTTCTGTCAATACATAGGGTGGAAATTTTATCGTCCAGGGGAGCCGTCCACTTCTCCGGAAGGCCGCCGGCTCCGGACAGGATCCCCAGGACGGCCCCCAGGGTAGCGCAGGTACAGTCCGTATCCTCCCCGCAGGCTACGGCCATACAAAGGCTCTTCCCGAAATCCTCTTCCCCGTACATCCATCCGGCGATGGTAAACGCCACATTTTCCGGCGCGTCGAATCCGGGAGCCCCCAGCTCCATTCCCTCGTTTCCCTCCACCGGGATCCGGGAAAGGGTACAGCTCTGGATACCGAAGGTGCCGGGAGCCGTATTGTGGATCCGCCTGCGCGCTTCGGCGAATTCCACCCCGGTATCATAGCATTCCATGGCGCAGCGGATGGCCTCCGCCGTCCGGCACTCCTCCGGGATGTAGGAAAGGGCGATATCGATCAGCTTCCTCTTGTCCGGCTCCACAAAAGCCGCGCTTTCCAGGGCCGCGAAAAAGATCTCCCCGTATACCCCTTCCCCCTCATGGTCCACAATGGCATCCTCGTAGGCGTAGCGGGCGGCCAGCTCCGGATTTCCCGGCGCGAGGCATGCCCAGATCTCCGAACGGATGAAGCAGCCGCAGCTGTCCTTGTAGGTATTGCCCACCACACCGGAAAGGGGAGGCTGCAGGCCGGCGCGCAGATTCGCCTTTCCCGTCCCGTACTCCACCCAGTTCGGAATACAATAGGAAAGCCAGTATTCCCCCAGAATAGAGGCGTTCACATTCCTGCCGTAGCGTTCCACGGCCGCCAGCCAGATGATCTGCAGATCCAGATCGTCATTGGGCGGGGGCCCCATGGACAGATCCTGGGTATAAAAGGAGACGTCGTTCATCTGCCGTATCCCCTCAAAAGGCGCGCCCAGTACCCCGCCGATGTTTTTCCCGGTCCAGCATCCCATCACTTTGTCTTTATATGTGGCAAAATCCAGCTTCATATTAACCCCCATTCCGGAGCGTTTACGCGACGGGTCATGCCATCAAAGCTATTTGCGACGCTCCGGCGCAAATAGCCAGGCGAATCTGGTTCGCCTGTGAAACAATAAGCCATCAGGCTTATTTTTCGCACTAGTCCTTTCATGCCGCTCCCTTTGCGGCACCGCGGCGTGAAATCGCGCATGGGATTTCTCCTCTGCAATTCGGTCAATAGGGCGACATGGGATCAAAATCGAACGCAACCCGTCCGTCTGCCTCCCCCTGCCCTTTCAGATAACGCTCCATCCGGTCCTTCAGCCCGGTTAAAAGCCCGTAATCCGGGCTTTTGATATAAAGCGCATACCGGAAGACATCGTTGATCTTTTCGATGGAGGCGGGCGCCGGGCCGATCACGTACGATCCCTCCGGAACCTCCCCCGCCAAGTCCCTCATGCTCCGCGCCGTCTGCTCCGCCCCCTCCCGGGTGGGCGCACCCACCTGCACCACCAGAATATGCGCCACGGGCGGATAGGCCAGAAGGCTCCGGTAAAGGATCTCCTCTTCGTAAAAGCCCTCGTAATCCTGGGCGGCCGCATGGACGATACTGTAATGCTCCGGCTGATAGGTCTGGATGACCACCTCTCCGGGCCTGTTTCCCCGGCCCGCCCGGCCCGCCGCCTGGGTGAGCAGCTGGAAGGTCCGCTCCCCGGCCCGGTGGTCGCATACCCCCAGGGACATGTCCGCCGCCAGGATCCCCATCAGGGTCACGTTGGGAAAGTCGTGCCCCTTCACGATCATCTGCGTCCCCACCAGCACGTCCGCCTCCCCCGCCGCGAAGGCGGAAAGGATCTTTTCATAGCTTTCCTTCTTCCGGGTGGTATCCGCATCCATGCGAAGCACCTTTCTATCGGGATATTTTTCCAAAAGCTGCTCTTCGATCTGCTCCGTTCCCGCACGGAAGCCGCCTACGTATTTGGAGCCGCATTCCGGACACAGCCGTACCGCCTTCTGTACATAGCCGCAGTAATGGCACACCAGCGTGCCGTCCCTGTGCTCCGAAAGGGACACGTCGCAATGGGGGCATTTCATCACATGCCCGCACATCCGGCAGGACACAAATCCCGCGTAGCCCCTCCTGTTCAGGAAAAGCATGCTCTGCTCCCCTCTGGCAAAACGATCCTCTAGAAGCCGCGTCAGCCTGCGGGAAAAGATGGAACGGTTCCCGCTCTTTAATTCCTCCCGCAGATCCTCCACGTAGACCGTGGGCAGCGTTCCCCCGGTCAGCCGTTCCTCCAGGGTGAAAAGCCGGTAGATTCCCTGCTTTGCCCGATAATAGCTGTCCAGGGACGGAGTGGCGGATCCCAGGAAAACCGATGCGTGATGCAGTCTGGCCAGTTCCTCCGCGGTTTCCCGGGCGTGATACTTGGGCATGGTCTCGCTTTTATAGCTTCCCTCGTGCTCCTCGTCGATGATGATCAGCCCCACCTGCGGAAACGGGGTAAAAAGGGCGGAGCGGGGCCCGATGATCACATCGATTTCCTTTTTCCGGGCCCGCTCGCACTGGTCATATTTTTCCCCGGCGGACAGGGTGGAATTCATCACCGAAACCCGGTCTCCGAACCTCTTGTAAAAACGCAGGACGGTCTGGTAGGTCAGGGCGATTTCCGGAATCAGCATGATGGCCTGCTGACCCCTGGCCACCACCCCCTCTATCAGTGCCATATAGACCTCGGTCTTGCCGCTTCCCGTAATTCCCCTCAGCAGATAGGTCCGCCGCCGCCCTCCGTCATAGTCGGAAAGCACCTCGTCCACAATCCGCCGTTGATTCACGCTCAGCTGATGCCCTGCTTCCCTGGCTGCATCCAGCTTCACCGGGTTGCGGTAATAGGGAACCGTATTGACGGAAATCAGTCCGGCATCCCGCAGGCTTTTAAAGGTGGCAGGGGAAATGTTCAGCTTCTTCGCCACCAGCCCCATGGGCAGCCGTTCTTCCGCAATCAGCTCTCGCAGCACCCTGGCCTTGGCCGTCTGATGCTTCCTTTCACAGGCCAGCATTTCGCCTCTGGCCTCCTCGCGGCCCACCCGCAGGCAGATTTCCTTCTTTTCCTGCGCCTTCATCTTCTGGCGGACCGGCAGGACGGTTTTCAGGGCATTGATCATGGTGGATCCATAGTGCTCCTTCATCCAGAAAGCCAGCCGGATCAGCCTGCCTTCCACCTGGATCCCGTCCTCCTGGATGCCTGCGATCTCCTTCAGCCGGCTTTCGTCGAATTCCGCCTCGTCCGTCACCTCGATGACATACCCTGTACGCAGCCCGTTCCCCCTGCCGAAGGGGATGCGCACGCGCATCCCCGGCTCCAGCATGCCGGACAGCTTCTCCGGGATACGGTAGGCAAAGGGACGGTCCACCTTTTCATGGGAGATATCCACGATCACATTTGCAAACCTGCCCTGCATTGCCTTCCTCCATGATCTGCGCGATCAGAACCCTTTCGTCCATGGGATGTTTCACTCCCCGGATCTCCTGATAATCCTCGTGGCCCTTACCGGCCAGGACGATGATATCCCCGGCCCGGGCATGGTCTATCGCCCAGGCGATGGCCTCCTTCCTGTCGCAGATCTCCACGTATTTTCCGTCCGTTTTCCGGATCCCCGTAACGATATCGTCGATGATGTCCTGGGGTTTTTCAAAGCGTGGGTTATCCGAAGTGATAACCGTCAGATCTGCCAGGCGGCCGCTCACCTCCCCCATCTCAAACCGACGCAGACGGGAACGGTTTCCCCCGCAGCCAAAGACACAGACCAGCCGGCCGTGCTCGTACTCTTTCAGCGTGGTAAGCAGGCTCTCCAGCGCCATGGCATTGTGCGCATAGTCGATAAGCAGCGTGAATTCGTCCGACACCTTCACCGGTTCGATACGTCCCCTTACCTTGGCATCCGCCAGGGCGCGGCGGATATCCCCGCAGGATACGCCGAAATGTCTGCAGATGGCAATGGCCGTTAACGCGTTATAGACGCTGAACCGTCCCGGCATGGCGATCTGTGCGTCCATCTCCAGCAGACCTTCCACCCGAAACCAAACGCCCAGCCGGCCGTTTTCGTTGACCAGACGCAGGTCCGCCGCCCGCAGGTCCGCCGGTCCGTCACAGCCATAGGTTTCCAGACTGCAGGTATGCCCCGAGAGCACCTTTTCCCAGTGGCTGTCGTCCCGGTTCACAATCCCCACCCGGCACTGGCGGAACAAAAGACTCTTGCACGCCATATATTCCTCAAAATCGGCGTGCTCGTTGGGACCGATATGATCCGGTTCCATGTTGGTGAAAATGCCGAAATCAAAGATGAACCCCTGGCTGCGGTGAAGCTTCAGCGCCTGGGAGGAGACCTCCATCACCACCGCATCACAGCCCTCCTGGGCCATCCGCGCCAGATAGGACTGCAGCAGCCAGGATTCCGGCGTGGTATTCTCCGCAGGAATATGGGTATCCCCGATGATCGTCTCGATGGTGCCGATCAGGCCCACCTTCAGGCCGGCATTTTCCAGGATAGATTTCACCAAATAGGTGGAAGTGGTCTTTCCCTTGGTTCCGGTGATCCCGATGGTCTTCAGCTTTTCCGCCGGATGGCCGAACCAAGCCGCGGAAAGGAACGAAAGCGCATAACGGGTATCCGCCACGCGCAGAATACATACGTCTCCATCCTCTGGCACCTCCACCTCTTTACAGACCACGAGCGCCGCAGCGCCCTGGGCCGCCGCCTGGGCCGCCGCCGTATGCCCGTCGAAATTCGCCCCCTCTATACATACGAACAGGCATCCTTCCGTAACTTTTCTGGAATCGTATACCACTGCGCTGATCCTGCGGTCAGGGACGGCGCCCTGAACTCCTCCCCGCACCACGGATACTTCCAGACCCTTCAGTAAATCTTTCAATACTGCCATAGCCACCTCACCTTCCCTGCCCCGGCCTGTGCCAAGCGGAGCAGCCTTCCTGATGAAAGGCAGTTACCCCGCAGCGGGCTACGGGGTAACCGGTTTAATCTATTATGAATTATAACACGTTTTGGAAATAAAACAACTCGAACCGGTTTTCGCTCGGGACAAACGCATGAATGGCCCTGCGGCCCCTGTGACACCCCTGCCCGGCCCCGCGGCGTGTGATGATCACAGAGGGGACCATCCAAAAACGCCGGCACTTAGCGAGCACGCCCCTTGCGAGCTTAGTACCGCTGCGTTTTTGGCTGA
>JAETRI010000057.1 GCA_021770245.1 Lachnospiraceae bacterium
ACTAAGCTCGCAAGGGGCGTGCTCGCTAAGTGCCGGCGTTTTTGGATGGTCCCCTCTGTGATCATCACACGCCGCGGGGACGGGCAGGGGTGGCGCAGGGGCCACAAGGCCATTCATGCGTTTGCCCTGGCCTCCGGCCGCTTTTTTATAGTAAATTGCGGATAATGTGATTATATAATAAAGTTACTCTGCGAAATATACTCTTTATTCTTTGTTAGTAAATGGTGTAGAATACGCAGCCCCTGCTCTAATTGTTCCGGAGAATCGGGAGAACAAGTTGCAATTCTTATAGCTGTCTGCCCTGCTTTTCCAACTAAAAAACGATCAGAGCAAAAGATTTGTATACCATTATCCCTTGCCTGTATTTCTAATTGATAGCCGTTATATACAGAGGGCAGCGGCAGCCATTGAAAGAAGCTGTATACATTGGAACCAACATGCTCGGGGAAGAATTTTTTGTATATATTATTTCGTTCTTTCGCCTGTGCTTTTTTCTGCTTTATGATTTTTTCAGCCTCTTTGCCGGCGATTAATTCGCTTATAATCTCTGCGCCCAGCAACGGTACTTTTAAATTTACATTATTAGCCGTGTCAAGGAAGGCTTTTTTGAAGCCGTCAGGGATAACCATATAAGCACACCTAAGACCTGCGGAAAGCGATTTCGACAGGCTGTGCAGATAGACAGTATGGTTTGGTATTAACGCCTGCATTGGCGTATCTGATGGATTGGATATAAATCCATAAGCATCGTCTTCTATTAAAATTAAATTGTATTCCTGTATAAGTCCGGCAATCGTTTTTTTGCGTTCCATTGACATAGCGGTGCCGGTTGGGTTATTGCAGGACGGCATTAGGAAAATTCCTTTTATATCCATCAGCCTGCACTGTTTTTCCAGTAAATCCGGTATCATTCCGTCAGCGTCGGCGGCTGCCGATATTAACTGGATATTTAACTGTTTTGCTAAGCCGATAAAATTGGAATATGTAAATGTATCCGTAATAATTTTATCTCCGGCATGAAAAAGTGCCAGAAAAGCAATTGTCAGGCCGTTTTGCGTTCCGGCCGTCAGAATAATACGGTCAGGCTCTGCATTCACATGAAAAGTTTGAAGCCATTTTCTTGCGATTTCTTTATGAAAGGACGAGCCTGATGAATGGTCAAACTCAAAAAGGTAATGAGCCGTATCACGCTGAAGAATCCTCTTCGCAGTATCGACAACGATTGTATTGAATTGATAATATGGCTTAATTACGCCGAGTTCTATAGAGCTGTTTTCTCCCTTTTCAAACGAAGGAATAGCGGCGTTTGGGGATACAAATGTGCCTTGTCCGATATTGGCATATATTAACCCCATATTTTCGCAGATTTTAAATGCACGGGTTATGGTACTTAAATTTAGGTCGAGAAAATCTGCCAATTCTCTTTGCGGCGGTAGTTTCGTATTTCTTGCCAAATTCCCATTCCGGATATCTTGTTCCAAAAGCTTGGCAATGGATAAATAAATAGGAGATGTGAGTTTTGTTTTGTCCGGTACCCATGACATCGGATAGTTTTCGAAAGAGTTTATTGGCATACCTTTTCTCCCTATTCCCCAAATTGTATTGCATACAATATTGACATTGAAACCATACAAAGTCAAGAATATAATCATATTATATCAGGACAAACGCAAGGATGGCCTTGCGGACCCTGCATATTATATGACTTTTTTGGTTACGAAGTGTATGCTTATATAGGGAGAATTGCATGATTTACCTAAATCAACCTGATGAAAGAATGGTGGTAACACCATGAAGGAACTGTTATCTAGAAAAGTATTGCAATTGAAACCATCAGGAATCCGAAAATTTTTCAATGTTGCTGACGAAATACCGGACTGCATATCTCTTGGCGTGGGAGAGCCGGACTTTGCAACGCCGTATCATATCCTGCAGGCAGGAATGCGTGCTATGCAGTCAGGCAAGACTTTTTATACCGCAAACAGCGGTTTATATGATCTCCGAAAGGAAATATGCAATTATACCGAAAGACGGATCGGACTGACATATAATCCGGACAATGAGGTTTTGGTTACGGTAGGCGGAAGTGAGGCAATTGACATTGCTTTGCGGACAATTATCAATCCGGGAGATGAGATATTGTACATCGAACCCAGCTTTGTTTCTTATATGCCATGTATTGTAATGGCAGGAGGAATCCCGGTTCCGATTGAATTAAAAGCGGAAAATCGGTTCCGCTTAACAGGAAAGCAGCTTGAAGACGCCATTACCAGGCATAGTAAAGTGCTTATTCTGTCATATCCAAATAATCCGACGGGTGCAATTATGGAAAAGGATAATCTGGCAGAAATTGCAGAAGTGGCGAGAAGCCATAATATGCTGGTGATTTCTGATGAAATATACAGTGAACTCACTTATGGGAAAGAACATATAAGTATTGCCGGTCTAATGCAGATGAAGGACAGGACAATCCTGATCAATGGGTTTTCAAAGAATTTTGCAATGACAGGATGGCGCTTAGGGTATGTGTTAGCACAAAAAGAAATTATGGAGCAGATGACAAAGGTACATCAATATGTAATCATGTGTGCGCCGACAGTCAGCCAATATGCGGCAATCGAGGCAATGAAAAACGGAGAGCAGGATGCGGTATATATGAGGGAATCCTATAATCAGCGCCGACGTTATCTGTATCACGAATTGAACCGTTTGGGACTTCCGTGTTTTGAACCGGAAGGTGCTTTCTATATGTTTCCCGATATCCGGGAGTTTGGAATGACCAGCGAAGAATTTGCTATGGATCTGTTAGAGCAGGAAAGAGTAGCAGTTGTTCCGGGGAGTGCCTTTGGAGAATCGGGCGAAGGATTTGTCCGTATTTCTTATGCATATTCCATTGATGAATTGAAGAAGGCGCTTGGAAGGATAGAACGTTATATCAGAAAAAAACGGGGGTGGGGAAATGATTTCAGGGGAAAGGATCCGTCTGGGGGAAAAGAAATCCCCGATGTCCGGTTATAGAAAAATGTATTGGATTTCATAAGCTGCCCTCACCCCGCCTTTTAGACAAATATCATGATGACGGGAAACAGCCTAATTGCGATGGCAAAAAGTATGTCATGGATGAAAACAAATGTGAAGCTGGTTATGAATGAATCAGATGCAGCCATAGCGGATTTAATGACACACGGCTATTTGCGCCGGAGCGTCGCAAATAGCTTTGATGGCATGACCCGTCGCGTAAACGCTCCGGAATGGGGATTAACATGGGCGTAAAATCCCTTAACAAATATCTGAACCAGTATAAAGCTGCCGACGAGAAAACAAAAGACATTGCGAAACGTCTGATCGATCTCGAAGAGAAACTTGCCGTCGATATCCGTATTTTTTTATAGGCATAAAATCGAACAGCCATTGAAAACCGAACCTGCTTGCAGAGACGGTATCAATGGTTGTTTTTTTATTACTGTGGATTACGGTGCGCCCGCCGTTTTTGTCTTTAACTGGCAAAATGCAGTCCATTCGGGAAAGGGCGAATCTACAAAAAAGAGAAAGGAAGACTGCATGCCGGATAAAAGCGGCCGGAACGGCGGCATGATGTCGGGCATTTTTGATTAAAGAAAGAACCCGGTAAATACCGGGTTCTTTCATCGGAGTGACAAGACTTGAACTTGCGGCCTCTACTTCCCTAAAGTAGCGCTCTACCACCTGAGCCACACCCCGATCTTCTGCCTACAGGATTGTATCTCTCCAAGCCTGCTGACGAATGTTAGTATACAAAATTATGCGGAAGATGTCAACCGTTTTTTTTTTTGCGACAAACGTATTCCCGGGCTGTTGAAATCTTTTGTCCGAAATGGTAAGGTAGAGTCTGACAGAAAGCTCGCCATAAAAGTAAAGACGCCCTGTCCGCATATGCCGAAACGGGTGTGGCAGGACAAACGCATGAATGATCCTGCGGCCCCTGCGCCGCCCCTGCCCCGCAGGGCCATTCATGCGTTTGTCCTGCGGGTGTGGACGGAAGGCTTGACAAGGCAGGATGTGTGGAAAGGACGGTATTATCATGCGCATACTTTTTATCGGCAACAGCCATACCTATTATAACGACATGCCGGCTATGCTGGCCGGTCTGGCGGGGAAGGAAGGCATTCCCTGCGAGGTGACGATGATCGCCCACGGAGGCTGGTATCTGGAGCAGCATCAGAAGGAGCCGGAGGTTCGCTTTAATATCCTGCACGGCAATTATGATTATGTGGTGCTTCAGGAGCATGCCCATCCCTTTGGCCCGGAGGAGAAAATGCTGGATGCCGCGAAGGCCATCTGTGCCTGGGCGGAAGAAGCGGGCAGTACGCCGGTGGCCTATATGACCTGGTCAAAGAAGGGAAGGGAGGAGGAACAGGCTCCCATGACAGAGGCCTACAGGAGGATGGCAGAGGAACACAAGGCCGTCTTGGCGCCCGTGGGGGAGCGGTGGTGGGAGTATATCCATGCCCACCCGGATGTGGAGATGTATGATTCAGACGGCGCCCATGCATCCGCGGCCGGTTCCGCTTTCGCGGCACAGGTGCTGTGGGAGGCGATCCGGGAGCGGGAAAAGGGCCGTTAGTTTTGCGGATTCCCCGTGGGTTCGGCGGCAGGCCGGATTTTGGAGAAATATAGTTGAAAGAAGCCCGCCGGTTTATTTCTTACATGCACTTAGTGCCGCAGGCGGCCCATATTGAATCACGGATGCGAAACGGCATTCGCGATTTCTCAGACATGAATCGAAGATTCATGTTGCGCTGCCGCAAAAGACGCGGTATGGAGGATTAGATTGAAAAATAAGCCCGATGGCTTATTTTTCAATCGCAATTTGTGCCGCAGGCGGCCCAAATCGAATCGCAGATGAGAAATCGCATCCGCGATTTCTCATCGCGGATTGCCGCACAGGACGCGGCATGGAGGATCAGTATGTCTTATTTTCCGATGTTTATCGATTTGGAGGGGGTACGATGCCTCATAGCGGGCGGCGGGAGGATTGCCCTGCGCAAGGCGGAGGCGCTCAGGGAATTCGGCGCCAGGCTGACGGTGGTGGCGCCGCGAATCCTGCCGCAGATCAAGCAGATGCCGGAGACGGTCTGGATGGAGAGGCCGTTTGAAGCGCAGGACCTGGACGGACAAAAGCTGGCGGTGGCGGCAACGGACGATAAAGAGGAGAACAGCAGAATCGCGGGATTGTGCAGGGAACGGAAGATTCCCGTCAATGCGGTGGACCAGCCGGAGGACTGCGATTTTATTTTTCCCGCTTACCTGAAACAGGGTGAGGTGGTGGCCGCCTTTTCCAGCGGCGGCCAGAGCCCGGTGATAGCCCAATATCTGAAGGAGGGGGTACGGCCGTTGATGACGCCTCTTCTGGGAGAGACCGCCTCCTGCCTGGGCAGCCTGCGGGAACGGGTGGCGGAATGCGTGGAGACACAGGCGGAGCGCAAAGAGCTGTATCGGGAGCTCTTAGCCCTGGCGCTGGAGGAAGGGCGGCTCCCGTCCTGCAGAGAGATGGAAGAGGCGCTGCGCAGATACAAAGCTGCAGGAGACAATACGGCGCAGGTTGAAAAATAAGCCCGATGGCTTATTTTTCAACCGCCATTTGTGCCGCAGGCGGCCCAAAGCAAATCGCAGATGAGAAATCGCATGCGCGATTTCTCAGACATGAATCGAAGATTCATGTTGCGCTGCCGCAAAGGACGCGGCATGGAGGATTAGAGAGAAAGGACAGGAAAATGGAGCGGACGAGAAGGCTGAGACAGAATGAGGCAATGCGGGGGATGGTGAGGGAGAACCATGTCCGGGTGGATGAGTTGATCTATCCCCTTTTCATTATAGAAGGAAGGGGAATCTGCAGCCCGGTGGCTTCCATGCCGGGCATCTGCCAGTATTCCCTGGACCGGCTGCCCGAAGAATTGGACCGGGCGGTGGATGCAGGGATCAAGGGGGTACTTCTGTTCGGAATCCCCGCACACAAGGACGAAGCGGGCAGCGGGGCTTATGCGGAGCACGGCGTGGTGCAGGAAGCCATCCGTTTTATGAAGCGGGAAGAACGGTACCGCCATCTGGTGGTGATCGCGGATGTGTGTCTGTGTGAGTACACCTCCCACGGCCACTGCGGCCTGGTGCGGGACGGGAAAATCCTGAACGACGAAACCCTCCCTCTGCTGGCGCGCACCGCCGTCAGTTATGCACGCTCGGGGGCGGATATCATCGCTCCCAGCGATATGATGGATAAACGGGTGGCGGCAATCCGGGAAGCTTTGGACGAAAACGGCTTTATCGATACGCCGATCATGGCCTACAGCGCCAAATTCGCCTCGGCCTTTTACGGCCCGTTCCGGGATGCGGCTCATTCCGCGCCGGGCTTCGGAGACCGTAAAACCTATCAGATGGATCCCGCCAACGGCCGGGAGGCCCTGCGGGAGGTGGAGGAGGATATCCGGGAAGGTGCGGACATCATCATCGCCAAGCCCGCCATGGCCTATATGGATATCATCAAAGAAATCTCACTGAACTATAATATTCCCATTGCGGCCTACCATGTGAGCGGGGAATATTCCATGGTGAAGGCGGCGGCAGCGGCCGGATGGATCGACGAGAAAAAGATCGTGATGGAGATCCTTACCGGCTTCAAGCGGGCCGGAGCGAAGATGATTATCACCTATTATGCCCTGGAGGCGGCCGGATGGATCCGGGAGGCGCAGTGAACGGCGGCGAAGAGCCCTGTCGGAATTCAGAAAGGACAGAAAGGATAAGAAATATGGATGCCAGATCGAAACAGCTGTTTGAGGCGGCGAGAGAGCATATCCCGGGGGGAGTGAACAGCCCGGTGCGCGCTTTCGGCGCGGTGGGACGGACGCCCCGGTTCATTGAGTCCGCCAAAGGGGACCGGATCGTGGACGTGGACGGGAACGAGATGATCGATTATGTGTGCTCCTGGGGGCCCGGTATTCTGGGCCATGCCCATCCGCGGGTCATAAAGAAGGTACAGGAGGCCTGCGAGGCCGGACTGACCTACGGGGCGCCCACGCAGAGGGAGGTGGAGCTGGCCGCCCTGATCGCCGAACTGATCCCCTCCATGGAGGTGAGCCGGCTGGTGAGTTCCGGGACCGAGGCGGTGATGAGCGCGATCCGTACCGCCAGGGGATATACGAAGCGGGATCGGATCATCAAATTTAAGGGCTGTTATCACGGGCACTCCGACGGCCTTCTGGTCAAGGCCGGTTCCGCGGCGCTGACCACCTCGGTACCGGACAGCGCGGGCGTTCCGGCGGACTACAGCAAAAATACGCTGGTGGCTTCCTACAATGACCGCTCGTCCGTAGAGGCAATTTTCCGGGCGGAGCCGGACGGGATAGCGGCCGTGATCGTGGAGCCGGTGGCGGCCAACATGGGAGTGGTGCTGCCGGAACCGGGCTTTTTGGAGTTTTTGCGGGAAATCACCCTGCAATACGGCGCCCTGTTGATTTTCGACGAGGTGATCACGGGCTTCCGCCTGGCCCTGGGCGGAGCGCAGGAATACTACGGCGTCGTTCCGGATCTGACCACTCTCGGAAAAATCGTGGGCGGAGGCATGCCCATCGGCGCATACGGGGGAAGGCGGGAAATCATGAAAATGGTTTCGCCCGACGGCCCGGTCTACCAGGCGGGGACGCTTTCCGGAAATCCCATAGCCACCGCGGCGGGGCTGGAAACCCTTCGGATTTTGAAAGAAGATGCGTCCGTTTATGCAAGGCTGGATAAGAAGGCGGAGCAGATCGCCTCCGCGGTGAGAAAAGCGGCGGGAGAGAGCGTATGCGTCAACCACGTCGGCTCCCTTTTGAGCATCTTCTTTGCGCCCGGCAGGGTACGCAGCTATGAGGAGGCCGCCTCTTCGGACACGGCCCGCTATGCGGACTATTTCGGATATCTGCTGGACCGGGGGATCTATGTGGCCCCTTCCCAGTTCGAGGCCATGTTCCTGTCGGATGCCCACACACCGGAGGATGTGGAATACACCTGCCGCGTGATGCAGGAATACTTCTCCGAAAAAAAGGGTGCCAGAGGGTAAAAGCCCTCATGTGAGAATCCGGGAAGGACAAACGCATGAACGGCCCTGCGCCCTTGCTGCGGCCCTGGCGCAGGGCCGTTCATGCGTTTGTCCTGACAGGAAGGGCATGCCATACCGCCGGTTATGGCATGCTCTTTGCGATTTCAATGAAATGCTGCATCTGGGAAGTGAGGGGGTGGTTCTGATTCTGGCAGACGTAGAAATAGCGTTCCATGGAGACCTCGTCCACGGGAACGGAAAAGATTTCTCCGTTTTTTACATAGGAGGGGATACACCGTGCGGACAGGACGCCCAGGCCGTGGTTGTGGCGTACCGCATCGATGATGGCGGTTCCGCTGCTGCACTCCCATTTGATGAGGAAGGGTATATGGTGGGTCAGCATGATATTTTCAAAAATAGCCCGGGTGCCGCTTCCCTTTTCCCGCATGATGAAGTCCTGATTACGCAGTTCCCCGATGGAAACGCTCTTCCGGGAAGCAAAGGGATGCCTGTCCCCGCAGATGAGGCAGAGGGAGTCCTGGATGACGGGCTGGGTGATGATCTCCGACCGGGTGATGATGCCCTCCACCAGGGCGATGTCCAGTTCGTTATGTATCAGCCGGTGTTCGATGATCCTGGTGTTGTCCACGAAGACGGTGACATCGATATCCGGGTACGCCGTCTGCAGCTTTTCCACAAGGCTGCCCATCATGGTATTTCCGATGGTGAGCGTGGCGCCAATGCGCAGGGGACGGCGGGAATTAATGTTCTTCATGGACTGCTCCAGACGTTCATGGATCGCGACGATCTCCCGGGCATGGTCCAGCAGGAGTTCCCCGGCGGCCGTGATGTGCAGCTCCTTGGAAAAGCGTTCGAACAGCTGGGCCCGGTATTCTTCTTCCAGATCGGCAATGACCTGGCTTACCGTGGGCTGGGAGATATAGAGATGTCTGGCGGCCTCGGACATTTTCCTATACTCCGCCACCGCGAGGAAGGTTTTTAATTGTTTCAGGGTTGCCATGGCTCCTCCTTTTCATAGTAAAAACCCTATAGCCTTCTTTGGATAATACTATTTTACGTTCGAAATTTCAAGTGATAATATATTAACAAATAAGAAATGTGCGGACTGTTACGAAATTCCGTCGTGCGGATGCACAAAACGAATGGCGTGAAAACAGTTGCGGCAGGTTCACACTCAGGAGGTAGGAGCATGAAGGTATTGGTATTGGGCGGAGTGGCCGCGGGAACCAAAATCGCGGCAAAACTGATGCGGGAGGACCGGAGCAATGAGGTGACGGTGCTGAACAAGGGGAAAGATATCTCCTATGCGGGCTGCGGCCTTCCCTATTATGTGGGACATGTGATCGAAGACAGGGAACAGCTCATCGTTAATACGCCGGAGAAATATTCCAGGCTGACAGGGGTAAAGGTGCTGACACAGACGGAAGCGGTGAAGGTGGATCCCGCGGCAAAGCAGGTGACGGCGGTGGACCTGCCCACCGGGAAGGAGTCGGTCTACGATTATGATAAGCTGGTGATTTCCGTCGGAGCCAGCCCGGTAAAGCCTCCCATCGAAGGCTGTGATCTGGAGAACGTCTTTTTCATGAGGACGCCCGAGGATGCGATCCGTCTTAGGGAAGTGACGGATTCCGGCCAAATAAAACGGGCCGTGGTGGTGGGCGCGGGATACATAGGCCTGGAGATCGCGGAGAACCTGAAGCTTCTGGGGATCCGCCCCTTTGTACTGGACATGGCTCCGAATGCGCTGCCCGGCTTCGATACGGAGATGGCCTCCTATGTGGAAGGGAAACTCCAGGAGAGCGGGATCCCGGTAGTGACGGGAGTGACCGTGACCGGAATCGAAGGGGAAGGAAAGGCGGAAAGGGTGGTCACCAGCAGGAAGGCTTACAAGGCCGACCTGGTGGTGCTCAGCGCCGGCATCCGTCCCAATACCGCGTTTTTGGAAGGCAGCGGCATCGAAATGTTCAAAGGGACGATCCTAACCGATGAGTTCGGACAGACCAACCTTCCGGATGTGTATGCGGCGGGGGACTGCGCCATGGTACACAATGCGCTGACGGGGAAGGCGGCCTGGTCGCCCATGGGCTCCACGGCCAATATCGACGGCCGTCTGATCGCCCGGAATATCATGGGAGCCGGGATCGGCTACCGGGGAAGCCTGGGGACCGCAGTATGTAAACTACCCGGCCTCAACGTGGGCAGGACGGGTCTGACCGAGGCGCAGGCAGCGGCGGAGGGATTCCGTCCGGTGAGCGTGGTCACGGTGGTGGACGATAAGGCCCACTATTATCCCGGAGCGGGAAGCTTCATAATCAAGATGATCGCCGACCGGGAGTCCCTGCGGCTTCTGGGCATCCAGGTACTGGGCGCCGGAGCGGTGGATAAAGTGGTGGATATCGCGGTGTGCGGCATTATGATGAAGGCTGCGCTTCCGGATCTGGCGGATATGGATCTGGCCTATGCGCCTCCGTTCTCCACGGCGATCCATCCTTTCTCCCATACCCTGAATGTGCTGATGAACAAGATCAACGGAAACTTTGAAACCTTTACCCCGGCGGAATATGCCGCAGGAGCGGCCGAGGGCTATAGGGTGGTGGATGCCTGCCTGGTTCCTTCGATCGAGGGGGCTCCCTATGTGGATTTAACCCGTGTGGAGGGGCTCGTGGACGGCCTGGATCCGGAGGAAAAACTCCTTCTCGTGTGCAACAAGGGCAAAAGGGCTTATCTGCTCCAGAACCGCATGAAGTTCTACGGATATAAGAACACCCGGGTGCTGGAGGGCGGTATTACCTTTACGGATGTGGAAGCATGAGATCATTTACATAAAATCAAAAGAAAAGGAGAAAATTAAGAATGGCTTGTACAATCAAACCGGAAGAAATCAAAAGAGTAAAAGGGATGGGCTTTCTGAACAACAAAGGAACCGATCTCTTTAACGCCCGCATCATTACGGTGAACGGCAAGATCACGGCGGAGCAGACCAAAGTGATCGCCGAGGCAGCGGAGAAATTCGGAAGCGGGGAAGTGGAATTCACCACGCGTCTTACCGTCGAGGTGAGAGGGGTTCCTTTCGACAATATCGAGCCTTTCCGGGAATACATCGCAAAGGCGGGGCTGGAAACGGGAGGGACGGGTTCCCTGGTCCGCCCGGTGGTATCCTGCAAGGGAACGACCTGCCAGTACGGCCTGTATGATACCTTTGCCCTGTCGGAGAAGATCCACGAGCGCTTCTATAAGGGCTACCGCACCGTCCGCCTTCCCCATAAGTTTAAAATCGCCACGGGAGGCTGCCCCAACAATTGCGTAAAGCCCGACTTAAACGACCTGGGCATTGTGGGCCAGCTGATCCCCAACCTGGACGAGGATATGTGCAACGGCTGCAAGAAGTGCCAGGTAGAGACTGTCTGTCCCATGAAAGCGGCGAAGCTGGAGGACGGCGTGATCCGGATCGATCAGGAGCTCTGCAACAACTGCGGACGCTGCGTGGAGAAATGTCCTTTTGATGCGATAGACGGCGGGACGGCCGGCTATAAGGTCTATATCGGAGGCAGATGGGGAAAGAGGGTGGCCCAGGGCAGACCGCTTTCCAAGATCTTTACTTCGGAGGAGGAAATGCTGGATACCGTGGAGAAGGCGATCCTTCTGTTCCGTGAACAGGGAAAGACCGGGGAACGCTTTGCGGATACCATCGCCCGGATCGGGTTTGAAGAGGTGGAAAAACAGCTTCTTGCCGATGATCTGCTGGAAAGAAAGCAGGAAATCCTGAATGCTCAGCTCCATTTAACCGGAGGGGCGACCTGCTAGCGTGCTGTTTGCAGGATTTCCTGCAAAAAACTGGAAAATGAGGGAACGATTTGACATCGGGCCAAGGAAACGCAAGCTTCCGGGAAACCAGTGCTTTCAGGAAGCCGAAGGATCCGGGAAACGGTGGTTTCCGGGAAATGTAGATTTCCGGGAGACGGAGATTCCCGGGAAACGGCGATTTCCCTGGCCCGATTCATATGCCCGCAGCGGCGGGCGGATGGGAGGTAGGAGATGGTCGGAAAGAAAAAATACGGTGCGGTCGCGCTGTGCCTTTTGATCGGATTTCTTGCGACGAAATCCACGGATCTGCAGTCTTCGCTGTTCGGCCGGGTGGTGATGGGCGGCCCCATGGTGGCGCTGTTGGTTTCTATGATCCTATGCAACATACTTCCTTCACCCGGAAAGGATTTCAGGGAGGGGACGACCTACTGCAGCAAACAGTTTCTTAATTGGGGGATTATCTTAACCGGCGGCACGCTGAGCTTCGCCTCCATCCTGGGAACGGGTGTGAAAGCGCTGCCCCTGATCCTCTTCAACATCATTCTGTCGTTTACCGTGGCTTTGCTGATCGGAAAGCGGATCGGCGTGTCCAAGAATACTTCCGTACTGGTGGGCGGCGGCACCTGTATCTGCGGCGGTACGGCGATTGCGACCCTGAGCCGGATCATCAAGGCTACGGATGCGGAGATCGCCTTCGGGATGGCGGCGATTTTCCTGTTCGATACAATTTCTGCATTTTCTTATCCGTATATCGCCGCCGCAATCGGATTTACGGATAACCAATTTGCGTTTGTGGCCGGTACGGCCATTAACGACACTTCCTCCGTGGCCGGTGCGCAGGCCACCTTCCAGGCGATGATCGGCAACCCGGATTTCAACGGCGCGCTGAACGTGAAGCTGGTACGCACCACCATGCTGATCTTTGTGGCGGTGGCGTGTACGATCCTGTATGCAAAGGATGCGAAGAAAAACGGAGAGGCCGGGACAAACGACAGCATCTTTGCGGTGGTGAGGAAAACCTTCCCCATGTTCATACTCTGGTTCGTGGTGATGGCCGGGCTGAACACCTACGGCGTATTCAGCGATGTGGGCCTGAAGCTCTTACAGACCGTGAGCAAGTTCCTGTTTGCCTCGGCGCTTGCCGGCGTGGGATTCAAGATCAAGTTCAAGGACGTCTTTTCCAAGGGCTTAAAGCCCATTGCTCTGGGCGGGATTACCTGGGCCTGCGTGGCGCTTTCCTCTTATCTGTTCGCGTTCCTCTTTGCGGGGTATATAGGCTGATCAATAGGCCCGATGGCCTAGTGATCATGCGCGGATTTGTGCCGCAGGCGGCCCAAATCGGAATTGCAGTTAGCATGAAATCTTCGATTTCATGATCTTGGTTTGTCTGCCCGCTTTAGCGGGCAGATGGGAATCGCAGATGAGAAACCGCATTCGCGGTTTCTTATCTGCGATTCCGCGACGGGCGCGGCAGGAAAGGATTCGCGTACATGGACGGAAAACGGTAAGACGAAAAGGAGCGGTCCTATGCGGTTTGGTTTAATAGGGGTTAATTATAAAAAGGCGCGGCTGGATATCCGGGATAAAACTTCGTTTACGGACGCAGTGAAGCTGGAGTTCTTTCAGAAGGCGGAAAAGCTGGGAATCGACCAGTGCATGGTCCTGTCCACCTGCAACCGGAGCGAAGCCTATTTTTTTTATGAAGAGGAAGGACAGGCAGACGGGCTGCGGAAGGTCTATAGGGACACGTTCCCGGACGTGGAGCTGGATGATTATCTGGTGGAGCTGCGGGGAGAGGAGGCTGTCGCTTACCTGTTCCGGATCGCTGCCGGCCTGGAATCGTTGGTGCTGGGAGAGGATCAGATCCTGGGCCAGGTCAAGGAAGCGCTGGACTATGCCAGAACTATGGGGTATAGTAAGAAGGAGATGAACCGGGTGGTGCGGGACGCGGTTACCTGCGCCAAACGGGTCAAGACCGAATGGAAGATCAGCGAGAGGCCGCTTTCGGTCAGCTATGTGGGAATTAAGAAACTGGAAGCCGACTGCGGGATTGCAGGCAAAAAGATCCTGGTCATAGGCAGCGGACATACGGCGATGCTGGCGTTGAAGTATCTGTTTGAACATAAGGCGGTTCACGTAACGGCATGCAGCAGGAACCAATCCCATGCAAAAAAACTGAGGGAGACGTTTCCGGAGATTGAGGTGGCTGCCTTTGAAGAACGCTATCGGGTGATGGAGGGCTGCGATATTGTGGTTTCGGCCACCGCTTCCCCCCATCTGGTGGTACGCCGGGAGGACTTCTCCCCCGTCCGTCCGGTCACGTTTCTGGATTTGGCGGCTCCCCGGGACGTGGATACCGCCCTGGCCGAAGAAGAGGGGGTACGGCTGATCAACCTGGACACCCTGCAGGCCATCGTGGAGGAGAACCGGAGGGAGCGGGAACGGCTCGTGGAAGAAAGCCGCAGGATGATCGAAGAGGATATGGAGGAAACCTGCGAGTGGCTCGTGAAAAGCCGCATGGATTCCACCATAGAATCCCTGCAGGCCCGGTGCGGCCGTATCGTGGAGGATAGTTTTGCCTATCTGGACCGGAAGATGGAATTAAGCCCCAGGGAACAGAAGCTTCTGAAAAAGGTGCTGAACGCTTCTCTGCAGCGGCTGCTGCGGGAACCGATCCGGGAATTGAAGCAGATTGATTCTCCGGACAAGCAGGAGGAATATAAGCGCCTGGTAGGGGAGCTGTTTCGGATTTGAATGCCCGCCGAAGCGGGCGGGTGGGAGTTAGGACATGAAATATGTGATCGGTACACGGGGCTCCCGGCTGGCGCTGGCGCAGGCCTCCCATGTCCGTGACAGGCTGAAGGAGGCCTATCCGGAGAACGACTTCGAAATCCGCATCATTAAGACACGGGGGGACGTGGTGACGGACCGGCCGCTGCATCAGATCGGGGACAAGGGAGTATTCGTAAAAGAAATCGAAGAGCGGATTTTGTCCGGGGAAGTGGACATAGGCGTGCACAGCATGAAGGACATGCCGGCCCGTCCCGCCCCGGGGCTGGCTTTTGCCCGGGCCTGGAAGCGGGAGGATCCCAGGGACGTATTGATTTTGCGGGAAAAGAAGTCTCTGCAGGAGCTGTCTTCCGGCGCCGTGATCGGGACGGGGAGCCGCCGCAGGGAGCTTCAGCTGAAACGTCTGCGCCCGGATCTGAAAGTGGCGGGGATCCGGGGCAACGTGGATACCCGTCTGCGGAAGATGGAGGAACAGAAGCTGGACGGCCTTCTGCTGGCTGCAGCCGGGCTGCACCGGCTGGGGATGGCGGATCGGATCACGGAATACCTGGAACCGGACCGGATGGTTCCCGCGCCGGCTCAGGGCGTCCTGGCGCTGGAGATCCGGGAGGGGGATGAGGACGTGAAGCGTCTTCTGAATGCGCTCGGCGACGGGGAGACGGAAGCGGCAGTGGCTGCGGAACGGGGATTTCTCCAGAGGATCGGCGGAGACTGTCATATTCCCGTCGGGGCAGTCTGCAGCCGGATGCCGGACGGACGGCTCCTGTTTCGCGCGATGTTCGGAAAGAAAAACGGGGACAGGCTGGCCTTTGCCCGGGTGTGCGGCAGCGATCCGGCGCGGCTGGCCGAGGAAGCGGCCGAACGGATCCGAAGCGAGCTGTCGGGAAAGGTAATCCTGGTGGGCGCAGGTCCGGGAGATCCCGGCCTGATTACGGTCAGGGGGAGGAAAGCGGTCCGAAACGCGGACTGCATTGTATATGACCGCCTGTCCTCTCCGGCGCTTCTGGGGGAGGCGAAGGAGGACTGCGAGCTGATCTACGCAGGGAAGGCCGATCGGCGCCACACCATGAAGCAGGAAGAGATCAATGCCCTTCTCGTCCGAAAGAGCCTGGAATACGAAAAGGTGGTGCGGCTGAAGGGCGGGGATGCCTATGTGTTCGGCCGGGGCGGCGAGGAGGGATTGGCTTTGGCAGAGTGCGGGATTCCTTTCGAGGTGATTCCCGGCATCAGTTCCTGCATCGCGGGGCCCGCCTGTGCCGGGATTCCCGTTACCCATCGGGGGATCGCCTCCGGCTTCCATGTGGTGACCGCCCACGACCGCAGAGACGGGCTGGCGGAAATCGATTTCAAGGCCATGGCCGGGGGAAAGGAAACCTGCATTTTCCTGATGGGTTTGGGAAAGCTGGGAGAGATCGCTCACGGGCTCCTGGAAGCGGGAATGGATCCTAAGACGCCGGCTGCCGTGATTTCCGGCGCCACGACCCCGCAGCAAAGGACAATATCCGCTCCTCTGAACCGCCTGGAAGAGGAAGCGGGCCGCGCCAATCTGACATCACCCGCTCTGATTGTTGTGGGGGATGTGGCGGCGCTGCGCGAAAAGCTGAATTTTTATGATACAAAGCCTCTGGCCTGCAGGAATTACCTCCTTCCCGGCATCGGCAGGAGGGCGGAGGAGCTGGCGGAGCTTTTACGGGAGCAGGGAGCCGGAGCGGATGTGCTTCGGGTAGGGGAAATCGAGTACAAAAGGGTGGAGCTTTCGGCGGAAAGGCTGAAGGAAACGGACTGGCTGGTTTTCACCAGCCGAAACGGCGTGGAAGGATTTCTGAAAAACCTGGCCGATTCGGGGCTGGATCTGAGGAGCCTGGGGAGCTGCCGGATCGCATCGATCGGAGGAAAGAGCGCGGACTGCCTACGTTCCCACGGGCTGCTGGCGGATCTGGTCCCGGAAAGATGGAACAGCGGCGCGCTGGCGGATGCGCTTGCTAAAGTGCTGACCGGCGCGCAGCGGGTACTGTACCCGAAGGCGGAGAATGCGGACGGACATCTGAGGGAAAGACTGGGGGAGGTCTGCTCCTTTGCGGAGCTTTCTGTCTATGAAAACCGGGCGATGCGCCCGAAGGGAATGGAGGAGCGAAAGGCGGACGACTATGACGGGATCCTTTGCACCAGCGCATCCGCCGCATCCCGCCTGCTGGAGGTGTGTGAAAACCGGGAGGACTGGCTTCGAAACGGCCGTTTTTACAGCATCGGGCCCAAGACCACGGCCTGTCTGGAAAAGCTGGGGGCCGGACGGATTCTGGAGGCCCGGGAAGCCTCCTACGAAGGGCTTGTCGATTTATGCATGACCGCGGGGGAAAAGCCCCGATAATCAAACTGTCGCGTTCTACGCTCATGCAGTATGGAGGTGAGTTTTCCGTGAGAAAAATGGAGTTTAAGATGGAACGCCCCGGCCTGTTGAAGGAAGGGGAACACGTGACGGTCACCGAGGGCGTCCTGCCCAGCAATTACTATTATACCATCGATCCGTCTCTGGCGATGTCAGGGAATTTTCCGTTCCGGGAACGCCTGCTTGCCAGGGAAGGGGAGGTGGTTGCAATCGAAGAAAACGAAAGGGGATTCTATGTGACGGTGGCCTTTGAGGAGTAGGAAGGGCGGGGAGGGACGGACACGGCTGCGAGAGATAGGCCATAGGGCCTACTTCTCACACTATGGCAGCCGAAGGCTTTTTAAGACCTGCAGGACGCCGTTGTTCTGATAAGTGTCAGCCACAAATCGGGAAAGGCTTTTTACCTCCTTCCTGGCGTTGCCGACCGCATAGCTCATATCGGCGCGCAGGAGCATGCCGGCATCGTTCAGATTGTCTCCGAAGGCCATGGTTTCCGAGGGCTGTATGCCGTGCCTGATTTGGTATTCGGAAACGGCAATTCCCTTGTCCGCATGGATGGAAGTGAAATTGACCCACTGCTTTCCCGAGCATGCGATCTGCAGTTCCCTGTGGCCCTGCCATTTTTCATAAAGGCCGGCCGCCTTTTCTTCCGCAGCGTCGGGATGATAGAGCTCTACGGACAGGATTTTATCCTGGGCGGGGATATCCTCCGGGAAATTTTTAAGACGGGTGACATCCAGCCGATACCCTTCGGTCAGCCACTGATACAGATCGTCCGCTCCTTTTTTTACATAACCGTTTCCGAGCGCGGAGATATAGGAAGTACAGCCGGGTATGGCTTCGATGTCGCGGATGATCTCACATGCCAGCTCCCGGCGCAGGGAATGGCAGATGAGGAGGTCATTCCGGAAGGTGGTACAGGCGCCGTTGTCAGAGATAAAAAGAATATCGTCCGCCACCGGTGCGAACAGCCTTTTCAGGCTGGAACAGGCACGTCCCGAAACGGCGGCGAACAGGATCCCATGATCCCGAAGACGGCGTATCTGTGCGAAATATTCCGGATCCAGGTCGCGGCCTCCGTCGGTCACGAGCGTGCCGTCCACGTCGGAACAGATTAATTTTATCATATCAATCCTTTCATGCCGCGTTTTGTGCGGCAGCGCAACATGAATCTTCGATTCATGTCTGAGAATTTGCGAAGGCGGATTCTCGTCTGATATCATGGCAATTTGTGGCGTTCCGACACAAATTGCCGGGTTGAAAAAAGGCCATTGGGCCTTTTTTCAACCTACTCCTCCCTTTTGGTTCCCAGTCCATTGTATCCGCAGCCGGGAGGGACGTCAAGAAAATCCGAAAGAAAAAGCGATGAAGAAAGCAAAGAGAGTTTAGAGGGTATGAGTACAGAGCAGAGGGAAAAAAGGTGTATTTATGAAAAGAAATGCGGGGGGTGCCGGTATCTGTCCTGTACCTATGAAGAACAGCTGAAGAAAAAGCAGGAGATGATACGCAGGGAATTGGAGCAGTTTCTGGAGTTGAAAAGAAAAATCCGTCCGATGACAGGTATGGAGAATCCCTGGCATTATCGGAATAAGGTGACGGCGGCATTCGGCCGGGATAAAAAAGGGAATCCCATATCCGGCGTATATCAGAAAGGGACGCATCATGTCCTGCCGGTGGAAAGCTGTTTGATTGAAGACGAATTGTCGGATCGGATTATCGGGACGATCCGGGGGATGCTTCGTTCCTTTAAAATCAAGGTCTACGATGAGGATACGGGATACGGCCTGCTGCGTTACGTGCTGGTGCGCCGCGGATTCTCCACGGGCCAGGTGATGGTGGTGCTGGTAACGGCTTCGCCGGTGCTGCCGTCCAAGCGGAATTTCACGCAGGCTCTGCTGCAGGCCCACCCGGAGATCACCACGGTGGTTCAGAATGTGAATACCAGGACGGACAGCATGATCCTGGGGGACAGGCAGCAGATTTTGTATGGAAAGGGTTACATAGAGGACGTGCTCTGCGGATATCGCTTCCGCATATCCCCGGCTTCTTTTTACCAGATCAATCCCATACAGACGGAAAAACTGTACCGTAAGGCCCTGGAATTGGCCGCCTTGACCGGAAAGGAAACCGTGATCGACGCTTACTGCGGGATCGGGACGATCGGTCTGGCAGCTTCGGCCCATGCGGGATCGGTGACGGCGATTGAACTGAACCCGGATGCGGTTCAGGACGCCATTGGAAATGCAAAACGCAACGGAGTCCGGAATGTGCGTTTCGTGAAGGGGGACGCGGGAGACGTGATATCCCGTATGGCGGCAGAAGGCGCCAAGGCGGACGTATTGTTTATGGATCCCCCGCGCAATGGCAGTACGGAACAATTCCTGCGCAGTGCGGCCCGGCTGGGGCCGGACCGGATCGTCTATATTTCCTGCAATCCGGAGACGCTGGGGCGGGATTTGAAGGTTCTGCGCGGATTGGGGTATGAGGCACGGGAGGCGTGGGGCGTGGATATGTTTCCTTGGGTGGGGCATGTGGAGACGGTTGTAATGCTTTCCCACAAAAAACCTGATAGTGTAATTAACGTAAAAGTGGAGTTTGGCGAGGGTGAGGGCAAAGTGCCGCTTGATAATATCGCCAAGAGAGCCGAAGCGTACAAGCCGAAAGAGCGTGTTACTTACAAAATGATTAAAGAATACATAGAAGCGAAGTATGGCTTCAAAGTACATACCGCATATATCGCAGAGGTAAAGAGGGATTTGGGATTGCCGATGTATGATGCTCCTAATGCGGTAGAGGAATTGAAACAGCCGAGGAAGCATCCGGCGGTGGAGAAAGTGGAAGCAATAAAGGAGGCTTTGAAGTATTTTGAGGTTATCTGATGATTTTAAGGATAGAATGGCTTTTAAAGCTTTTACTAATTCTTTAATTTAACTTAGAGAGAATATATAATAATAAATAATAGAAATTGATGTACTGAATTTTAGAAAAAATAAATTTTTATAAGGAGTACTGATTATGGAAAAGAAGTATCAGATTTTTATAAGTTCAACATTTGATGATTTGAAACAGGAACGTCAAAAAGTTAGAGATACCATTTTGTCTATGTATCAATTTCCGATAGGTATGGAAATGTTTAGTGCTGCTGATGAAGAGCAGTGGAATATTATTAAAGAAACAATTGATAGTTCAGATTACTATATTGTAATTATTGCACATAGATATGGCTCAGTGATAGAAAAAGGGGATGATAAGGGAATCAGTTATACACATAAAGAATTTAACTATGCAAGAAGTAGGGGCATTCCTGTTTTAGCTTTTATAATGGATGAATCCGTATTAATTTCGCCGGATAAAGTTGAAACAAATGAACAAAAAAAAGAAAAACTAGAAGCATTTAAAGAAATTGCGAAGAAGGGACGTATCGTTGAATGGTGGAAGAATGGAGATGAATTAGCAGGAAAAATAGCAGTTGCACTTAGCAAAGAATTTCAAAAGGGGAAAAGAGCCGGTTGGGTTCGTGCAGAATTAATTAAAAAAGAGTCTGATAAAAAAGATTTTGCAATAGATAAAAAGCATTTAGAATCTAGGGTTAAAAAATATGTGAATTTGTTAGAAGCATATGATGATTTGGTTGAGGATATCAATAATAGTTGCTTTTTTGATTTTATGGGATTACAAGGGTCTAATTTTTTAAGGGATTCTAATAATCTTTCGTTGGCTATTAAAGAAAAAAGTGATTTAAAGATCCGCTACCTTGTTCAATACCCATTCTCTGAAATAATAAGACAGCGTTTAGAATGTTTGCCAGAGTGTTTGGGAGATGATGATCTTGAGGAGAAGTGGCGAACAATATATGGAAATATAAAAGAATTAAGAAGAGAATGTTCTGTAGACTATCGTAAAGCGAAAAGTGTTGAATTAAGGTATTTTAACAACATTCTTATTTTTCGATTACTTTATACAGAACAACATTTGTATATGAATTATTATGAAAATGGAAAAAATACAACTCAGTGTGAGGTACTTCGTTTTGAATCAAATTCACCTACATATCAAACATATAAAATGTATTTCGAGAATATGTGGATCAAAGCTCAGCATAGCCTACCGACTAAGAAGATTCCGGCAAAATATAGTTTTTTAAATGATAAGTACTTTCAAGTTACGCCTTCGCTCGTTATTAATGTATGTGCGGATTGTGATATGGATTGTATTTACTGTCCGAAAGAGGCGAATGGTCAAAAACTAGGTGGTGAAAATTTAGAGAGTATTAGTCGGAATAATTATTGTAATTTGCAAGCAATTAAAAGTTTAGTAAAAGAATTTTCTAAACATATCTTAAAGGATAAAGATAAACCAATACTAAGAATTACAGGGGGTGAACCTTTATTTGGCATAGAAAATCGTCAGAGAACAGAGGGGATCTTAAGTTCAGCAGATGACTATCATCGTATTGTTCTTTGCACAAATGGTATTTCATTTATAAAAGCATATAATGAAAACTCTAAGTTATGGGAAAGGTTAAAAAAGAAACTTTTATTAAAAATAAGTTTGGATACATTAAAAGAGGATAAATTTCAAATTCTTACTAAAACCCAAAATGGAAATTTAAAAAAAGTGATAGACGGAATAGAATTTGCGGCAAAGAAAAAATTTCGTATAGAGTTAAATGTGGTCGCTACCAAAGAAAATATGTCTGATTTAAATGATGTGTTAGAATTATTTGAGTTTGCAATAAGAAATCGTTTGGTTGGAATTAAGATACTTACAGTAAATGATTTTGGTGGAAACGTGTCTTTTGAACAAAGTATAGATGAGCAAACAAAAATAAGCAAAAAATTGGAGGAATTGATTGAGCGATTGAAAGTTATAGGATGTGAAGAACGAGAGGTTTTTCTTAATGATAACAAAGGAATCAAAATGAGGCGTTTTGTTTATCATTATATAGATGATTATAGTGAACAGGATAAAGAATGTACGCTTACTATCGTTGATCACCATAATTCATATTTATCTATTACGCCACGTCGTACTTTCAGTGATTTTTGCTTGAATTGTAGATATTATCCTGATAATGCAAAAGACAATACAAAGATTAAGCCTTGTGCAACAGGCATTATGAGTTTGACTTTGAGGGCGGATGGTTTATTCAGCCCTTGCCGGTTACTAACTGATTCCGAAAATGCCATAAATATATCTGCGATGAAATCTGCAACTATTCGAAGTAATATGGAGGAACTACTAAGAAAGTATGATCGGTGTTGGCATAGATCATGATGATTTAAGCAAAAAATAAATGTTGAATGGATTTGCGAGAGGAGTGAAATTGTGAAAAAATACAAAATTGGATTTATTTGCGGATTTTTTGATATTTTACATGATGGTCATATAGATATTTTGCGCCAAGCGAAACAACAATGTGAATATCTTATTGTTGCTGTAGGAACAGATGAATTTATGCAAATTAGAAAAGGAAGAAATTCGGTTTTGTCCTTTGAACAAAGAAAAGAGATTGTTAGTGCGATTCGTTATGTGGATCAGGTCGTGCCAGAAACTGATTTAGATAAAATAGCAGCTTATCATAAATATAATTTTAACGTAATGTTTGCAGGAGATGATCATGAATTTGAATTGTGTTATATAGAAACAGCTGAAAAATTAAAGGAATTAGGGGTGGATACCATTTATATCCAAAGGAAAGGAAATATATCTTCAACCTTCATAAGAGAATATATTTTGAATAATTTTACTTAAATATTATAAAAATTATATGGTGGAATTGAGTATAATGCGGATAACTCATAATTTTATATTAGTGTAATGAAAGGCATGACATATTTGTGGGAAAGGGGTTGCACGAACGGTATTAGTACTGTAAATAATAATGTAGATATTTACATGATTTTGTGTGGATATGACTTAAATTTGCACTCATGTGGAGACGGTGTGCCTCTTAAGCCGCAAAAAATAGGGATTTTTAAGGGATTACATGGTATGAAAATGGATGGTTTGCCACCGATTTGCCACCGTAATTCTGAAAAACCGGCTAAAATGTTAAAAGAGGACTGAACAGCGGTGAACTTTTACTGCCAGCCCTCTTTTGGCATCCTAGGAAGTTTTCCGTCCTGCCGCCTGTTCAAAGAGATCAACGGATCGCTCCGACATGACTTCGGTATCATGTACGTATGTCTGTAAAGTAGTCTGAATATTGGAGTGTCCCA
>JAETRI010000156.1 GCA_021770245.1 Lachnospiraceae bacterium
CCCTGGGGCTTGTAGACCAGCTTCCCAAGTATCTCTGCAAATTTCTTCTTCCCAAGCAGCCGCTCCATCTCCGTGATGCCGATGAGCGTCTTTTTGTAGATGTCCGTGTACCCGGCTTTCTGCGCCGCCTGGGCCACTTCCTCCTCATCCGTGTATTTCCTGTTGCTCCTGCCCTCGACTAACTTAAAGCCGGCCCACTTCTTACCCTTCGTGACCGCCTCGTCCTGTGCATAGGCGTAGACATCCGCAGACCACTTGGCAAGCTCGTCCGCCACTTTCAGGACTTCCGCGATTTCCTCATCCGTCAATAATGGAGGCTGCCTGAACTCCATCTGCGCCAGCCTTAAATATTCCTCTGCCCTCGCCCTGCAGGTGTTCTTCGCCTTGCAGAAACGGCACCAGTCGCCGGAATGGTACTCGCCCTCTCCCTTGATGGCAAGCACCGCCTTTGGCTTTAACTCCATCTCCACCCATTCCATCAGGTCCTTTACGGAAATCTCCCATGTGCTGACGGATTCCAGACGCGGCTGGTAGATGGTCATGCGGATCATTTCAATGTCATAGAGGGCATCAAATAATTCCAATGCGCCTAATCCGTATAACATCATCTGCGGGTTCCATTCCGCATCCACTGCCACGCCCTTCCCGTACTTTAGGTCGATGACGGTCAGCACCTTGTCAGCCACGATAAGCAAATCCCCGGTGCCGAAACCCTCCGGCACATAGGCGGAATAGTCCAGCCGCTGCTCGATCAAAACAATAGGGTCTTTGCATTCCTGCCTTGCAAGCTCCACCTGCTCCATCGCAAAGGCCACATACCCGTCCGTGCATTCCTCCATCTCGTCACAGTGGTAATCAGACACCGGGCGCTTGGAGCGCCTTTTTAATGCCTTTTTCAGCTTATGCTCCGCAAGGGCGTGGGCGGCGGTTCCTTCCTCGGCATAGACGCTGCCGCCCGGTTCATCCCTGAACTGCTCCTCCAATCGTGCGGAGGGCGTGCAGGACAGCCACCGCTTTGACGAAGATGCGGAAAGCAATGCGTGTTTCCCCATCACAGCACCTGCGCTTCCTGCAGCAGCGCCGGGTAGTCCTCCGGCTTTACCGCCGAGAGCTTCGCCGCGCCGTACTTCTGCAAAAGTTCCTTGATCTCCTTCGATTTGCCCTCCTGTGTCTTCTGCGCCATCAGCGCGCGGATGCCCTCCAGCGTGGCAGGCTGTTCCTGTGCCGCATCCTGTTTCTGTGCTTTTTCCGTAGCTGACGGCTGTGCTTTCACCGTCTTATCCTTCGTGCCGCCCTCCGCTTTGGCAAGGCCGCGCAGACCTTCCGCAACGATGGAGAAACCTTCCGCAATCCTCAATAATTCACTTCCCATTTACATTCCCTCCGTTTCCTTGAATATGATTTTCTTTCCCCGCTCCGTGGCGGATGCAATCTCCGCCGCCATCCCTTCGGTGGCTTCCCCGAACACCCACACCTCGTCACACAGGGCGAGCAGCTCCATCCCCATAGAGATGCCGAGCCGCCTCTCTTCCTCTATCCCCTCATTCAAGAACTGAGGGAATAAGAGGTGCGGTGCAACAGGCAGGAACCCCTGCTCACACGCCATGCGGCAATAGGCCGCCGCTTTCCTTGCATTCCCTTCCATGTCGCCGCGGAAGGGGCTACAGATAAAAACCTTCTTACGCATCAGCGTCTCCATCCTTTTTTCGCTTTCCTTTCCTGTACCGCCGCCTTTGCGGCTTCATAGGCTTCCACTTCCTTCTCGATCTGCATCAGCTTGGCGGCGAGGCTTTTCGCAACAATGCTGATCGCCTGTAAGATGCCGATGAGCTCCTGTGATTTTTCCATAGGCTCCGTTCCCTCCTTTCCGGGGCTGATAACCTTGTACCCCTTCACTGTCGTAATGACACTTTTTTGAAATGTGACGATGGAAAACAGAAAGAAATTTATAAACCGTTCGACAAACATACGGAAATATGCTGAAAAATTTCGTATGCCGTCAGATAATGTCATTTATGCACATCAAATCCCCTATCCTCAAAAAACAGGCGCAGCTTCTCCAGTACCCTCTGCTTCCGTGAAGATACCGTTGTCCTGCTCTCATTCTTCGATTTTGCAAACTCGCTGACCTGCATTTCCTCCCCGAACACCTTCATGGCAAGTTCCCGTTCTTCCGGCAGGAGGGAATCCATAGCGTCCTGCAAGACACCAAGCAGCATCCGCTTTTCCGCCAGTTCCTCCATGCTCTCCGCAAACAGCTCCGTCCGCATATCGTTCTCTTTCCATTCCTCATAGGATTCTTCCGTGTAGCCGTTCTGCTCCATCGCCTCCCGGTTCCGCTGTTCCTTTTTCTTCATCTGCCACCACGGGCGATAATATTTCAGATATTCCTCTTCCGTTACATTCATTGTGGTTTCTTCGTTCCCTGACTTGATCCTGATGATTTTTTCAGACATAAAAGCGTTCCTTTCTTTACACCTTCGTAAAGCCAGAAACGCTTCTATTTTTGATATGAAATTGATTGAAAATGGAAAAATGGCCGGAGTAAGCTAAGGCTCATTGTCTCTAGCTTCACTCCGGCCATTCGTGACTCGATGTCCCCTGGTCCCACTCGCTCGGTAGTAAGTCTTATTTAGCTGT
>JAETRI010000058.1 GCA_021770245.1 Lachnospiraceae bacterium
TTTGGACGGGGAAAGGACATACACGCCACGGGTCGGAAAGGGGTGAAACAGATGGACAAGACAATCCTGCAGGAGTACATAGACGCCTGTGAACTGATCCGGGAAACGGAAGAAGACATCCGGAGGCTGCGCAGGAAGAAGCGGACGGTGATCCAGACGAACGTGAAGGGGAGCAATCCGAAATTCCCATACCAGGAACAGCACTTCCGCGTCCAGGGTATGGCGTTCACGTATGTGGAAGACAGCCGGCTGAGAACAGAAGAAAAACTCCTGGAGGAGAGGAAGGCCCGGGCGGAAGAAGTCAAGCTCCAGGTGGAGGAATGGATGTTGACGATCCCGATGCGGATGCAGCGGATCATCCGGTTCAAAATCTTTCAGGGATTATCCTGGGAGGAGGTAGCGGTTCGGATGGGAAGAAAGGCGACGGGGGACAGTGCAAGGATGGAATTTAATAATTTCATGAAATAATTTCGTTTTTTTCGCTTTTTTCGGTTTTCAAGTGTTATAGTATAAACTGCGAGAAGTGAAAGAGCCCCAAACCCTTCCACAGCCTCCCCAGATATAGGGACACCTGGCCGCCGGTGCGGCTGGGTGTTTCTTTTTGTAAGATTATGGTATATAATCAGAAAAAATGTATTGGGGGGGGGATATTATAATGGTTTCAGGAAATGATATTAATAACTTTTTCACTGTCTATGCGCCTACATTTAATGGAATCGCCTCAATAGTAGGTGCGTGTGGAGGCATTATTGGGATATGTTCTACGCTTTTCTGCAAGAAGGCTTATGATAAAATTAGCTTATCCGCAAAGAAAATTGAAGAGTATAAGGTGGAAATAAAAAGTGTCAAAGATGCAAATATTCAGATGGCAAAACAAATAGAAGATTATAAAATTGAAGTGAAAAATATTAGAGATTCAAATGCTCAATTTGCTAAAATAATAAATAATTATGGTTTATCATTGAAGGATACCAAAGATGCTGCCACAGAGGTGTTCGAGGAAAAAGCTAAAAATAAACCAGATGTATATCTCGGCGAAGAAGAGCCAGAAAAATTAACTGAGAACATGATTTGGTTAACAGGCAGTCGATAAATACTGAACAAGAGACGGAGCCCCGCGGCCGTCTCTTTTTCAATTCCCCAAACGACGAATGAGAGGGGCAGAGTTCATCTAGCGTAACGCCAAGGGCGTCCGCCAAAAGGGAGCAGGCAGTAAGGTATACACTGAAAGACTTAAGATCAAGAGTCCCTGGGTGGGTGGCAAAGGAAGTTCTAAAAACGAACTCGAAAAGAGAGGTGGTGGTAAGTGGCAAGAAAACGAAGCCCGAATAGAGAAAGGGCTTTTGAAATCTATAAGGAAAACGGCGGAAATATCACAAACAGGGAAATCGCAAATCTTCTGGGCGAGAATGAAAAGACTATCGCCGTATGGAAGAGCCGGGATCAATGGAATGTTGTACAACAATCAAAGCAATGTTGTACAACAAATAAAAAGGGCGGTCAGCCCGGAAACCGGAACGCGGTGGGAAACAGCGGCGGTGCCGCCCCGCCGGGAAATAAAAACGCGCTTAAGACAGGAGAGTTTGAAACTCTCCTTTTTGATACTCTGGAGGAGGACGAGAAGCTTCTGGCAGGTCTGATCCAGCCAGATAAACAAATATTGCTCCTTCAGGAAATTCGTCTGCTGACCATTCGGGAGCGACGGATGCTAAAACGGATTGAGGCGATCTGCCAGTCTGCTGAATACACGGAGGATGGTAAACTGGTAGAAGGGTTTACCGCCGTAAGCAGGAAAACGGGTCTGGAAAAGGATAAACTGACAGATCTGACAGAATACCGGGGAAAACTGGGGCAGATACAGGCCGTTGAAGACGCACTGACCCGGGTACAGGCCCGGAAACAACATGCCATCGATGCGCTCCACCGATACGGAATTGATGGCGCAAAACTGGAAATTGAACTGAAAAAACTGAAATTATCCGAAGCCGGAAAAGAAACGTCGGAGGATGAAGATACCAGGATAAAAGTGAACATTTATCTCCCGGAGAAAGAGCCAGATGAATATTGAAACAATAAGACCGCAGAAAGGACCGCAAGAAAAATTTTTGGCATCCAGCGCCGATATTGTTATTTATGGAGGCGCGGCGGGGGGTGGAAAAACCTATGCACTTCTGACGGAACCTTTGAGGTATATGGATGTTAAGGGATACCAGTCAGTCATATTCAGACAGAATTATACCCAGATTACTGCACCCGGCGGTTTATGGGATGAGAGTAAGGCCATGTATGGAAATATATTCGGAGCAATACCACTGAAACATCCTAAATACCACTGGTCTTTTCATGATGGTGGGGTGGTCTGGTTTGATTATCTGTGGAGAGATGATGATGTTATGAGCTGGCAGGGATCGCAGATCACTTTTATAGGCTTTGACGAGTTGACGCATTTCAGCGAGTATCAATTTTTTTATATGCTGTCCCGAAATCGATCTACTTGCGGAGTAAAGCCATACGTCAGGGCAACTTGTAATCCGGATTCAGATTCGTGGGTTGCTGATTTTATATCCTGGTGGATAGACCCGGAAACAGGATATCCCCTGGAATCCCGATCGGGAATAATCCGTTATATGGCAAGGCAGGAAGACAAAATTGCCTGGGGCGATACGCGGGAGGAACTGGAACAACGGGGAATCTCAAAACGTGCGATCAAAAGCGTTACTTTTATCGCAAGTACATTACAGGATAACAGGATTCTGATGGAAAAGGATCCATCATATCTTGCAAATCTGGAAGCTCTGCCGTTGGTAGAACGGGAACGTCTGTTGAACGGAAACTGGAAAATCAAACCGGCAGCAGGTATGTTCTTCCGCCGTACTCAGATCGGAGAGATCCTTACCCGTCTGCCCAGGGATATCGTTTCATATTGTCGTGGATGGGATTTGGCGGCCACAGATGAGGATGAAGATAAAGATGCAGCATACACGGCCGGAGTGCTCATTGCAAAACGAAGCAACGGGCGTTTTTTGATTGTGGATGTAATTAACCGGCAGATCAAAGCCGGCGAAGTGAGAAAATTGATTCCGATGACGGCACAGACTGACCGCGCTGCATATGGATTTGTCCGTCAACGTCTTCCCCAGGACCCGGGGCAGGCCGGAAAAGAGCAGGCTGAAAGCTATATTCAGATGCTGGCGGGATATGATGTGGCTGTAAAACCAGAATCGGGAAGTAAGGCGTCACGCGCGGAGCCCATGGCTGCGCAATGGCAGAACGGATTTTTTGATATTATGGAAGGCGTCTGGAATGAATCTTACTTGAACCAGCTGGAATCATTCCCGGAATCGAAGTGGAAGGATATGGTGGATGCCAGCAGCTCAGCCTATAATGAACTGACCCTTGGAATGAACTATAATATCGACAACCTGACATGATTGTAATTCATTGTGAAATCCCAGCTTGAAATGGGAAATTAATACGTATTAATAAGCATAAAAGTGTTGACATACGTATGAACACGTGTTATAATAAAACCATGAAGGGAGGATACAATGAAAGCGTCGGAACTGGTTAAGCTACTGAAGAAAAACGGCTGTTACCTTGTGGAACACGGAAAGGAACATGATAAATGGCACAGCGATGTTACCGGAAGAAATTTCATGGTTCCGAGGCATGGAAGCAAAGAGATAGCAACCGGAACGGCAAACAGGATTTTAAGGGATGCGGGACTCCGGTAGGCCCGCATCCACCAAAATAGAAAGGGGCTGTAAAGATGGCAAAATATGTATATCCGGCAGTTTTCACACCGGAAGACGAAGGCAGGTACTCCGTATTCTTCCCTGATCTGGAAGGATGCTATACCTGCGGGGATGATCTGAAAGATGCTATATTTATGGCGGAGGATGTGCTTGCGTTTACGCTGTATGGCTGTGAACGGAGTGGCAGCAGGATCCCTATGGCATCAACTGTGAAAGATATTTCTGCAACTGAGGGAGAGTTTATTAACTACATTGCCTGCGATACGGCGGAGTATGCAAGGATGCACAATAATAAAGCAGTAAAAAAAACCCTGACAATTCCGGAATGGCTGAATGATGCTGCTACAAAAGCAGGTGTGAATTTTTCACAGACATTACAGGAAGCATTGATTGAAAAAGTAAATCTGTAACAGAAGCAGCAGGAGACAGCACAGAAACAGATAAAAGGAACGTCCTTCGGGGCGTTCTTTTTATATGACAGGAGGTGAGAATTTAGTGGAACAAATGGAAAATCCGGCAGCCGCAGACCCTTCTGCGGGTAGCAGGCGCGATAAGTACATAGAAGATGGCGGATATATAAATATGCTGAACAGATACGGGACAGCCCGGGATAATGCGCAGTCATGGGAGTATACACCGGAGGACCCTGTAGATGATACACTGCTTATGGAACTGTATGAAGGAAACGGCCTGTTTTCCAAAATCATCGACCGGCCTGCAGAGGAAGCCATCAAACACGGCCTTGACCTGCAGCTGGAAGAAGAACTGCAGAAGCAGATCGAAAAAAAGCTGGATAAGCTGGACTGGGAGGATAAGGCAGCAGAAGCGTTATCCTGGTGCCGGCTGTTTGGCGGCGCGGTTATCGTAATGCTTGTGGATGACGGAAGAGGGCTGGATGAGCCGCTGGATCTGGAATCCGTCCGCAGAGTAGAAGAACTGCTGGTATTCGACCGATCCATTGTTCAGCCGGATTATATGTCGATGTACGGATATGGGATGCCAGGCGAACCGGGCCGGTGCGGATATGGGAAGCCACGGTGGTACCAGGTGAACAGTATCCAGGGGGCCTTCCGGGTACATGCCAGCAGATGCCTTGTATTTCGGAATGGCAGGTTACCGGAAAGGACAACGGAGACACTGTATCAATTCTGGGGTATGCCAGAATACAGCCGAATTCGGAATGAACTGCGGCAGGTAATCACAGGACATGGGTACTCGGTGAAAATGCTGGAAAAGGCAGTGCAGGCAGTCTTGAAAATGAAAAATCTTGCATCAATGCTTGCAACCGTGGATGGAGAGGAAAAGGTAATGAGGCGTCTGGAGGTGATCGATCTGGCCAGAAGCATCCTGTCCTCCCTTGCGATTGATGCAGACGGAGAGGATTACACTTTTCAGAATATGCAACTTGCCGGTGTCAAAGATATCCTGGACGGAACCTGCAGCATGCTTTCCGCGGTAACGGATATTCCACAGACGATTCTGTTCGGCCGCTCCCCCGCCGGTGAGAACAGCACCGGCGATTCCGATATGGAGAATTATTACAACATGGTGGAACGGATGCAGAAGCGGAACCTGAAAAAGAACCTGCGTACTCTGCTGGACGTAATCCTGCGGGAATTTCGCTGCGAGGGAAAAATATCTGATCTGCCGGACTACGAGGTGAAGTTTGCATCCTTGTGGTCCGTATCTGCAACAGAGCAGGCGGATGTGGACAGCAAGAATGCGGCAACGGAATTGACCCGCGCTCAGACAGCCCAGGCATATCTTGACATGCAGGCTGTGGGAGTGGAGGAGGTACGGGATACCCTGAAGGACGGGGATGGGTTCCTGGTTGGGAACCTGCGTTTACGGGATGATGGCCTGGAAGAGGAGATAGACCTTTCCGCTCTTTTCCAGCCACAGGGAGCATCGGAAAATATTCCGGCCATACAAAATACCACTCCACCAGCAAAGGCCCTGTACGGGGATAATACAGGTTTTGATACATCGGGATATACAGGAGCCGCAGTGCTGGTGATTCATGACGGTAAGGTGCTGATCGGGAAGCGGTCCGGTGGTGAAGGATGGTGCGGCCCCGGCGGACACATCGAGGCCGGAGAGACGCCGGAGCAGGCGGCCATCCGGGAAGCCATGGAAGAATTCGGGATTCTGTGTACCGGGCTTACAGAATTCGCGAACTGTGGAAGTCCTGACAGTGTATACGGCCTGTCAAAACAGTTTTACTGTACAGAATTTGAAGGGGATCCGAAAGCTGATGGAAAAGAGCTAACGGATGCCCGTTTTGTTTTTGTGGAGGAACTGGGTGAATATCCCCTGTTCCCGCCTTTTGCCGAAGCCGTACAGAAATACCAGGAGTATACGGACAGCGGATAAATGGAGGAGACTTAGATGGATAATCAGAGGGTGACTGAAGATGAAAGAAAGCTGCTTCACGGACAGATGTGTCTGCTCGCAGAAAAATCGAAGAGCTGCTCAGCCGATGAACTCGCAGACATGACCAGAAGAATGCTGGATATCTGTGCCTTTCTGCATGGCGAACACAGAGAGCCCAGCGTTGCAGGATTCAGGCGGCAGGAGAATGAATCATGAAGGTGGATCCACATGATGTGTTTAAGGGAAAGGAAGAGATTACCTGCAGCTACGTTCCAAAGTTCCCGGCGGCGGCAGAACGGGAATATCTCCATCTTGTGAATGGATACATGAGGATTCTGAAGGAATCTCTGGAAGAATACATTCCGAAGCTGAGAGATATTCTCCGGGAGGATGTCCGAACAGATTCAAAAGAGACTGAAAAGGAAAGAAAAAGGCAGCGGGCAGAAAACTTTGCCCGGATGTCGGCTTCTATGGAGGAACTGTTCCGCCGGATCCGCCGGACCATGGAACAGAAGATGGACCTGTATGATATTGCGCGGAGAATGCGGGCGATTGCGAACAAGACCAGGCTCCTCACAGTGAAGGAGTGGAAGAAAGCGATCGGGCGGGCTCTGGGCATTGATATTTTTGAGGACTACTATCTGGGAGAGTTTTTCCGCCGGGAACTGGATGCCTGGATCACTCAGAATACGGACCTGATACAAAGTATCCCCCATGATGCACTGGGCGATATGAAGCGGGTGATCTATGAGGGGTACGTGGCCGGCAGAAGTGTAACGGATATCAGCCGGGATATCCAGAAGCGGTATCAGGTGAACCGGTCAAAGGCCCGGCTGCTTGCCCGGGACCAGATGGGGAAACTCAATGCAGAAATCACGGAGGCGCAGCAGCGCGATGCCGGGATCAGGAAATATACCTGGCGCACATCGAAGGACAGCCGGGTCCGGAAGGATCACAAGCGGCTGGAAGGCAGGACATTTTCCTGGGATGATCCCCCTGTTGTTGATACACGGACCGGCCGGCGGGGACATCCGGGGCAGGATTATCAGTGCAGGTGCATTGCGGTGGCCGTGCTGGAGCGCGACAACCTGCATCTGCCGGTATAAGGAGGAGACGGTATGGATAAGAAACGTCTGGCGGCAGCAGGCATTCTGATCTTTATGGCGCTGCTGGTTTCCTGCGCCATATGCAGTGCCGGGTATGGGCGGGATTCCCCGGAAGCGCAGAAGGATGAGGCGCTGCACCGGTTTCTGGAAGAGAACGGTCTGGCGCCCGATATATACGGATATGGCATGTGGCCATAAATCCGGGAAAGGAGACTGGATGAAAGAGAAAAGAAGCCCGACTCTCCGCCGGGTGATGCGTCTGGACAGCATCCCGCTTGATAAGGCGCAGTTTACAGAGGAAGGATATCTGATGGACAGGCCGGTCGTTACCACGACCGGTATTTTTGAGTATGTAATGGAGGATGGATCCATCCGGCGTGACCTGCGCCTCCCGGAAGAAGTATTCGATCCGGAAAGCCTGGCATCGTACAAGGGGAAACCGATTATCCTGACCCACGCCGGCGGAAGGATCAGCAAAGAAAACGTACAGGGCGAGCATATCGGAACCATTCTGTCAGATGGGTATCAGGACGGAGAGGATGTGAGGGCGGAGATCGTGATCCATGATCCGGATGTGGTGGAACGCAGCGGCTTGAAGGAGCTGTCCCTCGGCTATGACTGTGATCTGGAGGAAACCCCGGGAGAATGGAACGGGCAGCCGTATGACGCCATCCAGCGGAATATCCGCATCAACCATCTGGCGGTCGTGCATACAGCGCGGGCGGGAAAAAAGGCCCGGCTGAATATTGACAGTGCAGAGGAAATTTTAAAAGGAGGTAAGGAAAAAGTGAAGAAAGTACGCAGAAAAGACGGTATTACACCGGAACAGGCAGAGTCCATGTTCAAACAGTTTCTGGCATGGCTGGAAGCCGGTGGAAACAGCGGGGCCACGGCGGCGCCTGCGGATGAAGGGGAGACGGTGGCGGCAGAAGAACGCACGGATGAAGAGATCATCGAGCAGGTGCGCAGCCACCAGGATGAAGGAGAACCGGAGGACCCCGTATCTGCGTTGGCCCGTGCAAAAGAGGATGTGAACGATCTGCTGGGTGTCATTGATAAGATGAAGGCGGAACAGGACATGTCTGTATCCGCGGATGAAGGGGAAGCCGGGGAGGAACCGAAGGCTGTGGATGAAGGGGAACCGGAAAAAATGGACGAAGAGTGCCCGGAAAAAGCGGATGAAGGGGAAGTGGATCCGGAAAAGACAGATGAGGATGAACCCGATAAGGTGATGAACGCGGACAGTATTGATGCGCTTGTCAGGGCCCGGGTGGAGATCGGCCGTCTTGGTGATATGCTGAACCTGGACGGCCTGGATTCCCTTGGCACGAAAGAAGCGAAGAAAAAGATCATTCTGGCGGTCCGGCCGGGTATGCTTCTGGACGGGAAATCAGACGCCTACATTAATGCGGCCTATGATATGGCCAGAAGCAGCATCATGCAGCGCAAGGATATTGCATATCAGAGAGACCAGATTGCCGGCCGGGCCCCGTCCGGAGTAACCAGACAGGACAGTGTTTCCGGCGGCGAATCTGCGGCGGAGAAGCGTCAGAGAATGATTGACCGTCGCAGCAGCAGAAAGGAGAAATAAGATTATGGCAAATATGCGTTATGGATACAGCACTCCGAAAAATGTGGCGGGAGGCCTTTCGGACCTGTCCCCCCATATCATTGTAAGCCGGTCGGCGGACGAAGAGATGAAAATTGGCATGGGAATGATACAGGGAAGTATTCCCGGAACCAGAGTCAGGAATCCCGTAAAAACCGATACAGCGGATGCTTTTGAGGGAATCCTCATGAACGGCGGCCTTACCCCGGTATACGACGACGGGAAAGTCACCGTCCGGAAAAATGCTACGGTGAACATCCTGCAGAAGGGCCGCATTTATGCGCGCTGTACAGAAGATTCGGAACCGGCATACGGAAAGGATGTATACCTTGTAACTGAAGGAAAGGAAGCGGGGATGTGCACTGAAGAAGCTCCCAGGGCAAAAGCGGAAGACGAGACGGAGGCGCCTCCGGGCAGGATCAAGCTTCCGGCCCGGTTCCTCGGAAAGAAAGAAGACGGTATTGCCGAAATTGAGTTGTCCTGAGACAGGAGGAGAAACCATGAACAGAAACAGAAAGAAAAGAACGGCCCATTCCATGAATTATGATGCCGCTGACAGGGCGGCGCTTCGCAGCGCCCCGTTTATCCGGTCTGTGTCTGAAAGTGACGGTATGAATTTTGACAGCACGGACGAAGCGGCGGTTTTCTTTGCCCGCGAGCTGGATTATGTGAAAGGCCAGACCTATGATCAGGAATACCCTGATATGACGGCTCTGCGGACATTCCCCATCACGCACGATGTTCCGGAAGGGGCGGAAACAGTGACCTTTTACAGCTACGAGCGGACCGGCATGGCGAAAATTATTGCCAATTATGCCACGGACCTGCCCCGGGCGGATGTGAAGGGTACGCCCACCACGGTAGACGTGAAGAGCGTCGGGACCTCCTACGGCTACAGCGTACAGGAAATGCGCGCATCCCGGATGACGGGAAAGAGCCTGGATACCAGAAAAGCGGAGGCGGCCCGCTTCCAGAACGACACGAAGCAGAACATGATTGCATGGGCCGGGGATCCCGATAACAACCTGGTCGGCATCCTGACGACGGGAAATAATGTGCCTCTGTATACGGTGCCCGCGTGTGCTGCCGGAGGAACCTCCATGGAAAAGATGACGCCGGAAGAGATTCTGGGCGTGTTCAATGGCATCGTCAAGTCCCAGGCCATTATCACCAGCAACGTGGAGAAGTCTGATACCGTGTTCCTGCCATCCTCTGTGTATATCCATCTGGCAACAACCAAGATCACGGATTCGGAAAAGACGATCCTTACCTTCCTGAAAGAAAACCAGCCGTATCTGAAGAATTTCATCGATGCGCCGGAGCTGGAGGCAGACTCGGCCTGCAATCCGTATAAGAGCCGCGTCATGGTATTCTGTAAGCTGGATGAACGCAAGTTCGGTCTGGAGATCCCCATGGAGTTTTACCAGTATCCCGCACAGCCGACAAAGCTGGAGGTTGAGGTGCCCTGTGAATCCAGAATCGCAGGTGTGATGATCTATTATCCCATGTCGCTTATGATTGCGTCCGGGATCTGACACCTACAGGAAAAAGAGCGGGAGCGGAAACGGTGCAGAGCCGTCCGCTCCCATTCTGCCCGCGTATAAAAGGAGCTTAAATATGAAAGTAAAAAACATATCCAACAAGGTGATCGTGATCGGAGAGGAAGTATTCCTGCCGAATGATGAAAAAGAGATCCCGGCATCCTATGAAGACAATCCGGTTGTCAGGGAATATCTGGACCGGAAATTCATGGCAGACGCCGGTCATCTTCCCGTACCGGCGTCGGAAGTGCAGAACGCCCTCCAGAAGGCACAGGCGGAGGTCGAACGGTACCGCGCAGAGGCGGAGGAGGCCAGAGCAGAGGCAGAAGCCGCCAGAGCCGAGGCGGCCAGGAAAACAAGAGGAAGAGCGAAAAAAGAGAGTACTGCTGCGGCAGATCCCCTCCCCTCCCCTTCCACGGATGGTATCTCCGCCGGAGAGCCGCAGGCAGTACCATCCGCCGAAGAGCCGCAGGCGGAGCCGGAAGTGCAAACATGGATATCCTGAAGGCATTCCGGCTCATTGCTCCTGAATTTGATGCCATAAAAGACAAGCAGGTCAAAAATTATATCTGCCTGTTTTCCACGATGGTGAGCCGGGAGAAATTTGGCCAGCAGTATACCCTTGCCATGGCTTATTACGTGGCGCATAAGATGAAGATGCACGGACTCAGCGGGAATGAGGATGACGCCCGGACCAATGCGGCGGTCAACATGGGCGTAGCGTCTTATTCGGAAGGAGGAACCAGCATATCCTATGCAAATCCGGCCAGCAGCGGTTCTACCGATACGGATGCCGAATTGACACTGACCGTGTATGGAATTGAGTATATGCGCATTTTGAGATCCTGTATCATTTCTGCTGTAATCTGAAAAGAAAAGAGGTGGCGTGGTGGAAACCGTAGTTGATAAGTATACACCGGAGGGAGCCCGATTCATGAAAGAGCTTAGGGAGCTTGATAAGCTTCAAGTGCGGGTCGGATTTCAGCGGGGGCGGGAGATCGAACAGAAGAATGGGACTGACATGTGCGACATAGCCGCCTGGAATGAGCTGGGGACCAGCAACGGGATCCCGTCCCGTCCCTTCCTGCGGGACAGTGTGGATAAGCATAAAACGGAACTGAATGCTTATCTGGAGGATCAGGTGGAACTGATGAAACGGGGTGTCAGTGCGGAGCAGGTGCTTAAAAATATCGGCCAGTATCAGAAGGGCAGAGTCCAGGAGGAGATCACTGACGGGAGCTTTGAGCCGAATGCGAAATCCACCGTCCGGAAGAAACACTCCTACCATCCGCTGATCGATACCGGGCATATGAGGCAGTCTGTAAATTATGTGATCTGCCAGAAGGGGGAGTATGACTGATGGCATTATCAATATTTAAAAAGCCATATATCCTGCGCCGCTTTTTTCCTGTGGAAGGTGCCCCGGACTCCTATTCCTATCAGGATTACAGGGTATCCCTGAATGTACAGCCTCTTGATACGAAGGAGCTGATGGCTCTTCCGGAAGGCGACCGGGCAACGAAGCGGGTAAAGGCATACGGAGAAAACCGGTACGGGATCCGGCCGGCAGACGAAGACGAGGGTATCCCCGGCGACTGGCTGTATTATCGCGGGAAGTGGTACATGTGTGAGGCCGGGAATAACAATGACAATACGCCCATCGGCCAGAATGTATCCCAGTTCGTTGCGCTCCGGACGCGATATCCGGAATATATGACTGCGGCCCCGGATGAGAGCGGGGTGTCGCCATTATGACGGTGGAAACCGTGATGCAGTATCTGGATCATCTGATAGAGGCATATTTCCACGAAGGGAATGTGTACCGCGCGGGCCGGGATATGCCCGCAAAAAAGAATCCCCGGATCATGCTGAGTTACCGCAGCCTGCAGACATCATGGTCTCCGGTATCCATGATCCGGGACGGAAGAACAGAAGATTTTTACCCGTTCCGGATGACCATGGAAATCAGACTCTCCACGGATGGAAATATATCCGGCAGCAGGCCGGGCATGTTCTCCCCAGCGGTAAACACGGCGCTGTCAGATCTGAACATGCTGGTCCTGTATCTGGGCTCAGAAGATGCCAGGACAAAAAATGTGGAACAGAACATCAGCCTGACACAGCTGAGCCCCGTCATGGACATCACAGCCATCAATGACGCATCCCAGAATGAGTATATGGCCATGACGGAGTATACAGTCACCGGGTATCTGGATGTATCCGGATGGGCCGGCATGCGGGACGGAGCCGGGGAACCGGTCAGAAACTATTCCGGCGCGGATGGAAACGGGCTGGACAGAGATACCGGCTATTATGAGACGGTAGAAATGGAGGAAAAAGGTGAGTAATGCGCTTGACAAACTGATAGATGTATCGATTTCCATAGCATCCCGGGGAGCTTCATCCGAAAGTTATGATCAGCTTCTGCTTATCGGCGCGGCCCCGGCGGCCAAAACGGCCCCGCCTGCAGAAGTGGGAACCTATGGGGGACTGGACGAAGTGACAGCAGCCGGGTGGGCGCCGGGAGATGCCATATATGATGCGGCGGCCGCGGCGTGGTCGCAGGATGCGGGCCCGGGGAAACTTGTGATTGCCATCAGAGGAAGTGAAGAGACCGTGAAAGACGTGCTGCAGAAAGCTTCCGGATCAGATATTGCCTGGTATGGGGTCTGTATTGCCGGCGGCACGCCGGAAGATGATGCCGCAGCGGCCGAATGGTGTGAGGCGAATGAAAAGCTGTTCTTCTATATCACGTCATTCGCTGCTGAAAGCAATCCGGTGTCCGATAAGTACCTGCGCTCTGCCGGCCTGATCCTGAAATCAGTGGACGGACGGAATGCGTATGCCCATGTTGCATGGGCAGCGGAATGCTTCCGATATGAACCCGGACAGGAAACCTGGGCCTACAAAACTCTCAGGGGAATCACCGCAGACTCTTTATCTACTGCCGAGCGGGAAAAGGCAGATAAGATGCACCTTAACTGTTATACAACTGTGGCCGGAAAAGCTATTACTACGAACGGCATCACGGCCGGCGGAGAATATATCGATGTGATCCGCTTCCGGGACTGGCTCCGCAACCGGATCCAGACAAATATATACAATATTTTCCTGGCGAATCCGAAGGTGCCGTTTACGGATGCGGGGATCACGCTGGTGGAGAGTCAGATTGTTGCAGCCCTGAAAGAAGGGCAGGCAAAGGGCGGAATCGTCGATACGGAGTACGACGGGGATACAGAGGTACCCGGCTATACAGTTACCGTTCCCCGGGCCGCTGACATCCCGGAAGAGGACAGGAAAAAACGGAGGCTCTCCGGCGTCAGGTTTTCCGCGAAGCTGGCCGGGGCCGTACATCTTGTTGAGGTACGCGGAAGCCTTGTGTATTAAGGAGGGGTATCATGAATGAAATCGTAACCTATAACGCGAAAAACATCATCATGACCATAGGAACACATATCGTGACCGGGTATGCGGAGGACAGTTTTATTACCATTGACCCTGCGGGAGATGCCGTGACCTACAAGGTGGGCTGCCAGGGGGAAGTGGTGAGGAGCATCAATCCGGATATGTCTGTGACCGTAAAGCTGGTCCTGCTGTATGGCACACGGTCAAGAGATTTTCTGTCCAATATGGTTAAAAAAGACCGGATAGACGGATCCGGCATCTTCCCGGTAGAGATCAAAGATCTGGCCGGGGAAGTGATCCTATCCGCAAAGAACTGCTGGGTCACGAAAATCCCGTCGAAAGTATACGGGAAAGAAGCACAGAACGGAGAATACACCATTCTCTGCGCGGATCCTGAGGAATTCTGAGAGGAGGAAAAACGATGAGACAGACCACACCTAAAACAGTGCATGTATGCGGGAATACATTCCATGTGTTCCCGTTTTCTGCTTTTACCGCAGCCAACCTGTCCGCGGAGGTAATCCACCTGCTGGCGCCGGTGATCGGGAGTCTGATGCCGCTTGTTCAGGGGATATCGCCGGATACCGGTATGCCCCGGGCAGATGCCACGGGGGAAGAAGAGACATCCGACGGAGAAGAGAAGGCTGTCGGCCGGGGTGTTCTGGATGCAGATATTGATATGGATAAGGTCGGGGCCGTACTTGCAGCGGCATTCCGGGACATATCCGGGGACGAAGTGGAGCGAGTATTGAGGAACTTGCTCACCGAAAACCGGAATATCTCGTATGAAAGTGAAACAGGGGTGCGGGAGTGGATGACGAAGGACCTCGCGGATGAGCTTTTCTGCGGACAGCCCCATGGCCTGTTTATACTTGCCTTCCATGTGATCGTACGGAACTATGCCGGTTTTTTCGGGAGTGCAGCTCCCCTCTCTGGAGCCCTGCAGAATGTTGCCGGGGCGGTGAAATCGGGAGCAGCTGGGATGTATCACAATATGGCGTCCTTGATGTAACACAGTTTTCGGAGCTGGAATTGCGGATGTATACCCTGATCAAGGCCGGGAAAGCCTCGATGATGGAGATGTGTGAGTATTATACGCTGGATGAAATGCTTAAGCTGTATGCCCTGTATGTCCGGGATATTGACATAGAGGAGGCACGGTACAACGAAATGCGGAAGGAGGGGAGGACGTGACACTCAGGGATATCGCCATTGCACTTGGTTTTAAGGTGGACGAAAGTAAGTTGAAAGAGGCAGAAAACCGGATCAGCGACCTGAAGGGATTCGCGGTGAAAGCCCTGGGTGCCATAGGGATCGGTTTCTCCTTGACCGCCATGAATCAGCTGGCCGAAGAGTTTAATGGCATCAATGACCAGATCCGGAACGCCACGAGGGAACTGGGAGACCAGAGGGACATCCAGCAGCAGATCCTGAAATCCGCTCAGAATACCAGAAGCGAATACGGCACCACAGCAAAATATGTATCCATGATGGTGAAGGAAAACAGTGAAATGTTTTCCGGCGTTGAAGATGCTATAGCCTATAATGACGTGCTTACCAAGATGTGGAAGGCGGCCGGCAGGAGCAATGATGAGATTAACGGCCTGATGGAAGCCGTCAACAAATCCTTTGCAAAAGGTAAGGTCGATACAGAGACCCTGAACAGGCTGCTGGAGCAGTCCCCGGAGGCGGTGGAGTATCTGAACAGACACCTGGGGAGCACCACGGACCAGCTGGAGCAGATGCTTTCCGACGGAAAGATCGGCCTTACCGACTTGAGGGATGCGTTTCTGGAGAATGCGGACGACATCGAACGGAAATTTGGCGAACTGAATTATTCTATCAGTGACGGGCTGCTGTATATCCGGAACCGTTGGGGCTTGTGGGTAGATGACCTGAACAGCTCCACGCTTCTTACGGAAACACTGTCAAAATACATGGTACGGGCGTTCGACTGGATCATGTCTGGACTGGATAAGGCCCGCGACGGTTTTAGCCGGCTGGCAGAGCGCCTCGGCGGGATTGAAAACGTCCTGAAGCTGCTTGGTATTCTGATCGCCGGTATTGTGATTGCCACACAGGGAAATAAGGTCATATCGGTCCTGCAGACAGTCCTGAAACTGGTTGGTGGAATCAATCTGAAGATACTCGGAATCATTGCCATTTTCGTGGTTCTGGCCCTTCTGGTAGATGATTTTATCAATTTCATGAAGGGCAATGATTCTGTGATCGGGGAGGCCCTGCGGGCTGCCGGAATCGATGCGGATGCCATGCGGGAGAAGATAAAAGAGGCATGGAATGGATGCAAAGAGGCAGCAGGCGAACTGATGCAGGCCCTCCGGCCTCTGTGGGAGGTACTGTCTCAATTCTGGGGCAGTTGGGGAGACGATATACTGGCCATCGTCGGGATGGTGCTGGCTGGAATCCTAGGAGCGATCATTGAGATCATCAATGTGCTGTCCGGACTGCTGACTTTTCTGACCGGAGTGTTTACCGGAGACTGGGGCTTGGCTCTGGAAGGGTTGCAGCAGATGTGGAAAAGTTTCTGGGGCGGGCTGTATAAACTGTTCGAACCAGTGATTACCCTGATAGACAAACTGTTCGGCGATAAGATCGATTCTATGATTGGTTATGCAAAAAAATTATGGGAAAAAGTGCAGTATTATGTCGGCCTGATCGGGAACGTCTTCGGAGGAATTGTGGATTTTATCGGCGGAATCGGTGAGGGCATAGGAAACTTTTTTGCAGGCCCGCAGAATACCACCGTTCAGAACAGGACAGTCAACCAGTCCGCAGGGAACGGCGGGAACCGGACGAACAATGTAAACCAGAATGTGGAGATCAATAATACGTTTAAGGGGATGGAGAGGGAACAGATCCAGGTAGCGAACAGAATGACGACGGATGTTGTGTCCGATCTCAATGATGCGTTTGTGTTTGAACGATAATCAGGAGGCAGGTGAGGAAGTGAGACCCGTATCCATAAATGGAATTGAGTTCGACGCCCTGATGAGTGAAGACAAAGAAATGACGGCGGATGTCCCGGAGTATCCTGTGGAAAACGGGTATTCGGTGAGTGATAATATTGCGCGGAAACCTATGACGGTATCCTATGTATTACATGTGACGAAAACGCCGGTTACATGGCTTAGCCGTCATGGAACCGGCCGCGGCCGTGTACGGGATATCTGCGAAGAACTGGAACGGCTGTTCTTGGACGGAGAACTGGTAACGGCGGTCACAGATGATAATGTGTACAGCAACATGTCCATTACATCCCTGAAAATCCCAAAGGAAACGGAAAACTATACTGACAGGGAGATCAGCATATCCCTGAAGCAGATCATCACCGTCAGTGCGGAAAGCACTATGATCCCGGATTCCTACGGGCGGGGTGGGAAAACGCAGGAAAACACCGGGACGGTAAACACGTCCGGAAGTGGATCAACCAAAGACTCAGGTAACGGGGCTTCCGGTGCATCCAACTCCGGCTCCGGGGACGGGAAGAAAGGAAGTATCCTGTATAATGTATTTTTCGGCAGCAAAGATTGACCAGGAGCTGCCTGTGGCGGCAGAATGTGAGGGATTATGATATATATTACAGTGCCGGACAGGAATGATTCCCTTTCCAGGGCAGTCCTGGCGGGGAAAGAGTACAATATCCGGTTTCTATACAATATGTCGGGAGATTATTGGTCCTTTGGGCTGTATGACGTTAACAGGGCCCCGATAGCCGGGATGATCAGGATCGTCCCGCGGTCCCCGCTCACCTTTTTTTATCGATCGGTGGATATGCCGGACGGGCTGTTTGGCGCCGTTTCGGATCTGGCACATATCGGGCGGAACGATTTCAAAAACGGAAACGCCCGGTTCTGCTTCATCCCCGCGGCAGAAATGGAAGGATGGTACGATGGGTGAGAGATTCTTCGGCCGGCAGTGCCGGCTTGTGATCGGAGATTTCGGCGGAGAAGGAGACGAGCTCGGGGCCGGTAATGTACCGCTGCACATCCAGTTCAGCGTGGAAAAAGCGGATACGGAAACCAGCAATAACGCCAAGGTAACGGTATGGAACCTGTCTGCAGAGCATACGGCCAGGCTGGATGAAAAGGACTGCGCCATTGTGCTGAAGGCCGGATATGGAAGCCATGTGCCACTGATCTTCGCGGGCGCAGCGGCCAAAGCCGTATCAACAAAAGAGGGAGCTGATACCCGAACGGAAATCGAAGTGGTGGACAGCCGTGTGGAGATGCGGGATACATATATATCCATATCCTATAACGGAGACGTCAGCACGGAACAGCTGTACCGGAGTATCGCGGCGGAGATGGGCTGCGCGGTACAGTTTTCACCCTCTGTGGAATTTAAGGCGCTGCCGAACGGTTACAGCTTTATCGGCCGTGCCAGGGATGCCCTGAAACGGGTTACCAGGGCGGACGGGATGAAATGGAGCATGCAGAACGGGATCCTGCAGATATGGAAAGGCAGTGAGCCCATGTCTGATATGGTGTATGAGATCAGCGCCCAAAGTGGTATGATCGGAAGCCCGAAACGGGTAAGCAGCTCCGGAAAGTCATCCGATCAGAAGGGAACCTATACGGAAAGCAGTACGGCGGATATCGGGTGGGAGGTATCCTTCCTCCTGAATTCCGCGATAACGGTTAATGATTATGTGCATCTGTCCAGCCGGGAAGTGACCGGCTTTTTCCGTGTCCAGAAGATTCTGATCGAAGGAGATAATACGGAAGGATCATGGCAGTGTACGGCTACGCTGGTGGAGGTGAAGGCATGAAACAGGAACTGGTCCAGGCCATGGAGAACATGGTTGAGGATATGATGTCGGATATGCATACAGCGCTTCCGGGCCGGATCCTTGAATATGATCCGGAAAGCGGGACGGCATCGGTGGAACCGTCCACCAGCTATCTTACGGACGATGGCAGGAAGATTCCTTTCCCGATCATATCAGGGGCGCCGGTTGTGATGCCGCGTGGCGGCGGGTGTGAAATTGTATATCCTGTAATTGCCGGAGACCCATGCCTTATTATTGTATCGGAGTGCGATATCAGTCAGACGGTGGAAAAAGGCGGGGAAGATATCCCGATGAAGTTTGACTTGACCAATGCAATCGTGATCCCCGGGCTCCGGCCGGTGGAAGGGAGCGTTGCGGCACGGGCACAGGAGGAAAAAGCCATTCTGATCCGCAATATGGATACGGAAATCCTTGTCAGAGAGGATGCGGTCGAGATTACAGCTCAGGGTGTGAACATCACTATTACCGGTGGAAGGGTTGAAGTTACTGCAGAGAACGCGGTAGTACAGTGTGACAGGACAGAGATAGCCGGTAACCTTGCTGTTACGGGCGGGATGGAAGTGGCCGGAAGCATGTCCTGTTCCGGGGACGTGTCCTGCAGCGGAAGGCTGATCGGGACGCTCCGGGGAGAAGTGGAAGGAGGCGGCGGGGATGAAGGACATCCTGCTGAATGAAAACTGGGACATGGATATCTCGGCGCAGACAGGGGATATCAGTCTTGTGGAAAGCCCTATGCAGGAAATAAGAATCCGGCTGCTGTGGTTTGCGAAGGAATGGATATTCAAACGATCCTTGGGATTTCCGTATTTTGAGTATGTCTTCACGAAAAATCCGGATCTGACATATATAAAGGCCCTGTTGAAAGCAGAAATTTTGTCGGTTGAGCGGGTTCTGTCAGTACCGGAACTGACGATAGACGTAGACCGTCGTACCAGAAAGGCTACAGTACGATTTACCGTGAAAACTGATGAAAAGACCTACAGGGAGGAGGTGGATCTGCATGAATGAATATGGTGTGACACCGGCGGGGTTTGTGCCGAAGCGCCTCGATGAAATCCGGGACGGCATCAATCAGAGGATCAGAGAGGCCACGGGCATTGACGTATCGATTAATCCCCAGTCAGTCATCCAGGTACTTGTAACGGGAATTGCGGATGAGATAGCGGCCATGTGGGAAACGGCGCAGGATGCGTACTATGCCATGTACCCTTCCAGCGCGGAGGGGATCAGCCTGGACAATGCCATGCAGTTCGGCGGTGTCCTGCGGGAGAGGGATCGGCGGACGGTGTACAACCTGAAATGCACCGGGGAGAACGGGACCATTATCCCATACGGGACAATGGTTTCATCCAATACGCAGCCGGAAAAATTTTTTATGTGTTATGCAGAGCAGGTGATCTCCATAAACAGTTTCAGGGAAGTCCTGATCCGGATTCCAGATCCTTCCGTGGACTATCTGTCAATTACGATAAACGGAGAATCTTTTCAGTACGTCCGGGTTAAGGATGATCCGGAAAAAGAGACTGTTAATCCGGAAAACCCGGATACCGGTCCGGAAGACGCCGGTTCTGCTCCGGATGAGGCAGAAAAGAAGCCTGATACAGATGAAACCATGGTGGAAAACTTTGCGAAGGCCATTCGCCCACGTGGAATGACAGCGGAACCTGAGGATGTAAATACAATCCGGATCCGGGACAGCAGCGGCATGAGTGCCAACATCCTGTATCCGGGTGAAAATATGATGGTGATACAGGTGGTAAGCAATATCCTGTTCGAATCCACTGAATACGGGAAAATCAGCATTCCGAAGGGGTATCTGAACAGGATATACACCAATGTATCCGGACTGGAAGCAGTGACCAATGATCTGGATCCCGTGTATGGCCGGTTTGAGGCCACGGACATGGAAGCCAGGCAGGATTATATAAAGCAGGTGATGCGCCGCAGCAGCAATATGCTCGACAGCATCCGGGCAGAACTGTACAGCCTTGAAAATGTAACGGCGGTTCGGGCATGGGAAAATGATACCTATGATACAGACAAAGACGGACGGCCGCCCAAAAGTATTGAGATTCTTGTGGAGGGAGGTGCCGACGCCGAGATTGCACAGGTAATATACGATAAAAAATGTGTCGGAATATATCCTTACGGGAAGGTAAGATATCCCATCTCTGATCCGGATGGGAATGTGCATGACATAGGATTCAGCCGGCCTGAAAATGTGTATGTATGGCTCCGTGTGACACTTGTGGCGATGTCAGGCGCCAGACTGCCGTCAAACTATGTTGCCACAGTACAGGAGCTTGTGACAGATCAGGGCGGGAATTTTGAGATCGGAGGGTATATCACGCTGCAGCGCCTGTATACTCCCATTTATGCAAAGGTGCCCAATGTGGTAAATATCTACATCAGCGGATACCTCACAAAGGATCCGCAGGAGGTTCCGACGCCGGAAATGTATACGCTTACCAATCTTGATCTGAGCCCCCGGGAGAAAGCCCTCTTTGCTCCCGGAAGAATTGAGGTGATCATGAATGAGTAATGCAACGCTGGAGCGCCTGACCGGCAGTCTGCCGGAACAGTTCCGGGACAAACGGAATATCACGGCATTCCTGGGCGCTGTATCCGGGGAGCTGGAAGAACTCCGGATGGTGCTGGAGCAGATGAATACCCTGCGCAGTATGGATCAGGCAGAAGGAAAGAATCTGGACGGCATTGGTGATATCGTTGTCCTTGACCGTGATGAGGCCAGGGAAATGCTGGCGTGGGCGTCTGAATCTCTGACAGATGAGCTTTACCGGGTGATTCTGCGGTTCAAGTCTCTGAAAAATCTGAGCGCCTGTTCCATACCTGAGATTCTTAGTATGTGCCATGTACTGTATCAGGCAACTTCTGTCAAATATACGGAGGACAGCCGACTTCCGGCCCATTTCGGACTCACGGTCGGAACCGGGATCCCTCTGGAGATTATAGAGCTTATGGCGCATGCAAAGATGATGGTAAAACCCGGTGGGGTTTCTGTGGATCTGTCCTTTCACCCGGCGGATTTTTTCGGATTCTGCGATATCAATCCAAAAGCGAAGGGATTTGGCGAAGGGAAATTTGCCCAGATGATAACATGACAGGAGGTGAAACATGTATTACCAGGAAGACTACACGAAAAGCTTTGCAGAAGAAGGGGCCCGTGCTTCCCTGACAACGCTGCTTTGGGGACTGGGCTGGAAAGATATCGTTGGCGGTGTCAATGGAGTCCCTACGGTACAGCAGTTCAATGAGGTGTGCGGCCGGATTGACCGAAAAGCGAATGAGCTGCGCAGTAACAAGCTTGATTTGGACGGGGATGCCGGGTCTCTGCATGTCGGAGAACAGCTGTTGATTAATTATATCGCAGATGTGGGCGCGAAAGAAGTCATTTTTGAGATGGCGCAGGTCCGGGAGAACATAAAATCCGGAGAAACGCTGGATAAGATGCTGGGGAAAATCCAGAGAATTTTTGCTGATCTGAAACCGAATGCGTATAAAGAGGCGGATGATCCGTTTGTCCCCATGACGTGGACGACCTATGTGCCGGTTGGACAGCGGACAAAGGGCAGTCTGTATGGCATGGAAACGACCGAACGGGGACTTGTGATCACCACAGCAAACAGGTATGTGATCGGGACTGAAGATCCGACAGTAGCAAGAACATTGTATATGCGGGAGGGAACAGACCGGACACCGGGTGAGAATGCGGATGTTCCGCACAAAATGATCCTGCATAATCTGGTGCCGGTGGCGGAAGGGATATCACGGGAACCGCTGAAATTATATATTGCAGAGAAAGGATGATTAAATATGGCGAATGAACTGACAAGATATATCCCCACTGAGATGTCTGATTCTGAGGGTAATGTAAGATATCCGCACACGTTGGCCAGTGTGACTTTTATGGATGATGGCCAGAGAGTTCAGACGGTATTGGCCCGGCTGGACCATCTGCTGGAAGACATTGAAACAGTGACATCAAGCAGCGAGATCGATGAGAATACAGCCTTGGTTACGGCGGCGGCACTGGCGGAGGTGAAACAGCTGTATACTTCGTTAAGTAGCGATATAGACGGGCTTGATGGCACGTACGAGCTGCTTGCCTCTACACAGTCGGCAAGCATAGTCACCCTCGAGGTGCAGTCCCTGTCATCGTATAGATGGCTGCTACTC
>JAETRI010000059.1 GCA_021770245.1 Lachnospiraceae bacterium
CTGTATGGTTCCCGGACAGCACCAGCTATGTGGTGTATACCCAGGTATGGGACGCATGGACGCCGGACGGGATGCTCTCGGTCAACCTGGATGACTACATCACCATCCACCAGAGCATGTTTGATGACTGGTATACCAACCGTGAATAGCAGCCCCATTTTCCTTTATGAACTGCTGGCCTTTGCGTGCATCGCTGGATTTGCCGCATATGACCTGAAAAAGAGGCGGGTGCCCGGCCAGGCGCTCCTGCTCTTCCTCCCCTTTGCGCTTGCGGCGCCCCTGGTACGTGCAGGGCTTTTCGGAACCGCCCTCCTGCCGCTTTTATTCCTTTTCTCTTTTACCGGGGCAGCAGCCGGCTTCCTGGTCCTGCTGGCCGCCGCACTGGTGTCAGAAGAAGGCGCCGGGATCGGGGGCGGGGATATCAAGCTGGCCGGGGTCATGGGCCTTATCTACGGCCCCTCCCGTATGCTGGCCGTCCTGCTCATCGCCTCCGGCCTTGCTGCCTGTGTTTCCCTGGCAGCAGGGCGGAAAAAGGGGATGCTTTCCCTTCCCTTTGTGCCGTTCCTGATGGCCGGGAGCCTGGCCGTTACCATAACTGCAATCCTATAACCGCATCTGCCTTCCCTGACAGACAGATGCCACACTTTATATGACAGGAGTGAAAACAACCATGAAACTGAATAACCGCTTTATCTTCGGCCTGCTCAGCATCCTGCTGGCAGCCGTTATCGCCTTTGTCGCCCTGCCCACCATTGCGAAGCAGACCAACGGCAAGACAGAGATCGTCCGGGTCACAAAACCCGTGCTGAAAGGGGAACAGCTCTCGGCAGACAATACGGAGACCGTGGAGGTTGGAAGCTACAACCTTCCCCCCAATATCGCCCACTCCCTTGAGGATGTGAAAGGCCTCTATGCCACGGCAGACTTATCCCAGGGGGATTATATCCTGACCTCCAAGACCAGCGTCGTCCCGGTATCCTCGGACGTGGCCTTAAACAGCATCCCCTCCGGGAAGGTGGCTATCTCCCTGACTGTGAAAACGCTGGCTTCCGGCCTCTCTGACAAGCTGCAGCCCAATGACATCATCCGGGTATACCATTTCCTGGACGTGGCGGAGGAAGTCCCGGAGCTGCGTTTCGTCCGGGTGCTTTCCGTCACGGATGCCAAGGGCGTCAACGTGGACAACACAAAGGAACCGGTGGAAGATGAAGAAAAACAGCAGTCCGCCACCATCACGGTACTTGCCAGCCCGGAACAGGCACGGGTCATCACCTCCCTGGAAAATGACGGGGTGGCCCATGTAGCTCTGATCTCCCGTAACAATGAAAAGCTGGCGGAGGAACTCCTGGCAGAGCAGGATGTGATCCTGCAGGAGATCTACTTCCCGGAGCCTTCCGATGAAGAAACCGAAGAAACGGACGGGGAAGGGGAAGCAGAAAATCCGGAAACGGACGCTGACGGAGAAACCGGGGAAGAACCTGCCTCTGGGGAAGAAAAAGAATCGGGAAAAGAAACCGGAACCAGCGGGGAAAACTCCCCTGATCAAGAAGGAAACAAGAAAGAAAACAAGACCTGACCGCAGGCAGAAAGGAGGAATGGTTTCCATGTCCAAAACAATCACGGTCTGGGGCAGCCCCGGCAGCGGCAAATCCATGTTCTGCTGCATCCTTGCCAAAGCGCTGACCCGAGACAAACGAAAGGCCATCATCATCAGCGGGGAGCCCGGCATCCCCATGCTCCTGGTATGGCTCCCGGAGCAGATCACCACCACAGCCGTCTCCATCGGCCAGGTTCTGACCAGCGTGGAGATCGACACATCCCAGGTGGCCAGCCATGTGACGGTTCTGAAGAACTACCCCTATATCGGCCTTATGGGATACTGCGCCGGGGAGAACCCGTTAAGCTATCCGGAAACGGACTACCAGATGGTCCTGCAGCTCATATCCTCGGCAAAGAAACTGGTGGATTACGTCATCCTGGACTGCGGCTCCGCCATGACCAACGTATTCACGCCTGCCGCCATTGAATCCGGCGACCTGGTGCTCCGCATCGTGACGCCGGACTTAAAGGGCATCAATTACCTGAAGGCCCACCAGCCCCTGCTGGTAGACGGGCGGTTCCACTACCATGAGCACATGACCTTTGCGGGCATGGCCCGCCCCTTCCACGCCTTTGACGAGATGGGGTACATCATCGGCGGCTTTGACGGCCTCCTGCCCTACGGGAAGGAGATCGACCGCTGCGCCACCGAAGGGGGCATGTTCCAGGCCATCAAATACTGCAACTCCAAATATACCGCCTCCTTAAATAAGGTCCTGGATGCCCTGGAGCAGATGGAGCTTGCCGAGCGGCAGGAAGAGGATGCCTATGAAATGGAATATGGAGACGGGGCATACGCAGAGGATGGGTATGGACAGGAGCCGGACGGGGAGGACGAATACGATGAATAACTTAAATGATATTTTCTTTGCCCCCACGGAGAACGGCGGCCTGACCTATGAGCAGGTACTGGAGGATGTGCAGCGCTATTTTTCCGAAAACCACGCCTCCACCATAGCCGGCGCCGGGGAAAATGATTCGGAACGTGCCGTCACCGTGTTAAAGGAGCTGATGGTGCAGTACCTGGTGAAACGCAAGTACGCCATCAAGGTGCTTACCACCGAGCAGCTGTGCGCCAGGCTTTATGAGGATATGGCCGGCTACTCCTTCTTAAAGAAATGGATCTACCAGCCGGGTGTGGAGGAGGTGAACATCAACGCCTACAACGATATCGAGGTCATCATGAACAGCGGGCGCAGCATCAAGATCCCGGACCGGTTTTCCTCCCCACAGCATGCCATTGACGTGGTGCGGCGGATGCTGAACGCCTGCGGCATGGTCATTGACGACACCATGCCCTCGGTCATCGGCTTCCTGGACAAGAACATCCGTATCTCCGTGGATAAGACGCCCATCGTGGATTCAGAGGTGGGCATCAATGCCTCCATCCGTATCGTCAACCAGAATACGGTGTCCGAGGAAAAACTCCTGGATTCCGGAAGCGCCACGCCGGAGATGCTCCACTTCCTGACCGCCTGCATCCGCTACGGGGTTTCCGTGTGCATTGCCGGCTCCACCGGTTCCGGGAAGACCACCATCATGGCATGGCTCCTATCCAACGTGCCCAACAACCGCCGCCTCATCACCATAGAGGAGGGCAGCCGGGAATTCGATCTGGTAAAAAGGGACGCAGAGGGCAACATCCTGAATTCCGTGGTCCACCTGCTCACAAGGCCCCACGAAAACCCGTCCATGAACATCAACCAGGACTTCCTCCTGGAGCGTGTGCTGCGGAAACACCCGGATGTGATCGGCGTGGGCGAGATGCGGTCGGCGGCAGAGAGCCTGTCGGCGGCGGAAAGCTCCCGTACCGGCCACACGGTCTGCACCACCATCCACTCCAACTCCTGCGAGAGCACCTACCGGCGTATGATGACCCTTGCCAAGCGGAAGTACAGCATGGACGATTCCATCCTGATGCAGATCATGGTGGAGGCATACCCTGTGGTGGTGTTCACCAAACAGCTGGAGGACCGCTCCCGGAAGATCATGGAGATCATCGAGGGGGAGGATTACCTGGACGGGAAGCTGATGTACCGTTCCCTCTATAAATATGAGGTAGTGGATAACGTGACCGATGAACACGGGGCTGCCCATGTGGTAGGCCGCCACCGCAAGATGGGCGCCATGTCCGAAACACTGAAAAAACGGCTGCTGGACAACGGCATCTCCCACAAGGAGCTGCAGGAATTTTTAGACAGCGCCCCGCCCCGTAAAGGGGCTTCGGGGAAACAGCCGCCAGGAAAGGAGGTGTAGGCATTGCACTGGATCTATCTTATCTGTTTTACCCTGCTGAGCGCCGGGCTTCTGGCTCTTTTCCAGGTGCGGCCGCGGGACTTTACGGACGTTATCTTCAACACCGGCAGAAAGACCGCCACCCTGTCGGATGAGCTGAACGTGCTCATGGGGACGCCGGCCAGGGGGTTTTTCAACCAGGACTATGAGATCAAACAGATCTTAAAAGACACCGGGCGGGCTGACCGCTATGAGGCAGTCACCCGGCTGACCCTGATCCTTTTTGCGGTAGGGGCGGTGCTGGCGCTGCTGATCGGCAACGTGTACCTGGTCCCCATTTTAGGCATAGGCTTTTCCCTGGTGCCCGTATGGTATCTGCGCAGCACGGCGGCCAGCTACAAGAAGCATCTGAACGAGGAGCTGGAGACCGCCATCTCCATCGTCACCACGTCCTACCTGCGGACGGAGGACCTGCTGCGCTCCGTAAGGGAGAACCTGCCTTATATCAACGAACCAATAAAGGCCAACTTCGAGGCATTTGTATATGAGAGCGAGCTGATCAACGCCAACATGACCAGCGCCATCAACTCTTTGAAGATGAAGATACCCAACCGGGTATTCCACGAGTGGGCCAATATCCTGATCCAGTGCCAGTCGGACCGTTCCATGAAGAATACGCTGCCCACCATTGTGCAGAAATTCTCCGATGTCCGTGTGGTGCAGTCGGAGCTGGAAGCCATGATGCAGGGCCCCCGGCGTGAAGCCATTACCATGATGTTCCTGGTGATCGCCAACGTGCCCCTGCTGTATTTCCTGAACAAAGACTGGTTCCATACCCTGATCTACACCACGCCGGGAAAGATCGCCCTGGCCATCTGCGCGGCCATCATCCTGTTTGCCTTCACGCAGATCATGAAGCTGAGCAGGCCCATCGAATACGGAGGTGACGGAACATGACCCTGTTAGCACTGATCGCCATTATCTTTTTCGGCTTTGCCACCTATAACCTGTCCACGGCCTTTGCGGACATCCCCACCAGCAGGACATCCAAGATGATGATGCTGGCAAAGAAACAAAAGGGCGCCAAAAACGAACAGCTCCTGGATGTGTATATCACCAAAATCGCAAAGCTGTTTGCCCCTTACCTGCGCCTGGACCGGCTGAAGCGGAACAAGCTGCAGGCGGCCCTTACCATCGCCGGGCTGGAACTGACACCGGAAGTATACACGGCCAGGGCCTGGGTAACTGCCGGGGCCGTAGGGCTTTGCGCCCTCCCCATGGCGTTCCTGATGCCGCTGTTTGTGCCGGTCCTAATCGGGACTGCCGTGGCGCTCTGGTTCTCCACCTACTATGCGGCTTTCGATTTTGTAAAAAAGAGGCGCAGGCTCATCGAAGCGGAGATCCCCCGCTTTGCCCTGACCATCGGGCAGAACCTGGAAAATGACCGGGATGTGCTGAAGATACTCACCTCTTACCGCAGGGTGGCAGGCCGGGACTTCGGGGCGGAGCTGGACCAGACCATTGCGGACATGAAGACCGGCAACTATGAAAATGCCCTGATCCGCTTTGAAACCCGTATCGGGAGCCCCATGCTCTCGGATGTGGTGCGGGGCCTGGTGGGTGTCCTGCGCGGGGACGACCAGCGGATGTACTTTAAGATGATCTGCTTTGACATGCGGCAGATCGAGCAGAACAACCTGAAAAAAGAAGCTGCCAAACGGCCGAAAAAGATCCAGCGCTACTCCATGATGATGCTGATCTGCATCATGATCATTTACCTGGTTGTCCTTTGTACGGAAGTTTTAAGCTCCCTTGGCACTTTCTTTGGATAAGGGCAGGGCAGCCTTTTGTCACAGGCCCTTTACACAGCCATTCAACCGAAAAAGGAGGCGGTAGCTTGTATCCCAGCGACTTTTCTTAGCATCCGTCAGCAGTAAGCAGACAGCCAGCGCCGTCCTGCCACGGCAGACGGAATACAGACAGGAGTTGCCATGAACAAACACAGAAAACATACCCTGCCGCCACTGGCAGAGGCAGAAAAACAAAGATTCCACCGGCTGATCCGACAGAAGCCTGCCCCTTACCCGGACAGGCCCCAGAGAAGGAAGGACAGACGGAAAAGACCCGTCCGGCAGCCTTAAAAGCCGGCAGTATCCCTGTAACCAGACATTATATGAAGTAGGAGGTTTTCCATGAGAAAAATCACAAATCGTATCTGCTGCAAAGCAAACCATTTCATCCACCGTGCCCGGATGGCAGTCTCCAACCAGCGTGGGGATTTCTATATCTCGGATGCCGTGAAGATCATCATTGCCGTTGTGCTGGGCGCACTGCTGCTGGCAGCCCTGACGCTGATCTTCAATGATACGGTCATCCCCAGAATCACACGGGAAATCGAGGGGCTGTTCGGATAAAGCGATACAACTGAATAAATATTTTAGGGCCAGACCGCAGAAATATGCGTCTGGCCCTCCTTTTTTATTTGTATAAGAAACTTTTAGACATAAAACCTTGATTTTAGAATTTTTTTAGAAATTAACACAATAAAATCTGGTTTTTGCATTTTCAAATTTACAGTAATAGAGGTGAAAGAAATTGAATCAACAACATTGTAATATTTATCCCTTTTTAAAAGCGGTACGCGGATGCTGGCATAACGCCTTGTATATCAAGTGCGAGCATACAGTCTGTCCCCACGGCCAGTCTCCGCCCTGCGGCGGATTCCTGATGGCTGTGGATGCGGATGGCTCTCCCATCTTTATGCCTGAAAAAGTCTTAAAGCAGATATCCGGGGAGCCCATCGAACCGGAAGAGTGCCGGGCTGTTCTGGGAAAGCAGACCTTTGAGACCATATACGGCCTGTATATTGAGTGGCATACCATATCTTCCACGGACTGCCCTCTGCTGGAACTCTGCCAGACTTCCCATCAATGCCGCTACCTTTAAAATACGGGAGACAAACAAAACTGCCATGAATGGCAGGAACGGAGGTGACCAATGAAAACCTTGAAGAAATATAACCTGAAATGCCCTTACTGCGGCGCCCCGGCCATCTGCCGGCCTGCCAGTTCCGTCTATGGGGCGGATACCATTGACCGGGAGAGCTATCTGTATGTCTGCTCCCGCTGGCCTGCCTGTGACTCCTATGTAAGCGCCCATAAGAAAGACCGGAAACCTATGGGGACTATGGCAAACCGCAGCCTGCGCCAGAAACGCATCCTGGCGCACCAGGCTTTAAAACGGCTGCAGAAAGAGCGGCATATGGACAAATGGGCCGCCTATGTATGGCTCCAGACAAAGCTGGACCTTGATGAAAGCCAGGCCCATATCGGCATGTTCTCAGAACAGATGTGTGAGAAAGTCATTTCCCTGTGCCGTCCGCCTGTAAAGCCTGGCGGCGGCATGGCGGCCTGAAAAGAGGTGAGCATTTATGAAACGGGATATCCCCCTGACCGAAGAACAGCAGGAACTGGTGGAAAAGAACCTGTCCCTTGTCTACTGGGTCATCATGGAAAGCATCCATGTAAATGAAACAATCTATGGGTTTGGGTATGATGATCTGTATCAGGAGGGCTGCATCTGGCTGTGCCATGCGGCGGCTACCTATGACCCTGCGCGTTCCCGGTTCCCCACTTATGCCAAAAGGATCGTGCGCAACGGTCTGCTCTCCTACTGCCGGCAAATGTGTTTCCGGCAGCGCCGGTTTACCTATCTGGCTGTGGGCCTCCATGGGGAGCTGTTGGCAGACGGGGAACCGATCCTGCCGCCGGACGATTTCCATGCGCAGGTGAATATGATAGAAACACTCGACCTTTTGGCATGCGCCGAAAAGAAATACCAGGGCGTGACAAAGCTTGGGATCGAGGCCCTGAAGCTGAAACTGAAAGGCATGAGTGTTTCCGAGATCGCCGGCCTGTACCATGTGCCGCCGCCCCATGTAGGCGCATGGATCTCCCGGGCTGCCCAAAAACTCAGGAAAGACACACCTTTCTTATCCGGGCTTTTATGACTGCCGCCGCAGGCAGCCTTCTATAACTATAGGAAAACAGGAGGATTTTTATGATGCTGAAAACACTTTATACCGCTGCCGGCCGCTTTGAGCGCAGGACAAACGGATGCCGGCGCTACTGCCCCGTTATTGTCCTTGGGGGAAAAGAATATATGGTCGATATGCAGGAAATGGTCATCTGGAGCTGCCTGAACTGGCGGATTGCCCGTATGGAGGAAATCGGGCGGCTCTATACGGCAGCTTTACCGGTACAGAAAGATATCGTAAGCCGTTCCTGGAAGGACTGCGTGGAACGGCTTCTGACAAGGGGCCTGCTGGGCTGCGGGAAAGGGGAAACGGAATATGACGCCCTTTATGACCTGCTCTCCTCCATGTACATCATTCCCACAGACGGTTCTGCCCTGCTCAGGATGCTGTCTTTCCTGAAACTGACTCTTGTAAACCATGTGCCCTTTTCCTCTGCCAGAAAGCTCTTCCGCCGTGACCAGCGTACCGAAAATGAGAAACAGGTCATGGCCCTTGCGAGGCAGGCCCTGCTCTCCACCGCAGAACTGATCCGGTGCATGGAAAAGGATATCCGCTCCCTCCCTACGGAGGAAAGCATCCTGGAAGGGCTCTATGACGATGCGGACACCACCAGCGACAACATCAGCTGCATGATGCGGCTCTCCTCCGAAAGCCAGGCAGTCACGCTGGCGGTTGCGAACCTGTACCTGCGCCAGCAGATTATTTTTGAAAGGATATGACATCTTATGGAACAATGGTTAAACGCCCCTTTTACCCTCCAGCTGAAAGTTTTTCTGATCCTGTTCATGGGGATCGGCAGCCTTTTCATAGCCGCTATCGTATTTTTCCTCTCCCATGACCGGCTTTTGCTGATTTTAAGCGGCATCATCTTCGGCGGCTGCCTGTTCCGCAGCGCCGGGCTCCTGGTCGTGATCCTGCGCGGGGATTATGAAACCATCACGGGAGTCTGTACCGCCGTTACATCCCTGCCTTTACGCAGGTATCGCAAAATAGAGCTTACGGACCGTCAGGGAAGCGCCATTATCCTGCTTTTGGGGAAACAGGTAAAAATAAAGCCGGGCGGGTGTTACTGCTTTTATTTCCGGAAAGCCTCCCGCCCATCCCTGGGCAGCGAATATCTGGATGCCTCCCTCTCCACGGACCTGTTTTTAGGCTACGATTCCAGTCTGCCGGTAAACCTTCTTGAAGTCAAAGACTCCGCCGCAAGCAACGAAACATCAAACTTGAAATGCCCCAAGGATCGGAGCCTTTGATTCTCGCAAGAATAAAAAATCAAAATACTGCAGAATAAATGCGACTTGATCCCTATTTATACTTAGGAAGCCCTGTGCGCAGTCTCCGGGGCTTCCGGCTACAAGATATTGTATTTTGCCACTCCAAATATCTATATATAGTGTTTATAATCTTGACAGCCACCAGATATAGTGTTATACTTACCTTGTAATTGATTTTTGTGCGTATCCTTGCAGGATTGCAGACAGGCTTGTCTGTACGGCGATGAAGAGATCGCATTGCACACGCTGTTAAGTTTGTATATAAGTGTCAGTGGTATTACTGCGCCCATCCGGGCCGGATTCCCGCTGGCACTTTTTTTATAGATAATAAGGCCAGTGGCAGAAAGGAGTGTTATGGCACAGATTTTTGCATTTGGACGTGTGGAGAATGACCTGGTTCCCAAAAAGAGCCAGAAGGATTCCACCTATGTCTGTTTCGGTTTTACCGAGCAGACGGGTAAAGGCCAGTTCCAGTATTACCAGGTATGGGCATGGGATGATGAAGTATCCCGCCTTGCCCGGCTTGGTGTCAAAAAGGGCAGCCGGTTGTGGATCACCGGCACACAGCAGCTGGTGGACTGCACCGCAGGCCATGGAAAGGAACGGACAAAAATCCTGAAGATCTATCTATCTAATTTCGGATTCCTTCCGGGAGGCATTTCCAAAGAAGGCTCCACCGATTTTCCAGATGAACCCGGGACCGCAGACGCCGCCCCTCCCCCTGTGGAGGTACTGGACGGGGAACGCGAGTCCCTGCCGGAGTGAATCCCGTTCCGGCGCCAAAAGAGGAACCCTATCGGTTTTTCAGAATGAACCTGAAAGGCCGGTATGGTTCCTCTTTTTTTGTGCATGTAGGTTACTTTCAACAAAGACAAAGAAAGGATGGTAAAAAAATGAAAAGTGACAAAGCCCTGTGGGGCAGCATCAGCATTCTTGTGGGTGCAGTCATCGCTATACTGGCGCTCGTAAGGGGAGCATGGCAGACCTGGCTCCTGATCGGGGTGTTCTCCCTCTGGGGGCTGTGGGTTATTGCGGTGCTTTTACGGCCCTGTATGCAGCAGGCGAAACGCTGCAGGATGCGTGAACAGCTTACAAAGAAACGGCTGGCAGAAGGGATCACGGGCACACAGTCTTTTGATCTTTCAGCCACAGAATCTCCGGAAATGGAACTGCTCCTGCTCCGCCATGTCAGCCACCGGATCTCTGCCTATCTCCGGGCGGTTTATCCTGACGCGCGCTGGGAATGGTGCGAAAAGAGGCCGGAAAAACTGGTGCTGGCAGGAGGGACCGGGCGCATCCGCCTTTACGGAATCCCGGATTTTGACCATGCGGATGTATGCGTGGATCAAAACGCCTCCATCACCTGCAATATGTTAAAGATGGTTCCGCTCTCGGAAGCCGGAGGCGGAGGGCCGGAAGATACTGTCCCGCCCAACAAACAGCCGGTGGACCCCCAGATCTGGTACGAGGTCCAGGGCCGGAAGGTTCTGGAGGCTCTTGTGGCAGACTTGAATTCCCGCGGCCACAGCTGTCTCACAATCCATGAAGACGGCGATATCTGCATCGAGGAGGACACGGAGGAGGTTGCAAAAGAGCACCTTGCCGGCTTTCCGGAAAAGACGTACTGGTCACGGCTTTTACAGGTTTTTGAACGCAATGGGCTGGCGGCTGAGGTCACGGCGAAGGGCATCCAGATCTCCTGGTAAGCCCACACACAACAAGAAAGGAGCTGAACACGAATGAAAGAAGGTCTTACCCTGAACGAAATGGCTGCTGAGATCACACGGCAGAACAGCATGAAGGAGGATTATCTGGTGGATACCCGGAGCCTGCAGATGGAGCCTTATGACTCCCAGATCTATCTCCACATGTTTGACGGGAACACCGAACCGGTGGAACCCATGCAGGTCAACACCATTGCCCACCGGCAGTTTGGAACACACTTGAAGATCCCTGCGCCTTATTATGACCGGATGCTCACGGAAAAGCCGGAGCTTCTGGCCGCAAATGTCAACGCCTGGCTCCAGCATTCCCCGTCCAAACGGCTTCTGCGTACCATGGGAGGCACCGCGAGGGCTTTCCTGAGCAACCGTTACCGGCGGATCGACAACATGGAGATTGCCCAGGCAGTCCTTCCCATTATTGGGCGCATGAAGGGCGCACGCTTTGAAAGCTGCCAGATCACGGACAGCCGGATGTATATCAAGGTAGTCAATCCCCGCCTCGAAGCGGAGGTTGTGCCTGGGGACATTGTGCAGGCCGGCGTCATCATCTCCAACAGCGAGACCGGCATGGGAGCTGTCACTATCCAGCCCCTTGTCTACCGCCTGGTATGCAGCAACGGCATGATCGTCAATGACGCACAGACACGCCGCAACCATGTGGGCCGTGTCAATGACATGGAAGATAACTTCCAGCTCTATTCGGAGAAGACGCTGGCTGCGGACGACAAAGCCTTTATCCTGAAAATCCAGGATACCGTCAGGGCTGCCGTGGAAGAGGCTCGTTTTGCCCAGGTGGTCGGCCTGATGCAGAATGCTGCCCAGGCGGAAATGAGCACCAAAGATGTTCCCGGTATCGTCAGACTGGCCAGCCGGGAATTCCACATCACAGACGATGAGGGGGAAGGCATCCTTCAGCATCTGATCGAAGGAAAAGACCTCACGCTGTACGGGCTTTCCAATGCAGTCACCCGGCACAGCCAGGATGTAGAGAACTATGACAGGGCCACCCAGCTGGAGAGCATCGGCTATAGCATTCTCTCCATGCCGCCCCGCCAGTGGAACCGGATCAACCAGATGGCCGCCTGACGCAACCATTTTGATACCATTACAACACAATTTCAATTTAAGGAGGAAAACAGTATGTATAACAATCAGAACAATGCTTTGGCAGAACAGGAAAAATTTATGCTCCCGGCAGCCATGCCCGAAGGGGAATTTACCCAGGAAGAACTGGCAGAGGATATGGAAGGTCTGCAGATGAGCTTCCCCCGGATCAAGATTCCGGCAGGCGGCACACTGCAGTTTGAGATCCCCTCTGACGATCCGGAAAACCCGGATTATGCAAAGACTTTAGTAGGTGTTATTCTCTCAAACCACCCCAACAACGCTTACTGGCCGGAAGGCAGCGAGTATGACGACAGTGCTACTCCCCTCTGTTCTTCTGCGGATGGGAAACAGGGCATCGGGGAGCCGGGCGGTTCCTGTGCATCCTGCGCTTTAAACCAGTTCGGTTCTGCTGCAGAGGGAAACGGCAAGGCATGCAAGAACATGCGTGTGCTCTACCTGCTCCGCAGCGGTGAGTTTATGCCGTTACAGGTGACCCTTCCGCCTACCAGTCTGAAACCCTTCCGTGAGTTCATGAACCAGTCTTTTTTGCTCCGCCGCCGTGCAACTTATGGCAGCGTGGTGCAGATCGGGCTTAAAAAAATGAACAACGGAAAGGATGATTACAGTGTTGCCACCTTCCGCCGCCTGTACGATTTCAGCGGGGAGGAACTGGCACAGATCCGGCAGTTTGCAGACGGTTTTAAAGAGCAGGTCCGCCTGATGCTCCAGCAGCGTGCGGCTGTCAATGAAACCCAGCATGACGATGGCTGCGATTATGGAAGCGGCAATGTAGAAGTCCTGCCTGTAAGCGGGGGCGCAAAGTTTAACTACGGGCAGCCCCTTGACGGAGAACGTGAAGCTCTGCCCGCCTGATCAATGAAACCAATATGGCATAGCGCTATATGAAACGTATGGAAAGGATTCTCCCGGTTATTTACCGGGGGAGTCCTTTTCGCATTTTAAGGAGGAAATTTTTATGAAGTGTGAAGTACCATTAACCCCGGAACAATGCTTATTTGCATCCGAACACCATAGTCTTGTCTATAAATTCTTAAATGAAAATCATCTTCCCATTGACGAGTTTTATGATGTTGTCATTTTCGGGTATCTTCGTGCAGTTTCCCGCTACTTCAATGAGCCGGAATTGCAGCAGTATTCATTCACCACGATTGCATGGCGCAGAATGTCAGCATGTATATCCGAGCACAGAAGAAAGCAAAGACGCCCTAAACATAACGCCGATGTTATCAGCTTACATATCAAGCCAAGCGAAGATGGCTTATCTTTGGAAGAAACCATAGCAGCACCCAATCCCCTCATGCGTCAGCTGGAAGAACAGCTGCTCCTGCATGATCTGGCAAAGCGGGTATCCAGACAGCAGATGAACATCGTGCATCTGAAATCCTGCGGCTACAATGACCGCGATATTGCCCGCCAGCAGAACACAACCATGAAACGTGTCCAGGAACTTCTGGAAGAGGTACGCAGCGTGCTTCTGGAACTATGCTATGGATAACGCAGCCGTTCCCAATTTGAATTCTGAAACAGAATGGAGGCCAGTAAGAATGAAAAAGAAAAACAATAAAGAAAAGAAAAAAGTAATGCTCTGCGGAACGCTCCTGTTCCCGATCACAATCGGAAAGCCTGCTGTATTTGCGGCCAAGGGAAGTATCTACCGGACATCCAATGTGGTAGCCCTGCATAAGCAGACCGAAGACAATATCCATTTTGAAACCAGGAATACCCATTATCACCTGTCTATGAGCCCTTTTCCGCTGGCGGCCATGAATCCGCTCCCTGTGAAACTGGCCGCATGTGCGTAAATGGACTTTGAGCAACTGTGGCAGCCGCACCTGTGCTGGCTGCCTCCATGTTCCGGCCGTGGCTTATCCAAACCACGGCCTTTTGTAATGAAAAGGAGGTTTTTATGGATTTACTCACAAAATTTGAATCCGTTGAAATGACAGCAGCTACCCGCATCTCGGAAACGGACCGGATATTCTGCGAGGCAAATCAGGCCGCTTATGACAGCGCCCGAAACGCCCTGATGGAACTGGAATTCTTCTGGGATGATATGCAGGAACAGCAGAAAAAACTTCTGACTCCCATAGGAGTGCCTTTCAATATTTACCTTATTACAGATCTGGGGCTGAAGCTTTCTAATCAAGACATCCTGCAGCAGATTCATTTTCAGCACCCCACCTTTATAAGCCGGATAATTTCTTATTTTGAAGATACTTACCACTTTTCCATAAATGTGAATGATGTGATTGAAAATCTCATTCCACAGGAGCCAACCGACAAGGGGGCAGAAGATTATAAGGAACGAATGAAAAAATACAGGCAGGATTTTCAATGCCTGACACTAAACTATACGGACATTCTTGAGCAGATCTTTCTCCAGACGCAAGGACGGGCTCTCTCCGAACAGGCAATACATGAACTTAAAGGGAAGTGCCATCGGGCTGCCTGGGATTCCTCTGACGGACGCCCCATGTTTGAGCACAAGAAAACAGTCATACAGCTTACATTTTACGCATGCAGCTTTGTATTTAGCCGCATAAGTGATACCTGGAAACTGATGGATAAGACAAAGGATATTTTGCGGGGAATCTCCCACTTTGAGACAGGAGACTTCGCCTCCACGCCAAACAGCTTATCTGAGATTATCAAGCGCAAAGAGCATTTTTTCAATGTTTATGAGTTCAATGACTGCGGGAAAATCCAGTCCCTACGGATGTTCAAAAACGGCAGAGTGGATCTGAAATTTACCAGTGAAGCCCATGCATACCAGTTTATAGAGGATTATCTGAAAACCATATATTAAACAATCAGCGAGGTGATACGAATGAAATATGCTTATCAGGAGGAACCCATCCCCCAGGATAAACGGAAAGCACTGAATGAAAAAGTCCTGTACCTGATCGACAGCGGGCGCTGTGGGGAATGCTCCATCAGCCAAGAGGATATCTATAATGCCTATACCGGCGATGGCGGCCTTCATGGTCTGGAACGGGCGGACTACGAGAATTACCATGCATACAGCGAGGCAAAGAAAGAGATTGAAAACGGCCAGTTCTTTACTCCGCCCCGCCTGTGTGAATTTATTACGGCCTGCCTGAAATTGTCTGAGCATGACCTGGTGGCAGACCTTACCTGCGGCATGGGGAGTTTTTTCAACTTTATCCCCACAGAGGCCAACATCTACGGATGTGAGCTGGATGTAAAAGCTGTGAAGGTGGCAAAGTTCCTTTATCCGGAAGCAACGGTGGAGTGCCGGGATATCCGCACCTGCCAGCCGGAGACACGGTTTGACTATGTAGTGGGGAACCCGCCCTTTCATTTAAAGTGGTGGACCAAAAGCGGCAGGGAGATCCCCTCCCAGATGTACTACTGCCTGAAAGCGGCAGAGGTATTGAAGCCTTTGGGAATCCTTGCGCTGATCGTACCCCAGTCTTTTCTGGCAGATGATTTTACCGACAAGGGACAGATCCGGGAGATGGAGAGGCAGTTCAGCTTTCTGGGACAGGTGCTGTTTCCGGATAACGCCTTCTCTCACCTGGGCGTCAGCCGTTTCCCTACCAAGCTGCAGTTTTGGCAGAAAAAGACCGCTGACCAGGGGTGGACTCCCCGCCCATACCGGATAGAAGCCGATTACATCCTGCCGGAAGATTTTGATATTCAGGAGGACGCAGAATCTATCTATCAGAAAATATTGGCCTTTGCAAAATCAGCGCTGGAAAATAACCAGTCAAAAATCCTGCTGGAGCTGGCAAAGTCACGCCAGACATCCGGTGATTTCAGATACCAGACCCAAAAGCTCCTGTACCATATCAGGACACATCCGATTACCAGACCGTTGTATGCCAGGTGCTGTGAATACCTGCACCGTTTTTACACCCAGCGCCAGCCCCACAACATGAGTTATGAACAATGGTGTCGGGGAAAGCTTACGGAAAAGCAGGTACTCACCTATCTCCGGCAGGCATTAAAAAAACAGAACCCTATACCGGAAACAGACTGTATCCGTCTTGTCAAAAGAAAAGGCGAGTTTGCCTATAAAGGGTACAGTACAGCCGCACGCCGGCAGATCAAGGACAGCAAACGCCTGCCTGTGCCAGTGTATCAGGCAGTTCTTGAAAACACCCCAGAGTCCTATCCGGGCTATGAACGGCTGCTTTGCAGGAAACGGGCAGAATATGAGATACAGAATATGCCCTATGCGGAAATGGATGAAGATCCGGCGATTGCTGAGTGGCTGGCAGATTTTTCACTGTGGGATTCCTCCCGTATGGAAGAAATCCGCCTGAATGAGATCCAGCGGCACGACATCAACCTTACCCTCCAGAAACGCTATGCGCTGCTGCAGTGGGAGCAGGGAAGCGGAAAGACCCTGGCCGGCATTGCAACGGGATTATACCGGATGCAGAACCAGAACGTACACAGCACATGGGTCGTTTCCTCTGCCATCTCCATCCGCAACAACTGGAATGTGGTATTGGCAAATTATGACCTGCCCTGTGTGTTCATCAAACGCCTGGTGGACCTGGAACGTGTCCGGCCCGGAGATTTTGTGCTGCTGACACTGAACAAAGTAAGCGCTTATAAAAAACATTTACGGAGGCACATGAAACGCCTGCACCAGAACATCCAGCTCATACTGGACGAGAGCGATGAAATATCCAACCCTAACAGCGCCAGGAGCCAGGCGGTGCTTTCCTGTTTCCGCCGCTGCCGGATGAAGCTGCTCACCACGGGCACCAGCACCAGGAACAACATTTCAGAGTTTGCCCCACAGCTGGAGCTGCTCTACAACAATTCCATCAACATGATCTCCTGGAACCGGTATATTTATCACCATAATAAGGACAGCGATACGGACGCCGAGCCGGATAGTGACATCAATCCTTATTTCGGACAGCCAATCCCTTCCTACAAAAAAGGATATTCCCTGTTCGCATCCTCCCACCTGCCGGAAAAGATTACTGTATTCGGCATGGAGAAACGCACCCAGGACATCTACAACGCCGATATCCTCAGCGATATTTTAGGAAAAACAGTCATTACACGAACCTTTGAGGAGGTGTCATGCAAGGATATTAAACAGATCCATCAGCTGCTGCTCCAGTTCCCTCCGGAAGAAAAGGAAGTCTACCAGAAAGCAATCCATGAATTTTATCAGATGCGGTACAACTATTTTTCTTCCACTGGCAATTCCAGAAAGGATTCCATGATGCGCCTGGTCCAGCAGATCGTTCTTCTCCTGCGCATCAGCGCCGCCCCGGATACGGTACAGGAATACACAGGGGATACCCCGGTGAAGGTCATGGCCGCTGTAGAGATGGCTGCCGAATGGGAGAATGAAATCATTGCCATCGGAGTGCGGCACGTTACCGTGCTGGAATCTTATGAAAAGGCACTGCGGGAATACCTGCCGGACCGCCCCCTGTTTGTGGTGACCGGCGCCAACACCAGCTTTGCCAAAAGGCGGGCGCTTCGCCAGACACTGCAGGACAGCGGGAACGGGATACTTCTCTGCACCCAGCAGAGCCTCCCCTCCAGCGTCAATTTTGATTACGTCAACAAAGTCATCATACCGGAACTGCATTACAACAACTCCGGCATGAGTCAGTTCTATTTCCGGTTCATCCGGTATACCTCAACGGAACAAAAGGACATTTACTTCCTCACCTATGCCGGAAGTATTGAATCCAACCTGATGCAGATGGTGCTGGCAAAGGAGAAACTGAACCTGTTTATGAAAGGCCAGGATGTAGACCTGGACGAGATCTATGATCGGTTCAGTGTGGATTATGACCTTCTCTCCCTCCTGATGCGTCAGGAACGGGATGAAAACGGGGCGCTCCAAATCCGTTGGGGCGAACAGAAAATCGCATAGAATATCACACCAATGCCGCTATGCCCTGAAAATACGGGCAGAGCCACAAAAGGAGGATCACAGATGAATTTTCACGAAACAAAAATGGGTACTATCTTTTTCAACCACCAGATTCCAGAACTGATCAAAGCCCTCCGGGAGATTGCCGCCGCCCTTTCAAAACCTGCCCCTGCAGCCATACAGCTGGCAGAAACCGGGGAACCTGATTTCTTACATAACCTGTTTTATGGGAACTATGAGCCTGACATTTATGGATGCGTTACGGTTCCCTCCAGGCTGGATAAGAACGTAAAAGAGGCAGAAAAAGCACTGCTGCCTGCCCTGGGCCAGTCCCAAGGATTTTTTGAACAGTACCAGACGGCCGTTTCCGAAAGAAACAGCGTCATAGCAGAACAATCCTATTGCTGTGGATACCGCACCGCCGTCCAGATGATTGTCAGTGGGCTTACCACTCTGCCGCAGGCAGGAGGTGAACCGGATGAACAATGAGAGCACTGCATCCGCAAACATGCCGGAGCTTCCCAGGGAGATCTATGAGCCGGTATTGGCACACCACATGGAGGTAGAGGAATATCTGAAACATGAGCTTACACTCTCCTATGTGGATCTGGATGGCTCCCACGAGCTGCAAACCTGCTATGGCGACATCTTAAAGACCATCAACGCCCTTATGGACTACACCCGTATGTTGGATCTGGTGTGTGAGCAGTGGCACCTGACCGGCTTCCACAAGGCCACCTATGAGTACCAGGCCGGAAAATTAAGGGAGATCGCGGAGAAATTCCAGGCGGCCATTGGTTACGATTATCACGCAGCCGTAGAAAAATGCCGCAAAAAGCAGGCAAAAAAGTCACGCTCAGATGATGTTGGGGAGGATGCCCTGACGCTTACAGTCCGCCGTCAGCAGAAAGCGGCGGAGAAAAAAGCGGAAGAAACAAAAACAGAGACATTGGAACCTGCGGAGATAGAAAGAAGTTCCCAGTCTATGGCGGAAGATGCTCGGTCGCCCTGGGAGGATGATTTTTAGAGAAAACCTTATTTTACAAGGATTGGAGGTATCCATATGAAAAGCATGGAATTACGAAAAGCGCTGGAAGACTATCTTGACCTTTTAAAAAGAAATCTTGACGCAGTATCCCTGGAAGTATTGAAGACGAAATATAAAAAGCCTTTTGACGAGTTGCGGCAGAACATCAGCACCACAGCCACGGCCTATGTTAAACAGGTCACACTGGATAACATCCGCATCCGTGCGGACTTTCTGGAGGAAGCACAGCCGCTGATTCAGACAACCATTGACCAGTCCGGCATCCTGAAACAGATTTCTGCGGCTGCCTTCAAGCGGCAGGATATCACAGAGATTGACCAGCTTGCCCTGTCATTGAAAAAACAGATCCATCAGGCCCTTATCCCCTTTTATGACAGGCATATCTGCCTGTATCTGGATGATGAATGCTTTGGGAATCCACCCAAAGCACCGAAGTTTTACAACGTGGCAAGCGGTTGTATGTGGAAAAATAACGCATGGACGCCTGCAGAGGTGGAAAAAGGGGTAATCCTCCTCCCGGCACAGGACAAGCCAAAAACTGCAGCATAATACAGGCACACCGAAAGGAGACAATATGAAAACATTTGATTTGGAGAAATATGGCACCACCTATAAGATTGAGCTGAAAATCACTTCCTATATGGAAGGGAACCTTGCCGTCACTATGACTTCCTGGGAGAACGGGGAACCGGAACCCTGGAATGTCCTGACCGTCAATCTGGATTCCGTCCGGCCTCAAAACTGCGCCTTTATCGACACCAACAATAACGGCGAAGAAATCCTGGCGTGGATCATACGGCATGGGCTGGCGGTTCCCACCGGAACATATGCCCTGAGCGGATACTGCCAGTACCCGGAATACCGGTTCCGGCCGGAAATCCTGCAGGAAATTGACCCGGAAGGATACTGCACATACCTGCATGGCTGGAAAGAGAGGTATGGCACATGAAATACAAAGCTCTTTATTCCGTACTGGAAAAACGGATGGCGGAAGTCTCCGGTTTCCGGTATGATGACCGGAGCTGCTGGCGCCTCGCCCGTCCTACTTATGTAGACAGGCTGCACAGCCTCTGGATTATTGCGGTTGACCCTGCTACCGGCAGGCGGTTCTGGATCACCCATGACGGCAGCAGCGATTTTCGTATCAGTTTTAGAAGTATAGATGAACAGATGAATAATTACGGCCTTACCAGGGATATCCGTTGTACCTCACGCACGGATCTGGCCGGAAAGCTGCAGCAACTTTTTTCTGAGCCGGATACATTGATAAATTGACCTGTAAGTGAAAAAGATTCCAGAAAAGCGCCGGGCGGTATGCTCCGGCGCTTTTCCTTTTCATGCCGCATAATGGAAATGCAGCATCCCTATCCCATATGTCACATCCTGAACTGGGCAATACATTTTAGCAGGATGATACATAACTCCTGGTACAGATCTTCATCAAATCTGCTATTGATGATTGCATATTTAACCAGAAGCGGCTTATACATTTCCAGCAAAGCCATGACTGCCTGTTCCCTGCCGGTTTTCGCCTGCAAAAGCATTTCCTTAAAATTCATTTTTCATCACCCCTGTCTTTCTTTTGATTTTCTGTACTGTCCGGTAATAAACTGCTGACACGCCTTTATAACCCAGTCCTGTTTCTTCCGCCAGGGTTTCAAAATCTTTATCATCTAACACCCTTGCAAGGAATATGTACCGTTCCCGTTCATTAAGCTCCTTCAGCGCCCGGAGAAGCGCACTGTCTTCCAGCTGCATGAGAACGGGCAGCCCAAGAAGCATATCCTGCTCTATGCTGTATTCCAGCAAAAATGGGTAGTCTTCGGTCAGGCTTTCTATCTGCTGGCGTCTGTCCTGCTGCTGCAGGTAATCGTTCCTGCGGCGTTTTATTGCAGTCGCCAGATACGCTGTAAATCGGTTCTGTACGATTTCTGTTTCACTTTTTCCGTTGTTCTTCTGCCACATGGCTTTTCCTCCTTAAATTCCAGATCTTTGCCTGCAAGAATCTGAAATTGGAGGAGATCGGCAACGGGAATGCGCAGAGTCTTCTTTTCCTGTAATCTTTTATATCCTCCCTTTTACACTCTGAGTTGTTCAGGATGTGAAGGGCGGTCCACGGACGGCAGGAAGAAAGCATTCCCTCATTACCTCTTTCCATACAGCAGAAAAAGGATCATTATCCGGTATATGACCGAAATAATCACCCTTTTTTCTCTTTTTTGTATTTATCTTTAAAAAGTAGCGTGCCAAACTACCATTGCAGGTATAATCGTCCTTATAACAAGATGCGATTTTTTTAACAGAATCCCCCTGCCGGCATCCGGCTTATACCTGCTTTTCAATATGACCATGCGCCTTTCCCATGGTCAAAAAAAGCACCCAAATAGATCTCTGATGAACCATGTTTTTTTTGTTCACCAGAAATCTGGATGCTTAGTAGTCTTATACGCTACTATATAGAGATGTCTATACCATTTTTACTTTTAAAAGGTATGCCATTACACTACTAACAAGGAGGTGACGACAATGTCTCTATCAATCAAGGATGCCCATGTTTTCAAAAACGCACTGAAAGCTGCCAGGGCAAAAAAACGTCTGACACAGGCTACATGCGCAGAACTCCTTGGCCATTCTCTTTCCTTCCAGAAGGATTTGGAGCGCTGCCGCTG
>JAETRI010000060.1 GCA_021770245.1 Lachnospiraceae bacterium
CTGATCGAATCCGGTGCAGATATAAAGGACGTCCAGGTCAGGCTGGGACACTCCAATATTCAGACTACTTTACAGACATACGTACATGATACCGAAGTCATGTCGGAGCGATCCGTCGATCTCTTTGAACAGGCGGCAGGACGGAAAACTTCCTAGAATACCAAAAGAGGGCTGGCAGCAAAAGTTCACCGCTGTTCAGTCCTCTTTTAACATTTTGGCCGGTTTTTCAGAATTACGGTGGCAAATCGGTGGCAAATCACCCATTTTCATACCATGCAAGCCCTTGAAAATCCCTATTTTATGCGGCTTAAACAGCACACCGTCTCCACATTCCCCGTCCCCGGAAACATATCCACGCAGCATGCCCGTTCCACCACATAGCCTCCCGCGAGCAGCATCTCCAAATCCCTTGCAAGGCTCGTGGGCTTACAGGAAATATATACCATCCGCTCCACCCCGTATCGGATGATCTTCTGCAGGGCCTTAGGATGGACGCCCTCCCGGGGCGGATCCAGAATGATCAGATCCGGTTTCTCCTCGATCCCGTCCAGCACCTGCAGCACATCCCCGGCAAGGAAAGAGCAGTTGTCGAGGCCGTTGATCCTGGCGTTCTCCCGCGCCGCTTCCACAGCCTCCTCCACGATTTCCACGCCGATCACCCTTCCGGCCACGGACGCCATCATCTGCGCGATGGTGCCCGTTCCGCTATAGAGATCGTAGACCACGCTGTCCCTTTGATCCGGTTGTCCGATATATTCCCGCACCGTCCGATAGAGGACCTCGGCTCCATAGCTGTTCGTCTGAAAGAAGGAAAAGACCGATATCCTAAAACGCAGCCCCAGCAGCTTTTCATAAAAATAATCCTGCCCGTACATCACATCCGTCCGGTCGCTTTGCACCACATCCGCCACGGAATCGTTGCTGATATGCAGGATACCCACAATCCTGCCGTCCAATGGAAGGCTGAGCAGCATGTCCCGGAAGCCTTCTAAAAGCTCCTCCCTTTCCGTCCCCTGGGTGGTCGTCACAAGGGCGGTTAAAACCTCTCCTGTATAAGCCGCTTTTCTCACCAGCAGATGGCGCAGATAGCCCCTATGGGTGAGCCGGTGATAAAAATCCGTCCCCTTTTTTGCAAAATAATCCAGCGTCCCTCCCAGAATCCGCCTGAAATCTTCATCCATAATACGGCATTCTCGTACCGGCACAATATCATAAAAGCTTCCCCTTTTATGCATACCCAAGGCGAGCGGGCCGTCCTTTACCTCATCCCCGAAGGTGAACTCCATCTTATTCCGATAGGAATGCTCCCTGGGGCTGGCCTTGATAGGTTCGAAAGCCCAGGGATGCGTCTGACCCTGTAAGGCCTGTTCCAGAAGCCCTTTCACCTGGCGCTCCTTCAGAGCAAGCTGGGCCGGATAGGGAAGGGAAAGATAGGTGCATCCTCCGCAGCTCCCAAAATGGGGGCAAGGCGCCGGGATTTCATCCTTTGACGGCTCTAAGACCTCCAGGAGCCTTCCTTCGGCCTTTCCTCTTCCGGTCTTACAGATGCGAAGGGCAATCCGCTGCCCCGGAAGCACGTTCTTCACCGTCACCCGGGCCTCCCCTTCCTCCGTCGCGGAATCCAGCCTTACCATACCCCTGTTGGGAAATCTCACCTCCGTGACAACCCCTTCTCTAATTTCTCCTTTTTTCATCGACGCTCCCATCCGCGTGCAGGGCACGCACCCACAACAAAAACGGGATGCACTGGCACCCCGTTCTCGCTTTCCTTCTTTTATTCGCCGGCCTGCCCGCTCTCGTCATCCGCTTCCTTGGCAGAATCCTCCGTCTTGTCTTCCTCATCCGACTTCTCGTTGGCGTCCCCTTCTTCCTCAAAGAAATCGTCGTCAAAATCATCATCGAAGTCGTCGTCAAAGTCGTCCAAATAGTCCGGCGTAAGATAACGGTACACCGCATATGCGATTCCCGCCACCGCAGCAACCGCGCCGATGATGGCAAGGATCCAGAGAATCGTATTCGCATTCTCCTTTTCGTTCTTCTTTTTCAAAAGCTCGTTCATTTTCACCATTTCCAATACTTCATCCAGTTTTGACATGCCAACCTTCCTTTCTTCCCTTTAATAGTATGCACAGACATACTTTCCCGAATCCTGTTTTATCATACCACTTTTTACAAAATTTTACTATAAAAATTTGATAAATTTTATGGGAACAAAAGCGGCGCTGTTACGGCGCCGGCTCAGATCTTTTTCAGCTTGGCAAAGGCTGCATACATGATCTTCTGCCCTGCCTTGTCGAACTCCACCGTCACCTTATAGTCTCTGGGTTCCTCCTCGATGCGAAGCACGTTTCCTTCGCCGTATTTCATGTGTCTTACCCGGTCGCCCACGGCATATTCCAGGTTTCGGGATACCGCCTGCATCCCCTTGCCAAGGCCGGGCACACCCTCCAGGCTTCCCAATCCCCGGGCGATAAAGGGTTTATTTTCCTGCGCCGTACGCTTTGGCTTTGCCACCGCCTTGGGGCGCCAATCCTCCTGATCTTTGCAGGCAGAGCCGGAGAACCGCTCTCCGGCCTGCTCCGTCTTTCGGTATTCCTCAAAAAAGGCCGCCTTTCTGTAGACATTCGGCCGGTTATCCAGCAGATCGTCCGGGATTTCCAGCACGAAACGGCTCACCGGGTTATACTGGGTCTCCCCGCGCAGCATACGCTGTTTTGCGCAGGTTAAGGTCAGTTCCTCCTTCGCCCGGGTGATTCCCACATAGGCCAGGCGTCTTTCCTCTTCCATGTCAGACGGATCGTCCGAAGTGATGGTCATGTATCCCGGGAAAATGCCGTCCTCCATGCCGGTCATATACACCTGGGAAAACTCCAGTCCCTTTGCCGAATGCAGCGTCATGAGCAGTACCCGGTCATCCTCCCCGTTCACCCTGTCGATGTCCGCCACCAGGGCCACTTCCTCCAAAAACCCGCTGAGCGTCGGATTCTCATGTTCCGCCTCATAGGCTACCACCTTGCTCACGAGTTCGTCGATATTCCGGATGCGGTCCTCGGCGTCCTCCTCGTCCGACTCCTCCAGTTCCTTCAGGTATCCGGTCTTTTCCAACACATCGTTCACCAGTTCCTCCAGCGTATAATAAGAAAGCTTGCTACGGAAAGAACGGATCAGAGTGGTAAACGGCTCCAGCTTTGCCGCACTCCTTCCCAGGGCTATCATCTGATCCGCCTCGCACAGAGCGTCAAAAAAGCCGATTCCCCGGGCTGACGCATAATTCTGCACCCGCAGGATGGTGGCGGCGCCGATTCCTCTCCTGGGTACATTGATGATCCGCGTCACGGCCAAGTCATCCTGCCCGTTATCGATGGTCTTCAGATAGGCCAGGATATCCTTGATCTCCCTTCTGGCATAGAAATTCACGCCTCCCACCATGTCATAGGGGATTCCTTCCATAATAAAGCGTTCCTCCAAAAGACGCGACTGGGCATTCGTACGGTAAAGCACCGCGCAGTCCCGATAATCCGCCGCACCCGTCCTGCGCTTCCTTCCGATGTCCGAAGCCACAAATTCCGCTTCCTCATAGGCGCTGTCGAACTGCCTGAAACGGATATCCTCCCCGTCTCCTTTATCCGTCCACAGGTTCTTTTCCTTACGCGCCGTATTGTTCCGGATCACCTCGTTGGCCGCGTCCAGGATCGTCTGCGTGGAGCGATAGTTCTGCTCTAAGCGGATCACCTTCGCCTCCGGAAAGACCTTCTCAAAGTCCAGGATATTCCGGATATTGGCCCCCCGGAATTTATAGATGGACTGATCGTCGTCCCCCACCACGCACAGGTTCCTGTATTTTCCCGCCAGCAGCCACACCAGCCTAAACTGAGCCGTATTCGTATCCTGGTACTCGTCCACGCTGATGTAACGGAACCGCTCCTGATAGGAATCCAGCACCTCCGGACACGCCTGGAACAGCTCCACCGTCTTAACGATCAGATCGTCAAAATCCAGGGCATTATTTTTCTTCAGCACCGCCTGGTATTCCCGATAGACCTCGGCGATCTTCTGTTTTCCGAAATCCCACTGGGCGCCGCGTTCGAACTCCTCGGGGGAGACCAGCTCGTTCTTTGCAGCGGAAATGGCGGAAAGCAGCGTCTTTTCCTTATATATCTTTGTGTTCACATTCAGGCGCTTGCAGATCTCCTTCATGATATTTTTGGAATCGTCCGTATCGTAAATGGTAAAATTCGTCCCGAAGCCGATCCTGTCTATGTACCTTCTCAGGATCCGCACACAGCTGGAATGGAAAGTGGCGACCCAGATTTTCTCCGCGCCGAAACCCACCAGGCTGTCCACCCGGCTGCGCATCTCCCCGGCCGCCTTATTGGTAAAGGTGATTGCCAGGATATTCCAGGGGTTTACTTTTTCCTTCTCGATCAGCCAGGCAATCCGATGGGTCAGCACGCGGGTTTTGCCGCTTCCCGCACCGGCCAGGATCAGAACCGGCCCCTTTGTCGCGAGCACCGCCTCCAGCTGTCTGTCATTGAGTGCGCCGAAATCTTCCATACCCTTCTCTCCCTTCTGCCGCCCGCTCACGTCCCGGATTCTTTGACATCTGTCCGGATCCGGACGGCCGTTCCCGGGCAGCTTCGCGGCAATACCCCTTTATTATATCCGAATGGAAATCCCCTGTCGATAGGGATTTTTGCGCGGTCACGTCAAAGGAAGGAATGTTCCCACAGCCCCGGTATGCAGGACAAACGCATGAACGGCCCGGCGGCACCTGCGCCACCCCTGCCCTGCCCGGCACGAAAAAGTACTTGACATGCCGTATTACGAAAAGTACAATACCCTGTAGATGCAGGGGGAAATGCCTATGGGTAAAATGGGACGACCCAAATCGGATGCGGTGAAGGATCATATCGTAACCGTCAGAATGTCCGATGAGGAATACCGGGAATTGAAGGAATACTCACAGAAGCACCGGCAGACCATCACAGAAACGGTGAAAGCAGGAGTCGCCCTGTTGTACCGGGCGGATTCGTGATATCCTGTACCAAGGAGACGACAAAACAGAGGGCCGCCGTCAGGGGGCCGGAAAGGAACGGCATATATGGCATTGAGCAAAAAACCGGTCACAGGGATGCGGGATATCCTTCCGTCCGAAATGCAGATCAGGGACTACTGCATCGGTGTGATCAAGGATACCTACGGTAAATTCGGTTTTACCTCGATCGAAACGCCCTGTGTGGAAAACATCGCCAATCTGACCAGCAAACAGGGGGGCGATAATGAAAAGCTGATCTTTAAAATAATGAAACGAGGGGAAAAGCTGAACCTGGATACCGCGCATACGGAGGCGGATTTGGTGGACGGCGGGCTGAGATATGACCTGACCGTACCGTTGGTCCGTTTTTATTCCAACCACTCCAACGAGCTCCCGACGCCCTTCAAGGCGCTTCAGATGGGAAACGTGTGGAGGGCGGACCGGCCGCAGAGGGGCAGGTACCGCCAGTTCATGCAGTGTGACATCGACATCCTGGGGGAGCCCTCCAATCTGGCGGAAATCGAACTGATCCTCGCCACCACCACCACCCTGGGAAGGCTACGCTTCCGGAATTTTCAGATCCGGATCAACGACAGGCGGATCCTGAAAGCCATGGCGGTGGGAAGCGGCTTCTCGGAAGATGCCCTGGATACGGTTTTCATCATCCTGGACAAAATGGACAAGATCGGCCTGGAAGGCGTGGAACGGGAGCTTCAGGAGGGCGGATTCGCACAGGAGTCTATCGACCGGTATCTGGAGCTGTTCCGCGGGCTGGAGGGCACCGAAGACGGGCTGGGCTGGCTGCAGGATAAGCTGTCCGGTACGCTGGAGGCAGAAGTGGTAAGAAACCTCCGGGAGATCATCGAAAGCGTACGGGCCACCCGGTCCGCGGAATTTGAGATCGTATTCGATCCCACCCTGGTGCGGGGCATGTCCTATTATACGGGCACGATCTTTGAAATCGCCATCCCCGAATTCGGGGGGAGCTGCGGAGGCGGCGGCAGATACGACAAAATGGTGGGCAAATTCACCGGAAACGATGTCCCCGCCTGCGGTTTTTCCATCGGGTTTGAACGGATCATCCTTTTGCTGACGGAAAGCGGTTTTACCATCCCGGACAGGCCAAAAAGGGTGGTCTACCTGATTGAAAAGGGCGTGGAGGGACAGGCGCTCTCCGACTGCATCGCCAAAGCCCAGGAAGAACGCAGCGTTGGCACCCAGGTTTTGGTAGCCCGGATGAATAAGAATAAAAAATTCCAGAAAGAACAGCTGATGAAGGAAGGCTGGGAGGAATTCCGAGAATTTTATAAAAATCCGCTGAAGGAATAAGAAACCGGATCCGGGCAGGAGCGGCAGGATGCGGATTGGATATGGGAAAGGAAGGAAACGGCACATGGCTGAGTCGATGAGCGGGTTGAAGAGGACCCACAGATGCGGAGAGCTGTCCGCAGCGAATACGGGCGAGAAGGTTACCGTGATGGGATGGGTCTCCAGACAGAGGAACAAGGGCGGTATTATATTTGTGGATCTGAGGGACCGTTCCGGTATTTTGCAGATCATCTTTGAAGAAGGGGATGTGGGAACGGAAGGGTTTGCCAAAGCGGAAAAGCTGCGCAGCGAATATGTGATAGCGGTAACCGGGCGGGTGGAGCGGCGCGCCGGGGCGGTGAACGAGAATCTGGCCACCGGTGAGATCGAGATCCGTGCGGATCAGGTCCGGGTGCTCTCCGAAGCGCTGACCCCTCCCTTCCCCATTGAGGAAGATTCCAGGACAAAGGAGGAGCTGCGGCTGAAATACCGCTATCTGGATTTAAGAAGGCCGGATCTGCAGGAAAAGATCATGCTGAGAAGCCGGATCGCCATGGCTATCCGGGACTTCCTGGCGGGAGAAGGGTTCCTGGAGATCGAAACCCCCATGCTCACCAAGTCCACGCCGGAAGGCGCCAGGGATTATCTGGTACCCAGCCGGGTGCATCCGGGCACTTTCTACGCCCTTCCCCAGTCCCCCCAGATCTTTAAGCAGCTTTTGATGTGCTCCGGATACGACCGTTATTTTCAGATTGCAAGATGTTTCCGTGACGAAGATCTTCGGGCGGACAGACAGCCGGAATTCACCCAGGTGGACATGGAGCTGTCCTTCGTGGACGCCGAGGATGTGATGGAGGTGAACGAACGGCTCCTCCAATTCATCTGCCGGGAGGCCATCGGCCTGGATGTGGCGCTTCCCATCCGCAGGATGCCCTGGCAGGAAGCCATGGACCGTTTCGGCTCCGATAAACCCGATACCCGGTTCCAAATGGAGCTGAAGGACGTGTCCGAAGCGGTGGCGGGCTGCGGCTTCGGCGTTTTCACATCGGCTCTGGAAAACGGCGGCTCCGTCCGCGGCATCAACGTAAAAGGACAGGCCCAGATGCCCAGGAAAAAGATCGATGCCCTGGCAGACTTCGCGAAGGGCTACGGCGCAAAGGGCCTGGCCTATCTGTGCGTCCTGCCGGACGGGACGTATAAATCTTCTTTTGCCAAGTTTATGACGGAGAAACAGCTTCATGCCCTGGTGGCGGCCATGGAAGGGGAAGCCGGTGATCTGCTCCTGTTCGCCGCGGATAAGAACCCCATCGTATATAACGTGCTGGGCGGCCTGCGCCTGGAGCTGGGAAAACAGCTGGGATTGATCGATAACAAACGGTTCGATTTTCTCTGGGTAACGGAATTTCCCCTGTTCGAGTGGAGCGAGGAGGAAAACCGCTATGTGGCCATGCATCATCCTTTCACCATGCCCATGGAAGAGGACTTGGATCTTCTCGAAACGCAGCCCGGAAAGGTGCGCGCCAAGGCTTATGATATCGTGCTCAACGGCACGGAGCTGGGCGGCGGAAGCGTAAGGATCTCCGATGAAAGGATCCAGGAAAGGATGTTCCAGGCCCTGGGTTTCACCCGGGAAGATGCCTATCAACGTTTCGGATTCCTGCTCGATGCCTTTAAATACGGCGTTCCGCCGCACGCCGGGCTGGCTTACGGCCTGGACCGCCTGGTGATGCTGCTCACGGGAGCGGAAAGCATCCGCGAGGTGATCGCATTCCCTAAAGTGAAGGATGCCTCCTGCCTGATGACGGAAGCCCCCAATGTGGTGGACGAAAAACAGCTGGCAGAATTGGGAATCGAAATCACCAAACCGCAGGAATGACCGGCCCGAGAATATGGCCTGTCCTCCGGACAGCGTCCGGACAGAGAATTCCCGGCCCAGCCGCAGGGCTGGGCCGGGTCTGTGTATGCACGTCCCTTTGATTCGTACGCGCCAAAGCGCGCAGACGGGAGCCGGTTATGGAAATAGAGAAAAAATTCACAATAAGGGAACTTCCCTCCGATCTGGAACGATATCCCAGCCATTTGATCCAGCAGGCCTATCTAAACGTCGATCCGGTAATCCGAATCCGGAGGGAGGATGACTCCTATTATCTCACTTACAAGGGCAGGGGGCTTCTGGCCCGGGAGGAATACAACCTCCCCTTAACCGCAGAGGCCTATGAGCATCTGCTGTCCAAAGCGGACGGCCGGATCATCTCCAAACGCCGCTATCTGATCCCCCTGGAAGCCTATACCGTGGAACTGGATGTGTTCCATGCTCCCTTTGCCCCCCTGGTCATCGCCGAGGTGGAATTCCCCACCATGGAGGAAGCCCTCGCGTTCCGTCCGCCCTCCTGGTTTTTAGAGGATGTAACCATGGATCCTGCTTACCACAATTCCACGCTCAGCGCCCTGAAGATTTCATGCTAACCCCCATCTGCCCGCCTTGGCGGGCATCCGAATCAAGATCGTGAAATCGAAGATTCCACGCTAATTCTCCATGCCGCGTCCTTTGCGGCACCGGAAAGCCGCCATTCCCTCCACGGTCTTCACTTCCGCTTTCCGATACATGGCTCTCAGCCGTTTTTCCAAACTGTGTGCCGTTTCATAGGGAGGCGTAAAGTACCCTTTGGGTGTATATACTTTTTCAATAAACCAATCGGTGCGCTTATTTTCACCCTTTATATAGAAGCATCCGCAGAATATCCCGCCCGGCTTCAGGACACGGAAAACCTCGCGGTAAGCCGCCTCCTTATCCGGAAAGGCATGGAAGCCGTTCAGGGAAAGCACAAGGTCAAAACTGCCGTCAGGGAAAGGCAGTTTCCCCACATCCCCCTGTATAAAGCGGACATTCTTAAGTCCACGTTTCCCTGCCTGCCGCTTTGCCCGTCCCATCATGTCCGGGGAATAATCCAGGCAGTTGATGTCTGCATCCGGCAGAGCCTCATACACCGGCATGGTCAGCACGCCCGTCCCTACCGGCACCTCCAGCAGTCTGCCGCCAAAATCCTTCGGGATGCCCGACAAAGCCAGCTCCAGATAACGGGTGTTTTTCCTTTTATCCATATTCCATACCAGCTTGCAGACTGCTTTCCCGGGCAGTGTGGAGCAGGTGATCATTCCATCGTAGAATGTCGCTTCTCCCCCAAGGTCTTTATAAGCGTTCTTAATTGCTTCATGTCTATTCATTTCCTCTGGCCTGCCTTTCTGTTTTTGCCTCATCTTAACCGATATGCCGCGCCTTTCGCGGCAACGCGATGAGAAATCGCGGATGCGATTTCTCATCTGCGATTCGGATTTGGGCCGCCTGCGGCACAAATCCGGGTGTGAGAAATAGGCCATCGGGCCTATTTCTCACACTACGTCCTGCCGAATCCCAGGACAAACGCATGAATGGCCTTGCGGCCCCGGCGCCACATAGACCAAGGTTCCGTCCACAGGGTCATGGAGATAATCGCGCTCTCCGGAAGGTTCTGTATGGCAGTTTCCGGGAAAATGCCAAGGCTCCCATGGCGGTGATTTCGGCATCCCCGGAAAGCCGCCCGGCATAATCCACGTCTACCGCTAAGCCTTCCGGCAGGTTGCCATTCGTATTTCCCTCCAATATTTCATTTACTGCTACTGTTTTTCATGGTTATTCATGATGTTTCCCTGTAATATCGGTGGAGCGGAGCTTGTAAACACAGGTCTTTTTCAACATTGCTTCCGGGAAGCGGAAGGTATCTTCTATTTTCCCCAAATGACGGATCATGCAGTTGAGGGCAGCCGACTTTTCCTCAGGATTTTCAATAAATTCTATCTGTCCGCTGCCCGTTACACTGTCATACCGCCAGCTATAAGCGCAGGGATTTTCTTTTGTTCCGGTTATAAATTCGTCGACGCAGTCCATCTGGAAATAAACATTGGGGTTTTCTTTCAGAATGTCCATTTTATGCCCCTCATAGGCACTGTGGAAATACAAAACCAGCGCATCGCCCTGCCTTTCATAACCAAAATTTAAGGCTGCCACATAAGGTTTTCCGTTTTCCACCATGCCCACATGGGCAACACTGCAATTACTGACGATTTCAAAAATCCGGTTCAAATCGGTTACTTCCCTGTCTTTTCTTCTCATAGCTTTTCTTCCCTTCTTTTAAATAAATATTTTCATTCATATTCTCAACAAGCCGTGCCGTTCCCCGGATTACAACACCGGCATATGTCCACTTAAATGGGTGTGCTGTAAGATTGTATTGTTCAATCAAGCGCAGGATGCCTGCTTCCGGTTCTTCTATTGACCGGCAGCTTTTCCGCTTCAGCAGCTTCCGATTAATGATGCCAAACCGTATCTCGATCGGTTCACCCGGGAAAAATTTCCCCATATAGTAAAGTTTGAAACTACGTTTTAAACTCTTTATTGGTGGCAGTATCGCAGGCTATGCCTGCGATATGCAGGGATATAGAAATGAAAATGCACATTCCCATCAAAGACAGATAGTCTAAGTAAAACAGGATTTTAGGTTCCTCATAATCCAAAAAGACAAATTCACTCCGTAAGAACAAATAAGTGAAGAAATCCCTCTTTACAAACACCCATACGCCGTACAGCGCCACGAAAAGCCCCAATCCGAAACAGATGCGGTGAAATCTACGGGAATGCGACGGAATCTTTCTCCTCACCGCACCCAGGACCATATTCCAGTGCAGTCCCAGATGCAGGCTCATCAGCAAAAATCCCCAATAAGAACCCAATATGTGTAGGCGTCTTGCCATCGCCAGCCCGCTTTCTATGGGTAAAAACGAAAACACATATCTGGATAAGACAATTCCGCTGTACATTAACACGATCATGGCAAACAGTGTCAACATATCCACGCAGACATGAAAAATACGCCTTGGAGAATACTTTCCCCGAAATAAATTCCTATACCACCCCCGATTCAATATGCGGTGGGCAATAAACAGAACAAATGTCCCCGCACCCACCCATTCATGGGCTTTCTCGCCCCAGAATTGATAACCCTCCAGAATCAGAAGGGCTACGGTCATCAGGACATCAACGGCTCTTTTCAGTTTTCCGTTCATACCGTGTCACCGCCTTTCTACATAAAAATCAAGCAGAACGGTTCATCAATACCTGCCCCTTTTTTATTTCAACAAGCCATAGGAGCCGTCATCCACCGCTTCCAGCCATTCATTAGAAGTATCCACACCGGGAACCCCAACAGCCAGGTGGGAAAACCAGCTGTCCGGTGCGGCACCGTGCCAGTGCTTCACGCCAACCGGAATATTTACCACATCCCCCGGATGAAGCTCCTGCGATTTTTTCTTTTGTATACTTCATATGCTTCTCCTTTCTTCCGCCTATGTTGCTTTCCGCGCACATACAAAGTTACCCGGCATTTCCCTGCTCCATCCGCTCCGGCGTTCCTGTAAAATCATCTTCCCTGCCTGCCGGAAACGTTTATCCCGTTATTTTCCAGCCACTCTGCCACATCATCCGGCAGGCTGTTCCCTCCGGAGTAATGAACGGAAAGCCCCTCCCCCATCTGCGCATCCGGAGCCAGCTTTGCGATCGCTGTCAGGCTCTGCCCGAAACGGCCGCCTCCATGGCTGCAGAAGGGAATGATCGTTTTCCCTGTGAAATCATACTCTTCCAGGAAAGACGCAATCGGCATGGGGATGGATGCCCACCAGTTAGGATAGCCCACATAGACCACTTCATACTGTTCAAAGTCCGTTATGCTGCCCTGTATGGCAGGACGGGCATCCGGGTCATTCTGCTCGGCCGTTGCGCGCGTGGTGCGGTCATTGTAGTTCAGGTCCTCATCCGTGTAAGGCTGCTCCGGCACAATTTCATAAATATCGGTGCCCTCAAGTTCTGCCAGCGTTTCCGCAACCGCTTTGGTATTGCCCGTTGCGGAAAAGAAAACAACCAGAGCCTTTGCTCCTGTCCTTTGCGTTTCCTCCTGTGACGATCCGCCGGGTTCTTCCGTCTGCGCCGGTTCCTGCGTATCAGAGGACGATTCGGTTTCATTGGCATCTTCTTTAGTCCCGCTTTGTCCCGTCACTGTCTGCACTGCGGTTTGCGGCTCCCTGTCACGGGAGGGTTCCCCCGCATTATCCCCGCTGCCACAGGATAAGCGGCGCCTCCGGATAAGCGGCCGCTTTCAGGATTTCATCCGCCTCTTTGATCTGCGCCGGATTGTGGTTGGATACCCCGACGCTTTTCACCCTGCCGCTCTGCAGCAGAGGAAATGGCCCTGCGGCCCCCGCGCCACCCCTGCCCGGCCCCGCGGCGCGGGGGCCGCAGGGCCATTCATGCGTTTGTCCTGGGAGCCATCCTTTCTCACAGTCACACACCCAGCTGTTTTTTAACCTCGGCATATGTGATCTCATAAATTGACATATATACATAATTTACTTTTGCCTGTGTCATTGCCTCCCTCTGTTTTTCCGTCACTACTGTATAGGGATAAATCCCAAACATGAACGGAAAAAAGGAGAAGATAAAATCCTGCTTATCCTGCACCGTCATTTCCGGGAAGAACTTATCCAGGCAGTTCCTGACCTCCGCCAGCGACTGCCCATATACGACCTTGAACTCAATCAGGCGTTCAATCCGGCTGTTGTCCTCCATATCATAGTGGTTCATGGACATGATCTTCAGCAGGTTCTCCCTCTCTTCCAGCGAATGGGCCAGCGCATCCGCAAATTCTGCCCCTGTCATCCTTTCATGCTCCGCCTGGATCCGTTTCAGCCTGCGAATCCACATTTCATACTCCCTTTGCAGCAGCGCCAGAAAGATCTCTTCCTTTGTCTGGAAGTAATTGTAGATGGAAGTACGGGTAAATGTAGTGGCGTTTCCGATCTCCTTGATGGTGATATCCTTGAAGCTCATGGTCTTATACAGCTTTTCACAGGCTATTATGATCTCTTCTTTTCTTGCCGCTGTCAGTTCTTCTGATCCTTTTGGCATCCCGTACCTCCTTATATGCTTTCCCCATTCTTAAATAACAGGCATTTTCCGATAACCTCACCGGTTTTCAGGTATTCATAAGTCGGGAACTCAAACAGCACCGGCTTCAATGTATGGTAGCCGATCTTCCCGGCTTCATCCAGATGCTGTTCTTCTACATAAGTATTGTTGACCGTGCAGATAAAGTAATGCTAACTGCGATCCTATATTTTTTTCATATTCGTGGCCTCCTGTTTTTTGTTCTGACTCCGTGTCATTAAATGTATCATACATTCTTTTTGACACTGTGTCAATTTATTTTTTTCTCTTTTCTGAGCATAAAAATTCCACAAATTTATCACAATGTACACTTTTTGATTTTTCCTTAAAGGGGTTCAAGTTTTCCGGAAGAGAGGCGTCCGTAAACATTTCTCATGAAAACTTTATTCATGGAATAGAACTATTCAGTAGAATGGACAGAACAGTTTATTGAGTATGCCGTAAGAAGGAGCATAGGTTGAAAAATGGCTGAACAGCCATTTTTCAATCCCAATTTGTACCGCAGGCGGCCCAAATCGAATCGCAGATGAGAAATTGCATCCGCGATTTCTCAGACATGAATCTTCGATTCATGTTGCGCTGCCGCAAAGGACGCGGCATGGAGGATTAGCATAGACGAAATTTACTTTTGGGAACATACTCATATCTTCAAAGAATGCCTAATAAAAAAGGAAACCTTAAAAGCAAAGAGGTTTCCTTTTTGGCTGCCACAAAACGGCGGCTTTGCATCCTATATGGCATAACCGTCACGAACGATCCGGCCATATCCCGCGGCGCTGTCATATTCTGCGGCAGCCCTTTTTATTTTCCGATTCTCTCTTACCGGGCGCTCACCTGAAGCAGCTTCGTTTTCAGTTCGTTTTCCATCCGGCTCATTTCCATTTCGGCTTCCTGGCGCTTCTGCCTGCCTTCCTGCTGGATGCGCATTACCTCGTCCAGGGTGGAGATCAGGGATTCGTTGGTCATCCGCAGGGTTTCCATATCCACGATCCCCCGTTCCGATTCCTTCGCGGTCTCCATGGTCGCCGTCTTCAGCGTCGCCGCGTTCTTCCGCAGCAGCTCGTTCGTCATATCCGTGACCTGCCTCTGGGCCGCTGCCGCCTGGGTGGAGTGCTCCACGCCAAGAGCAAGCACCATCTGGCTCTTCCACAGAGGGATGGTGTTCACCAGCGTGGACTGGATCTTTTCCACCATCAACGTATCGTTGTTCTGCACCAGGCGGATCTGAGGGGCCGTCTGAATGGAAATCATCCGGGTCAGTTCCAGGTCGTGCAGCTTCTTTTCAAAGCGGTTGCACATCTCGCTCAGATCCCTGGCCTCCTGCGCATCCTCGGGAAGGCCGCTTCGCTGTGCCTTTTCCTGTATCCTGGCCAGCTCTCCTCCGCGCACCTCATAAAGCTTCTTCTTTCCCGCAAGTATGTACATGGAAAGTTCCTTGAAATAGGTTTTGTTCAGCTCATACATCTTGTCCAGCGTCGCCGCGTCCTTCATGAGCTGCATCTGATGCCCCTCTAAGACCTGACAGATCCGGTTGATATTGGACTCCGCTTTGGCATATTTTGCCTTCAGAGCCGTGACCTTGTTGGAGGTTTTCTTAAAAAAGCCCAGAAGCCCTCTCTCTTCCTCCGCATCAAAGCTCTTTAATTCCGTCACAACGCTGCCCAGCAGATCACCCACCTCGCCCAGATCCTGGGTTTTCACGTTATCTAAGGCTTTCTCGGAAAAATCTGCCATCTTTTTCTGCGCTCCGGCTCCGTATTGAAGGATCATGTTGGAATTCCTCAGATCGATCTGTCCGGCAAAGTTGGAAACCACCTGTTTTTCTTCTTCGCTTAAGATGCTGTCATCCCATATCGGTTCCGCAGGCCTTTCCTCCTGCAATACCGCAGGCTGTGCCGGTTCCTCCTGAAACGGCTCCAGCGTCAATGTCGGGGTCGCGGTAAAATCTTTGAATTCTTCACTCATTTGGCTGCTCCTTTATGATTTGTCTACATTTCCGTCTTTAATTCCTGCTCCGTAAGCCCTTCCTGAGCCAGCATGGTCTTTAATACCGAGATATCCGTGGACACGTCCCAGGCCGTATCTTCAAACAGGCTGTCCAGCAGCTTTTCAAAAGCGATATTCAGCGTGTCCAGCGTTTTTTCGATCTCCTGCTTTCCGTTCTGTATATTGTCCCCCTGCACCGGCTGGCGATCCAGCTCCTCATAGGCATCCAGGAGCTTCACCGTGGTGGGCAGATAATAGTCCATGAATTTTCTCAGATCATCCACGTATTCCGGATGTTCTTTTACCCGCTGGAAGATCTTTTCCACGATCATCTGCATATGGGAAATTTTATTGGAAATCTCCTCTCCGGGTATTGCATCATTGCTTTTTTTGATCTTCTCTATATAAGCGTTTCCCCGGTCAATCATTTCTTTTACTTCGTCCGTCAGTCCCGCAGTTTCCTCCTGATGCATCCTGCGGTCCTCCAGCTCCTTGCGCTGACGCTCCTCCAACTGCTTCTGGCTGTCTTCATACTGCCTGTACGTCTCATGGCTGACGATCAGACAGGTCTCCTGACGATCCAGATGGCCTTGTTTAAACCACCCCTTCCCGATCAGCCTGCGCAGATCGCGGCGGACATATTTCTCGTTTTTACCCACCACATCGGCCAGTTCCTTAATGCTGCAGTAGGTTCTTCCCTTCAGCCCGTCCACATATTTTCGGAAACGCCTCACGCGTCCCAGCAGGGTCGTCCCCTTCCACGCCATCACCGATGAACCCACAAACAGGGCTCCCATAATCGACGCCAGTACTGCGGGAATCCCCACTCCCGTCAGGGCCATGATGGCCAGGATGATCAACACCACGGCGCTCATCCCGGATATGGTAAAGCCGACTGCGGACAACGCCGTTCCTCCCGCCTGCGTGCCGAAGGTTTTCGCAAACAGCGGATGCTGCATCAGGCTGTTTCCCACATTCCTCATCGTCCGCTGGATGTTCTGATATCCTCCGCTCATGGGATAATTCCCGTTCCGGGCAAAGTTCCCCCTGCCGCCTCCCGGGTTTCTCTGGGGATAACCGGCACCTGCATTTCCTCCGCCGGGATAATACCCGCCCGGCTGCCCGTTTCCGTAACGGTTATCCGCATATTGATTGCTTGTTCCGGCATAAGGCCCGTTTGTATACTGCCCGCCCCTATAGGGTCCCTGCCCCTGTCCGAATCCGGGCCCCTGGCTCCATCCGTCAGCCTGCCTGCCGTCGAAACCCAGATTCTTCCGAATATTGCGGCTGATGTTGTCCAGCCCATCCGATACCGTCCGGCTGATATTCGCATTCAGCTGCCGGAAGTCCTGGGAATTCACCGCCCGGTCAACCATATCCCGAATATCGTTCCCCAAATCCCTGAAGCCATTCTCAAAATCTGTCCACTCGTTATTGTCCATCGTTCAGCCTTTCAGAAAACCGACGCATTCCGCCCCGCCGTTCCTCCATACCGCGACCCAGCCCAATCCGAAGAGGATGCGCCGTCCTAATGTCCATGTATTATTTCGTCCCGCCCTCGTCTGCTCTCCTGCCTTTAACAGGCATTTAAACCGGGCGGGAAATGCACTTGGGTAAATTATATATGATAAGCATCCAAAAATCAATGTGATCAGAAAATCTTTAGATTATATTAATGAATGCGGAAAACGGCCCGAAGGCGCACGAACCGCTACGCGGGAAGTCGTATCAGTTCAGCCCCGCCGGATCCTTTCTTGTGCCTCAGCGCCCGGACGTCTGCAGGGTGTCTGAGCCGTTACAGGAAGTCAGGATTTTCCTTTCGGAAAGTCAGTTTCGTAATAGCTATTTTCTGCCGAATATAGTATAATATCTTTCACATGCCCGAATAAGGCCATCATGCTGTCTACTAACAAGATGGGAGCAAGGTTGAGGCTTTCAACCTCCCTGATTTATATGCGTGCTATTGCACGCAGAGGGGAGCAAACATGAATAAAAAGCAATCCGGAGAAAAAAACGGCTTTTACAGTCATATTTTTAAACTGGTCGTCCCGATCGTCATCCAGAATCTGCTCAGCGCAGCGGTCAGTTCGGCGGATGTGGTCATGCTCAACTATGTGGGACAGTCCTCCATTTCCGCCGTGTCCTTGGCAGCCCAGTATGCCAGCATCCTTTTTATGGTCTATTACGGCCTCGGAACAGGGGCTACCATGCTGTCGGCCCAATATTACGGGAAGGGCGATATGCGCGCCATTCGGGTGGTGGAAGGGATCGCTCTGCGGTTTTCCGTCCTGATTTCTCTCCTTTTTGCGGGAATGGCCTTCTTTGCGCCGCATTTAATGATGAAGCTTTTCACCAATGACCCCGAGCTGATCGAGCTGGGATCCACCTATCTGCGCTATATGAGTGTCACCTATCTGTGCTGGGGCGTGATAGAAGTCTATCTTTCCATCCTGCGCAGCATCGGACGCGTCACGGTCAGCATGGTGCTGAACATCATGGCCTTTTCCCTGAATATCATCCTGAATGCGGTCTTCATCTTCGGGCTGTTCGGCGCTCCGAAAATGGGCGTCGCCGGCGTGGCCTTGGCTACCGCCTCTTCCCGGGTAATCGAGTTGGCCGGATGTATCCTCGTTTCTCTTTTCAGCAAGGATATCAAGCTCAATCCCGCTTACATATTTCTGCGTAACAAGCTTCTGTTCCAGGATTTTATCCGCCTCTCCCTTCCCGCCCTGGGCAACGATATCAGCTGGGGCGTGGCTTTCTCCATGTATTCCGTCATCCTGGGCCATCTGGGCACGGATGCGGTGGCAGCCAATTCCCTGGTCATCGTGGTGCGCAATTTCGGCACCGTGCTGTGTTTCGGCGTAGCCAGCGCCGGCGGGATCCTGCTGGGGCAGGTCATCGGGGAAAACCGGCTGGAGGATGCCCGGAAAAATGCCTCCCAGCTCATGAAGCTCACCGTCCTTACCGGCGCTATCGGCGGGCTTTTGATTCTGATAGTAACGCCTTTTGTCCTGGATTATGCCTCCCTCTCCGATACCGCCATGCATTATCTCAAATATATGCTTCTGATCAATACCTACTATGTGATGGGCGCTGCAGTCAATACCACCCTGATCGCCGGTGTATTCCGGGCGGGCGGGGACAGCCGGTTTGGTTTCATCTGCGATACCATCGACATGTGGGTCTATGCGGTCCCCCTGGGCTTCTTTTCCGCTTTTGTACTGAAGCTGCCCGTGATGTGGGTCTATTTCCTGCTATGTACGGACGAATTCGTGAAATGGCCCTGGGTTCTGAAGCATTATAAGAGCGGAAAGTGGCTGAAAAACATCACCAGGGACGATCTGTTCGATGATGCCTCCCCGGATGCTTCCGTTTAATGCCCGCCCGGGGCTCAGGGGCCGCAGGGCCATTCCTGCGTTTGTCGTGGCCGCGGACGAAGTTTCACCGAAGGCCATGGCCGCTCCCCTGCGCCTCACGGGCTGCAGGCGGGAACGGCCATGGCCTTTAGTTGACCGCATTGCTATCTCGGCCACCGCTCTTTTTGTCCCATCAAAGCCTGAAACGGGTTATGGGGCTCCTGCTGATACCAGTATGCCACCGTCGCCACATCATCCTGCCGTTCAAACAGCCCTCCATGGGATACCCCGATCTGCTGAATCGTCACACGGATATCCTCTGAAAACAGGATAGGATCCATGATATGCCAGCGGTAAAAGCTTCGCTGCGGCATCTGGTCATCATTATGGTAATCATTATGCAGGAACGTATCGTGATGGGAATAATAAGGATATCCAAGAAACGGTGTACAGAAGGTGTTCTCCACCGTCCTCCCTTCCTTCTGCGAAGCAAAGCTCCATGCTCCTCCGAAATAATCCTCCGTACCCGTTCCGCAAATGGTGGGATATGCCACATCCCCGTCCAGATAAAACTTTACCTCTCCCTCCCCGTACCAGTACCGTTCCAGAGTGGTCAATGCCATGTAAGTACCGACATACTGCCCTCGTCCGCGCACCCCGTCCAGGATGCAGTAATCCTTTTGCTTCTCCGTGATCCGCTGCCGTCTCCATTGAGCATGAAAATATCCTGTATTGTCCGGCAATTCATCCATAAGACAATAGTCCACCTGATAGAAAAAAGCCGGTATGTCCTCATCCCCCTGATTTTCCACGGTAATCCTGGCCTTTTTCCCAAAGGGCATGGGAAAATAACAATTGAATCCCCTCGTGGGATTCACCACAATAGGCATGGAGTTCACAAAGTAGGATACGCCGAATCCGCAGCAGAAGAAATCCCCCAGCGGGCTTTCCACCGAAGGCGTTTCTTCCCCGTCCCAGTACATGCGCAGCACCAGATCCCGGAGCACATACCGGTTCCTCTCGCTGGTACGATCCGTCACCGTAATCCAGATATGCCGGATCACCCCGGGCCCTTCCATTTCGGCCAGCGTGACCGTCTCTCCCGCAGTGATCTGTGGAATACAGGGTGAGCCCTTCCGGCCCGGCCCCAGCTCACTTGCCGCCGTTCCGCCTCGTCCTTTTTCCCCGTGCTTGTTCTCCCAGTTAATCGCCCTGCTCTGCCCTTCCTTCAAAAGAGGAAGGCTTTCCATCCCAAAGCCAAACATATCATCGCCCATCCTTTTCCTATTTTTAATTTCCGCCCGAGTCCCCCGGCCGGAGCCGAAAGACCCACGGGTTTTCCGCTTCTCCTCCGGACAGGCCTCTGTCGGGTGCCTGAACCGATACAGACGATATAATTATATCAATTTCCATCCGTCACATCAACTATTGACAACTCCAAAGCGATTAGGATATAATAGCGCCAGTTACTGTTTTTGTCTTTCTTATCTATTTTTCGTTTGACGCAGCAGGCGGATATGGCGGAATTGGCAGACGCGCTGGATTTAGGTTCCAGTGGGAAACCGTGCAGGTTCGAGTCCTGTTATCCGCAGTAATCACAACCCCCGTATTTACGCGGATTGGCGTAGATATGGGGGTTTTCTGCATTCTGTCATTTTATTATTCCGCATTATATTGCTATATATAGGAACGTTTTTTTGTATTTCACAGGAATATGCAACACGAAATGCAACACGGATTTTTTATGAAATCAAGCGTTTTTCCGTATCTTTTTTTTCAAAATAAGCGGCAGAATTACCTGCCGCTTGTTTATTTGCCCAGAACATGCAGTCATCATCAGGCATCACTGCCGCCCCTTGTCGTGGGAGATTTATATAATAGGCTCCCCAGTTTCCTTGTCGATAAATGAAACTTTCAATTCAGCGTCCAACGCTTCTGCTATCTTCTCCAATTCTGATATTTTGAAAGTATTCCGTTTGTGCTTATTGTTCATGTTCTGCGGTGTCTGTCCTGTCCGTCTGGCAAGTTCCGCTTCTGACATATTCCCTCTTTTCACACAACACAGCTTGATATATTCCCTCACGTCCATACCTTACCTCCTTTATAATAAAATACACTATATTTTATATTTAGTCAATCATTCAATTTGTTTTATATAAAATTGTTTATAAATAAGTGTTGACAACATATAAAAAATAGTGTATATTGTAATCATCAAAGGAACGGAGGATAGGGAAAATGAAGAAATTATACATGGTTAAAAAGAAAAACTCAAAATTTTATGTTTGTGAATATGAGTGTGGTTTGTACGCGATTGATAAAATCACAAAATCTGTTGGATATACGGTAAAAGCTTTTGGTAACTTGAAAGACTTAGAAGCGTATCTAAACGCAGAGGGATTTAAAAAAGTATCTTAATAATCACGCCACCCACCCGGCGGGGTTGCGCCGGGAGAAAGAAGGGAAGATATGAAGAGAGATATGCATTATAGAACAAAATCCTTAAAACAACTGATTGATGGATACGCTCATGAAGTGGGGC
>JAETRI010000061.1 GCA_021770245.1 Lachnospiraceae bacterium
CGATAACTTCGAGATAGGATAAACGTAACGGTCAAAGGATAAATTATAGGGTGCACACTTTAGGCTGCTTTAGCAGCAAATCGAAACCTACCGGCTTTAGCCGGTAGTGGTTGAGAAGCCCATTTTTAGATTGAAAAATAAGCCCGATGGCTTATTTTTCAATCGCAATTTGTGCTGCGGGCGGCCCAAATTGAATCACAGATGAGAAATCGCATTCGCGATTTTTCAGACATGAATCGAAGATCCATGTTGCGCTGCCGCAAAAGACGCGGCATGGAGGATTAGTGGGTACATAATTCCGAAAAGAGAATATTTATTTTCAGTCTTTCCCGGCGGAGGATGAAAAACAGCCGGTTTATTTATATTCAACTGTATTATTGTATTATATACTTGACACAATTATAAGGCAGTGATACAGTAATAGAAAGAAAGAGTCAGGCGGGACGAAAAGCCGTTTCCCGCTGGACATGCAGCCCGGCTTTCGGATGCCTTATCTGCGCGATAAAGCGCGCAGATGGGAGCAATTTATGCCGCAGGCGGCTCAAATCTGAATCGCAAATGCGAAACTGCCTTCGTAAATTTCGCATTGCGCAGCCGCGCGGGGCGCGGCATGAAAGGATTAGGTTGAAAAAAGGCCCGATGGCCTTTTTTCAACCCGACAATTTGTGCCGGAGCGTCACAAATTGCCATGACGGCAGGTCGCCCCGTCGCGAAAACGCTCCGGAATGCGAGGTTAATATGGAAGAAAAAAGAGATGCAATTCTTTCGATCGATCATTTTTCCAAGACGTATAAGGGCGGAAAACGTGCGGTCTGCGGCCTGGATCTGGAGATTTGCGCCGGGGAAATCTGCGGGTTCATCGGGCATAACGGCGCGGGAAAGACGACCACGCTGCGAGCGGCAGCAGGGATTCTGGATTTTGAAGAGGGGGATATCCTGGTGCTGGGACGTTCCGTGAAGTCGGATCCTCTGTGGTGTAAGCGGCAGATGGCCTATATACCCGATAATCCGGATCTGTATGAATATCTGACGGGAATCCAGTATCTGAACTTCATAGGGGATGTTTTTGGCTTAACGGGCGCGGAGCGGACGGAGGGGATTTCGAAATACGGGGAACGGTTTGGCATAACACGGCAGCTCGGAGACCTGATTGCCTCCTATTCCCATGGGATGAAGCAGAAGCTGGCTCTGATGTCGGCTCTGATCCACCGTCCCCGGCTGCTGCTTCTGGACGAACCTTTTGTGGGATTGGATCCGGAGGCGGCCGTGGCGTTAAAGGATACCATGCGGGAGCTGTGCAAAGAGGGGAGCGCCATCCTGTTTTCCACCCATGTACTGGATGTGGCGGAGAAACTCTGCAGCCGGATCGCCATCATCAGGCAGGGAAAACTGGTGGCAGCGGGGGCGGTGGGGGATCTGGTTCGGGACCGTTCCCTGGAGGACGTATTTCTGGAGGTGGTCAGACATGATTAAACAGTGCATGCTGCTCTGGAAACTGCAGCTTCGCAAATGCTTCGGGATCAACGAAATCATCCACGGAAAGGACGAGGGAAAGAAAACGCGCCAGGTACTGTTCTTATGCCTGTATCTTCTCGTGGGGATTATGATGGCGGGATATGTGGCAGCGGCGGCTTTTTTACTGTGCTATGCGGGCCTGGCACGGCTGGTTCCCCTTCTGACGGCGGCCCTGCCGGGAATCGTGGTTTTTGTTTTTGCCCTGCTGAAGGCCGGGCCGACGCTGTTTGAGAAAGGGGACCGGGAAATCCTGTCCCCGCTGCCGCTGCGGCCGGCCGCCCTGATAGCGTCCCGTTTTTTTAACCTTTATAGCGGCGCGTTTGCGCTGTCCGCGGTGAGCGCTCTTCCCGCCGGGCTGATCTACCTGATCCTGGAAAGGCCGGGCCCGCTTTGTCCGCTTCTGTTGGCGGCCGGGCTCCCTTTCATGCCGCTCCTGCCTCTGACGGCGGCGTGTATCCTGGGCACCTTGGTGATGGCGCTTTCCGCCGGGGCGCGTCATGCGCGGGCTGCCATGCTGCTTTTGACCCTTCTGGGAGCGCTGGCCGTGGTCTGCGGTTCCCTGTATCTGTCCTTTTCTTCCGGCACGATGGATCTGCAGGATCTGTCCGTCCTGCTGGAAGTCGGAATGCTGTGGATAAAGAGATTCATTCCAACCGCTGCGCTCTATGCTGCGGGTCTGTCAGGTGACATCCCCGCATTCGCCGGATACGTGGGTCTTTCTGCCCTGATTTTTACCGGTTTCGTTCTTGCGGTGGGAAGAAGATACGACAGACTCTGCGGCCTTCTCCAGGAAAGAAGGGCGGGAAAAACCTTCCGGATGAAAGGCCAATCCGCCTCTCCCCTGCTGTGGGCAGTCTACACAAAGGAAATCCGCAGATATTTTTCCTCCAATGTATATGTGGTAAACACGATGATCGGCTGGCTGATGATGGTTGTATTTTCCGCCTTTTTCCTGTTCCTGGGGCCGCAGAGGGCGGCAGAAGCGATCTGGCGGCAGATGGGGGAGGAAGGAGGGGGCAGGTCGGTGGAAAGGCTTACGAGAGAGCTGCCCTGCCTGCTGGCCTTCTGCGGCGTTGCGGGGAATACAACGGCGGTGTCCTGGTCCATGGAAGGAAAAAATATGTGGATTTCCCAGACCCTTCCTCTGTCTGTGAGGATGATGGCGGCGGCAAAATTCCTGGTCAATTTAACGTCGGCCATTCCCGCCCTTCTGCTTTCCTGGCTTCTGCTTTCACTGGGAGGATGGAAAACGGGGCCGTCCCTGTTCCTTCTTCCGCTCTGCCATATTCTGTTTTCCGCAGCCCTTGGCCTGTGGATGAACCGGAAGCTGCCGAACCTGGATTGGAGCAGCGAGACGGAGGCGGTGAAACGGGGAGCATCCCAGTTCGGGACCGCACTTTTCGGGATGCTGTCCATATCGGTATCCGCGGCAGCGGCATTTTTCCTCGAGGGGAGCGGGCTTACCCTGGTCTGGAGCCTTTGGGCCGTGGGGATGCTGGCGGCCTGTGCGGCGCTGCTGTGGGATCTGTGCAGAAAGGATCTGCGGGGGATCGGATGAGGAGGAAGAAACAAAAAGGCCGAAAATGGGTAACCGACATGCCGCGTCCTGCGCGGCAGCGCAACATGAATCTTCGATTCATGTCTGAGAAACCGCGAATGAGATTTCTCATCTGCACTATAATGATTGACAAGAGCTTCAAGATCAAATAAGCTTAAAAAGGCATGCAGCGGGTGTCGTCCCGGCGGCAGAGGGGAAGGACGAAAGGAGGACGCTTTCGGAAAGGAGGGCGCTTTCGTCCTTCCCGATTTGAGCGCCCGATAACGCGGGCAGATGGGAGCAGGAAAATGGAGACGAAAAATATCACGGAGGAACTTTTTGACTTTATCGATCATTCCCCCACGGCCTTCCATGCCGTGGAGAATGTGCGCAGGCGGCTGGAGGAAGCCGGATTTGAAAGGGCGGACGGCAAGGATGCCGGTATCAGGCAGTCCGGCGGAAAATATTATATGACCAGAAACGGTTCCTCCCTGATCGCAGTCAGCCTTCCGAAGAACGTAAGGAAACTATCCGGTCTGCGGATCGTGGCTTCCCACAGCGATTCTCCCTGTTTTAAAATCAAGGAAAATCCGGAAATGGATGTGGAAGGCCATGTCGTAAAGCTGAATACGGAGGGTTACGGCGGAACGATCCTCTCCACCTGGCTGGACCGTCCTCTGTCCGTGGCGGGCCGTCTGATCGTGGAGGAGGAGGGGGAAATGGCCGTACGGCTGGTGGATTTTGACCGGGATCTGTGCGTAATCCCCAACGTGGCCATTCATTTTAACCGGGAGATAAACAAGGGCTTTGCCTATAACCCCCAGGTGGATCTGCTCCCGCTGTTCGCGGCAAAGGAGGGAGAAGAAAAGGACGCGCCTTCTCTGAAAAGCCTGTGCGCAAAAGAAGCGGGAGTGGAGGAGGAGCGGATCCTGGCATCGGATCTGTATCTGTACAGCAGGGAAAAGGGCAGGCGGATGGGAGCGATTGGGGAATTCATCGGTTCTCCCAGACTGGACGACCTGCAGTGCGCTTTCGGTTCTTTGAAGGGATTCCTGGACGCACAGGGAAACGGCGGGGAATCGAAATACGGGGCGGTCTACGCCCTTTTTGACAATGAGGAGATCGGCAGCGGGACAAAGCAGGGAGCGGATTCCACCTTCCTTTCCGACGCGGTTTGCTGGATCTGCGATTTCCTGGGGCTTTCCGACGGGGAGAAAAGGGCGCTGCTGGAGGGAAGCTTTCTGGTTTCTGCGGATAACGCCCATGCGGTCCATCCCAACCATCCGGAGAAGTCGGATCCCACGAACCGGCCTTTCTTAAACGGCGGTATCGTGCTGAAATTCCAGGGAAGCCAGAAGTACACCACGGATGCCTGGTCTGCGGCAGTGGTGCGGGAGATCTGCAGAAAGGAGGAGATTCCCTGCCAGAGCTTTGCCAATCGGGCGGATGTGCCGGGCGGCTCCACCCTGGGGAATCTCTCCGCCCGCCATGTATCCATTCCGGCGGCCGATATCGGGCTGCCCCAGCTGGCCATGCATTCCGCATTTGAAACGGCGGGGGAAAGGGATACGGCATACCTCGTTTCGTTCTGCAGGGCCTTTTTCGCAGGCCGCTAGACCGCTGACGGATATGCGGCAGGGCCGGGCAGGGGTATCGCGGCGCCTCAGGGCCGTTCATGCGTTTGTCCTGGATATGCGGCAAAATGCCGGGAAAGGAAGGGGACAGGCCATGGAAATCCACAAAAAAAGAGAGAAAAAATTGTGCGAATTGACTATAATTAGAAGAACACAGCGGAAAAAGTTGTAAAAATTCCTGAAAACCGCTATAATAAATACAGGCTGCAGTGTAAAGCTGCAAAAATGTGAGGGCGTGGGTGCATGTTTGGGGAAATGTGTATCCGGGCGGGAAGGAGACGATATGGAAAATAAGGTGATGAAGTTTTATTCGAGGGCCGGGGCCAACATTATATTGAGAGCGATCCCGGGGCATTTTGCGACAAGTCACTCCCATATCAATTATTATGTGGATATGACCGGGCTGAAGACAAGACGTTCGGAGGCTGCGGCGGTGGGAAAGGCGTTCGTACAGAGGCTTCCCGTGGATACCGTGGTGGATACCATTGTCTGCCTGGACGGTTGCGAGGTGATCGGCGCCTATGTGGCGGAGGAACTGGAGCGGGGAAATTTCCCTTCCATGAACCAGCATCAGACGGTCTATGTGGTGACGCCGGAGTTCAATATGAATAACCAGATGATCTTCCGGGATAATCTGATCGGCGCGATCCAGAATAAGAATATCGTGCTGCTGCTCGCCACCGCCACAACGGGGATGACGCTGCATCGGAGCCTGAACTGCATCCAATATTACGGAGGGAATGTGCAGGCGATCTTTTCCGTATTCAGCGCGGTAAAATCCATCCAGGGGATCAATGTGGAATCCATGTTCGATACCGGCGACGTCCCGGGATATCAGGCCTATGAGCCTTACAACTGTCCGCTGTGCAAGGGAAAACAGAAGCTGGATGCCATGGTGAACGGATACGGATATTCGAAACTATAAAAAGACGAAATTCCGGGGGCCGTACTTACATGCGGGAAAATCTGCCTTGCCAATGAACGAATATCCTGCGGAGTTTTGTCTGATGTAAAACTTTTTTAGAGAACATAAACAGATAACAGGCGCCTGCCTATGGCCTTTGGGCCACAGGCAGGCGCCTGTTCCCCGTTTTCGTTGGGTAGATGTGCTATACTTTGAACTGATAAATTGACCGAAAAATCGTGTTTTTGGCGGAACTTCCTTGATAATTCTGCGTCTATATAAATATCTAAATTTTATGGAGGTTATTTGTCATGAAAAAGCAATTGATTCTATTTTTAACGCTGAGTTTTCTTTTGACGCTTGTCGCCTGCAAAACTTCCGGCTCAAACTCCGCTTCTGACAACCTGATTTCTATTGCTGATTCTGTGACAGAGGTTGAGATTACGCACACAATCAGCGGCGCCGAGTCGCAGTGGACAGTAAATAGTGATGAGGAGTTGGAATCCCTGAAGAACTGGATTTTAGGATTGAATTACAGTATGGTTCAGTTTGAAGAGGGGCACTCTCCCGGCGACGAGTGTGGCGGAGAAGCATATCGTTTTGACATGGCGGATGTAGACCCTCCGGGCTTTTGTTACGTTATCAACGGGCCGGACAGATGCTATCTTTTGATGGATGGAAATTGGTATTCGGTTTCCAATCCATCTAATCCACCTGTAACGGAACCTCAATGGGAGGAACTGACCATTGAGAAGATTAAAGAGCTGGCCCAAAAAGGGGATGCCCTGTCATGGAGTGATTTTGAATCATATAGACATATAGCCATCGGCTCAGGGCTATATACCTATTTCTACGAAATAGACGAAAACTATTGTCTTGTGATTGATGGAGAAAATACACAGGCCGCTCCCCTGTATATACGGTTGGTTTTGAAACCATACGACCATGAGTTTTTAGACGATAAAACATATATCGACATACGAACCGAAAATGTGGATGATTTTATAAACAGTCAGAATAATTAAATTTCCGCTGAGGAATACACTGATTTGTTCGGGCGGCTTTCCGAAGACACCGCCCTGCAGAATTTGAAGGACACCGATGAAGACTCCGAATTTCTGTTTTACATCCTGCCGCTGGCCGGCGGCGATTGGAAAACACGAAGTTACAGCGGAGAAGCAGCATCCTCTCATACAGGGGATAAAGCGCGGCTGGAATACGCTTTCACCATGACGATCCTGAACCCTGACGCGCTTTTGGTCAGGGATTACAATGATACGCGTCTTGGTGTAATGGGCGTTATGCAGGACACGCTTAGGAACAAAACAAAAGACGGACTCCGGGATGAGGCCGCTGTCAGGGCGGATATTCAATTTCAGATAGACCGTCTGCTTCGGGATATCAATCAGACAGCAGAACTCAGCGCCGCCATCGAATCTGCGTATTTCCCCCTGCCCGCGGTGGGAGGGCAGCAAGCCTTGGGAGCAAACGAGAAGGACAGTCAGGAACCCCGCCGGGCCGGACATGGGACAAAGGAGGACTATCAGTCTCTGCTGGCCTTGAAAACATCAGACTATGCCGGTATGAGTATCGCGGACTTTAACGCAAAGCTGCTGGCATGGGCGGACGGGGATTTTAGCCGGACGGAACGGGTTGACGCCGATATGCTGTGCAATGATTTTCAAGTGAGTTTAAGCGAAGAAGAACTAGGGTTTATTCGGCTGACAGTGTTTCTGTCCGGAACCGAAAACGGAGAGTTTGTGCAAAGTAATTACACAGGCGGCCCTGTGGCAGACCCTGCATATCAAAAGAGCCTGCCGCAAAAGACGGGCACATCCAATGGAAAATCTCCCTTGTGGTGCGATTTCGGCTATCGCTTTTCGTACCATATAGCAAATCAAGAAACGCTGACAGTAGGAGAGCGGGATTGCTGATATCATGCAGACAGCACATTAGCCTTCGTTTTCCCTCATGGAGGTGACTTTCATAAACAGGAAGAACCCGATGAGGAAGGTGAAGATGAGCACACCGATTCCGGTGTTTACGCTTCCCGTGGCCTGGCTGACGACGCCGATTAAGAAGGTGCCTAGGAAGGATGCACCCTTGCCGCAGATATCCAGGATGCCGAAGTATTCGCCGGATTTCTCGGCGGGGATGATCTTGGCGAAATAGGAGCGGGAGAGCGCCTGGATGCCGCCCTGGAACATGCCCACGCAGACCGCCAGGATCCAGAAATGGAGCTGGCTGGACATGAACATGGCGAATACGGTTATGCCCAGATAGGCGAAGATACAAACCCGGATCAGTTTTTCCGGAGCAATCTTTCCCGCCAGCCTGCCGAACAGGATGGAGAAGGGAAAAGCCACGATCTGCGTCACCAACAGGGCGATGAGCAGCCCGGTGGTATTAAGGCCCAGGGCCGTTCCGTAGGCTGTGGCCATATCGATGATGGTATAGACGCCGTCGATGTAGAAGAAGAAGGAAAGGAGGAACAGAAAGGTTTTCTTTTCCTTTTTGATATTGTAAAACGTACCGCCCAGGCGGCGGAAGCTGTCGGCGATTATGGAAGCGCCGGGATTGTTTTCGGCAAAATGGCGCTGCCTGTAGTTTTTCAGGAGGGGCAGGGTTACCAGGATCCACCAGGCGGAGACGATCAAAAAGGAGAACATCATTGCGGTGGGGAGGGAAAGGCCGAGGGCGTCGGCGCCCAGCACCAGGATCAGGCAGAGGGCAAAGGGGATGCAGCTTCCGATATATCCCAGGCCGTAGCCGTAAGAGGAAACCCGATCCATGCGATCTTCATCGGAAACGTCGATGAGCATGGAATCATAGAAAATCAGGCTGACGGAATATCCCACCTTGGCCACAACGTAGACCACCAGGAAAACCAGCCAGTGGCTGACAAACCCCAGAAGGGCGCAGCTGAAGGCACCGAGACAGAGGGAGGCAATAAACAGCCGCTTTTTATAATTTTTGTTGTCCGCCAGCGTGCCCAGGACCGGGCCGGTGACCGCCACGATGAGGGTTGCGATGGACGCCGCATACCCCCAGCTGGCCAGATAGTCCACGGAGGAAACGCCGGCCAGGTCTGCCAGATAATTAAAGTAGATGGGAATGATGGTGGCTACCATGAGGATGAAGGCGGAATTCCCGATATCGTAGAGAATCCAGCTTTTTTCCAAAGGGGTCAGTTTAAATTTCATGAATGATTCCTCCTTTCCGGATACATGGAAGATGCGTTTCCTACATACCGTACAAGCGATGACCCCGGCCCTGCGCAGGGGCCGTCAATCAAAGCTGCGTTTCAGGCAGTCTGCCAGCTGCGACTGCCCGCACGGTCCTTCCTGGCAGGCCCGTATCAGATAGCAGGCCAGGGGCAGGGCCTCGTGATAACAACGCAGAAGCTGCCGGTTACTTTCACGGGCGGCGGGAACGGCACGGCGGCTGATGAGCAGCCCGCGCATGGAATCGGAATTGCCGCTCAGGGCGAGGACGGCATGGATCAGCGCGCGCTTGGGCGGATGGGGGGCGAGAAGCAGGCGGCAGCAGACCCGCATGGAATATAGGCAGGTTAACACCTCCCGGGGAGAACGGGGCGGGAAAAAGGCGGAAATGATCTCGGCATTTCTCCGGGACGGACGGATGTGGCCTGCCGGAAAGTGGGTAAGCGGGTTGCGGCCGTCGTGAAGCATCAGGCGGCGGTCGAATTCCGATTCGATTTCCATGTGGGTGAGCCCGGTTTCGGCGGCTGCCTTTTCCACGTAAGGGTGGCAGGAGGCATCCAGCGCAAAGTGGCACAGGAAGCCGTACAGATAGGCGCGGCCCTCCGCGGGATGAGCCAGATAGGGGAGGAGGCTCAAGGCCGGGAGAAAAAAATTCCCGGCGGGGCGGCTGTGCATCCTGTGGCCGAGACGGCTGACAGGGCTTCTTCCCAATGGATTATGGTAAAAGAAAAGATCCGGCCCGTGCAGGCCGATATCGAACAGCTCCCGGCAGGCGGATATGGCGCGCTGCTGTGCGGGATCCAGACGGGCGATGACTTCCTGACCGAAACGATAGTGAGCATAGGCAGCTGGCATGGAAAACTCCTTATCAGGCGTATCCGGACAGGACGCGGGGCCGAAGGCGCCGCGGGGACCGTCCGGTATGGGATTTGAGTGTACGTTACTGACATTATGCCATAGATTGCGGGAAAAAAACAGGGAAACCATGAAAATTACGCGGAAAATCCAGGAACGGCCATAACAGTGCAAACACCCCGCAGGCTCCCGGCTGCTGAGCACACAGAAGGATCCTGTCGGAAGCCCGCCGCCCTCGGACGGCTCTCTGCCCGGCAGAAATTGAAAGATTGAGTATTTTACATTTTCATGATAGGATAGAGAAAAACAGGAAAGCAGGGATGGATTTATGCGGCAGATTACCGAAGCGCAGGTCCTGGCGCTGGCTCCCAATCCGGCGGCGGCAGGAAACGGGAAAAAGATTTCAAAGAATGGCGGGTTCGTCCGGCTGGAGCGGTCGGCGGATGACACCTTTTATCTGGGAGAGTGCCGAGGGAGCGGAAAAAGCAACTATATCACCACGGCGGATTTCATCGAGCCGGATGCTCCGGTGTTTCGCTGCTTATGTCCCAGCAGGCAGTTTCCGTGTAAACACAGCCTGGCTCTGCTCTATGAAATAATGGCGCAGAAGGAGTTTCAAACCTGCGATATCCCGGAAGATATCCTGAAAAAGAGGGAGAAAAAGCAGGCCAGGGCCGCCAAAGCGAAGGAAGCGGGAGCGGACGGGGCCCGGGAGGATTCCGGAGAAAATCCCTCTGCCGGCGAAGAGGCCCCAAAAGAAGGGGCGGCAAAGGGGAAGAAGGCCTCCGCGGCGGGAAAATCGGCCCGGACGCGGAAGAGGAAGAAGCAGCTGGAGGGGCTGGATCTGGCGGAGCGGATGCTGGGAGAACTGATGGACGCCGGTCTGGGCGCCATGGGAGGGACGGCGCTTTCCTCCTATCGCCAGCTGTCCAAACAGCTGGGGGATTATTATCTGCCGGGGCCGCAGCGTATTCTGAACCGTCTGATCCTGGAGATGGAGGCCTGTCAGAGAGACCGGGATGAATCCCATTACGATAACGCTTTGGAAGCGCTGGAAAAGCTGCGGGCCCTGGTAAAAAAATCCCGCGGGTATCTGAGCGAAAAGGTGGAAAACGGGGAGGACGGGCCGGACAACAGCCCGCTTTATGAGGAGCTGGGCGGCGTCTGGAGGCTGTCGGAGCTGGAGGAGGCAGGAAACTGCCTCAGGGATGTGCGTCTGGTACAGCTTTCCTTCCACGTGGAATATGACGAAGCGAGACGCGAATACATAGATATAGGCTGCTGGGCCGATGTGTCCACAGGGGAAATCGCTCTGACCTGTAATTACAGGCCGGTGAAGGCGCTGAAATATGTGAAGAGCGAGGACAGTATCTTCGGTGCGGCGCAGGTGGAAGCGGCGATGCGCTACCCCGGGGAGGGAAACTGCCGGATACGCTGGGATCATGCGCTCATCACGGAGGTGACGCGGGAGGACCGCAGGGCGCTGCGGGCTCTGGCATCCCGCTCCGTGGCCGTGGAAGCGAAGGCGGCGAAGAATCTGTTAAAGGATGCGCTCGCAGGACCTGTCTTTTACCGGTTGATCGCCTTCGAGCGGATCGGCCGGACGGATGCCGGCCCGGTGCTGCAGGACGAAAAGGGGGATACCATCCTGTTGGGGGATTTCCTGGAAAAGGAGAGGACGACGGACCGGCTCGCTCTCCTGCCGGACGACAGATTCCTGGAGGGCCAGGTGCTTTTGGGCGGTTTTTACTATGACAGAAGAGCGAGGCGTCTTCTGCTCTGGCCGCTTAGCATCGTGGCGGAGGAAGGGATCATACGGCTGCTGTATTGACCGGGCATTGAAATGCGGATGCGCCGGAAGGCGCAGCGGATAGGAGTCAGTTATGGATATCGTACCAGTATATGAACTGAGGGAACGTCTCAGGGCGGGGGCCATTGCGGGAACGGGGCTGCTTGCGGAAGATTTCCGCCTGAAGAGGGCCATTGACGGGATGGCGCCCCTGGAAAAGGTTTCTCCGGTTTTTGCCAGGATTGTGCAGCTTGCCAGGCAGGCGGTGGAAGAGGAGTGCCGGGATCGGGCGGGGGCCCTGCTGGATGCTCTGACCCTGACGGACGCCCTGCTGTGTACCCAAGCCGCGGTGGGCGCAGAGGGCGAGATCGGGCCGCTCGTTAAGGGATATCGGGATACGGAGGAGACGGACGCCTTGATGGCGGAGGTTCCCTATTCCGTGCTTTCTGCGCTTCTGGATGCGCTGTGCCATTCCGGAAACGGCAGGTACGGCTATGTGGTGGAACTGCGGAAGGAACGGCCCGCGCTTTTCCGGGATTACCGCGTGCAGGCCGCCATGGTGGAGGGGCTGGGAGCCTCCTATGCGGAGCTGGCGGAGTCGGTGACGGGATGGCTGATCGAGGACGGAAAACGGGGACGCGGCGGAGGCGGCATCCTTTCCCTGCTTCAAAAGGGGTTTGACGGAAAAGGAAAGAAGGAGATGGTGCGCCGGGTCTGGGTGATGGAAGCCATAGCCGGGCAGGACGCCAATCCCTTTTATGTGGAACAGCTGCCGCAGTCGGAAAAAGAGGTACGGGGAGCACTGCTCTACGCGCTGCGCCATTGCCGGGACAATGAGGGGCTTTTGCTGGAACTGGTCCGAACGGAACGGGGAAACAACCGGAAGATGGCGTATTACGCCCTGGCCGAGATGGAAGGGGAGGGCGCCTGGAACTGTTTTCGCGCCCTTGCGGCTAAAAAACCGGAGGAGGCGGTGGAATATCTGGAGCAGTCCGGGCGGCCGGAGGCTGCAGGGCTGGTGGCGGAAATCCTGCTGCGGCTGCTCGGCGGACTGAAGGAGAGCGGAAGGAAGCCGGATAAGGAGGAAGCGGCCCTTTTGACGCTCTGCCTGCGCGCTCTGCCGGGAAAGGGCGGGGAGAAGATCTGTAACTGCTACCGGCAGGCGGCTTCCTTTGGAAGCGCGCTGGACGGCCCGCCAGGAGACAGCCGGGAAAAGCTGCTTTTTGTCCCGCCCAACCGCAATTTCCGGGAAGGCGTCCCCTTCAGCCGGATGATCCCGGCCCTGCTCCAGCACGGACTGGTGCTGCACCCTGCGAAGGAATTGGCCGATGTGGCAAAGGAGCTGTACCTATCCTGCGGCGAAGCTTATTTTCCTGCAGCCATGACCGCCTGCCTGCTCACCGGGACAGGTGAAGAGTGTCTGGCTTTTCTGAAGGGGTTTGTGGAGAAAAAGGGGCTTCTGGGGAAGCGGCTGATGCGGGACCGCGCTCCTTTCGTGGAACAGGCATTTGCTCCCGTACGCGTGGACGAGGAGACGGGGGAGTACAGGGCCGCAGCGGTTTCCCTGCATCCGGCCGTACAAAGGCCCCAAAACCATGTCCGCCCGATTACTACGGTGCTGCCGGAAATGGTTGAAGTGCTGATGGAGCTGGAGAGCCGGGGAACGGATCAGGTGCTTTTCTCCTGGGTCAGGCCGCAGGATCGGGAAATGTGCGGCCGGCTGGCGGCGTATTTTCATGGCCGGGCCCTGAAAACGGGGGATAACCGGGCTTATCTGGAACCGCTGCGCCGCTGCGGCGCCAAGGACTGCCGCGGCCTGGCGGCCGTCTATTTCAGATCCAAGGGAAAAGTGGCCAGCTGGGAAATCCTGTACTATCTGAACCAGCTGCCCGGAAGCGCGGCATCCAGGGAAGCGGAAGCCAGAAACGTGCTTGATCTGATCAAAAGGGGAGAGATCAAAACCGCGAACAATTGTATCCCCGCGCTGGAAACGCTTCTGAAGGAACAGTTTGCGAAGGAATAGCGCAGGACGCGGCATGAAAGGATTAGGTTGAAAGATGGGACAGACAGATGTACAGAGGCTGCCGGCGGAGCAGCTGTTTGCAAAAGAGCTGGAGGCATTGATCGCGGCGGAGACGGATCCGGTCCCTTCGGGATGGAGGATGTCCCCCCGGTCGGTACGCACCTATATCTGCGGCGGCAGGGTAGGGGGGACGGAAATTACTCCTAAATATATCGGGCAGGAACGGCTGGTGGAAATCGCCATTGCCACGCTGGTGACGGACCGGGCGCTCCTTCTGATCGGAGAGCCGGGGACGGCCAAGAGCTGGCTGTCGGAGCATCTCGCGGCGGCCATCAACGGGGATTCCACCCGGGTGATCCAGGGCACGGCAGGGACCACGGAGGAACAGATCCGCTATTCCTGGAATTATGCCATGCTGATTTCCCAGGGGCCATCCCTTTCCGCCATGCTCAAAAGCCCGGTGATGTCCGCCATGGAGACCGGCACCATCGCCCGGGTGGAGGAGATCTCCCGCTGTGCCAGCGAGGTGCAGGATGCGCTGATTTCGATTTTATCGGAAAAAAGGATTTCCGTTCCGGAGCTGGGGATGGAGGTCCCTGCGAAAAAAGGATTTTCCGTAATCGCCACGGCGAATACCCGGGATAGGGGGGTAAACGAAATGTCCGCGGCCTTAAAGCGCCGGTTCAATATCGTAGTGCTTCCCGCGCCCGCGGATCTGGAGTCGGAAATGGAGATCGTACGTACCCGGGTAGAGCAGCAGGCCGCCGGGCTCGACTTAAACGCCAGGCTGCCGGAACGGGAGGTGGTGGAGCGGGTATGCACCATTTTCCGGGAACTGCGCAGCGGGGAAACCCTGGACCGCAGCCAGAAGGTGAAGGCTGCCACCGGCGTGCTGTCCACGGCGGAGGCCATTTCCCTGCTGTGCAACAGCATGGCGCTGGCAGGGAGTTTCGGAAACGGCAGGATTACGGATCACGACCTGGCTGCCGGCCTGCAGGGTGCGGTGGTGAAGGAAGAAGAAAAGGACGGCCTGGCCTGGAAAGAATATCTGGATCACATTATGAAGAAGAGGGGATCTGCCTGGGCGGGATTATACCGCGCCTGTAAGGAGCTGAACGAATGAGAAGGGAACCTTTCTTTTTTGGAATCAGGCATCTTTCTCCGGCGGGAGCCTGGCATCTGCGGCATTTTCTGGAGGAAAGGCGCCCCCGGCTGGTGCTGGTGGAGGGGCCCTGCGACCTGGAAGACGAGATGGCCCATATGTGCGACCCAAGGACCCGCGCACCGTTCGCGGTGCTGGCCTATACGCATGAAACGCCTGTCCGCACGCTTTTATACCCTTTTTCGGAATATTCCCCGGAGTATCAGGCGGTCCGATGGTGCGCACAAAACGGGGCGGCGTGCCGGTTCATGGATCTGCCCAGCGACGTGTTTCTTTCGCTGCCCTCCGTCCATAGGACGGAGGAAGGGGAAGAGGGCCGGATGGGCGTCTATCGGGCGCTGGAGGAGCGCCTCGGCGGGGACGGGCACGAAACCTTCTGGGAACGCACGCTGGAGCAGGCGGAAACGGCGGAGGGGTATCATCAGGGAGCCAATCTCTTCGGACAGAGCCTGCGGGAGGCGACGCAGGGAAAGGATGAAGACCGGGAAGAGATCCGGCTGCGGGAGGCCTGGATGCGCAGGCAGATCAGGGAGGCGGTCTCGTCCGGCATCAGGCCGGAGGACATGGTGGTGGTGACCGGGGCATATCATGTGGAAGGCTTAAGGAGCTGGGAGGATGCGCCTTCCAAGGAAGAGGCCAGGGATCTGGACGGCCTGCCGCGGACGGAAGCCAGCCATACGCTGATGCCCTATTCCGATTACCGCCTTTCCTCCCGTTCCGGTTACGGGGCGGGAAATAAGGCGCCTGCCTATTACGGGCTGATCTGGGAGGCCCTGTGCGCGGGGGAGCCCATGCGTGCGGCGTACGGCTATCTGGCCGGGATCGCCGGCTATCAGAGGCAGCACGGCTTTCCCGTATCCTCGGCGGAGGTGATTGAGGGGGTGCGCCTGGCCCGTGAACTGGCCGTACTGCGGGGCGGGCGGATCCCGGCGCTTCGGGATCTGCGGGACGCGGCGGTGACCTGTCTGGGAGGCGGCAGCATGGCCGCCGTCAGCCTGGCGGTGGCGGATACGGAGATCGGGACCGGCATCGGCAGCCTTCCGGAGGGAGTGAGCCGTACCAGCATCCAGGAGGATTTCTACCGGCATATGAAGGATTTGAAGCTGGAAAAATACCGGGATATCGCGGCACAGGATTTGGCCCTGGATCTAAGGGAAAACCGGAACGTGAAATCGGAGAAATCGGCTTTCCTGGATCTGAACCGTTCCTTTTTTCTCCACCGGCTGCGCGTGCTGGGGGTACATTTTGCCGAGGTGAAGGACAGCAGGCAGGAGAACGCTACCTGGTCGGAGCATTGGGTGGTGCGATGGACGCCGGAAGCGGAAATCGAACTGGTGGAATCGGCGTTAAAGGGGGATACCATCATTCAGGCCGCCTCCTTTGCCATGAAGGAAGCGGCGGAGGGAGCCGGGGATATGGGCGGAATCGCCCGGGTGATCGAGGATGCCTTTCTGTGCGGCATGGCGGGATCGGCCGTGTATGCTACGGATATCCTGGCGGGCAAGTCAGTGGATGCGGTTTCGGCTGCGGAGTTGGCGGAGACCGCACAGCGGCTTTCTATGGTAATCCGTTTCGGCACGATCCGGCGTGTGGACGAAAAACCGCTGGAGCCGATCCTCATCAGGATCTTTTACCGCGCCTGCCTTCTGCTGCCCGGCGCCTGTTCCTGCGACGAATCCGCGGCGGGCGGGATGATCACGGCCATGGACCAGTTGAACAAGGCGGCGCTGGCCCATGAGTTTTTGGATACGCAGGAGTGGACGACGGCGCTTACCCGGGTGGCGGAGCGGGACGATCTGAATACCCGGCTGTCCGGATTCGCGGCCGCCATCCTTCTGGAACGTGGACTTCTGGACACAAAGCAGCTGCAGCGGGAGGTGAGCCGCAGGCTGTCGGCGGGAACCCCGGCGGATCTGGGAGCCGGCTGGTTTGAAGGGCTGGCCATGAAAAACCGCTATGCCCTGATCGCCAGGCTGTCTTTGTGGGAAAGCCTGGATTCCTACCTGGATTCGTTGGACGATGAGGAGTTCAAGCGGGCGCTGGTGTTCCTTCGCCGGGCTTTTTCGGACTTTTCCGCCAGGGAGAAGGACGAAATCGCGGAAAACTTAGGGGAGCTGTGGGGGCTGAATGCCGCTGCGGTCAGCGCGGCCGTAAACGCCCCTCTGCCACCTGCTGCGGAAGAACTGTCGGAAAGCTTAGAGGAGTTCGATTTCGACCTTTGAGGGGAGCGGCCGGCGGCAGCAGAATGAGAGGAAGAGTGAAAGATTTTTCCAATCTTTCACTCCCCCTGATTTGTATGCGCGCCAAGGCGCGCAGATGGGAGCCCAAAATGGAAGCAAGGGACAGGATACGCAGATGGCGGCTTATTCTGGGATCGGAGAGCCAGAGTCGCTTTGGGCAGATGGGAGATACCGGACTGACCCGGGAGCAGGACATGATGGATCGGGCGCTGGCCGCCATCTATAACCGGACGGAGAGCGGCGGCTTTTCATACGCCGGTTCCGGCGCCGGGCAGGGGCCTTCCAATCCGCAGATTACCCGCTGGCTGGGAGACGTACGCAGCCTGTTCGGACAGGATCTGGTGACCGTCATCCAGTCGGATGCGGTGAACCGGTGCGGGCTGAAACAGCTTTTGTTCGAACCGGAGCTTTTGGATCATCTGGAGCCGGATGTGAACCTGGCGGCTACGCTCATGGTCTTAAAGGAGCAGATACCGAAGCGCTCCAAGGAAAGTGTGCGCAGATTTATTCGAAAAATCGTAGAAGAGATCAACCGCCTTCTGGAACAGGATATCCGCCGGGCGGTGACCGCTTCCGTCAACAAAAGGAGGCATTCTCCCATCCCCTCCGCGGCGGCGCTGGATTATAAAACCACCATTGCCCGGAACCTGAAAAATTATGATCCCGCACTGGGAACCATCGTTCCCGAGCATTACTACTTTTTCGACAGAACCAGTACTACCGCGGCCAATAAATGGACGGTGATCCTGGACATCGACCAGAGCGGCTCCATGGGGCAGTCGGTGATCTATTCCTCCGTGATGAGCTGTATCCTGGCCAGCATGGCCAGCCTGCGCACCCGTGTGGTGGCCTTTGACACGAACATTGTGGATCTGACGGAAAAGTGCGAGGATCCGGTGGAGCTGCTGTTCGGATTCCAGCTGGGCGGCGGGACCAACATCGAGCAGTCGGTGGCCTACTGTGAAAGGTACGTGGAAAATCCGGCAAAAACGCTTTTTTTCCTCATTTCCGACCTGGAGGAGGGCGGAAACCGGGCGGGCCTGCTGCGCCGTCTGGAAGAAATGAAGGGATCCGGCGTGACCGTCGTCTGCCTGCTGGCGCTGGCGGACGGAGGAAAGCCCTATTACGACGGGCAGATGGCCCAGCGGATTGCCGGGCTGGGGATTCCCTGTTTTGCCTGCAATCCCCAGATGCTGCCCCGGCTTTTGGAACGGGCCTTCTCCGGACAGGATCTGGGCGCGTTTGCGAAGGAGTTTGAGAAGAGGAAGATGTAAACGGAAACTCTGCCTCCGGGTTTGTATGCGAGCCAAGGCGTCAGGCCGGCCTTCCTGTGTTCGGGGCCGGCGTGTATCCGAACGCCTCCTGCATATAATAAAGAAAAGGAGAAAGGGGCTGTCGCAGAATGGAAAACCGCGCAGATACACGGCCGGGTATTACGGGTGCCGGGGCGTCTGCCGGGAATGTGCCATATCCTGCGGCAGCCTCTTTTTTCGGGATATGCGGGGAAAGCGGACTATGGACTCTCAGAAATTGGAAAACTTATTGAACCTGAGCCTGGAATCCACCCAGGAGGAACGGGAGAAATCCCGGGTTCTGGAGGTGGGATTTGACAGGGAGGACCGAAGCTGGGAGCTGATTGTGAAGTTCCACGGGGATATCGGACGTCTGGCCGACGAAAATATCGGCGTGGAAGTGCTTCTGGCCGGATACGCCATCGTCACCCTGCCGGAGAGCCTGATTCCGGCGCTTGTGGCGCTGGAAGAAATCGAATTTGTGGAAAAACCGAAGGAGCTGTTTTACGATGTATATGCGGCGAAGGAACAGTCCTGTTTCCCTGCCGCGGGCGATTTTTCCGGGGGCTCGCAGATCGGGCTGCCGCAGGAAGGGGCCTTCTATTTTCCGGAGGGAGGGAACGGGCGGGACGGTCTGACGGGGCAGGGATGCATCGTGGCCGTATTCGACTCCGGAATCGACTATACGCTCCCCGATTTCCGTAACAGGGCGGGCAGCAGAATCCTGTATCTGTGGGATCAGTCCCTTACGCCGGACGCGCAGCGGGGTTTTTATCCGCCGGAGGGATTCACAGTCGGGGTGGAATTCGACAGAGAAGCCATCGACAGAGCCTTGGAGGCAGATGAGCCGGAGCGCCTTTCTCTGGTTCCCAGTATAGACGTAACGGGACACGGAACGGCGGTAGCGGCCATTGCGGCGGGGAGCAATACGGACGCCCGTTATACCGGGGCAGCGCCCGGCGCCTGGCTGCTCATCGTAAAACTCGGGCAGGCGGGCGGGGGGCCCTATCCCAGAACCACCCAGCTGATGCGGGCCATGACCTATGCCCTGAATAAGGCCCAGGAGCTGGGGATGCCGCTGGCGGTGAACTTAAGCTTCGGAAACAGCTACGGGGCCCATGACGGCAGCTCCCTTCTGGAAAGGTTTCTGGACAATGCTTCGGAGGTATGGAAGAACGTGATCTGCGTGGGCAGCGGGAACGAGGGGGCGGCGGCCGGACATATATCGGGAAAACTGACGGAGGGGGTAAATCAGAGGATCGAACTGGCGGTGGGAAATTTTGAATCTTCCATCAATGTTCAGCTATGGAAAAATTTCGCCGATACCTTCCGGGTGAGTATTCAGACCCCGTCGGGGCGGGTGATCCCCGTTCTTACGGACCAGACCGGCCGGCAGGAACTTAGGACAGAAGGGACACGGATCCTGATTTTCATCGGGGAGCCGTCTCCCTATTCGGTGAACCAGGAGTTTTTCTTCGACCTGATACCGGCAGGAGATTTTATCACTTCCGGGATCTGGTCTTTTTTGCTGGAACCCGTCCATATTCTGACCGGAGAATATCAGATGTATCTGCCGGGACAGACGGTGCGTTCTGCGGACACCCGTTTCTATGCCCCGACGCCGGAACTGACGCTGACGATTCCGTCCACGTCCGGCAGGGTGATTACCGTAGGGGCCCTGCAGGGGAATCTGGGCGCCTATGCGGACTTTTCCGGCAGGGGCGTGAGAGGGTATGAGGAGCTGCCCGGCTTCCCCAATACGAAGCCGGATCTGGCGGCGCCGGGGGTGAATATCGTTGCGGCCAGGGCCGGAGGCGGATATGAGGCGTATACGGGAACCTCCTTTGCCACGCCTCTGGTAACGGGTGCTGCGGCGCTCATGATGGAGTGGGGGATCGTGAGGGGAAACGACGCGTACTTGTATGGGGAGAAGGTGAAGGCGTATCTGCAGAGGGGGGCGAGGAGCGTGAGGGGGGAGGAGAGGTATCCGAATGATAGGGTGGGGTATGGGTCGATTTGTGTCGAAAATAGTCTGCCGGGGTAAAATTTAATTGATTTTTAGGGGAATAAGTACTTTAAGTATGATCTTTTTTGAATATATTATTGAAATTGGAGATAAGCGTTTTTAAGTTTCTGGGATGAAGACAGAAAATATTGCAAAGAGATAGTATTTTTTTCAAAGGCTTGTTTAGATATGATTTTTAAAAGAAATACTCTCTCGCTAATGTTGCCATTTTGGGATTTTCATAAGCTGTAGATTATTGTAACTTTTTTTGTATTACAGTTTGCTGAAGCGAAAAGTTTATTTCCACTTTGAAAACGCCAGCTAAGGAAGTGGCATTTACTCTTACAGAAAAGGGGAAAATCCAGCTTTTCCTTTTAAAAAGTTGAATTTAATGTTACACTTAAACTGACAGAAGGGTTTATGGCAGGATATTCTACAATTTTATTGTCTGTATAATGGGGTTAAAACCCTCGCCTTTAGGCGAAACCTTTAGGTAAACCCCATAGCTTCAAGTTTAGAAAAAAGGAAAATAGAGATACTAAACTTGAGGTGAAA